>DATCJA010000139.1:0-67462 GCA_036507475.1 Vicinamibacterales bacterium
TCCGCAATATTTCGAGGAGCGGACGCCGCCGCGTTTCGAATCTGGTTGCGAAATTCCGGATCGCGCTGAACGGCGGCACTGTGAAGCAGCGCATACACTCCGAGCTTCAACTCATTGGAAAGCCGCCAGACATCGAGGTCCTGGTATGAATGTACGCCCATGGCAGCGACGACAGCACGTCCCATGCTGGGCCGAGGGCGAAACGTCCGCCGAGCCTGGAAACCCGTGAACCGTCGTTGGTTTTGTTTCCTTCGACGACAGCGCGCAAGAACGATCACGAACCAGCCAAGGGCCTGCCCTTGATATCCCGGTGATTATTGCCCTTGGCTGGTTGGCAGCATCTTCTTGGCGCGCTCCGCGCGCCTAGGACCGCTATGCGGGATTCACAACGAGTACAAAATTCGCGTTTGGGGCCGCATAGCGGTCCAATCAGTGACGGAAATGCACTGCGAAGGTGCTTTCACGGCGGCAGTTTTTGCCAAGGTCCCCGCGCTGAATGACTCGGGGGGCGCGCACCTAAGCACCGTTTGAACCTCTGAACCTCGCGACGAACCCCTGAACCGGAACCCGATGAACCCGTGAACCGGAACCCGAGCACCTGAGCACCTGTGAACCCGTGAACACCCGTGACCCCGTTCGAGTCACTCCAGTCTCCGTAGTATGAAGCACTTCAAGTAGTGCGTCTCCGCCACGCCGATGAGCACGGGATGATCTCGTCCCTGCGTCCGCTTCTCGACGATCGTCGCCTGCGCGTGGCTGTCGACGGACGCCTCGTGCAACGTCGCCGCGAACATCTGCTCGTTGACGTTATAGGAGCAGCTGCAAGTGATCAGGTACCCGCCAGGACCCAAAAGCCGCAGTGCGCGGAGGTTGATCTCCTTGTAACCGGCGATCGCACTCGGGATGGACGCCTTGTTCTTGGCGAAGGCAGGCGGGTCGAGCACGATGGTGTCGTAGCGAGCGCCAGCGCGTTCGAGCCGTCGAAGCTCGTCGAAAACGTTTGCCTCGCGCGCCTCGACATGCGACACGCCGTTTCGCTCTGCGTTGGCGCGGATTCGCGCGACGGCATCGGGCGAGATGTCGATTGCCTCGACCTGCGGACACTGATGCGCGAGCCGCAGCGCAAATCCACCGTGGTAGCTGAAGCAGTCGAGGAGGCTGCCGCGCGCGTAGCGGGCGGCCGCGTCGCGGTTCTCGCGCTGGTCGAGGAAGAGACCGGTCTTTTGCCCCTTGCGGAGGTCGACGACGTACTCAACCGGACCTTCCCGTACAACCACCGATTCCGGGACCTCGCCGTAGAGAGTCTCGACCGTCTGTTCGAGACCTTCGAGCGTGCGGACCTTTGGATCATTACGCGCCAGAATACCCGTCGGCGCGGCCAGCTCGACCAGCATGTCTGTAATCGACGGCAACAGCCGGTCCATCCCCTGAGACAGCGTCTGGACGACGAGGCAATCACCATACTTGTCCACGACGAGCGACGGAAGAAGATCGGCTTCCGCATGAACGAGCCGATACGCCGTCGCATCGAGCTGCAGCGATGCCCGGAACTGCAGCGCATGTTGAAGCCGGGTGCGGAGAAGCGACAGATCCGCCACGTCCTCGCCGCGCGTGAGCATGCGAATCGGAATCTGCGAGCGATCGCTGAAGAGCGCGTATCCGATAGTGCGGCGGCGCGGGCCGACGACCCGAACGATCTCACCGCCTTCCGCCCGCACATCGACAACATCCGCGCGATACACCCACGGATGGCCGCTGCGAACGCGCTGCTCGCCGCGTGAGGAGATGACGATGATGCCAGGCATGTTGGCTTTCGGCTTTTGGCTTTCGGCGTTGGCTCTCGTGTTGACGCGAAGTCGTCACATTGCCCAACGCCCATAGCCTAGAGCCCAGAGCCTGCATAGTACAATCGTCGCTCTATGTCCAACGCCGCGGTTTCTCCGATGCAGCGCTCTCTCGCGGATACCGACCCCGACATCGCCAACGCCATCCGTCACGAGACGACGCGTCAGGCCGAAGGGCTGGAGCTCATCGCGTCCGAGAATTTCGTCAGCAGCGCGGTCCTCGAAGCAGCCGGCTCGGTGATGACGAACAAGTACGCGGAAGGGTATCCAGGGAAGCGGTACTACGGCGGCTGTGAGTTCGTCGACGTCGCCGAGTCGCTGGCCATCGCACGGGCGAAAGCGCTCTTCGGTGCCGAGCACGTCAACGTACAGCCTCACTCGGGCGCGCAGGCGAACATGGCCGTTTACCTGACGCTGCTCAAGCCGGGCGAGACGGTGCTCGGCATGAATCTCGCCCACGGCGGCCATCTCACTCACGGCCACCCGTTGAATTTCTCGGGCAAGCTCTACTCGATCGTGCCGTACGGCGTCCGCAAGGACGACGAACGGATTGATTATGAGGAGCTCGAGCGGCTGGCTCACGAGCACAAGCCCAGGATGATCATGGTCGGCGCCAGCGCGTATCCGCGGATCATCGATTTCGCGCGCGTCAGCGCGGTGGCGGCGGCGACCGGGGCGGCGATGGTCGTCGACATGGCGCACGTTGCCGGGCTCGTCGCGGGAGGCATGCATCCCAGTCCGGTGCCCCACGCAGATTTCGTGACGTCAACCACGCACAAGACATTACGCGGTCCCCGAGCCGGTCTCATACTGTGCCGCGAGCGTCATGCCAAGGATCTCGACCGGGCGGTTTTTCCTGGAGTTCAAGGCGGACCGCTCATGCACATCATCGCGGCGAAAGCTGTGTGCTTCAAGGAGGCGATGGAACCCGCATTTGTCCAGTATCAGCGGCAAATCGTCGCGAATGCGAAACGCCTCGCCGCGGCGATCGGCAGCCACGGCTTCCGGCTGGTCAGTGGCGGCACCGACAATCACCTGATGTTGGTCGACGTCTTCTCGAAGGGGCTGACGGGCAAGGTTGCCGAAGCCGCGCTCGGCAGGGCCGGCATCACGGTGAACAAGAACGCCATTCCGTTCGACCAGAATCCTCCGATGGTTGCGAGCGGCATTCGCGTCGGCACGCCTGCGGTCACGACGCGCGGGATGGGCGAGAGAGAGATGGAGCTGATCGGCGACCTGATTGCCCGCGTCCTGCGTGCACCGGACGACGCGAGGACGCTGACGATGGTGAAGGGCGAAGTCGAGCGATTGTGTCGCAGATACCCGCTATACCCTGAAAAGCAATGATCCGTTCGGATCGTTCGGAACGTTCGAACGTTCTGCAGGATTCCGTCCGCGAGATCTTCTCCGACCAGGGCGCAGTGTCCCGCGTCCTCGACGGCTACGAGCCGCGCGAAGGCCAGCGGCTGATGTCGGAGGCGGTCGCCTCTGCGATCGAGAACGGCGGGACGCTTGTGGCAGAGGCGGGAACGGGCACCGGCAAGACGCTCGCCTATCTGGTGCCTGCCGTTCTGAGCGGGCGAAGGGTCCTCATCTCCACCGGCACCAAGAATCTTCAGGAACAAATCTTCTTCAAGGACCTTCCCCTGGTGAAGAAGGCCCTCGGCATCTCCTTTACGGCGACGCTGATGAAAGGACGGAGCAACTATCTGTGCCTTCATCGGTGGGAGACATATAGAGAATCGGAATCGTTCGGACCGTTCGGGGCGTTCGGAACGTTCGAAGAGGAACGCCCCGAACGATCCGAACGATCTGTGTTCCTCCCGATCATCGACGCCTGGTTGAAGCAGACAGCAACAGGCGATCGCGCGGAGCTGCGCGACCTTCCGGAAGACGTCCCCATCTGGAGGGAGATTGCCGCAGAAGCGGAGACATGCCTGGGCACGGAATGTCCGCACTATGACGGCTGCTTCGTCACCACGATGCGACGGCGAGCCGCCGAATCGGATGTCGTCATCGTGAACCACCACTTGTTGTGCGCAGACGCGTCGGTGCGGCGGAGCGCATACGGCGAGGTCATCCCGACGTGCTCAACGCTTGTCGTGGATGAAGCACACCAGCTCGAGGACATCGCCACGCAGTACTTTGGTTGTTCGGTCAGCAACTTTCGCGTCGAGAATCTCGTGCGCGATGGCGAACGGCTGATGTCGGCGCCCCGTCAAGGGCGGCCGTACGACGCCGCCGCAGGACGGATTTTTACGGAGCGTGAAAACGAAGAAATCGCGTCCGCGCTTGCCCGCGTCGCAGGCTGTTCGCGCGTCTTCTTCAGTGACCTCGCGCTCGACCCTTCTCTGAGGATCGCGAACGGCGCGGAGACGCGCGCACGGTACACCGCCGAGAGTCTCGTCGATCATTTCGAAGACGGCATGGCGCTGGCCGGCGCACTCGACGGGCTCGAGGCGACGCTGGCCGCCTCCGCTCAACCCGAAGCCCGAACGAATGGACTGCCGAGTGACGAGACCGCGCGCCCCCCCGGCGTCGCTGACGCAGTGGGCGCCTTGCAGCGGAGGGCCGGTGAGCTCAGCAAGGATCTCCGATTCCTCATCCGCGCGGGCGATCCGGATTTCGTCTACTACGTCGAGTCGCGCGGGCGGGGGCGGTCCCCGTTTCTTCGGGCGTCGCCCATCGACGTGTCACGAATCGTCCAGGAAACGCTGTTCGATCGCATGCGCGCTCTCGTGCTGACGTCGGCAACTGTAGCCGTCGACGGGTCGTTTGAGTACGTCAAGGGACGTCTCGGCATCAGGCAGGCTGACGAACTGCGGGTCACCTCCGAGTTCGACTATGCGAACCAGGCGCTGCTCTACCTGCCGCGCCGCGTCCCGTCCCCGAAGGCGCCTGCGTTTGTCGAAGCCGCCGCGCGCGAGGTTGTCGAAATCCTCAAGCGTTCGCGCGGCCGTGCGTTTGTTCTGTTTACGAGCTATACCGTGCTGCGCGGCGTCAGGCCGCTCGTCGAGATGGCGCTGCCGTATCCAATCCTCGTCCAGGGCGTCGCGCCGCGAACCGAGCTCATCGAACGGTTTCGAACGACGCCCAACGCGGTTCTCCTGGCAACTTCGAGCTTCTGGCAGGGCGTCGACGTCGTCGGCGAATCGCTCAGCTGCGTCGTCATCGATAAGCTCCCCTTCGCCTCGCCCGCCGATCCGGTAACGGCGGCACGAATCGAGGCGATCAACGCGCGGGGAGGTGATGCGTTCGCTGACTATCAGGTGCCGCTCGCGATCCTCACGCTCAAGCAGGGGCTGGGCCGACTGATTCGCCATCGCACGGACCGCGGCGTATTGGCCGTCCTCGACCCGCGGCTGCGGACTATGGGATACGGCCGTCGATTTCTTGCATCTCTGCCGCCGGCGCCCGTTACGGACGACCTCAATGCGGTAGAACGGTTCTTCGTATAAACTACGGGCAGAACGGTGCTTACATTTTTCCGGAGGTTTTCATGCGGACCCATCTGATCCGCGGATTTCTGGCGCTCCTAGTGGTGTTCGCCGTGTCCGCCCCGGCGGCTGCGCAGAGCGTCATCAGAGGCAAAGTCCTTGATGCGCAGGGTAAACCGGTGGAGGGCGCTACGGTCACAATCGAAGCGACCGAGTCCAGCCGCCGCGCCCAGGTGAAGACCAACCGCAACGGCGAGTTCATGCAGATCGGACTCCCGTCCGGGCGCTACAACGTCACTGCGGTGAAGGACACCCTCAAGCAGGTCTTGCCCGCCAACATCTCTCAGGGGATGCCGGTCGAGCTGAGCTTTCAGCTGTCGCCGGCAAGCGGCTTGACGGCCGAGCAGGCGAAGGCGCAGGCGGAGACGCAGGCAATCGCTCAGCAGGCCATCGAAGCCATGCGTGCGGGTCGTGACGACGAGGCAATTCAGAAATTCAACGAGATCGTCGCGAAGATCCCGACGTGCAGCGACTGCTATTACAACCTTGGCGTCGCCTACTCCAAGAAGCAGCAGTACACGGAGGCGGAGAGCGCCTTCCGGAAGGTGACTGAGCTGACCCCGAACAACGCCGATGCGTACACAGGCCTCGCGAACCTCTATAACGCGCAGAAGAAATTCGATCTCGCGCAACAGGCCAGCGCCAAGGCAGCGGAACTGGCGGGGGCAAGCGGCGGCGGTGGAAGCGCCGAGGCGCAATACAACCAGGGCGTGATTCTCTGGAACGCTGGAAAGTACGCCGAAGCGAAGGAGCAGTTCGAGGCGGCCGTGAAGGCCGACCCGAACATGGCGATGGCGCACTATCAGCTCGGCATGGCCAATCTGAACCTCGGTCAGATTCCGGCCGCACGGCAGGCGTTCGAGGGATACCTGAAGGCTGACCCGAACGGTCCAAAGGCGGCTGAAGTCCAGACGTTCCTGAAGCAGCTGCCGCAGTAAAACCGGGCTTTTGGCTTTGGGCTTTAGGCTTCAGGCTGTGAATGGCCGAAAGCCCAGAGCCCAAAGCCTAAAGCCATGTCTTCTATCGCCGACCGGCTCACCGAAGTCCGCTCGCGCATTGCTGCAGCGGCCCGGTCGGCCGGGCGCGATCCTTCCTCAGTCCGTCTCATCGCCGTCTCCAAGACCTTCTCGCTCGACGTGGTGCGCGAAGCGTACACCGCGGGGCAGCGCGATTTCGGCGAAAACCGGGTCCAGGAAGCGCTGCAGAAGATTCAGGGATCGAGCGACCTGGACATCAGATGGCATCTCCTCGGCCATCTGCAGACGAACAAGGCGAAGCGGGCTGCGTCGGTCTTCGCCGCGATCCACTCGGTGGACAGCGTCGACCTGCTTCAAAGACTCGATGCGGCCGCCGCGAGCTCGAGCTCCGCGCCGGAGGTTCTGATTCAGGTGGATCTCGCGGATGAAGCGACCAAGTTCGGCGTGCGCCCGCCGGACGTGCCACCGCTCTTGGAGGCCGCCGCCGCGCTGCACACGGCGCGAGTGGTGGGGTTGATGACGCTGCCGCCCATCCCGAAAGATCCGGAAGATGCCCGTCCCTGGTTCAGACGGCTCCGGAGCCTGCGAGACGAGTGGCTCGCCGGCGGCGTTCCCGCCGCCATGCTCCAGGAGCTGTCGATGGGCATGAGCGGCGACTTCGAAGTCGCCGTTCAGGAGGGCGCAACGATTGTGCGCGTTGGGACGGCCATTTTTGGGCGACGAATTCCCCCGTAGGGCGGGGTCCGAACGCGCACGCTAAAGCGTGCGCTCTACAGTAGCCGGGTGTAGCGCGCAGGCTTTAGCCTGCGCGGGGCCTACGCTGTCACCGTATCCATTCGCGTCTCGACGTACGGCGCTTCGTTGACTCGAGGCGCCTTGCGATTGGCCGCCACCATCCACCACTCGCGCGCTGACGCGGCGATTACCACCACGACAACCGCCATGAAGAACAGCGAGAGCGCAGCGTCGAGCCGATCGTTGAAGATCATCCGCGCGGCGTCCGGATTCGTGGAGCCCGCGAGCGAGCGCGCATGCGCGAGGAAGCCGAGCGCCGGCAGCGGCGAGAACACCTTCTGGTAGCCGGCGGTCAGCGTCGCTGACGCCAGCCACGCCAGCGGCACGAGCGTTACCCAGGCGTGTTTCAGCTTGCCCATCTTCACGAGGATCGTCGTGACGACGCACAGCGCCACCGCGGCAAGCAACTGATTCGCGATTCCGAAGAGCGGCCAGAGGGAGTTGATGCCGCCTAGGGGATCGATCACGCCCTGATAGAGGAAATACCCCCAGGCTGCGACGACGAGCGCCGATGACACGAAGATGCTCGGATACCACGAGTAGCGGCCGAGCGGCGCGTACACGTGTTTGAGCAACTCCTGCAGCATGAAACGGCCCACGCGTGTGCCTGCATCGACGGTCGTCAGGATGAACACCGCCTCGAACAGGATGGCGAAGTGATACCAGAGCGCCAGGCCGGTGCCAGTGAAGACGCCGCCGAGGATGCCCGCCATGCCGACGGCGAGGCTCGGCGCCCCGCCGGTACGCGACAGCAGGGAGGCCTCGCCCATCTGCTCCGCGAGCATGGTCATCTGCTCAGGGCGCAGCACGAAGCCCCACTGGGCAATAGCCTGTGACGCGCTCTCGGGCGTCGTGCCGAGGATGGCGGGGCCGACGTTCATCGCGAAGTACACGCCAGGGTCAAGCGTGGCGGCGGCGATCATGGCCATCAGGCCGACGAGCGACTCCATCAGCATCGAGCCGTAGCCGATCAGCCGGACGTCGCTTTCGCGCTTCACCAGCTTCGGAGTCGTCCCGCTCGAGATGAGGGCGTGGAATCCCGACACCGCGCCACAGGCGATCGTGATGAAGGCGAACGGGAACAGCTTGCCGGCAAAGACCGGGCCCGTCCCGTCGATGAACTGCGTGACGGCCGGCAGCTTCATCGGCGGCATCAGCAGCACGATGGCCGAGCCCAGTACCAGAATCGTCCCGATCTTGAGAAACGCCGAGAGATAATCGCGCGGCGCCAGCAGGAGCCAGACGGGCAGCACCGACGCGATGAAGCCGTACACGATGACGGCCCATGCGAGCTGCGTCCCGGACCAGGTGAACGCGGCACTCCACGCCGGATGCTCGGCCACCCACTGGCCGCCGAGGAGCGCGGCCATCAGCAGCACGATGCCGATCGCGGTCGCTTCGGCCACCTTGCCCGGCCGGATGTTGTTCATCCACGCGCCCATCAGCAGCGCGATGGGAATAGTCGCGGCGATCGTGAAGAGGCCCCACGGGCTGTCGCGCAGCGCATTGACGACGACGAGCGCGAGCACGGCGAGGAGGATGATCATGATCGCGAAGACAGCGACCATGGCAGCCATGCCCGCGACCGGGTTCACCTCGTCTTTCGCCATCTGGCCGAGCGACTTCCCGTCGCGGCGGACCGACGCGCACAGGACGATCATGTCCTGCACGGCGCCTCCCAGGACGACGCCGGCGATCAGCCAGATCGTGCCGGGCAGGAAGCCGAACTGCGCCGCGAGCGTCGGACCGACCAGCGGGCCGGCGCCGGAGATGGCCGAGAAATGATGGCCGGCCGCCACCCATTTGTTGGTCGGACAGAAGTCGCGGCCGTTGTCGAGGCGCTCGGCCGGAGTGGCGCGGCGATCGTCGAGACCAAAGACGGTATAGGCGAGGTAGCGGGAGTAGAACCGATATGCCACCAGATACGTGCACACACCGGCGACGACCAGCCACCCGGCGCTGATGGTCTCGCCGCGCGACAAGGCCAGCATGCCGAAGCCAGCTGCGCCAAGCGCCGCAATCGCCACCCAGATCACAATTGATAGAGGCTTGTTCATGGTATCCACCGGCGGAACGGAGGCGTCCGCCCTTATGTACCGGCCAGTCTCGGCGAACAGGAGCCCTTTCGTCAACTAGGATGGGATGAATGGCCGTCTTTATCGACGTGAAGGTGATTCCTCGGTCTTCGAGGTCCGGGCTGGCCGGCACGCGTGGTGGCGCGCTGCTCGTCCGTCTCAACGCGCCTCCCGTCGAAGGCGCGGCAAATGCCGAGCTCATCGAGGTGCTCTCGAACGTGTTGCAGGTGCCAAAGCGCGCAGTCACAATCGTCTCAGGCGAGCGAAATCGCCTGAAGCGCGTACGCGTGGAGGGCGTTACGGAGGAGTTGGTGCGTGCAGCCTGCCAGCTTTCTGATTGAGAACGCGGACGTCATTGCGACCTGCACGGGACCGGCGCCACGGCGCGGCTCCTCCCAGGGCTCCATCTCGCCGCTTCGCGATTCGGTCGTAGCGGCGCACGAAGGCCGAATCGTCTTTGTCGGACCCCAGGCCGAACTTGTCGATCGCGTCACCGTGCTGAACACGGCCGTCCGCATCGACGCCCGCGGCTGTACGGTGGTGCCAGGCCTCGTCGACGCCCACACTCACGTCGTGTACGCAGGAGACCGCCGACGGGAATTGGAGCAGCGGCTTGCTGGCGCAACATACGCCGCGATTGCAGCCGCCGGAGGCGGCATCGCGCAAACCGTCCTGGCGACGCGCGCGGCATCGGAAAACGACCTCGTTGCGCTCGCACGCGGACGACTTGACGAGATGGCGGCCTGCGGAACGACGACATGCGAAGCAAAGAGCGGATACGGCCTCACTGTCGACTCCGAACTGCGCCAGCTGAGCGCAATTCGGCGGCTCGACGCCGATCATGCGATCGACCTCGTCCCCACGTTCCTCGGCGCGCATGAGGTGCCCAGCGAGTTCCGCGATAGACCGGAAGAATACGTCGCACTCGTCATCGACGAAATGATTCCGAGAGTGGCTGCGGCGTCGCTGGCCGAGTGGTGTGATGTCTTCTGCGAGACCGGTGCATTCACGCCCGAGCAGTCGGCGAGCGTTCTGCTGGCCGGCGCACGGGCGGGCCTGAAGCCGCGGATCCACGCCGACGAGTTTGCGACGAGCGGCGGCGCGCACGTTGCCGCCCGCGTTGGTGCGCGCTCGGCCGATCACCTGGTGTTCGTCGACGAGCGCGGCGCCGATGCCCTCGCAGGCGCTGGAGTGTGCGCCGTGCTGCTGCCGATCGCCGCGCTGTATCTCAAGCTTGGGCGTTATGCGCCTGCACGCATGCTGATCGATCGCGGCGTCGCGGTGGCTCTTGGCACCGACGTCAATCCGGGCGCGGGTCTGTCGCCCTCGATGCCGTTCGCGATCACGCTGGCCTGCTTCGCGATGGGCATGACGCTCGAGGAGGCGCTCGTTGGCGCAACGCTGAACGCCGCCTGGGCGGTCGATCGCGCCGGCATCGTCGGCAGCCTCGAACCGGGCAAGTTGATGGATGCGGTCGTGGTCCGGGGGGAAGCCACGAACCTCATCCGTGTCGGGGCGCCGGCGATTCTGATGGTGATCAAACGCGGAGAGGTCATCTTCCGGGCACAATGAGGACATGGAGTACCTGGACCTGACGCTGCCCGACCTGCTCGACGCGTTCGCGTCGAATGAGCCCGTGCCGGGCGGAGGCTCGGCAGCGGCGCTTGCGGGCGCGGTTGGCGCGTCGCTCCTCATCATGGTTGCCGGGATCGCCACGACGCGGACCGGGACGCCCGAAGAAGCCGCCGATCTCGCCGAAGCGTCGGGGCGCCTTCGGCCGATTCGCGACACGCTCGCCGCGCTCATCCAGCAGGACAGCGATGCTTACACTGCCGTCCTCGAAGCCATGCGGCTGCCCAAGGGCACCAGCGCCGAAAAGCGTGAGCGCGGCGCCGCCATCGAAGCGGCGATGATACAGGCCACCGAAGCGCCCCTGGACACGATGCGTTGCTGTCAGCAGGCGCTGCGGGGCGCCACGATCGTCGCGGCAAACGGAAACCGCAACGCCGCCACCGACACGGCGGCCGGCGTGGAGCTGCTTGTCGCAGGGTTGCGCAGCGCCGGTCTGAATGTCGACGTCAATCTCGACAGCGTGTCCGACGCGGCTTTTGCATCGCGGGCCGCAGAGGAGCGCAAGCAGCTTGCCGCCGACGGCGAGGCAGACGCGCTCAGCGCGCGGGAGCAGCTCGGGTTCAGGCGGGTTTGAACCACGAAGGACGCGAAGAAAACGACGGCTTGGTCAGTGGATCTGGTGCAGGATGCGGTTCCAGCGGATGCTGGTCAACGGATTCGACCCCTCGTCGCCGAATGAAAAGTAGACGAACAGCGCCTTGCCCTTGATGTATTCGCCGGGCAGAAAGCCCCAGTAACGGCTGTCCTGCGAGTTGTCGCGGTTGTCCCCCATCATGAAACAGTGCCCGGCGGGAACGGACGATAGGAACGATTAGCCGTCGTTTCCGGAAGATCCATTATGCGACGGCCCGCCCTGAACCCGGACGCCCCCCCAGCACAGCGCAGATTGCCGCCCACGCACGGTGCGGATCATCGCCCTGCTGTCGGCACCTGTCAGGCGGACGCATGAGACGACCCTCGGTGGACACACCTCCGCCTGCGCGCGCCTTCGTGCGCGCCGCACCCCACAGGTCACGCTTGCCGTCACGGCGCGATCACGTCGTCGTCGTCGTACCACGGCTCCGAGCGCTCGACCGCCGGCGCTGGGCTCCGCACGGCATCCGGCGACGTCGCGTGGAGTGGCGGGGGCCGCGCAGGACGCGCGGCAGGCACCTCGGAGGGCAAGCCGAGATGACTCAGGATGTGCCGGATCACCGTCGGGTCTTCGATGAGCGCGACCAACGCCAGATGCTCCCCGCAGCGCGGACACGCGAGGACGTCGAAGCCAACACTCCGCTGCATCAACTCCGCCCATAGCCAGTTCGTGCGTGGCCGGATGGGCGCAGCGGGGCGCGATGACGACTCCACGTCAGTCGTGCAGTGGCCTCCGGTGATCGGTGTGTCGGGCTCGCGCGCCTGGAGGCGCGACCGCCACACCGATCGCGCGCCCAGCACGCCGTAATACAGCAGCAGACGTGTCCGACGCGGCTTTTGCATCGCGGGCCGCAGAGGCGCGCAAGCAGCTCGCCGCCGACGGCGAGGCAGACCGCTCAGAGCGCGGGAGCAGCTCGGGTTCAGAACCACGAAGAAGGACACGAAGGAACGAAGGCTTGGTCAGTGGATCTGGTGCAGGATGCGGTTCCAGCGGATGCTGGTCAACGGATTCGACCCCTCGTCGCCGAATGAAAAGTAGACGAACAGCGCCTTGCCCTTGATGTATTCCCCGGGCAGAAAGCCCCAGTAGCGGCTGTCCTGCGAGTTGTCGCGGTTGTCCCCCATCATGAAGTACTGCCCGGCCGGAACGGTGACGGGGCCGTACTGCATGCGCACATCGAAATCGAACGGTCCCTCCTCGTCCGACGGCGTGAACAGGTACTGGACGTACGGCTCGTCGATTGGCTTCCCGTCGATGTACACCTTCTTGCTGCGCAGCTCGACCGTCTCGCCCGGCAAGCCGATCACGCGCTTGATGAAATCGCGTTCTGGATCTTCCGGATACTTGAAGACGATGATGTCGCCGCGGCGGATGGGGTCGATGGGGAGCAGCATCTCCTCGAGGCGCATCGACGTGGGTGCGTAGGCAAACTTGTTGACAAGGAGGTGGTCGCCAATGAGGAGGTTGTTCTCCATGGAGCCGGTGGGAATCTTGAAAGCCTGCACGACGAACGTGCGGACAAAGAGCGCCAGGATCACCGCGACGCAGATCGACTCGAAATACTCTCGTGCCGTCGACTTCCGGTACGGCCGCTCTGTCGTCTCTGCCTTCGCCATCGTTCGCACCTCTACTCAACTGTGCAGAGTGCACCGTGCAGTGTGCACGCTGAACCCGTGAACCTGAACCCATGCACCCGAGCACCTGTGCACCCGCGCACCCGCTTTCCCCCTATTCTGTCCCCACCTTGAGCACGGCGAGAAATGCTTCCTGCGGAATCTCGACGCGGCCGACGCGCTTCATGCGTTTTTTGCCTTCCTTTTGCTTTTCGAGCAATTTTCGCTTGCGGGTGATATCGCCGCCGTAGCATTTCGCGAGCACGTTCTTCCGCAGCGCCTTCACCGATTCGCGCGCAATGATGCGGTTGCCGATGGACGCCTGTATGGCGATTTCGAAGAGCTGCCGCGGAATCAGCTCGCGCATCTTCGAAGCCAGCGCCCGCCCCCGGTCGTACGCCGCGTCGCGGTGCACGATGATCGAAAGCGCATCGACAGGCTCGCCGTTGACGAGGATATCCATTTTGACGAGCGGCGACTCCCAGTAGCCGGTGACGTGATAGTCGAGCGAGGCGTAGCCGCGCGAGATGGTCTTCAGCCGGTCATAGAAGTCCATCACGACCTCGTTGAACGGCAGCTCGTAGGTGATGAGCACGCGGTCCGACTTCAGGTACTCGAGCTTCTGCTGAACGCCGCGTTTGTCCTGGCACAGCTTCAGAATCGGACCGACGTACTCCGACGGCGTGAGAACCATCGCGGTGATGACCGGCTCTTCGAGTTTCGCGATCCTCCCCGCATCAGGGAGCTTGGCTGGGCTGTCCACGTCATGCACCTCCCCATCCGTCGTCGTCACGCGGTACAGAACGCCCGGCGCCGTGGTGACGAGGTCCATGTTGTATTCACGCTCGAGCCGCTCCTGAACGATTTCCATATGCAGCAGGCCGAGGAAACCGCAGCGAAAACCAAATCCAAGAGCGGCAGACGTCTCAGGCTCGTAGAAGAACGACGCGTCGTTCAGACGCAGCTTTTCGAGCGCCTCGCGCAGCTCGTGATACTGATGGCTTTCCACGGGATACATTCCCGCAAAGACCATCGGCTTCAGTTCCTTGAACCCCGGGAACGGCTCCAAGGTCGGACGCGCAACTTCGGTGACCGTGTCGCCGATCTTGGCGTCGGCCACACGCTTGATGTTGGCGACGAGGAAGCCGACCTCTCCCACACCGAGCTCATCGACCGTGAGCGCTTTCGGCGAGAACACCCCGAGCTGGTCGACTTCGTAGTCCTGCGCGGTGGCCATCAGCCTCACCTTCATCTTCGGCCGAAGCACGCCGTCGATCACGCGCACCACGATGACGACACCGCGATAGGCGTCGTACCAGGAATCGAAAATCAGCGCCTTGAGCGGCGCGTCGGGATCGCCTTTCGGCGGGTGAAAACGATGGACGATCGCTTCGAGGATTTCGCGCGTGCCGGTCCCCTCCTTCGCGCTCGCGAGAAGCGCTCCAGAGCTGTCGAGACCGATGATCTCCTCGATCTGACGTTTGCACTCTTCCGGCTGCGCGCTTGGAAGATCGATCTTGTTGATGACCGGGATGATCTCGAGCTTGTCGTCGGCCGCCAGATACGCGTTGGCGAGCGTCTGTGCCTCTACCCCCTGTGCCGCGTCCACCAGCAGCAGCGCGCCCTCGCACGCGGCCAACGACCTGGTCACCTCGTAGCCGAAATCGACATGGCCGGGCGTGTCAATCAGGTTCAGGACGTACTGCCTGCCGTCCTGCGCGGTGTAGTTCAGACGAACCGGGTGCGCCTTGATGGTGATGCCGCGCTCGCGCTCGAGATCCATGGCATCGAGCACCTGCGCCTCCATTTCGCGCGCCTGCAGCGCGCCCGTAAGTTCGAGGAAGCGGTCGGCCAGCGTCGACTTGCCATGGTCGATGTGCGCGATGATCGAGAAGTTCCGGATGTAGGCTTGATCCATTGAGCGGCGATCAGGAAATTATACCTGTCGGATGAACAGCCCCCGTTTTCGGGCCACGGACACACGGAGACCTTGACGGCGATCTTCTCGGTCGGTCCCACTCTCTCGCGAACCAGATTGACCAGGCGGTTCTCCTCCAGCCGGTCACTGGTCCACTCGGTGTCGAACTGAAGCTGCTTTCCCTTCTTCCTGGGCTGCGCGATCGGAATGAAGTACGAGCTGGTGCGCCGCCCCTCGACAACTTCGCTGGTGATGTCCTCTTCGCCAAACTTGAAGTGACGCCCCGGCTCGTCGAACGGGGAGTTGAGAATCGGGTTCTCGATGACAACCGGAGGCACGCGAGGACGCTACCATCGTCGGCCGACAAAGACAATTACGGCATCAGGGAACCCAGATCGCGCTGAGATCGACCTCGGCGAGGCGGCCGGGTTGGGCAGCAGAAAACGTCAAGTTCAGGTTCACCCGAATCGTGTCCGAGGGTTGCGAGGAGGGACCTACCGGCTGAAGGCGAAAGTCTGGATCCCAGCTGATGGGAAAGCTCGGGGCGCCGTCCAGTACGACGAGCTCCGCGAAGGCTGCGCCCGTGGCGTGATAGACGGTGCCGCTGTTGCCGGTGCCGTCCGCCTGGATGAGATTGGCGTGGAGGGCAAAGTACGCGGTCCCGTCCTCGAGGATCGTCGCATGCGTCAACACATGAATCTCACCCGTCAACAAGATGTGATCGCCCGCAGAGGTGATTACATCTACGGGCCCGAACTCGTGCGCCAGGCTCGTGGTGACGTGCTGCTCGGCGGCATCGAGCCGATGTGGGGCACTGATGGCCGCCAGCGCCACCGTCAAAACGGCCAGGACAGCCTGAAGTCTTCGGCACATGACAAGAATCCTCCCGGTCGCGTGGGGTGAGCCTCCCAACCGCTTGGGTCGCGCGGCGGTCGGCCGGCGTGCGCGACGAACCGCCAGCCGACGTCTTCTGGAAGTATCGGCCAATAGATGAGCTTTCGAGATTATCGACGATCGGGGCTCAGCGCTGCTCGAGTGGGACGAACCGCTGCGGGTACGAGGGACCGGTATAGTCCGCGCGCGGACGAATGAGCCGGTTGTTCGCGTACTGCTCGAGAATGTGGGCCGTCCAGCCTGAGATGCGGCTCACCGCGAAAATCGGCGTGTAGAGGTCGATTGGAATGCCAAGCGTGTAGTACGTCGATGCCGAGTAGAAGTCGACATTGGGATTCAGCTTCTTCTCGCCCTTGACGAGCGCCTCGATCCGTTCCGACATGTCGTACCAGGCTGTCACACCCGCACGCTTGCCGAGATCGCGCGACATGCGCCGCAGGTGCGTTGCGCGCGGGTCTTCGGTGCGGTACACCCGGTGCCCGAATCCCGGGATCTTCTCCTTACGCGCCAGTTTCCCGCGGATCACTTCATCGACACGGCCTGGTGTGGCCGTCGTCCCGAGCTCCAGCAACATCCGCATCACATCGGCGTTGGCGCCGCCGTGCAGCGGACCCTTGAGCGCGCCAATCGCGGCAACGACGGCTGAGTAGATGTCGGTAAGCGTGGCCGCCGCCACGCGTGCGGCGAACGTCGACGCGTTGAGCTCGTGATCCGCGTGCAGTATCAACGCGACATCGAACGCGCGGATCGCCACAGCGTTCGGGCGCTCACCGGTGAGCATGTAGAGGAATCCTGCTGCGTGGCCCATTGCCGGATCCGGGTCGATGACGCCGCCGCCAGCCTGCAGCCGTCCCCACGCCGCGACGACCGAACTGACCTGCGCCGTCAGACGAACCGCCTTGCGGTACTGGGCTGCCGGCGACGCATCGGCGACCTCTGGGTCGTAGTGCCCCAGCGCGGATGCGATCGTGCGCAGCGCGTCCATGCCGTCGACAGGCGGAAGCAACCGCATCAGGCGCACAATCGGCTCTGGCAGCCTCCGTGCGGCGGCAAGTTGCGACTGCAGATCTCCAAGCTCTGCGCGCGTCGGCAGCCGCCGATGCCAGAGCAGGTAACACACCTCTTCGAACGTGGCGGACGCGGCGAGATCGTGGATGTCGTATCCGCAATACGCGAGGACGCCGCGATCGCCGTCGAGAAAACAGATTGCCGAGGATGTCGCGACGACGTCCTCGAGGCCTGCTTTGGGTTTCTCTGCCGCGGTCATCTGTGGGGGTTTCTGGTCTCTGGTCTTTGGTCTCTAGTCTTTGGTCGGCTCTGGGCTTTGGGCTTTGGGCTTTAGGCTCTCGGCCTTGGGCTTTGTGACTTGTGACTTACATCACGCCCCAACCCGACGCCCTGCTCCCACCCCGACTGGCCTGTAAATCGCGCCGACTTAGACTTCCTCGGGCTTCAGCATCACGTCGTTGCTCGCGAATTGCTGCACGACAGACAGCAGACCCGTGTACAGGAAGCCGATTTGAAAGAGCATGAGGAACGGGACCGTGCCGTAGATGCCGTTTGCCAGCGCGTAGAACACTGTCGCGGTGAAGTACAGACCCAGTGCCAGCTCGATCATCGGCTGCGCAACCACGCTCTGGCGGTACTTCTTGCCAATCCACTCGTCTGCCTGCGCCTCGATGCGGTACTTGGGCGTGCGCGCAAACTCGGTTTCCTTCCTGAACAGCGCTTCGAGCACCGCCTTTGTGTTGTTGACGGTCAAACCGATGCCGATCGACATCAGGAACGGCAGGTACTTCAGCCGTGTAACCCAGTCCTTGTGCAGCTCGCGCTGACACACCATGTAGAAGTTGGCGACCGAAGCCGTGGCCGCGAAGAAGAGCGGCACGTCGATGAGCAACATCTCGTACCAGCCCATGTTGTAACGAATGACCATCGAGGGGGCCATCAGCACCGACAACACGCACATGAGCAGATAGTTGAAGTTCGCTGTGAGGTGAAAGAACGCCTCTGCTTTCACGCCGAGCGGCAGGTTCGAGCGCAGGACGGCCGGCAGCACCTTGCGACAGGTCTGGATTGAGCCCTTGGCCCATCGGTGTTGCTGCGACTTGAACGCGTTCATCTCGACAGGCACCTCGGCGGGCGACACGAGATCGTGGAGGAAGACGAACCTCCAGCCGCGAAGCTGGGCACGGTAGCTGAGATCGAGATCCTCCGTGAGCGTGTCGTGTTGCCATCCACCGGCATCGTCAATTGCGGTCCGACGCCAGATCCCGGCGGTGCCGTTGAAGTTGAAGAAGAGTCCAGCCCGATTGCGGCCCCCATGCTCGAGCACGAAATGACCGTCGAGCAGAATCGCCTGAATCTTCGTCAGCAGCGAATAGTCCTCGTTGATGTGCCCCCAGCGAGCCTGGACCATCGCCACTTGCGAATCGGTGAAGAAATGGATGGTGCGGCGCAGGAAGTCCGGGGGCGGGAGGAAATCGGCGTCAAAGATCGCGATGTAGTCGCCGCTCGCGACCTTCAGCCCTGCCTCGAGCGCACCGGCCTTGAAGCCGCGCCGGTCGGTGCGATGCAGGAAAGTAATGTTCACCCCGGCCTGCGCATGACGTCGGACGGCTCGTTCCGCGATGATGGTCGTTTCATCGGTCGAGTCGTCCAGGACCTGGATTTCGAGGAGGTCGCGCGGATAGTCGAGCTGGCACACGGCATCGATCAGCCGATCCGCCACGTACATCTCGTTGTAGATGGGCAGCTGGACCGTGACGGCCGGCAATGTCTCGAATGACCCCTGGGGAACCGGCTGGTGATCTTTGTTCTTCATGTACAGATAGACGAGGTAATAGCGATGCCACCCGTACAAGGCAAGAATCACGAGAACGAAGAAATACGCGGCGAGTGTCAGCGTTTCGAGGGAGGTCATGCGAGGAGAGCAGCAGCAGGCACTATCTGTGATTATACTGCCGAGATCTGTCAGAACAACGCGACCTGGCTCCACATGACCAACTCCGAATTGCAAGAGCTGCTCCACCTCGTCCGTCACGGCAGTCTCGATCCCTCGAGTGCGGCCGCGAAAATTCTCACGGTCATGCGCGCCGCGCCGTTCGAGGATCTCGGGTTCGCACGCGTCGACACGCATCGCGAAGTACGACAGGGATTTCCCGAAGTCATTCTCGGGTTGGGCAAGACACCCGCGCAGGTTGCGGCGATCGCGCAAAAGATTGTCGAGCGCGGCCAGACGCTACTCGTCACGCGAGCGCAGTCCGACGTCTACGATGCCGTCCGGGCGCTCGTCCCCGGTGTGACCTATCACGCTGACGCGCGGGCCATCACCCTGGCACAGGGGCGCGTCGAGGTTGGACAAGGCACGATTCTCATCGTGTGTGCCGGGACGTCCGACCTGCCGGTGGCCGAGGAGGCGGCGGTGACGGCGGCGGTGATGGGCAATCGTATCGACCGCGTCTACGACGTAGGCGTAGCCGGACTTCATCGCCTGCTTGCCGAGCACGATCGCCTCCAGAACGCCCGCGTGCTCGTCGTCGTCGCGGGAATGGAAGGCGCGCTCCCCAGCGTGGTTGCGGGTTTAGTCAAAGTGCCAGTCATCGCAGTGCCGACGAGCGTGGGCTACGGCGCCAGCTTTGGCGGCGTGGCGGCGCTGCTCGGCATGCTCAACAGTTGCGCGAACGGTGTGGCCGTCGTGAATATCGACAACGGCTTCGGGGCGGCCTGCATGGCGAGTTCGATCAATCACTTATAGGCTTTGGGCTCTCGGCTTTAGGCTTTGGGCCCTTCGTCCTCCAGACGCAAGGCCCAGAGCCTAAGGCCTACTGAGTTTGTTACACTGACCTTCGCTTCCGGTACTCCCCCCATTCCGAGATCATTCATGCACGCGGGCGCGCTGCGAGCCCTCGAGTTCGACCGCATCGTTTCCGTGCTCAGCGGTCTGGCTGTCACGCCAACCGGGCGCGATCGGCTCGAAGTGCTGCACCCGTCAGCCGAAGCGGCCGAGGTGGCCACAGCCTTACGGACGACGAGCGAGGCGGTTCGTTTTCTGGCAGATCATCCCGGGTTTCCGCTTCGCGCCCCAACGGATCTCGAGGCCATCATCGACGCGCTCGACATCGACGGGCGCGCGCTCGAACCTCCTCGCCTGCTCGCGTTCGCCGATTACCTCGAATCGATCGATCACTCCCGCGCGGTGATCGCAAAGGCTGGTCCGGGGTTCCCCCGGCTGCGCGCCGTAGCCGATGCGGCCGTGTCATTCAAGGACGAGATTTCCGACGTCCGACGAAAGATTGCACCGTCTGGCGACGTCGCAGACGAGGCCAGCGCCGCACTCAGCGCTCTTCGTGGGCGCCTGAGGAAGCAGCGCGCGCGTTTGCGCAGCACGCTGGAGTCGTTTCTTCGCGGCCGCGACACTGCGAAATATTTGCAGGAGCCGGTGGTCACCGACCGTAACGGCCGTTATGTCCTGATGGTGCGCGCCGAACATCGCTCGGCAATCCCGGGCATCGTCCATGGGGCATCAACGACCGGCGCCAGCTTGTTTCTCGAGCCGCTGGAAACTGTCGAGATCAACAACGACATCGTTGCGCTCGAGGAGGAAGAGGCCGAGGAAATACGCCGCATTCTCCTGGCACTGACCGACGCGTTTAGAGTGCGGCACGTCGACCTGCACCGAACGCTGGATGTCGCCACCGATCTCGACGTGATTCAGGCACGGGGCCGCTTCTCGCAGATCGTCGACGGCGTGGAGCCCCTCATCGCTGAAGACGGCACGTTCGAGTTGCGCGGGGCCCGACATCCATTGCTTATTGCCGGGATCCGGGATCTGGGATCCGGGATCCGAACCCCGGATCCCGCCGAGAGTCGTCAATCCCGGATCCCCCCGGATCCCGGATCCCGGATCCCGGATCCCGTTCCAGTCGACATCCTCCTCGTCCCGCCCGTCCACGTGCTGGTCATCGCGGGGCCAAACACAGGCGGCAAGACCGTTGCGCTCAAGACGGCAGGCCTGCTCGCTGCGATGGCGCAGTCGGGACTCCACATACCGGTGGAGAAAGGTTCGCGGCTGCCGGTATTCCGGTCGCTCTTTGCCGACATCGGCGACGAGCAGTCGATCTCCGCCAGCCTCAGCACCTTCTCCGCCCACATCACGAACGTGGTGTCCATGGACCGCGGTCTCGATCTTCCCGCCCTCGTGCTTCTCGACGAAGTGGGCGCCGGAACCGACCCGGTCGAAGGCGGGGCGCTTGGAGCGGCCGTCATTGATCACTTCCGCCGACGCGGCGCACACCTCATTGCAACCACGCATCACGACGCGCTCAAGTCGTATGCCTCGACGACAGAAGGTGTCGGGGGCGCGGCCTTCGGATTCAACCCCGAGACATTCGCACCGACGTACCGCCTCGTCTACGGATCGCCGGGACGAAGTCTCGCGATTGAAATTGCGGCTCGCCTCGGGATGCCGGGAGCGGTCATCAGCGCGGCGCGAGACAACCTGACGGAACCCCAGAAACAGTTGGCCGATCACCTGGCTCGCGTGGACGATGACCTGCGCCGGCTCGAACAGGAACGCCGATCGATCGAGCGGGAGCGGTTGATTGTTGCCGACACGGAACGCCGTGTACGCGCGCGTGAAGAGTCTGTTGGCGAGCGGGAGGAGCGAATCCGCCGACGCGTCGACGCCAAGCTGGACGAGCAACTGCGTGTAGCCCGCCGCGAGATCGATGCCGTCATCGAGACGCTGAAGACGCGAGCCGCGCAGCTGTCCGAACGCGCGGTGGTCCGCTTGAACGCCAGCGGCACGGTGCGGCCGGCTGGATTGAGTACCGGAGACATCGGCGACGCGAAGGCTGATGCGCGGGCGGCGCTGGATCAGGTCGCAGAGCGGCTGAGGCGCGACGACTTCGCCGCGCCCGCGTTCCCGACCGTTGCGGAGCCGGCGGGAACCATCGAACCCGGATCGTCTGTCATGGTAGGCGCGCTCGGCCTCGAAGGGGTCGTCCTCGAGGTCCATGACAAGCACGCCGACGTCGATGTCCGCGGCAAACGCTTGCGCGCGGCGCTCGGCGACCTTCGCCTTGTTCCCCGGACGCCTGCGGCTTCGACCGTCCGCGTGAAAGTCGACTTACAGCCCCGCGAGGGCGCCCTGAGCGAGCTGAATCTGATCGGCGCCACGGTCGATGAAGCGTTGGATCGTCTCGACAAGTTCTTCGATCAGGCCACCATCGCCGACGTGCGCGAACTGCGGATCGTACACGGGCACGGAACGGGACAACTTCGCCGCGCGGTGGCCAGGTATCTCAAGGAACACCCGCTTGTGGCCCGCTTCGATGCCGCGCCGGAAAATCAGGGCGGCGGTGGGGCGACGGTGGTAGTACTGAAGGACTGAAATGCGTAATTCAAAATGCAAAATGCAAACTGACTGTTCTCCGTGCCTCTGTGTCTCCGGGGCCCGTGATCGTGTTTGCATTTTGCATTTTGCATTTTGAATTACGTGATGGGCCTATTCCCCCAGCAGTTCATCGACGACCTCAAGCAGCACGCCGACATCGTCGTCGTGATCCAGGATTACGTCTCTCTGAAAAAGTCGGGCGCCACTTTCAAGGGACTGTGCCCATTCCATGGCGAGAAGACGCCGTCGTTCCACGTCAATCGCGACAAGGGGTTCTTCCACTGCTTCGGCTGCGCCGCCGGCGGCGACGTGTTCAAGTTTCTCGAGCTCCGCGAGAACGTGAGCTTTCCCGACGCTGTTCGGATGCTCGCGCAGCGCTTTGGGATGACGTTGCCCGAGCTCGAGCAGAGCGATGAGCAGCGCGCCAGTACCGCCGAACGCGAAAGTCTGCTGAAGGTCCACGACGCCGCCGCGGCCTGGTTCCGGCAGCAGCTTGCGTCGGCCGCGGGAGCACGCATCCGCACGCAGATCGGCGCCCGCGGCATCGCCGACACCACGAGCGACGCGATGGGACTCGGCTTCGCCCCTCGGGACGGCCTCGAGGACGCCCTTGTTCAGCAGGGATTCTCCCAGTCACTGCTGTTCCGCGCCGGGCTCCTGGTTCAGCGGGACGACGGCACGGTCGTCGATCGGTTTCGAAACCGCCTGATAATTCCGATTCAGCGTGAGACGGGCTCGGTGATCGCATTTGGGGGCCGCGCGGTCGATGTCGACCAGCAGCCCAAATACCTCAACTCGCCAGAGACGTCGATCTACTCGAAAAGCCGAACGCTTTACGGCCTGAACCTGAGCAAGAGCGCCGTTCGCGAATCGGGATTCGCCATTCTCGTCGAGGGCTATTTCGACTTTGCCCAGGTTTATCAGGCCGGCTTCCAGGCGGTCGTCGCTTCCTGCGGCACCGCGCTGACGCCTGCCCAGGCTCAGCAGTTGCGGCGGTTTACGGGAAAAGTCGTCCTCAGCTTCGACCCGGACACCGCCGGCCAAGGGGCCGCCGCAAAATCGTGCGAAATGCTGGTCGCCGAAGGGTTCGAGGTGAATGTAGCGACCCTGCCGGCCGGCGAAGACCCGGACACGCATATCCGGAAGCACGGGCGTCAGGGCTATGCCTCACGTCTGCGAGCCTCGAGGCCGTATCTCGAATTTCTGCTCGATCGCAGCGCGTCCCACCACAACCTTCGGAATGCCGAAGGGCGGGCGCGATTCGTCGCCGAGGTCCTTCCGGTCGTCGAGCGCATTCCCGACCGTACGCGCCAGGAATTGTTCGTCGAGGCGGTGGCCGGGAAGGCGGGGGTTGGCGGCGACTCGATTTGGGCCCAGGTCCCCAAAGCCGTCACCCGCCGGCAGCCGACGCTGACGAGCAGCGAGCTCCCGGGCCTCGGGCAAGTCACCAAGGCGGAAAAGGGGCTGATTTGGTGGCTGATACACCGACCACCCCCGGCGCTCGACGCCCTGAAAACCCTGGATTTGGCGGATCTGGAGGGGTTAGCGTCCCGGTCGGTGCTGGATCTGGCGCTGAAACTGAACGATGATAGGGGATTCTCTCCATCCGTGCTGCTTGAGCGTCTAAACGCAGGTGAGGCCCAGCTCGTAACTGGTATAGCAAGCGAAACCGAACCCCACGTCCACGACGCCGTGGAGTGCGCGCATATCCTCAAGCGGCTGCGCTACGAGCGCGAGCGCGCGGTGCTGCAGCGTGAGATCGACCGGCTGCAACAGGAGCGCGGCGCCGAGCTGGGCGACGAGCTGCAGGAACTGCTGGTGCGGAAGTATGAGCTGGTTCAGCGGATTGATGGACTGATCTGAAAGGTGACTCTGGTCTCTGGTCTCTGGTCTTTGGTTCGATTGCTGGTGCTGCCCAAGAGACTAAAGACCAAAGACTAAAGACTAGAGACCAACGGGGAGGAACATGGCCTTGTCGATTGAAGAAAAATACGACGAAGTACGCCAGCTGATCAATGTCGGCAAGGAGAAGGGGTATCTCCTCTACGACGAGGTCAACGAGATGCTTCCCTCGGAGATCACCTCCTCCGAAGATCTCGACGACCTGTTCAATGCGTTCGGCAGCGCGGGAATCGAGGTCGTCGATTCCGACAAGGCATACCGCGGCGACAAGGAATTCGATCGTGAGGGTTCTGGTGACGAACCGGAACTGGATCTCACCCCTGGCGCGCTCGACAAGACGAACGACCCTGTGCGGATGTACCTCCGCGAGATGGGCACCGTCCCGCTGCTGACCCGGGAAGGCGAAGTCGCAATCGCCAAACGGATCGAGCGGGGCAAGCTCGCCGTCATCAAGTCGATTTCGCGTACGCCGACGATTGCCAAGCGCATGCTGATCATGGGGGACCAGCTCCGCGCCGGCGAGCGCACGATTCGCGAGCTGGTCATCTTCAGCGACGAAGAGATCACCGACGAGGTCATCGAGGAGCGCAAGGAAGAGGTCCTGGAACAGATCGAAGACGTGCGCAAGGCGCGCGTCAATTTCGTGAAGCTGGCCGAGAAGATGGCGGAGACGCCGCGCAAGGACAAGCGCAGGTTTCGCCGCGCGCGCTGGAAGGCACTTCGCGCCCGCATCGACGTGTCACGCTTCATCCGCCGGATCGAGTTCACCGAGGTCGTCAAGAGGCGCCTCATCGACGAGGTGAAGGAAGCGGTCGACGCGGTGCAGCGCGTGCAGCGCGACGCCGACGCCTTCGACCGCCAGCTCAATCCCAAGGTCAGGAACAAGGGACCCAAGCTGAAGGAAGAAGAAAAGAAGAACCTCGCCAAGAAGCTGAAGGACATCAGGGCGCAGGTCAAGACGATGATCGACGAGCTCGAGGAAACCCCCGAGCGTCTTCGTCGAACCATCGAGGTCATTCAGCGGGGTGAAGCACAGGCCGAGCAGGCGAAAAAGGAGCTGGTCGAGGCCAACCTGCGGTTGGTGGTCTCGATTGCCAAGAAATACACGAATCGCGGCTTGCAGTTCCTCGACCTGATTCAGGAAGGCAACATCGGCTTGATGAAGGCGGTCGACAAGTTCGAGTACCGCCGCGGCTATAAGTTCTCGACATACGCGACGTGGTGGATTCGGCAGGCCATTACCCGCGCCATTGCCGACCAGGCGCGGACGATTCGTATCCCCGTGCACATGATCGAGACGATCAACAAGCTGATTCGCACGTCGCGTGCGCTCGTACAGGAGCTCGGACGCGAGCCGACCTCAGAAGAAATAGCCAAGCGGATGGATATTCCCGTGGCGAAGGTGCGCAAGGTGCTGAAGATCGCGCAGGAGCCGATTTCGCTCGAGACGCCGATTGGCGAAGAGGAGGATTCGCACCTGGGCGATTTCATCGAAGACCGTAACATCGTGTCGCCCGCCGAAGCGGTCATCAATCTGAACCTCAAGGAGCAGACCGAGGCGGTGCTCAAAACGCTGACGCCGCGCGAGGAAAAGGTGATCAAGATGCGCTTCGGTGTCGGCGACGGCAGCGAGCATACGCTCGAAGAGGTGGGGCAGAACTTTGCGGTCACGCGAGAGCGGATCCGCCAGATCGAGGCAAAGGCCTTGCGGAAGCTGCGCCACCCCTCGCGGTCGCGTAAACTTAAGGCGTTTCTTGAAGGAAGAACCTAGAGAAACGCCGGTGCGTGGTGCCTCGTGCTTCGTGCCTCGAGGTGCTTTGTTCCAGGCACGAAGCACCAGGTACGAAGCACCAAGCGAAGCGCTTGGGCCCGTAGCTCAGCGGTTAGAGCGGCCGGCTCATAATCGGTTGGTCCCAGGTTCGAATCCTGGCGGGCCCACTCAGTAATGACTCCGGATCTGGAATATCTCGTAAAGCTTCAAGTACTCGACAATGCCATCGAGGAGGCGCGGCGGAAGATCGCCTCGCATCCTCAGCGGCTCGCCGAGGCCGATGCGCGCCTCGCCGACGCCACACAGCACGTCGAAACCGTGCGACAGCGCCTCAAAGACAATGTGGAGGCGCGGCGCGCGCTCGAAAAGGACGCCGCCGTCTTCCAAGGGCGCCTCACCAAGTTCAAAGACCAGCTCTCCGAAGTCAAAACCAACCGCGAATACCAGGCCATTCAGCACGAAATCGCAACCGCGCAAGGCGAGCTTGGCGGCGTCGAGGAGAAAGTGCTCGAGCGCATGCTCGAAGCGGACGCCATTGCCGCCGAGGTCAAAGAGGCGGAGGCCGCTCTTACCCGACAGCAGAAGGCAATCAGCGCCGAGAGGATCGCGCTCGAACAGGAGTTGGCGCTGGTCCAAACGTCGCTCGCCGACGCCTCTGAAAAACGCGCATCGCTGACCGCCGCCGCCCAGCCGCGTCTCATCGCCCTGTTCGAACAGGTCGCGAAAGCGCGCAAAGGTGTCGCAATCAGCGTGGCCACCCGTGACGGTTCCTGCTCCGTCTGCCACGTGCGCCTGCGACCCGCCGTTTTCCAGATGGTCCGGCAGAACGACCAGATCATCCAGTGTGAAAGCTGCCAGCGGATTCTCTACTATGTGCCCCCTGCCGCTCCGGCGGAGGCGCCCGTTACGCATTCCTCGTGACCATTAGGCTGCCGCATGAAGCCATCCCGAGCGAGGTCGCGGGATGAGTCAACCCTCGCTCTTCGGGACATCCCCGACCCGCTTCGCCATCGCGCACGTCGACGGCGGATCGCGCGGCAATCCAGGCCCTGCCGGCTATGGCGTCCGCATCGAACGGGACGATGGCACGGTGGAGGAGATAAAGGAATCGCTCGGTATTGCCACCAACAACGTGGCCGAATACCGCGGGCTGCTCGCGGCGCTCACGTGGGCTGCGCGCGCGGGCGTCGGACGTCTGCACATCCGGTCGGACTCAGAGCTGCTGGTCAAGCAGATGCAGGGCGAGTACCGCGTGAAGAATCCGGGACTGCAGCCGTTGTGGGAGGAGGCGCGCCGCCTCGTCCGTCAGATCGGTGACGTGCGGTTCGAGCACGTACGTCGTGAGCTCAATAAGGATGCCGACCGTTTGGCGAACGAGGCAATGGACGAGGCTTCACGCTGACCCGCCTCACGGCGGGTTCCCATGTCGCTTGTCGCCTGTCCACGCGCTTCTGGCCGTGCTCTGTCCGTCGACCGGGCGGCCGTTGATCATCGTATAGTCGTACGTCATCAGTCCGATCTTCACCATGTCGCCGGTTGCGCCCCGAACCTCGAAGTCGTAATTGGCCCGGCTCAGTTCGACCTTGCCGGATTCACGCTCGTTGTGATTCTGCCGTTCCGTTTCGAGCGCCTTCAAGAGGACGTGTTGTCGAATGAGTTCGGACCCTTCCTCGCGGATCACCTCGAAGCCGAACATTCCCGTCGGCATCCAGATGCGTCTGCGCCTCGACCGACGCGGCCATACTTCCGCCCATTGTCGAGGCTTCGAGCCACCGCCGTGCGCGGTAGCTGGTGAGCCGGGGCCGGTCCGAGTGAAGAAACCGATCGAGCGGCTCTTCGTCCGTCGAAGCGCGGTCGCCCGTGGCATCCGCTCCGGAGACCGATTGCGGTACGGCGCGCAAAACGGCCGCGCCAACGGCGATTGACAACGCCAGCACAAGGATCATCCTCATAAAGTCCTCCAAATGAGATCAGGCAGATAGGCGACGATGGTGAAGTGCATGAGACGACCCACGGCGCCGATGGCAAGGAAACGGGGGAACGACACTCCGAGCGCGCCGGCAACAACCGAAACAATGAAGAACGGCGGGAAGCCGACGAGCGCACTGAGAAAGGTGACAACGAGGACCGACCGTGGGCGCTGCTGTAGTCGCGCGCGCCAGCGATCGATGGCGCCCTGCACGAGGGGGGAACGCCGGCCCGTTGATTTCCGCGAGGCCCAGTACATGATGGCCTTGCCCGTCATTTGCCCAGCCGACACGGCAGTGACGAGCACGGCCAGTGCCCCTCGCGATCCGGCCACAGGAACCGCCGACATCATCAGCAGCTCGGCGTTCACCCACGGCAGCACGGCACTGACGATCGCCAACCCGTAGTAGCCGAGCGCCACCGACCACAAGTTCAGGATCATGGCTGGGCCTACCAGTCGGAGTGGCTGCAGAGCGCCACGTAGAGAAGCCACGTGATGGCATAGGGGCCATAAAGGGCGCCCTGCAGCCCCGCCGCGAGCCCTAGCGCGGCGAGCGTAGCCGTGACCATGTCGGCCTCCTCTCACACTGGAATGCGAGAAGCCCGGCCGAATCGGCTCAGATGCGAGGACTGTGCGGTGTTTACTCTCTGGGCGGCCTGATCACACCGGCGATCCTGCCGGCCTTATCCTTCTCCGCACGATAGGATGTCAGCACGTCGAGGTGCATGGCGGTGCACAGGCCGCAGGTGTGGATCTGATCTTCGCGGACGCCGGCGAGCACGAGCTGATCGCGGCTCGCTCCGGCAAGGTCGAGACGTAGCCTCGGTCGATCGAGACCGCCCGACCCGCGCGGAAGCGTCCCCCGGCGCGGCGGAGGAGCGTGAAACCATCGGTCGATCAGATGTCGAGCGTGGCCGGCGGCCGCAAAGGCATCGACCACCTCGCTGCCAACCTCGTAGCAGCACACGGCGATGCTCGGACCGATGGCCGCGTGTAGATGTGCGGGGATGACCCCGAACTCGCGTGCCAGCGCATCGACCGCCGCAGCAATCGCGCCGGCCGCCATTCCTCGCCACCCGGCGTGAACCGCCGCAACCGCGCCCGACCGCGCGTCGGCAAGGAGCACCGGAACGCAATCGGCTGCGCGAACCGCCACCGCAGTGTCTGGATCGTTCGACACGAGCACGTCGCACGTCGGTCGCTCGACCATAGGGCGCGATCCGCGTTTGATCGCAGCGACTTCGCGGCCGTGGACCTGGATTGGGCTCACGACGTGTTCGACTCCAAGCGCGCGAGCGACGCGGCGCCAATCGTCTTGCGACGACAACGACGCCGCACGGGTCGTGAACAGGTGCGGGGCCACCCGTTCGAGCGGCCTGCACCTCAACGCGAGCCCGCATGACGACTCTGTCCACTCGAACGATTCGGGAATCGCCGGCAAGGTCATGTACGATCGCGGGTGGGATGGAAATTATAGGCTCCGGGCTCGACGCGACGGAGATCTCCCGCATCGCCAGCGCCATCGAGCGCTATGGCGATCGCTTTGTGCGTCGTGTGTTCACTGACGAGGAGATCGCGTACTGCCGGCGCCGCCGTGATTCGGCATCGTCGTTTGCGGCCCGCTTCGCCGCGAAAGAGGCTGCGATGAAGGCGCTCGGCACGGGCCATTCGCGTGGAGTGTACTGGCGCGGCATCGAGGTGATTCGGCGCGGCGGTCCGCCGCAACTGCGGTTTCACGAAGGCGCCAGCGCTCGATTCGTGTCGCTCGGCGCAACCGGCTCGCTGGTGACGCTGACACATTCGCAGGAGCTTGCCATCGCCCACGTTCTCCTGCTCCGCTGAGACCGAGAGGACTGACAACTCTGGTTTACATCGGGCGTGCGCCGCGTCTGGCACGCCGTTCGTCAGCGATCGCAACTCACAGCGTTCCAGCAGGTTCCCTCGCCGCGCTCCGTCTGCGGCCGTGGCCGCGGCTTTGCCCTGGTAGGCGAGGCGCAGCCAGCCCAGCTCACAGCGCGGCAAGCGGCAACCAAAGCCGCGCTGTGATGAAGCTCCTGTGCTTTCTAGTGACACTAACGCGCTGGGCAGTACTTGCCAGAACACAAGATCCAGCGCGTTAGTGTCACAGACGGAGGATGCCGTGATCATCAAGATCTCCCCGAATGACAGAAACAACCCACCCGGCAAGTTGGCCGACGCGGAACTGCACTTCACCGAAGGCGTGCTGGAGGGATTGAAATTGATCGGCTTTGGCGTGTGGGAGCGCCGCAGCGGCGGCGGCCGGAACGTGACGTTCCCCGCCCGCCAGTATTCGGTGAATGGCGAGCGACGCAGCTTTGCGTTGCTGCGACCGATCGGCGACACGACGGCGCAGGACCGCATTCGCGAAGCGATTCTGGAAGCGTTCGCCGAATACGAGGAAAAGGCGGCCGTCGCCACCTGACGCGGCGGCTAACCCGTTCACTTCGACAGGCCACAGAGGCACAGAGTTGAACAAAAGGAATTTCCTCTGTGTCTCCTCTGTGGCACACGGAGGTGAAAAATGCGTTAGGGCTGAAGAACCGGAAGGAGGCGAGCGTTCTCCCGCTGCCGTTTCGGCGGGAGCGTCCACTCCTCGCGCAGCGCCTTGCTGAATTCGGTGCGGAAGAAGTCGTCTTTCATGCCGCCGTCGATGATGTCCCACGGCAGCACACGATCGCTCGACCGGTCGCGGAACACGAAAAACCCGGCGTCGACGCCTGTTTCCGCGGCCGCGGCGCGCCAGTCTCCGCCATTTCGCTGGGCTGCCTCGATGATTGGCGCAACGCGACGATCGCCAAGCGAGAGCAGCGCCTGGTAGAAGGAATGCCGTTCCGACTTGATGGTGAAGTAGACGTTGTCGATGCCTGCTGTCAGAGAACGCATGCGACGAATCCTGCGCTCGATGACTTCGTCGCTTTCCATCGGCAGCCACTGATACGCCGTGCCCGGCTTCGGCACCAGCGGATTGACGCTGCCGACGATTCGGCCGATATGTCCCCGTCCGCGGGCGTACTTGAGCATGATGTCACGGAGCTGCAGCGTGAGGCCGTGGATCGCCACGAGGTCTTCGTCGGTCTCCGTCGGCAGGCCGATCATGAAATACAGCTTCAGATTCTCCATGCCGCTGGCAAAAATCATCTCGGCGCTTGCGAGAATCTCGTCATTGGTAATCGTCTTGTTGATCACGCGGCGCAGCCGGTCGGATCCTGTTTCTGGTGCAATCGTGATCGACCGCTCACCGCTCTCGCGGAGAAGGCGAACGATGGTCGGCGTAATGTCGTCGAGACGCAGCGAGGCGGGACTGATCGAGTAACCCATCGCGGAAAGGCGCGTGAGGATTTCTTCGATGTCGGGATGGTCGCACAACGCGATCGACACCAGTCCGACCCGACTCGAGTGCTGTCGGGCGCGCTCGGCAAGCTCCAGGATTCGCTCCTTTGGAAACGCGCGCACCGGCAGATAGTTGTACCCCGCCCAGCAGAAGCGACAAAGATTTGCGCATCCGCGAACGACCTCGACCAGAAATCTGGAGCCGAATTCCGTGTCCGGCGTGAAGATGCCCGTGGCGGGCGGATCCAGGGCGTCTGTGGACTTGAGCGCTGCCTTGCGGACCACCGGCGGCGCGCCAGTGCCCTCCTTCGGCACGAACTTCGCGATGGTGCCGTCGGCCTCGTACTCCACGTCGTAAAACGACGGGATGTAGAAGCCGCGTTCGCCAGCGAGCCCACGAAGCAGATCGGCGCGTCCCGACGCGGCTTGAAATGCCCGGAGCAGGGACGGGACGAGCGTCTCCCCCTCTCCAGCGGCGATTGCATCCGCAAACAGTGCCAACGGCTCCGGATTCACGAACGTCACAGCTCCGCCGATGACGACGAGAGGATGACGATCGGTGCGCGCCGCGGCGCGCAGCGGCAGCCCCGCCAGCCGCAGCAGCGTCAGTACGTTCGTGTAGTCCCACTCGAAGGACACAGAGAACGCCAGAACGTCGAAGTCGGCAACCGGTGTTTGCGATTCCAGCGTTATCAGGGGCGTTCGGGACGCGAGCTGATCAGCGAGCTCGCTCTTCGGCGGCAAAAACACGCGCTCGCAGACGATATCGGCTTCAGCGTTGAACAGCCTGTACACCGTCTGAAATCCGAGGTTCGACATTCCAACGAAGTACGTGTTCGGGAAGGCCAGCGCGACCCGCAGCCTGCCGCCATGCGGCTTGCGCACGTATCCCACCTCCTTCGAGAGGAGTTGGCGGGCGCGCTCACGCTGTTGCCACTGGTTCATGAACTTACTTGCAGCTGAACTTGGGAACGAAAGGATTGTGCGCGAGCTGCTGCTCTCGCGCCGACGCTCACGCGTGCCGTGGGTTTATGTAGTGTACCATCGGCACGCGCGCGGAGCGCTCAAAGGCAAGGTCAGCTCTGCCGCCGCAGGAACGCAGGCACATCCAGCGGCGACGACAGATCCGCGGACTCCAGCGCCGGCAGCGTGAGCTCCAATCCGGGTCGCCGAGTCACCATCAGCGGCGGAGCGGCCGTTTGAGACACGGGCGTGGACACTTCCATCAGCGGCTGCGGCTGCTCGACCGGCCCGGTCGAACGGCTGAGATGAGCTGTGTAGTTCTGCAGATCGACCGGTGTCGGCACGGCGCCCGCCCGGCCCGTGCGTGTTCGGGCTCCGCGGTCGAACCCCGTCGCAATTACGGTGATCTTGACCTTCCCCGCAAGGTTCGGGTCCACGACCGCGCCAAAGATGATATTGGCGTCCTCGTGCGCCGCTTCCTGTATGACGCACGACGCCTCGTTCACCTCCATCAGGGAGAGATCGGGCCCGCCGGTGACGTTGATGATCACGCCGCGCGCGCCGTTCACCGACCCGTCTTCGAGCAGCGGGCTCGACACTGCCTTTTGCGCCGCGTGCATCGCCCTGTTGTCGCCCTCCGCAACGCCGGTGCCCATCATCGCGACACCCATCCGCGACATGATCGTCTTCACGTCGGCGAAATCGAGGTTGATCAACCCTGGCACCAGGATCAGGTCGGAGATGCCCTGAATCGCCTGCCGCAGGACTTCGTCCGCCATGCAGAACGCATCGGTGAGCGATGTGCGGCGTTCGATGATCGCGAGAAGGCGCTCGTTCGGAATCGTGATGACGGTGTCGACGCACTCACGCAGCGCGTCGAGTCCGGCTTCGCAATGGAGCGCGCGCTTCTTCCCCTCGAACTTGAACGGCTTGGTCACGACCGCCACCGTGAGCGCGCCAAGCTCGCTGGCAAGGCTCGCGATGACGGGCGCGGCGCCCGTACCGGTACCGCCGCCCAGCCCGGCGGTCACGAAGATCATGTCGGCGCCGGCCAGCGCCTGAATGATCGTGTCGGTGTCCTCGAGCGCGGCCTCGCGGCCGACGTTTGGATCCGCGCCGGCTCCGAGTCCCTTGGTGAGCTTCTGACCGATCTGAATCTTGACGGCGGCCGGATGCTGCCCGAGCGCCTGGGCGTCGGTGTTTGCCACGATGAACTCGACGCCTTCGAGCCCGGCGGCGACCATCCGGCTGACGGCATTGCTGCCGCCGCCGCCCACGCCTATGACCTTGATCTTTGCCCCGAGCCGCGCCTCGGGATCCAGCGTCAGCCGCAGCCTGTCCGCATCTTTCTCGCGGGGATCGCCTTGCCTCATGTCAGCCTCCGTCAGAAAAACTCCTTGAAAATGCCGCGCAGCCGTACTGCCATGCGGCCGAACGCCCCGCCGCCGGCCCACGCCGGCTCCGGTACCCGATTGCGATGTGCGTAGAGGAGCAGCCCGACGGGTGTAGCAAACACCGGCGTGTTCACATGGTCCGCCAGCCCACCGACGTCCACGGGACAACCTCGCCGAACCGGCAGGTCGAAGATCTGCTCCGCGATTTCCGGCATGCCTTCGAGAATCGATCCGCCGCCCGTGAGGACGATGCCTGAATTGAGGGACTTTTCGTACCCTGCGCGCCGAATCTCGTCCCACACCAGATGGAAGATTTCCTCGGCGCGCGGCTGAAGAATCTCCGAAAGGATCCGCCGCGCCATCAGCCGCGGTTTTCGACCGCCGACGCTGGCCACCTCGATGGTGTCGTCCTCGTCGACCATCGACGACAGCGCGCACCCGTTCCTGCGTTTCAGCTTCTCTGCATCGGGAATCGGGGTACGCAGGCCAACGGCGATGTCATTCGTGAAATGCTCGCCGCCCACGGCCACAACGGCCGTGTGCCACAGGCTTCCACGCTCGAATATCGCCAGGTCGGCGGTGCCCCCCCCAATATCGACGAGCGCGACACCCAGCTCCTTTTCGTCCTGTGCGAGCACGGCTTCGGCTGCGGCCAGTTGCTCGATCACGGTATCGACGACAGCGACGCCAGCGCGGTTCACACACGCGATGACGTTCTGTGACGTCGACGCTGCACCCGTGACGACGTGCACGTTGACCTCGAGCCGCGCGCCGGTCATCCCGATTGGGGCGCCGATGCCGTCCTGTTCGTCCACGACGAAGTCCTGCGGCAGCACGTGCAGAATCTCCCGGCCGTTCGGGAGCGCCACCGCCTTGGCGGCTTCGATTGCCCGCCGTACGTCGTCGCGCGAGATTTCGCGGTTCTTGCCTGCGACGGCAATCACGCCGCGGCTGTTGAATCCCTTCACGTGCGGCCCCGACAGCGCCAGGTGCACGGAGTCGATTTCGACCCCGGCCATCAGCTCGGCTTCTTCGATGGCCTTCTTGATGGAATCGATGGCCGCGTCGAGGTTGACGACCACGCCCCGCTTGATGCCGCGCGACTCGGCGACGCCGATGCCGACAATGTCGAGTCCGCCGTCATCCAGGCTCTCGCCCACGACGGCGCAGACAGTTGACGTGCCGACGTCGAGTCCCACCAGATAGCGCTCTCTACGGCTCACGAACCCTCCCGACCGCGGGTCTCACGTAGACGTGTTCGCCGAAGCGCAGGTCGACATAGTCGATTCTCGGAACCCTGTCGCGCAGCGCAGCCGCAAGATCCAGATAAGACTGCAACCGCTCGACGAACTCCTCGTCCCCTACGCGAATCGACGTGGTGTCTCCCTTGAGCAGCACCACCGCATCGCGGGGATCGCTGACATCCACTTCGGAAATTCGCGCCGCCAGGTCCGGCCGCTCGCGTAAAGCAGACAGGAGCCGCGCGGCCAGCTCCGCGCGGGTCCTGTCGACCGCCGCAGCAGCCGCGCGTTGTCCCCCCGCGGGCGACAGACCGTTGATGACCGGGAGATCGAGGTCGGCGTGATGCGGCCCAAACTCATCGATGACGTCGCCGGTTTCGTCGATCAGAAACAGCGCGTCGCCGACGCGTCCGATTCCAATCGGCTGACGCTCTGACACGACCACGTCGATCGCGCCAGGCAGCACCCGACGGAGCGCGGCATCCGCGACCCACGGCGACGCCAGCAGCTTCCCTCGCCACTCGTCCAGGTCGACGAGGAGCATGGTTCGGCCCTGCAGCCCGTCGAGCAGCGACAACATTTCGCCGTCTGACAATCTCGCGTTGCCAGTGAGGGTAATGCGGGTCACAGTCAAGGTGTCCGACGACAGTATCAACGCCGTCACACGATAGCCACCGTACACCACGCACACGGTGAGCAGCGCGGCGTACATGAAGCCCTTACGCGACACAAACAGCCGGCGGCCACGCCGCGTCGGGCTGACGTGGGCGCGCCGAAAGCGTTTGTCCGTCGGTGTTGAAATCGCCATCAGGCGTTCGCCTCCCGTCGTCTCAGCGCCTCGATCAGACGCTTCGGCAATGTTCCGATCGAACCGGCCCCGAGCGTGATCACCGCGTCACCCGCCTTGGCTATCTTCAGCAGCTCGGGGATGACGTCATCGATTCGACGCGCAATGCGGACTCTTCGTTCCGGCGCAGCCCGACGGATCGCGTCGGCGAGAGCATCTACGGTTACGCCAGGGATCGGATCCTCGCTCGCTGCATATATGTCCGTCAGGACGATTTCGTCGGCCTGGGTCAGCGCCTGGCCGAACTCGTTCATCAGTTGCTGGGTGCGTGTGTACCGGTGGGGTTGAAAGGCGACGATCAGCCGGCGCACGAGTGACGTTCGGGCGGCGGTGAGCACCGCCGCAATCTCGGTCGGGTGGTGCGCGTAGTCGTCCACGACGATTACGCCTCCTGCTTCGCCATGCCGCTCGAACCGGCGTTCCGGCGCTTCAAACGACTTCAGCGCGTCGGCGATCTGCGTGAAAGTGAGGCCGACCTGCGACGCGACCGCAACGGCTGCCAGCGCGTTCTGCAGGTTGTGCCGGCCGGGAAGCGTCACATCGAGCACACCGAGGCGCTCGGTCGAGTCGCCGCGGCGCCGATGCACAACGCAACGGCCGCCGAACGTGCCCAGCTCGACGCCCGTTCCCGCGAAATGCGCCGACGGACTGTCGACGCCGTACGTCACGAGCCGCCGCTCGATGCGCGGGAGCACGGGGGCAACGTTCGGGTCGTCCGCGCACGCGATCACGGCGCCGTAAAACGGCACCTTGTTCGCGAAGTCCGCGAACGCCTGCTGCAGCTCCACGAAGCTCCCGTAGTTTTCCATGTGCTCGCGGTCGATATTCGTGATTACCGCAATCGACGGCCACAGCATCAGAAACGAGCGGTCGCTCTCGTCGGCTTCAGCCACCATGTACTCGCCCCGCCCCAGCCGAGCGTTACTGCCAAACGCGCGCAACCGGCCTCCGATGACCGCATCCGGATCCAACCCGCCGCGATCGAGCACGAATGCAATCATCGACGTCGTCGTCGTTTTGCCGTGCGCACCAGCAACTGCGATCGAAAATCGCATGCGCATCAACTCGGCCAGCATCTCGGCGCGTGGAATCACCGGTATGCCACGCCGGCCTGCTTCGACGATTTCCGGATTCGTGGGCCGCACCGCGGACGAGACGACCACGACGTCTGCGTCGTCTACGTTTCCGCCCGCATGCCCCTCGTACACCGTCACTCCGAAGCTCCGCTGCAACCTCGCGGTTGCGTCCGAATTCTTTACATCCGACCCGCTCACCTCGAACCCGAGGTTCGCGAGCAGCTCGGCAATTCCGCTCATGCCGATGCCGCCGATGCCGACGAAATGAATTCGCCGGGTGTTACCAAGCACAGCGACCACGCTTCTGTTCTGCCATACCAGCACACGGAACCGTTCATGCCACCCCGGCCAGACCAAGCACTCGGTCGACGATCGCTCGCGCAGCATCAGGCCGCGCGAGCCGCCGTGCCGCCGCGCCGATCGACCGGCGCCGCTCCCCGTCCGCCACAAGAGAGACAATTTCGGCCGCCACGCGGTCGCCCGAGAGCTCACGCTGCTCCACCATGAGCGCCGCTCCCTGCTTGACCAGCGCGCGCGCGTTCCGGCGCTGGTGATCGTCGGCGGCCGTCGGCAGCGGCACCAGGATCGATGCCCTGCCCGACGCGGTCAGTTCGGCCAGCGTCGTCGCTCCCGCGCGGCAGACCACGAGGTCCGCTTCTCTCATTTCTCTGTCCATCGCAAACAGGAACGGCTCGACCCGGGCTTCCAGCCCGGCGCGCCGGTAGCTGTCGCGGACCATCTCCAGATCGCGCTCTCCAGTCTGGTGCGTAATCGCCACTCGTGTGTCGGCAGCCAGGCGCGGCGCCGCCTCCACCATGGCCATGTTGATCGCGTGCGCGCCCTGAGAGCCGCCAAAGACTAGAACCCGAGCCGCCCCTGGCGGCGAACCATCATGCCCATGTCCCCCCTCGTCCTGGAAGAATTCCGGCCTGACCGGATTGCCCGATACGAACGCCTTGCTGCCGAAGTATCTCGCGCTCTCGTCGTAGGTGACTGCCGCCGCATCGACCACCGGCGCGAGGAGCCGGTTGGTCAAACCAGGCATGGCGTTCTGCTCGAGCAGCAGCGTCGGAATACCTCGAAGCGCTGCGAGCAGAACGACGGGTCCGGAACTGTAGCCGCCGACGCCAATCACGACGTTGGGACGTCTTCGCGTGAGGGCGCTCCATGCACCGGCGGCGCTGGCGGGCAGCAGTCCGAGCCCCCGAAGGAGCGGCCCGATCGACTTCCCCTTCAGGCCGGCGCTCCGGATCAGGTCGAGCGCAAATCCTTCGCGCGGGACGACCCGCGCCTCGAGCCCCGCCGAGGTGCCGACAAACGCGACCTGCGCGTCGGGCACTCGGGCAGTGAGCTCGCGCGCGACCGCGATGCCGGGGTACAAGTGACCTCCAGTTCCTCCGCCCGCAATCAGCACCGACAGCGGCATCCACCTCCCTCACCCGTGAGCCGTCTCGTGTTGTGAAATGTTCAGCAACACACCCATCCCGAGCAGGCTGACGAGGAGCGACGAACCGCCCGCGCTCACGAGTGGCAGCGGAATGCCTTTCGTCGGCATCAGTCCGAGCACGACGCTCATGTTCACGAATGCCTGGACGACGATCATCGCCGTCATGCCGAGCGCGACGAACGCCCCGAACATGTCCTGCGCGCGCATCGTGATCCGCAGGCCGCGCCACGCGATCAGGCAGAAGCAGACGAGCGTGCCGGTTGCGCCAACGAGGCCCAGCTCTTCGCCGATGACTGCGTAGATGAAATCCGTGTGCGGCTCCGGGAGATAGAAGAGCTTCTGTACTCCTGCCATCAGTCCCCGCCCGAATACGCCTCCCGTGCCGACGGCGATGAGCGACTGAATGATCTGGAATCCATCACCCAGTGGGTCGGCCCACGGATCCCAGAACGCCAGGAGCCGCCGGCGTCGATAGGGCGCACTGACGAGGACGATATAGACAGCCGGGAGCACGACGAGCAGCGTCCCGATCAGATACCGGTAGTGCAGGCCGGCCGCGAACACCATAGCGGCCACGATGAGGACCAACGCCATCGCGGTCCCGAAATCAGGCTGCAGAAGGATGAGCGCGACCATCGGGCACACGACGATGGCGATTGGAAGCAGCGAGTACGACAACTCGTCGACACGGTGCATCCTGCGCTCGAGAATGAGCGCGGTGAAGAACACGCAGGCAATCTTTGCGAACTCAGAGGGCTGAACACCGAGACCCCCGACGCCAAACCAGCGTCGCGTGCCGTTCACGGGTGCGCTGAACAGCACACCGACCAGCGTCAGGATGACCGCCCCGACGAGCAGCCAGACAAAAGCATCGTTCCGGTATGCCCGGTAGTCCACATGCATGGTGATCCAGAGGACGGCCAGGCCGAGCACCGTCCACATCACCTGCCGTGTGACGAACAGGTACGGCTGCTGAAACCGTTCCAGCGCAACCAGGGCGGATGCGCTGTACACCATGATGATGCTCGCGCAGACGAGCAGCAGTGTTGCCGTAAACAGCACTTTGTCAGCTTTGAGCTTCCGTGCCACCGAACTCCCGGCTCCTTCCCCTACAGAAATCCTCTGAGTGCCCGAAACAACGGGTGCACCCGCGGATCGATTAAGATCCCGATCCCGCGAGACGGACCCTCATCGGTCCGCCGAGGTGAGCGGTCAGCAGTCATCAGCCGGCCCGTGGAAGAGGACACCGACCTCGCAGACCGGGGTAGCCTGCGTTCCCAGCGGCTGGTTCCTCTCCGCGCCGAACCGACTGACGACTGCTCACCGCTCACTCCACCTGCCCTTTCAAACGCCTCACTTCGTTCTTGAACGTGTTTCCACGTTCGGCGTAGTCCCGAAACCAGTCGAAGCTCGCGCACGCCGGCGCCAGCAGAACTACCCCTCCGGCGTCCGCCGCGCTGTATCCCCGCTCGACGGCCTCGCGCATCGAGGCCGCATCGATCACGGGCACCACGCCGTTCAGCGCGTCGTGAACGAGCGGCGTCGCTTCTCCGATTGCGATGACAGCCTTGCCCACCGCTGACAGAGGCTCGCGAAGCTGCGCAAGGTCGCCTCCCTTGAAGTAGCCGCCAATGATGGCGACTACGCCGCGCGAAAAGCTTTCAATCGATCGACGCGCCGCCTCGACGTTCGTCGCCTTCGAGTCGTTGACGAATCGAACACCGCGAATCTCGCCGGCCGGCTCCATCACGTGTTCCAGACCGTGAAACCCGCGGAGCGCAGCGGCCAGCGCCTCTGGTGAACATCCCGCCAACGATGCGGCCGCCGTGGCCGCCAGCACGTTGTTGAGCATGTGGCGTCCGGTCAGCTCCACGGCGGCAACCGGGAACAGCCGCTCTGCGCCAGTCGTCGTCCGTCTGACGATCCAGTCCCCATCCACCACGAAGCCGTCCGATATCCGTCCCGAGAGCGCAAACTGCACCTTTCGAGCGGCGGCTCTGCGACTGTGGGTCATCACCGTTGGATCGTCGGCATTGATGACGGCCCAGTCGTCAGCGGTCTGATTGACGAAGATGCGGGCCTTCGCCGCGGCGTACGACTCGATGCTCGGATGGCGGTCCAGGTGGTCGTCGGCAAAGTTCAGCCACACGGCAATCCACGGGTGGAATGTCGTCGTCGTTTCGAGCTGAAAGCTGCTCGTCTCGACGACGTGAACCGACTCGGGCGTCGAGGCATCGACGTGCGTGCTGAGGGGCACGCCGATGTTTCCGCCCAGCAGCGCCTTGCGGCCCGCAGCATCGAGCATCCGGCCGATCAGCGTGGTCGTGGTCGACTTTCCTTTCGTGCCCGTGACGGCAATGATGCGGCCGAGGATCCATCGCGACGCCAGCTCGAGCTCGCCGATGATTTCCGTCCCTCGTTGACGTGCGGCTTCGAATACCGGCTGTGCCAGCGGCACGCCTGGACTGGCGACGATCAGATCCGCGGCCGCAAACGTCTCCGTCCTGTGTCCGCCGAGCTCGAGCGCGATTCCTGCTGCGCGCAGCCGGCCGGCGGCATCCACAGTGTCGCGAACGTCCGTGAGCGTCACGATTGCTCCCCGCCTCGCAAGCATCTCGGCGGCGGCAACGCCGCTGCGCGCCGCGCCAACCACGAGCACCCGGCGGTCCTGCACAGAAAAGCCACCTCGACGCACGCCATCACCGAATCTTCAACGTCGTGAGGCTGAACAGCGCGAACACGACCGCCGCAATGAGGAACCGCGTGATCACCTTTGGTTCGCTCCAGCCAATCAGCTCGAAATGATGATGAATGGGCGCCATCTTGAACACGCGCTGTCCGGTCAACTTGAACGACGCGACCTGCACAATCACCGAGAGCGCCTCGATCACGAAGACGCCCCCCACGATCGGCAGAAGCAGTTCCTGCTTGATGAGGATCGCGACGGTGCCAAGCGCGCCGCCGAGCGCGAGCGAGCCGACGTCGCCCATGAAGATCTCGGCGGGGTACGAGTTGTACCAGAGAAATCCGAGGCTGGCGCCGACGAGCGCGCCGCAGAAAATCGTCAGCTCGCCTGCGGGCTGGAAGCGGACGAGCAGGAGATAGTCAGCGAGCACAGCGTGACCGGTGACGTAGGCGAGCGCGGTGAAAGCCGCCGCCGCCACGCCGAACGTGCTGATGGCGAGACCATCCAGACCGTCGGTGAGATTGACGGCATTGCTGGCCCCGACGAGAACGAGCACCGTGAACGCGATGTAGAACCATCCCAGATCCGGGATGAGATTCTTGAAAAAGGGAAAGATGAGACGCGTGTTGTACAGGTTGTTCGCCGCCAGCATCATCAGCGCGACGCCCACCGACACGGCGACGAGAATCTGGAGGCCCATCTTGTAGCGAGGCCGCAGGCCGTGGTGGGAGCGGCGGACGATCTTCAGATAGTCGTCCGCAAAGCCGACGACGCCGAACGCACAAGTCGCCAGCACCGCAATCCAGACGTAGGGGTTGGACAAATCGGCCCACAGCAGCGTTGGCACGACAGCGGCCGTCAGAATCAGCAGGCCGCCCATCGTCGGCGTTCCGGCCTTTGCACGATGCGACTGCGGCCCTTCCTGACGAATCACCTGACCAATCTGGAAATCGCGCAGCGTGCGAATCATCCATGGCCCGAGGACGAGACTGATGAGCAGTGCCGTCAGGCTTGCAGCCGCCGTGCGGAACGTGATGTAGCGCACCACGTTCAACGCGCCGAAGTACGACTCGAGCGGCGGCAGAAGGTCGTACAGCATCAGCTGAACTCCGCCGCAATGCGGTCGGCGACGATGTCCGCACGGGTGCCCCGCGACCCTTTGACGAGGACGAGATCTCCCGCCTGTATGGCGCCCGCTACTTCAGGCGCCGCGAGCTCGCTGCGCTCGAAATAGGTGACTGCCGAAGGCGGCATGCCCGCAGCAAGGGCGGCGTCGGCCAGGCGCCGTGCCCCTTCGCCCCCAATGGCGACGAGCAGCCGCAGCCCCGCAGCGGCGGCCCGGCGTCCCGATTCTTCGTGCAGTGCAATCGTCTGGTCGCCGAGTTCCAGCATCTCGCCAAGCACCGCGACCTTCCGCGAGGCATGCGCCTCTTTGGCGACAACGTCGAGCGCGCTGCGCAGCGCCGCGGGACTGGAGTTGTACGAGTCGTCTATGAGAACGATGCCGCCGCGCAGCCGGCGGACGGCGCCGCGCCGCTCGGCTGGTTGCAGCCGACTTGCGGCGACGACAACCGCATCGAGCGGAAGGCCCATTTCGAGGGCAACCGCGGCCGCTGCCAGCACGTTGTCCAGGTTGCCTCGACCGAGCAGCGGAGTGCTCATCAGCCGTTCTCCGGCCGGAGCGACGATACGCGCCCGCATTCCGTTGGTGCCGAGGTCTTCGATCTCGCGCGCGCGCACCGTCGCGACAGCGGACGTGCCGAACGTCACGACCCGTCCGGCGAAGGCGCCAGCCCGCGCCATGACGCGAGGGTCGTCGGCATTGCAGACGAGCACGTGACTGGGCGCCGCCCGCTCGAGAATTTCCGCCTTGGCGTCGGCAATGGCATCTGACGACCCGAAGAAGCCGATGTGCGCGTCGCCCACGTTGGTCCAGACTCGCAGCTCTGGCTCGGCAATGGCGACGAGCGTGCTGATTTCGCCAGGATGGTTCATGCCCAGTTCCATCACCGCCACGTCCGGCCGCTCGCGGAGCTGCAACAGCGACAGCGGCAGACCGATGTGATTGTTCAGATTCCCCTTGTTTTTCACCACCCGGAACCGTGCAGACAGGAACTCCGCAATCGCCTCCTTCGTGGTGGTCTTTCCAGCACTTCCCGTGATCGCCACAACGCGGGTTCCGCTGGCCTGGCGGACTGCGTGAGCCAGGTCCTGCAGCGCCTTTGTCGTGTCGTCGACCTCGACCAATGCGGCACGCCCCTCGTGCGATGCGCCTCCGAAGCCGCGTTTGACGATGACACCGCCTGCGCCCCGGTTGAGGGCCTCGCCAACGAAGTCGTGCGCGTCGAGTCTGGTCCCCCGAAGCGCCACGAACAAATCGCCGGGCTGCAGGATCCGCGTGTCGATGACGACGTTTCCGATCTCATTCGATGGATCTCCGCGTTGGATGTGACCCTCGACCGCATCGGCCACCCACCTGAGAGTGAGTCGCAGCCCGTCACCCAACCCGTACCCTGTGGCGTCGGGCCTCCAACGCCTCCCGCGCGACCGCCACATCGTCAAACGGCACCGTCCGCCCGTCGATCTCCTGGTATTTCTCGTGCCCCTTCCCGGCAATCAGGACGAGATCCCCTGCCGACGCGTCGCTCACGGCCCGGCGAATCGCGTCGCGTCGATCGACGATGGTGAGCACCTTCACGTCGCGCTGCCGCGTTTCCGGCTGCGCACCAAGGCCGATCTCGTCGATGATCCGCTGGGGATCCTCGCTGCGTGGGTTGTCCGACGTGATGACCACGACATCGCTGAGCCGGGCGGCGACCATTCCCATCAGCGGCCGCTTGGTGCGATCGCGATCGCCGCCTGCCCCGAACACCGTAATCAGGCGCCGTGCCGCGAGCGGACGCGCCATCTCCAGCAGATTTCGCAATGCATCGTCGGTGTGTGCGTAATCGACGATGACGGTGATGTCATCAACGGAGGAAGAAACGCGGTCGAATCGTCCGGGTACTCCCTGCAGCCCGACAATGCCGCGTTCCACCGCGTCGAGAGGCACGCCAAGCGCCGTCGTGACGCTGGCGGCTGCGAGAATGTTGTAGACATTGGGCCGTCCAACCAGCGCCGACCGCGCTCTGAGCTGGCCTTGTGGTGTGCGAACGTCGAACTCCAGGCCGTCGAGTGAATACTCGAGCGGTCCTGGCGTCACATCCGCGGGGCGGTTGACGGCGTACGTGACCGGGCGGCTGGCCACCTCGGCCATAGCGGGCCCGCGCGGATCGTCGATGTTGACGGCAGCCGGCGCGTCAGCCGGCAGGAGCTCGAAGAGCCGACGCTTGGCGGTGAAGTAGTCTTCCATGTCCGCGTGAAAGTCGAGGTGATCGCGCGTCAGGTTGGTGAACACCCCGGCGGCGAAGTGAATGCTGTCCGCGCGGCGAAGAGCCAGTGCGTGCGACGACACTTCCATTGCACAAGCGCCGCAGCCTGCGTCGACCATCTGCCGAATCATTCTCTGCAGCTCCGGCGCTTCAGGCGTCGTTCTGGCGGCCGCGATCTCGCGATCGCCGATCCGGTATTTCACCGTGCCCATCAACCCGCAGGTAACGCCTGCCGCGTCGAAGATTGCGCTCACCAGGTAGGCCGTGGTCGTCTTCCCGTTCGTCCCCGTTATGCCAACCACCCGCATCTGCCGGCTCGGGTGTTCGAAGAACGCCGCCGCCAGCCAGGCCAGCGCGAGCCGCGCGTCCTTCACGACGATCCAGGGCACCGTCGAGGGCGCGGACGCCGGGTGTTCGGCGACAACTGCCGCCGCGCCCGCCGCAATCGCCTGCGGCGCGAATTCGGCGCCGTCCGCCTTCAACCCGCGCAATCCCACGAACACCCAACCCGATTTGACGCCCCTCGAATCGTGCGTGACGCCGTGGCACGGGACATCGAGTGCCCGACCCCATTCAGAGAGCCTCTCCCAGTCGCCCGAAGACATGGTCTGAACGAGCACCTGCTCGAACAGCTCGCGAACCGTCATGGCCCGCCCGCGGCCAGAGCAACGGTGTCGGCAGGCGCTTCGCGCGCGAGCTTGAGGATGGCGATCGCGCCACGCTCAATCGGGCTTCCGGGTGCGGGCTCCTGATCGACGACGATTCCTGCGCCATCCAGGCGCGCCGTCATCCCCAGCCCCGCCAGCACCCGCAGCGCATCGCGGGCGCCGAGTCCTCGCAAATCCGGAACAACCGGCTCCGATCCGCTTGGGCTGCTCGAAGGGATCACCGGCGACGTGATCGGCGCCGACACCCGTTGTTCGCGTGGCGTTTCGCCCCATCGTTCGGGAATAACAGGCGGCGCCGGATTGAGCGATGGAGGCACCCCGTAAAGACGCAACCCGGCCTCCGCAATCCGCTGAAAGACCGGGGCGGCGACGGTACTGCCGTAATACGACCTGTTCCCGTGCGGGGAATCGATGACCACGACAATGACGAACGTCGGCTTCCGCGACGGAACGAAGCCAATGAAGGAGGCGTTGTAGTCGGACCTGGAATACTGGCCGTTTACGACCTTCTGCGCCGTGCCCGTCTTGCCCGCCACGGTGAAACCGTCGATGTGGGCGTTCTTTCCCGTCCCACGTTGGACGACTTGTTCCATGATTGCCGTCAGCACCGCCGCCGTGCCCGTAGACACCGTTTGCCGCACCACTTTGTGCGGCACCGGTGTTCGCCGGCCATCCGCGATCACCGCGCGGACGATGCGCGGCTCGAAGAGCGTGCCCCGGTTGGCGATCGAGCTCAGGGCCGCAGCCATCTGCAGCGGTGTGACAGCCACCTGATATCCCATGGACACCGACGCCAGCGCGCTGTCGGTGAGCTTTGCGGGATCCCAGACGATGCCCGGACTCTCGCCCGGAAAATCCGGCGACGTTCGACGTCCGAATCCGAATCGGCTGACGTAAGCGCCCAGGCGGTCAGGACCAAGCTTCTGTCCCACCTTGATCGCCCCAATGTTGCTCGACTTGACGATCACGTCCTCGAACGACAGCACGCCAGAGCGGTGATCGTCGTAGATGACCCGGCGCCCGAATCGAATACGGCCAGCGCTTACGTCGATCAAATCGGTCGGCTTGACCAGCTCTTCTTCGAACGCTGCAGACGCGGTGACGATCTTGAAGGTGGATCCAGGCTCGTAGAGATCCTGGATGGCGCGATTGCGTTGCGCGTCCTTGTTGGCCTCGCGGTACGTGTTTGGATTGAAGGTCGGCCAATTGGCAAGTGCGAGGATCTCGCCGGTGTGAGGATCCATGACGAGCGCTGTCCCGCCGGCTGCCCGATTCTCTTCGACGCCGACTCGCAGCTCGCGCTCTACCACGTGCTGCAGGTACTGATCGATGGTCAATTCAAGCGTCGCACCGCTCGTGGAAGGGCGTTCGAGTCGGCTGAACGCCTGCCGTCTCGCATCCGTCTGGATGAGCACGGTACCGGGACGACCCTTGATCAGCGCGTCGTACGCCGCTTCGATGCCGTTCAACCCCTTGTTGTCGATGCCGACGTACCCGAGGACGTGTGCCGCCAGATCCTTGTTCGGGTAAAAGCGCCGGCTCTCTTTCATGAAGCCGACGCCATCGAGCTTGAGTGCGGCCACGCGCCGCGCTTCGCCTGGAGAGACCTGTCGTTTCACGTACGCGAATGCGCGGCCACGGCGGATCCGTTCACTTATGGCCTGGCGATCGCGAGGGGAGCAATTGTCCAGCGCCCCGCACAGCGCCGCTGCTGCCTTGTCGGGGTTGCTGATCTCGGTCGGAACGGCGTAGATCGATTCCGCGTCGACGCTGTAGGCGAGCACGCGGCCGCTGCGGTCGAGGATGTCTCCGCGCTTGGCGGGAATTTCCAGAGTCCCCGTTTGCTGGTCCATGGCGCGCGCCGTGAGGTCGGCATGCCGGATCACCTGGAGGTACACCAGGCGCGCCTCGATCGCGGCAGACCACGCCACGAGAGCAACGGCGCCGATGACCAGTCGGCGCTTCATCGTGGAACGCCAGAGCGCGGAGACGTCGTCCGGCATCGGGGGCCTACTTGCGCGCGAGCGCCGAACTTGGTGGCGTAGGCGACGGGAGCACGCGCTCGATGACCGACGCGTCCTCCGCCGTCGGCGCCACCATCCGAAGCCGGTCCGTTGCCAGCCGTTCGATCCGTCCCGGCGACCGCAGCGTGTCTATCTCGAGCCGCAGATGCCGGTGGATCTCCGTCTCCGCCGCCTGCTCGCGCTGCATCTGCTCGAACCGGTATCCATGTCGAAGCAGCTCGAAGTGCTGCCACGCCCAGAACAGCAGTACCGAGACGAGAAACACTCCTATGGCCACCGTCCGCCACATCTCGCGGTGGCGCTCGCGGTCGACCTCGCGGACGATGGGGTTGTTGCGAATGTCCTTCTTGATGGCGTACTCGAACGTGTCCCCCGTCATGGTGTGCCTCATTCCGTCGCTCGCTCGGCCGCGCGCAGCTTCGCGCTCCGCGCGCGAGGATTTCGTTCGACTTCCGCTTCGCTCGGCACGACCGGCCGCTTCGTGCGAATGGTCAGGCCGATCTCGCCGGCCGTCTGCAGCGAGCGCAACGTGTGCTTCACGATCCGATCCTCGAGCGAGTGGAAGGCGATAACGGCCAACCGCCCTCCCGGGCGCAGACGCCGGGCGGCCTGCGTCAGAAAAACATCGAGCCCTTCAAGCTCGCGATTCACCCATATGCGAATCGCCTGAAACGTCCGCGTTGCCGGGTCGATGCGTGAGTATCCCCTCCGCGGAATGGCCCGCCGCACCACGTCCGCCAGTCGGCCGGTTGTGTCAACCGCCCCCCGACTCCGCGCCTCGATGATGGCGCGCGCAATCCGCCGCGCGTGCCGCTCTTCTCCGAACTCGTAGATGACGTCCGCCAGCGTTCGTTCGTCCGCGTCGCGGATTGCGTCGGCCGCGGTCGGTCCAGCGGTCGGATCCATTCGCATGTCCAGCGGCTCGTCGCGCCGGAAGCTGAACCCTCGTCCAGCCTCGTCGAGCTGCATCGACGAAACGCCCAGGTCGGCCAGTATTCCGTCGACGCCGGTGATGTCCCGCGCATCAAGGACCTCGTTCAGCCGCCGATAGTCGTCGTGCACGAGCTCGACACGCGCGGCGTAGGGCGTCAGCGCAGCCGTCGCGTGTTGCAGCGCTTCCGGATCGCGATCGAGCCCGATCACTCGTGAAGCACCCGCGTCCAGAATTGCGCGGGTGTGGCCGCCATAGCCCACCGTGCAATCCACGAAAACCCCGCCACGCGCCGGCGCCAGATGTTCGACCACCTCGGCCACCATGACAGGCTCGTGCATGGCGCTCCCCTAGATGCCATGCTCAGCAAGGCCGAGGCCGTCCTCGTCCGTCCATGGATCCCGATGGAGCTTCTGGAGGAACCGCTCCTCGTTCCACACCTCGAGGTAGTCGATGCGTCCGAACACACGCACGTCGCCCTGAATGGATGCACTCTCGCGCAGGTGCGCAGGAATGACGACGCGCCCTTGCGCGTCGAGCTCGCCGCTCTGCCCGTAGTAATTCACGCGATCGAGAAACTTGAGACGCGACGGGTGATTGCCGGGCATCTGCAGCAGCTTTCGCTCGATCTCCAACCAGGTCGGGAGCGGATAAATGCGGACACACTCCCCGGTCAGGCTCGTGACGAACACGTCAGCCCCATGCTGGTCTTGAATGACCCCCCGAAAGATGGTGGGCACCTTCAGCCGACCTTTGTCGTCAATCCGGGTCGGAGAGCTCCCGCGAAGCGCATTTTGCTCCACTTTGCTCCACAAAAATCCACCGGGATATTAAGTCTGACGCGAGAGGGATGTCAACCATAACCCACTCACTCTTTTGGAGTTACGCCTAACTTTCGCCTCTTTTTCGATTAGGGCAAGAGGGGGGGCTCGATTCAAGGTTGCGTGCTAGGCTGGCAAACTCATGCTTCGGGCCGCCCTGATCGGATACTCCTCCACCGGCAAAACGACCCTTTTTCAGCTCATGACCCACGCACCCGAGACACCGCGGGGCAAGAGCGACGTCAGCATCGGCATTTCCAGAGTCCCCGATTCGAGACTCGACACGCTCACCGCGATGTACAACCCGCGCAAGCGCGTGCCCGCAATCGTGGAGTTTGCCGATCTTGCCGCGCCTGGGCGCGCAGGCGCTGGAGCGCAAACGCTCGTCGATGTCGCCGCCTACAAGGATGCTGACGCGCTCGTCCATGTCGTCCGCGCGTTCAGGAATCCTGCGGTGCCACATCCTTCGGGCGCCATCAATCCCGCTCGGGATGCCCAGACGATGGAGGACGAACTGATCCTGGCCGACCTCGGTGTCGCCGAACGGCGTCTGGAACGGATCGAGAGAGATTTGAAGAAAACGCGATCGGCGGAATTGGAAAAGGAACGCGATCTTCTCCAGCGATGCCGTCAGGCGCTCGAAGAAGGCCGGCCGCTGCGAGCGCTGGAGCTGACAGGCGAGGACCTCAAGCGCCTGCGCGGTTTCCAGTTGTTGTCGGCAAAGCCGCTCCTGCTCGTCATCAACCTCGATGAGACCGATTTGCCGAGCGTCGGCGCCAGCGTCGAACGTGCCGCCGAACAGACGGGCTTGACTGCGTTTCTGGCGCGGGCGGCGACCCGCGCGACAGTGCTCTGCGCCACGATCGAGCTCGAGATCACCCAGCTCGAACCGAATGATGCGGCAGCGTTCCTGGCGGATCTCGGCCTGCAAGAGTCAGGACTGGACCGCGTCATCCGGACAAGCTATGACTTGCTTGGCTTTATTTCGTTCTTCACCGTCGGCGACGATGAATGCCGCGCGTGGTCGATCGCGCGCGGCACGTCCGCACAAGAGGCCGCCGGCGAGATTCACAGCGACATAGAGCGCGGCTTCATACGCGCCGAAGTGGTCGCTTACGACATGCTCGTCACGCGCGGGTCGATGCAGGCGTGCCGCGAGCACGGGGAAGTCCGTCTGGAAGGCAAAGAGCATGTCGTCCAGGACGGCGATATCATCAATTTTCGATTTGCCACCTAAAGCGGACGTCAGGCGGATCATCGTCGCAGATGCCCAGGTGCCGTTTGTCGAGGGCGGCGCGGAACTGCACGTCAAGTCGCTGATCGATCAGCTGCAGCGGCGCGGGTACGATGTGGACAAGGTCGCGATTCCCTTCCGAGTCCAGCCCAAATCGGAGATCCTCGCGCAGGCCGCGGCATGGAGGCTGCTCGACTTGTCGTCGAGCAACCTGCTATCGGTCGACCTGCTGATCACCACGCGGTTCCCCTCGTATTTCGCCCGACATCCGCGCAAGGTGGCGTGGGTCATTCACCAGCACCGCGCGGCGTACGAGCTGTGCGGCACTCCGTACAGCGATTTCGACCACAACGAATCGGATGTGGGATTGCGCCGTACGCTGATGGACCTCGATCGCCGCATGCTTGGCGAATGCCGCCACGTATTCACCAACGCGCAGAACACGGCGCGGCGACTCGAGCAGTTCAACGGCGTGCCGGCGCAGGCGCTGTACCATCCCCCACCGCTCGCCGATCGATTGCGCCCCGGAGCGTACGGCGATTACGTGCTGGTGGTCGGCCGCCTCGAGGCGGTGAAGCGACCCGAACTGGCGATCCGAGCGCTGGCGCATGTTCCTGCGCCCCTTCGGTTGATTGTGGTCGGCCAGGGTTCTCAACGGGACGCCGCCGAACGAGTAGCCGCGCAGTCGGGTGTTGGGGATCGTATCGTTTTCGCCGGAAATACGAGCGGCGACGAGCTCGTCGCCCTGTATGCGGGCGCTCTGGCGGTCGTCTATGTGCCGTTCGATGAAGACTACGGCTATGTGACGCTGGAGGCGTTTCTCGCCGCGAAGCCTGTCATCACCGCCACAGATTCAGGCGGGACTCTCGAATTCGCCAGGGACGGTGAAAACGGCTTCGTCTGCCCGCCGGACCCGGAGGCCATCGGGCGCACCATCGTACAGCTCGCCGAAAACCCGAATCGCGCCAGGCAACTGGGAGAACGCGGCCGCACGCGAGCCGCGCAGATTACCTGGGACGGAGTCGTGGAGCAGCTCGTTGGCTGAACCATCGGCCGTCTCGATCGTCATTCCCGCACTGGATGAAGCCGCCACCATCAGCAGAGTGGTCCTCGGCCTGCGAGCATCGGCGCCATGGCGCGAGGTCATCGTCGTCGACGACGGCTCGACCGACGCCACGGCGGATGTCGCGCGCGATGCTGGCGCGCACGTCATCCGGCATCCGTACACGAAAGGCAACGGCGCAGCCGTGAAAACGGGAATTCGCCATGCCTCGGGCGAGTTCGTCCTGATCGTCGACGGCGACGGCCAGCATTCACCCGATGATGCGCGTCGCATTGTCGACCGCCTGGGTGAGTACGATCTTGTGGTGGGCGCACGGTCGTCTTCGACGCAGGCGTCACGAGGCCGCCGCGCCGGCAACGGGCTCCTGAATCTGCTCGCCGGCTACCTCACGGGAAGGCCAATTCCCGATCTCACGTCCGGTTTCAGGGGAGCGCGCCGAGCGTGCCTCCGCGAGTTCATCCATCTGCTGCCGAACGGTTTCTCGACGCCAACGACGACGACGTTGGCGTTCATGCGGGCCGGGTATAGCGTTGCGTTCGAGCCTGTTGACGCGCGGCGACGCACCGGACACTCCAAGATTCGGTTTGCCAGCGACGGGGCCACATTTCTGCTCATCCTCCTGAAGATCGTCACGGTGTTCAGCCCGCTGCGAATTTTCGTTCCGGTCAGTGTCGTTTCCTTTGGAGTGGGAGCCATTTACGGCGTCGCCAATGTGATTGCGAATGGCAGAATTCCCAACGGCGCCGTGCTGTTGATTCTCTTTGCCGCTCTGGTGCTGCTCGTGGGGCTCGTATCCGAGCAGGTGTCGTCGCTGCGCTTCGCCACACCAGCCGCACAGCGCGAGCGTGAGATCGCCGAAGACTAACTTAGTGGAACAAGTGCGACCGATTGTCGTCGTGCCCACGTACAACGAGCGGGACAACCTGCGTCTCATCATCAGCGCCCTCCTGCGCGCGCCCGACTTGAATATCCTGGTCGTTGACGACGGCTCGCCGGATGGCACCGGGCAGCTCGCCGATGCGATTGCCGGCAGCTCCGGCGGCCGCGTGTCCGTACTCCACAGAACGGGACTGCGGGGCCTCGGCAGGTCTTACGTCGACGGCATGCGGCAGGCGCTAAAGACGGACGCTACTGCAATCTGTCAGATGGACGCGGACTTCTCTCACGATCCTGCCGACGTTCCGCGCCTGGTTTCGCACTGCGCGACAGCCGATCTCGTCATCGGCTCCCGGTACATACCAGGCGGTCGTATCGAAAATTGGCCGAGACGACGCGTCATTCTGAGCGCGTTTGCGAATCAGTACGTGCGTGCGATTACCCGCCTGCCGATCCGGGACTGCACGAGCGGATTCCGCTGCTGGCGGCGCGAAACGCTGCTCCGGCTGCCGCTCGATCGGATCGCGTCGAACGGATACGCGTTTCAGGTGGAAATGGCGTGGGAGGCCGCCAGGGCCGGATGCCGCATCACGGAGGTTCCCATCACGTTCGTGGAACGCCGCCAAGGCGTCTCGAAGCTTTCCTCGCGCGTCGTCGTCGAGTCGGTGTTCCTGCCGTGGCGGCTTGCCGGGCGCCGGGCGATTCGCTGATGTCCTTGTCGAGCAATTCCGTTCCGCGCTACGATTCCTGGCGCTTCATGAACGCTCCCCGCGGGTCGCGTCCGCCCGGCGTCAGCTTTTTCTTTCCTGCCTACAACGATGGCGGCACGATCGCGAGTCTGGTGATCAGAGCCGTGCAGGTTGCGTCGCGCCTGACTCCCGACTTCGAGGTGATCGTCGTCAACGACGGCAGCAGCGATGCCACGCGCGAGATTGCCGACGAGCTCGCCCGGACGTACCCCCAGGTTCGCGCGCTTCACCATCCACGCAACCGGGGCTACGGCGGGGCGCTCCGAACGGGCTTCGCGGCGGCGACGAAAGAGCTGGTCGCCTACACGGACGGGGATGCCCAGTACGATCCAGGCGAACTCGAGGTGCTGTGGCAGCGGCTCACGCCCGAAGTCGACGTGGTGACTGGGTACAAGATCAGCCGCTCCGACCCGCTGCATCGGATCGTCATCGGACGCCTCTATCACTACGTTGTGAAGCTCCTGTTCAGGCTGCGTGTCCGCGATGTCGACTGCGACTTCCGGCTGATGCGGCGCGACGTGTTCAATCGCGTCCGGCTGGAACGCGACACCGGCGTCATCTGCCTCGAGATGATGCGTAAGATTCAAGACGCCGGGTTTCACACCGTCGAAGTGCCGGTGCACCACTACCACCGGGCTCACGGCCGCTCGCAGTTCTTCAACTTCCGCCGCGTGTTCTGGACCGGAGTCGACGTGCTCAAGCTGTGGATCCAGCTCGTCGTGCTGGGCCGCGGACGACAGACCGCCCCCGTCTTGTTCCGCAATCCAACGATCAGCGCCACGGTGCCGCCGGAATCGTCGAAGCGATGAGCGTGGTGTCTCCCGTGAGCGGCACGGATTACCGCGCCTTTTACCGCGACCGCCGTGTGATGATCACCGGAGGTCTCGGGTTCATCGGCAGCACGCTGGCGCACCGGCTGGTCGGCCTGGGCGCCCGCGTCCTCGTCGTCGACCCGCTGATTCCGGAATACGGCGGCAACCTGTTCAACATCGCAGGAATCGAGGACCGCCTCCGCGTCAATATCGCCGACGTCCGGCAGCAGAGCACGATGAACTATCTCGTGCGCGAGCAGGACGTCATCTTCAACCTCGCGGGTCAGGTCAGCCACATCGACAGCATGCAGGACCCGTATACCGACCTCGAGATCAACTGCCGCAGTCAGTTGTTCATCCTCGAGGCGTGCCGGCGGAACAATCCGGGCGTCAAGGTCGTGTTTGCGGGGACTCGGCAGGTATATGGCCGCCCCGAAACACTGCCGGTCACCGAGCAGCACCTGGTGAAGCCGACGGACGTCAACGGCATCAACAAGGCCGCCGGCGAGTACTACCATCTGCTGTACAACGACGTGTTCGGCGTGCGCGCCTGCTCGCTGCGTCTCACCAACGTCTACGGGCCGCGGCAGCTCATCAAACACAACCGCCAGGGCTTTATCGCCTGGTTCATCCGGCTCGCGATCGAGAATCACGAAATACAGATCTACGGCGATGGGTCGCAGCTTCGCGATTTCGTCTACGTGGACGATGCGGCCGACGCGTTCCTGCGCGCGGGCGCCAGCGACGCCTGCAACGGACAGGTGTTCAACGTTGGCGGAATGGAACCCATCTCGCACCGCGATCTGGTCGAGCTCCTCGTGTCCGTTGCCGGCAGCGGCCGCTACCGCTTCGTCGAATGGCCGCCCGAGAAGAAGGCCATCGACATCGGCGACTTCTACGCCGACTCATCCCGCATCAGCCGGACACTCGGCTGGCAACCGATCACCCCGCTGCGCCAGGGCCTTCAACGTACGATCGAATTTTATCGGGCACACCTTCACGAGTACGTGCCGACGGCCGAATCGCCGGTCACTCTGTGAAGGCGCTCATTACGGGCGGCGCCGGGTTCATCGGTTCGCATCTGGCAGAACGGCTGCTCGAGCTCGGGCACGACGTGCTCGTGCTCGACAACCTGTCCACCGGATCGATCGAAAACATCGCGCATCTCAAGACTGCGAGGCACTTCTCGTACGTCATCGACTCGGTCACGAGCGAATCGCTACTCGCGGAGATGGTCGATAGCAGCGACGTCGTCTTCCATCTCGCCGCCGCAGTCGGCGTGAAGCTCATCGTCGAGCAGCCCGTCCACACCATCGAGACCAACGTGCACGGCACGGAGGTTGTCCTCAAACACGCCAACAAGAAGAAGAAGCTCGTTTTCATCGCGTCGACTTCCGAGGTCTACGGCAAGAGCGCCGATGTGCCGTTTCGCGAAAATGCCGACGTGGTGCTGGGACCGTCCGCGAAGCATCGATGGGCGTATGCCTGCAGCAAGCTGATCGACGAATTCCTGGCGCTCGCGTACTGGAAGGAAAAGAAACTGCCCGTCGTCATCGTCCGGCTGTTCAACACTGTGGGCCCGCGCCAGACAGGCCGGTACGGGATGGTGTTGCCGACGTTCGTTCGCCAGGCGCTGTCGGGCCATCCAATCACCGTCTTCGGCGACGGCACACAATCGCGCAGTTTTACCTATGTCAGCGACGTCGTGGACGCGCTGATTGCGCTGGCGTCGGAGCCGCGCGCCGTCGGCGAAGTGTTCAACATCGGCAACATGGGCGAGATCTCGATCGGCGCGCTGGCCGAACGCGTCAAGGCCATGGCCTGCAGCGACTCGCCGATTCAGTTGATTCCCTACGATCAGGCGTACGAGGCTGGATTCGAAGACATGCCGCGCCGGGTCCCGGACATTTCCAAGCTGCGCGCGCTGATTGGATACGAACCCAGAATCGAGCTCGACGAGATCATCCGCCGGGTCATCGACCACGTCCGGGAACACTGACAGGGCAGTTCACAGTAGGCAGTAGGCAGTAGGCAGTAGGCAGTTCACAGTCGGCGGTTCGCAGCAAATTCCTCACTGCCTACTGCCTACTGCCCCCGTCGTCGTATACTGGGAGCCCATGCGCTTCAAGCTGTTTGTCGCGTCGGCGCTTTTTCTCACATCGGCGCTGCCGGCCGCCGCGCAGCAGCCTGTCGCGCTTCAGTTCAGCGGCGGTCGAGTCACGCTCCTGGCGCGAAACGCCCCTGTCAGAACGATCCTCGCGGAATGGGCGCGCCTCGGCGGCGCGACCGTGGTCAATGGCGAGCGTGTCGTCGGTCCTCCGATGACCCTGGAACTCACAGATGTGTCGGAGCGTCAGGCGCTCGACGTCATCCTCCGCGGCGTTGCCGGCTACATGCTTGCACCTCGTCCTGCCGGGTCGGTCGGCGCATCGGCGTTCGATCGCATCATGATTCTGCCCACGAGCGTGGCGCCGCGAAATCCGCCGCCAGCCACAACTGCCACGGCCCGCCCGCGCCCGGTCCTCCCGCGACCCGCGCTGATTCCGCGTCCACCTGAGGCCGCTCTCGAAGTGCCTGCTGACGTGGAGGTCGACGACGCATCCGACGAGGTCGAACCGGCTGTGAATCCAGCAATCTCCATTAACGGTCCGCGCGTGGTTCCCCCAACCGTCGTAAGACCTCTGCCAGGCATGGAGCCGACGCAGGAGGAACCAGAAACGGATTCCGCGGGAGCGGCGTCGCCCGGTGCCGCTACCGCACCGACACCGTCGAACCCATTCGGAGTTCCATTCGGATCTTCCTCGACGCCGGGTGTCATATCGCCGGTGCCTCGCCCGCAACCGCAGCAGGGTCAACCAAACCGCGTACAATAGCAGCTGCGCTCGCGCATTGCCGCGGCGCGTCGCTTTCATGTCAGAAATCGATCGTTTCAGGCCCGACGATCGTCGCGGTGTGGAAACGTTGTACCGCCGCACGCACGGTCCTGACGCGGCCGACGCACACCGCCTGCGGTGGGAGTGGCAGCACCGGCGCAATCCCAACAATCGAACTGGCGAGCCCGGCATCTGGGTGGCCCGCGAGGGTCCGACGGTCGTTGGCCAATACCCGACGCTGCCCGTACGTATCTCGCTGAAAGGCCTCGAAGTCGACGGCGCGTGGGGCACGGGCGCACTGGTGGCGCCCGAACGCGACAGCCAGGGAATCGACGAAGCGCTGGTCCGTGCGTGGGACCGCAATACCGGGGCCGTGCTGACGCTCGGGACGGTAGGAGACGCGCGGCCGGTGCTGGACAGATTGCATTGGCCTCCGCCGCATGTACTGCCGTGCGTGGTGAAGCCGTTGACACGCCGCGCCGTTCGGCTGCCACACTGGCCGATGGCGCTGAACCGGCTCGTGTCAGCCATTACTCTCCCTGTCATTCAGATCGTCGCCCGGTCGCGGCCGCTTCGCGCCGAGTGTGAGCCGATTCGTCGATTCGATTCGACGTTCACCGCACTGTGGGAGCGCCTCGCGCCAAAGTTCGACCTGGCCGTTCGCCGCGACGCCCCGTATCTGAATTGGCGGTATGTCGAGCCGCCCCACGTTCGCTACTCGGTCGTCGCGTTGCGGCGCCATGGCGAGCTTCACGGCTATGCGGTGTACCGCCACCGGTACGAGACCTTCGGGCGCGTCACACTGCTCGTCGACTTTCTGGTCGATCCCGACGACGTGGCCGGACTGAAAACACTGTTGCGGTGGATCGATCGCGCGGCGCGCGCTGAAGACGCGGACAAAGTCAGATGCCATGTGATGAACGGCGCGTTCCGCCGCGTACTGCGCCGCAACGGTTACTTCACAGTGAAATCGACCCTGGAAGTCAGCGCGAAGGTCAACGCGGTGCAGGTGCCGAAGGGGTTCTACGACGATACCGACGGCTGGCACATTACGTACGGCGACTCGGATCAGGATCACTGATGAATGGACTCGCCGATAAGGTCAACGTCGACATCGCGGCTGCCATGAAGGCAAAGGACGCCGCGCGCCTTTCGGCGCTGCGCATGGTGAAGGCCGCCATCATGAACAAAGGCGTCGAGAAGGGTCGCGATCTCGAGGATGCCGAGGTCGTCCAGGTGATTACGACTCTCGTCAAGCAGCGCCGCGACTCCATCGAGCAGTTTTCCAAGGCGGGACGCGCCGATCTCGTGGACAAGGAAACCGCGGAGATTGCCGTGCTCGAGGAATATCTTCCGCCCGCCGCGACGCCCGAGGAGGTCGAGACGGCGGTGGCCGCCGCTATCGCGGAAACGGGCGCCACTTCGCCCAAGGACGTCGGCAAGGTCATGAAGGCCGTGATGCCCAAGCTCGCCGGCAAGAATGCCGACGGCCGGACCATCAACGAGGCGGTCCGCCGCAAGCTTGGCGCCTAACTCCCCCTCCTCTTCCACCTCCACGCTCGCGCGTTCCGCCGCGTCGGCTGGCGCCGCGACAATGACGAGCCGCATCCTCGGCGTCGTACGCGAGCAGGTGCTGGCGGCGCTCTTCGGCGCCGGCAACGCAATGGACGCGTACAACGTCGCCTATCGCATTCCGAACCTCGTGCGCGACCTGTTTGCGGAAGGCGCCATGAGCAGCGCCTTCGTACCGACGTTCACGCGGCACCTGGCGACCGCCGGCAAGGAGTCGGCGTGGCGGCTGGCCAACTACGTCATCAACGGGCTGATTGTCATCACCGGGCTCCTCGTCATCGTGGGCATCGTATTCGCCGAACCGCTCGTCGAATTGTTTGCAGGTGCGTACCGCGGCGTCCCAGGCAAGCTCGAATTGACGGTATTCCTCACGCGAATCATGCTGCCGTTTCTCTCGTTCGTCGCGGTGGCAGCCGCGTGCATGGGCATGCTCAACTCGTTGCACCGGTTCTTCATTCCCGCCTTGTCGCCGGCGATGTACAACGTCGCGACCATTACCTGCGCATTCACCCTGGTGCCGCTCATGCCCGCACTGGGCCTGCCGGCAATTGCCGGAATCGCCATGGGGTCGCTCCTGGGAGGCGCCGCACAGCTTGCGATTCAGTGGCCCGCGCTCGGTCGCGAAGGCTTCGTGTATCGCCCGATTCTCGACTGGGGAGACGCAAGCCTCAGACGGGTGCTCGTGCTGATGGGACCTGGCACGATTGGACTGGCAGCCACGCAGGTCAACGTCTTCGTCAACACCGTGCTGGCGACCGGCGAAGGCACGGGGGCTGTGTCATGGCTGAACTATGCCTTCCGGCTGATGTATCTCCCTATCGGCCTCTTTGGCATCTCGATCGCCACCGCGACGCTGCCCGCCGTGTCACGACATGCCGCGGGCGACGACGAGCTCAACGTCCGTCGGACGGTGGCCGACGGCCTGTCATTGATGATGATGCTCAACGTGCCGGCGACCGTCGGGCTTCTGGTACTCGCCATCCCAATCGTGCGCGTGATTTTCGAGCGCAGCGCGTTCACGCCCGCCGACACGGCCGCAACCGCGGCCGCACTCCAGTTCTACGCGATCGGCCTCGTCGGCTACTCGATTGTCCGGATTGCTTCACCCGTCTTCTACGCGCTCGGTGAAAACAGCACGCCCGTGAAGGTCAGCATCGCCACGGTCGTGGTAAATGCGGTGTTGAACGTCGTGCTCGTGCAGCTCATCGGGTACCGCGGACTGGCTCTCGGAACGTCGATTGCCGCGCTCTTCAATGCCGCACTGCTGATGGCGCTCCTGCGCCGGCGGCTTGGCGGATTGGACGGCCGGCGCGTGGCCGGTTCGTTCGTGCGAATCGCGATTGCGTCGACCGCCATGGCCGTGGCGGTCGTAGTGGTTGACGCATCAGGCACAACGTGGCTGCCGGGTGACGCGCTCGTCAGGCAGATTGTTCGTCTCGGAACGTCGATCGGCGTCGCCCTCGCCGTGCTCGCGGCAGCCGCGCATGTCTTGCACATCCCCGAGTTCCGTGAAGGCGTGACGATGGTCATGCGGAAGCTTCGCAGATGAAGCGCCCTCTTGGACTGCATCCAACCGTGCTGTTGCTGGCCGGCACCCATTTTCTCGTCGACGGGTTTAGCAACATCTACGCCCCGCTGCTTCCGTTGCTGATCCCGCACCTGAATCTTTCGCTGGCCACTGCGGGAACGTTGCAGATGTGTTTTCTGATGGCCAATTCCGTGGCGCAGCTGGCATTCGGCCACATCGCCGACCGCTGGCGCCCCAGACTGCTCGTCGTCGCCGGCCCGATATTCACCGTGACGCTATTGGCGCTCATCGGCCTGGCATCGACGCCGGTCGCGCTCGGCGTCATCCTGACCGTCGGCGGTCTTGGCGCCGCCGCTTTTCACCCACCCGCCGCAGCGCTTGTCCATCGGCTCGGAGGCGCACGCCAGGGCTATGCGATGTCGTTTCACATCACGGGAGGTTCCCTCGGCTTTTCGCTAGGGCCGCTGGTCTTCGCGCCGTTTGCAGAGCGCTACGGGCTGCACTGGACACCAATCCTGATGATTCCCGCACTTGTCGTGCTGGCGGTCGTTCTTCCGCGTGTGCCGGCGATCGGAAGTCTCGCTGAGCACGGCGCGTCCGGCGGTTTCCGCGCACTGGCGCCTTACAGAAAGCCTCTCACGCTGCTGTACGTCGTCGTCGTGCTGCGTACGCTGGCCGCACTGAGCTTCGCTACCTTCATGCCTGTCATGTTGACACGCCGCGGCATGTCGGTGGCCGAGGCTGGGACCATCATCGCCGTATACCTGTTCGTCAGCAGCATCGGCGGATTCCTGGGCGGTCCGCTCGCCGATCGCTGGGGTGCACGCAACGTCATCCTCTGGTCGCTCGTCCTTGCCGTGCCGTTTCTTGCGGCCGCGCCAATGCAGACGGGGTGGCTGTTGGTGCTCCTGGTGTCGGTCGGCGGCTGCCTGCTGCAGTCGACGCTGCCGGTCAACGTCACCTTCGGCCAAATGATCGCCCCGATCAGCGCGGCTACCGTGTCGTCGTTGATGATGGGCTTTGCCTGGGGTATGGGCGGCGTCGCCGTGCCCTTTGTCGGAATGCTGGCCGATCGCATTGGAATCGAACGTACCCTTAGCGTGATGGCGTTCATGCCGCTGGTTGCGGCCGTGTTTGCAGCGCCGCTGCCGGCAGGCAAGCTCGGACGCACGCTTGCCCGCGCGTCCGATGTCGGCCCGCCCGAAACCACGGGCATGGATGTTGCTCGGTAAGCTAGAGTTGGAACAGACTTGACGGTCCACTAGATGCGCCGCCCGACTGCCCCATCCACTGTCGCATATTCGTTCGGACCTGGGCCGCTGACGCCTGCCGTCAAGCTGTTGATCATCGTCAATGTGGCGGCGTTCGTTGCCGAATGGGTCTTCACGCGCACCGCGGGTATTCCACTCAGCGGCTTCTTCGGGTTGAGGCCTGTTGCGGTCTTACAGGGACTTCAGGTCTGGCAGGTTGTCACCTACATGTTCCTGCACGGGGGCGTGTTCCACATCCTCTTCAACATGCTCGCGCTCTGGATGTTCGGCGTCGAGCTGGAAAGAATGTGGGGCAGCAGGTACTTCACCAAGTTTTATTTCATCACCGGCATCGGCGCCGGAATTGTGCACATTCTCGCAAGCCTCACTCCGTTTGGCGCAAGCGCATACGTTATTCCAACCGTCGGGGCGTCCGGGGCGATTTACGGAGTCCTTCTCGCGTATGCGGTGTACTTCCCGAATCGCCCGATCTACATGTACTTCGTGTTTCCAATCCCGGCGAAGTACTTCGTCATCATCATCGGTGCAATTGCGTTCCTCGCCGCCGCGGATGGATCCGGAAGCGGCGTCGCCCACACGGCGCACCTCGGAGGGCTGCTGGTCGCCTACCTCTATCTCAAGAAGGGCCCGCGGGTTCATCTGCTGTCTGAAATCAAATACAAGTACCTGAAGTGGCGTATCAACCGGATGCGGCGCCGCTTCGACGTGTACTCCGGCGGCCGCGCGGACGACGTCGACCGACGCGTTCATTGAGACCGCTTTTCACAACCACGTAACACCGAGACACTGAGGCACCGAGGCCAGATTGGAATGAATTCCTCGGTGTCTCGGTGCGGTCCGCAAATGCGGACCGCCCAGCCAGCGGCTGGCCGGGTCGGGTCGCGTAGCGACCCGACGTCGGTGGTACGAGGACAGATCACTTCGTGGCGCTGAACGGCAGATGCGATCCCGCGATGACCAGCGCGAGCAGGGCGCCAGTCACAGGAAAACCGACACCATCCGTCAAGAACTCCCCTGAATGAAACATGCCGCGTGCGAAATTGAGGTTCGCAACCATCATCAACGCCAGGAACGCCGCCAGACGCGTCCAGAACCCCACGATCAATGCGGCGCCGGTCGAGAGCTCGGCGAGCGGCACGATCCTGGCAAACAGCGGCACGCCTGGAGCCGCCATGGTTTCGATGTACCAGCGGACGAGGGGCGGTGCGTTCTCGAGCCATTCGTCGAGCCGGCCTCCGAGGATGCCGCTGTCAGTGAACCACGCAACTTTCTCGAGACCGTTGAAGACGAAGAACAATCCCAGCATGAAAGAGAGCAGGCGAAGCGCCGCCGCGCTGGGAGCGCCCGATGATGTGCTTCTCGTCGCAGCCGTCATTCAGCGCTCGGCCTCGATCCAATCCAGTCTGACGGGGCTGAACACGTCGAGCTCGAACGTATCCTCGAGCGCTTCGGCCTGATGCGGCGTTCCCGAGGGGATGTGCAGCACCTCGCCTTCACGAACCATCACTTCCTCGCCGCCCACCAGACATTTCAGCGCGCCCTGGAGGATGTAGGTCATCTGCTCGCTCTCGTGCGCGTGCATTGGCACGAGCGCTCCCCGCTTCAGATAGATCTGCGCGAGCATCTGGCGCTCGCCAGCGATGATTTTCTGCGAGATCATCTCGGTGATCTTGTCGAGCGCGATCTCTTCCCAGCGATGCACACGCACGGTAGTCATAGCCTTCCCGATAGTGCCATAATTTCCGACGTATGAAGGGGTCGTCCCTGGCGGACGTGCGCGCCGCCGGCCAGAGAACACGGGAAGGCGAGCACGGGGGATTGACCAGGGATGAACTCCTCGCCGCCTACCGCCTCATGCTCCTGTCGCGAAAAATCGACGACAAGGAGATCCAGCTGAAGAATCAGAGCCAGGCCTTCTTTCAAATCAGCGGTGCGGGCCACGAAGCCGTGCTCGTCGCGGCCGGTCAGCACCTTCGTGGCGGCTACGACTGGTTCTTCCCCTACTACCGCGATCGCGCATTGTGCCTGGCGCTTGGCGTCACCCCCTTCGAGATGTTTCTCTCCTCGGTTGGCGCGAAGGACGATCCCGCATCCGGAGGCCGACAAATGCCCTCGCATTGGGGACACCGCCGCCTCAACATCCCCTCGCAGAGCAGCGCCACCGGCACGCAGTGCCTGCACGCAGTAGGCTGTGCCGAAGCGACGATCATCTACCAGCGCGTCACTCAGATTCCCGATCGTCAGGCGAGGTTCCACGACGACGAGATCACCTACGTCTCGTTTGGGGACGGCGCGACCAGCGAAGGTGAATTCTGGGAGTCTCTGAACACCTCGTGCACGAAGAGGCTGCCGATCCTCTACCTTTGCGAAGACAACGGCTACGCGATCTCGGTCCCCGTAGAGGCGCAGACCCCCGGCGGCGACATCTCGCGCATCGTCGAGCACTTTCCTGCGCTCCGTACGTTCCGCTGCGATGGCACCGACTATCCGGCGAGCTACCGCACGCTCGGCGAGGCAGTGGCGCATGTTCGCAGCCGGAAGGGACCGGCGTTCGTTCATGCCACCGTAGTTCGCCCGTACTCGCATTCGCTCTCGGACGACGAGAAGCTGTACAAGACGGCCGCCGAGCGAGAGGCAGAGGCGCGACGCGATCCTCTCGTGCGAGTGCGTCACTTGCTGAAGTCGAGCGAACTGGTGACCGACGCGGAGCTGAGCGAGATTCAGGCATCCGTCGAGCGCGAGGTGAACGCCGCTGCCCAGCAGGCGCTCTCGGCGCCGAAACCCGAGGCGGAAACCGCAGCCTGGTACGTGTTCTCTCCGGACGTCGATCCGTCCTCTGCCGCCTTCTCGACCGAACCGCGGCCCGAAGGCAAGCCCGACACCATGGTCGGGATCATCAACACGACAATGCGCGACGAGATGGCGCGCAACCCGCGCATCGTCGTGTTTGGACAGGATGTCGCCGACGCGACGCGCGAAGAGACGCTGGCGAGCGTCGCCGGCAAGGGCGGCGTGTTCAAGGTGACGCACGGCCTGCAGCGCGCGCACGGCAGCGATCGCGTGTTCAATGCGCCGCTGGCCGAAGCGAACATCATCGGCCGTGGTGTCGGCATGGCGCTCCGAGGGCTGAAGCCGGTCGTCGAAATCCAGTTCTTCGACTACATCTGGCCGGGCTTCATGCAGCTCCGCGACGAGATGGCCATGATGCGATACCGGTCGAGCAACAACTGGTCGTGTCCGATGGTCGTTCGCGTCCCCATCGGCGGCTACCTTCGCGGCGGCGCACCGTATCACAGCCAATCAGGCGTGGCGATTTTTGCGCACTCGCCCGGCATTCGAATCGCGTTTCCGTCGAATGCGCAGGACGCTTCTGGCCTGCTGCGCACGGCGATGCGCTGCGACGACCCAGTGCTGTTTCTCGAGCACAAGCACCTGTATCGTCAGCCGTACAACAAGTGCGCCTATCCGGGCTCCGAGTACATGGTGCCGTTCGGGAAGGCGACTGTCGCCCGCGATGGAACGGACGCGGTCATCTTCACGTGGGGCGCCCTGGTGCACAGATCGCTCCTGGCCGCAGCCCAGGCCGAGCGCGACGGCGTCAGCGTTGCCGTCGTCGACCTGAGGACCATCATTCCCTACGACTGGGACACAATTGCCGCCTACACGCAGAAGACCAGCCGCGTCGTGGTTGCGTACGAGGACCAGCTCACGTGCGGCTTTGGCGCCGAGATTGCGGCCCGCATCGCGCAGGACCTGTTCGATCACCTCGACGCACCGGTGACGCGCGTCGCGGCACTCGACTGTCCGGTGGCCTATGCGCCGGTTCTCGAGGAGACGATTCTGCCGAACACCTCGGATGTCCTCGAGGCGATTCGCAAACTCGTTGCGTATTGACGGTCACCATGAGCCGCGTTCCCGCGGTTGTCGCTCTGACGCTCGCCTTCCTCGTTGCGAGGACCGACGCCAGGTTGGCGGTCGAGGTGCTGCGCTCGGACGGCGGTCTTCCACCACACATCGTCGGCACATTTGAAGAGCCGCTCAGTTTTCAGCAGACGCCAGGCGGCCCGTATTACGTCTTCGACCGCCGCGGACACACCGTGTACGCCGTGGATTCGGACAAGAAGACGACGATCAAGCTGGTGGAGATCGGTCCAGAGCTCGGCCGCATCCTTCAGCCGCGCGGGTTCGACACGTCGCCAACAGGATCGTTCGTCGTCGCCGACGCGCCTCGGGGTGTCGAGCGGGTACAGATTTTCGGCGCCGGCGGAATTCGGCGTGGTGGCTTCACCCTCCCGGACCGCGAGCGAACGGCCTCGCTTGCGGTCGGTCCACTCCTGCTCTCCGGCATCGGCGCGATTCAGTTCACCGAACCGACGGTCCTGATCAGCCAGCCCGAGAGCGGCACCCTTTTCACGGAATACTCGTCGTCCGGCTATGCGTTCCGCAGCTTCGGCCGATTGCGCGGCACCGGACATGAACAGGACCGCGACGTCCATCTGGCACTCAACGTGGGAGTACCCCTTGTCGATCCAACTGGCGGCTACTTCTACGTGTTCCTGGCCGGTCGTCCGATGTTCCAGAAATACGACGGCGCCGGCCGGCTGCTCTACGAACGGCACATCGAAGGACCGGAGATGGACAGGTACTTGGCGGGGCTGCCGACCCGCTGGCCTACCAGACGCATTGAAGATCGCGAGTTGCCGCTCGTGACTCCAGCCGTGCGCGCCGCCGCCGTCGACAATCGCGGATACCTGTGGATTTCGCTGACCGAGGCGTATACGTACGTATACGACGTGCAGGGGGACAAGAGGCGGGTGATTCAGTTCAGGGCCGCCGGGCCGATCAGCCCGACGAGCCTCTTTTTCACACAGGACAACCGGCTGCTCGTCACACCGGGGTGTTACGAGTTCGACCCGCGCAGCTGATTACATCGATACCCGTGTCGACAACTTCGGTGATCGTGACGGCCGGTTCAGACCACATCGCGCCGTGGTGCTGACCGCCGAGCATCTCACTCGCCGCTTTGACAGCCGCGTTGCCGTCGAAGACGTCTCCTTCGACCTGGTGGCCGGCGAGATCTTTGCGCTCCTCGGTCCGAACGGCGCCGGCAAGACGACGACGCTCAGGATGCTCGCCGGTTTGATCGAGCCTTCGTCGGGACGTGTGAGGATCGGCGCAGAGACGCTCTCGCGGCAGAACGCATCGCGGCTGCGGGGCCGAATCGGGTTCTTGACGGAGATGCCGGGGCTCTGGGACCGTCTCACGGTCCGGCGGAACCTGTTCGTGTACGCGCAGCTTCATCGGCTGTCACGGCCGGACGCCGCGGTCGATGAGGCGCTCGATCTCCTTGACATGCGGGATCGAGCCGGCGATCCGGCCGCGCAGCTGTCGAAAGGACTCCGTCAGCGCGTTGCGCTCGCTCGAACGCTGCTGCACCGGCCGGCCATCGTACTGCTGGACGAGCCGACAGCCGGTCTCGACCCCGAGAGCGCGCGCGAGGTGCGCGAGCTCGTGCTCCGCCTGCGCGGCGAGCAGCGCACCCTCGTGCTCTCGACACACAACCTGGACGAAGTGGAGCGCGTCGCCGACCGTGTGGCGGTCATGCGCGCGCGTCTCGTCGCGGTGGACACGCCGGCCGCGCTGCGTGCACACTTGTTCGGCGCACGCGTCCGCGTCGTGCTCGTGCAACCTGGCGCTTCGTTCATCAACGTCCTGAGAGAGACTGGGTTTACCGACATCCAGACAAACGGCGAGACGCTGTCGATTGGTGTGGACGATCACGCTGCCGACGCCCCGTTGCTCGTCAGGCGGCTCGTGGAAGCAGGAGCGAGCGTCGTAACGGTGGTTCCCGAGCAGCCTTCACTCGAAGAAGTGTATCTGCGACTCCTGCAGCGGGATGCTCGGTCGGGAGCGGTGCGCTCATGACGCGAACGGTCGCGCTCCTCCGCAAAGAGCTGGCGGACCTTCGTCAGAACCGGGCGGTATTCCTTCCCGCTGTTCTCACAGGAATCGTGTCGATATTCCTGCCGTTCTTCGTTGCGATTTTCGTCCCGGCCGTCACCGGCGAGCAACTGTCGGACTCGAGCGATGTCGAGATCGCGAGCCGGATCTATCGCGATCAACCGGCGCTTGCCGATCTCAATGCCGAAGGTGCGATCCAAGCGTGGATCTTCCAGCAGTTCCTCGTGCTGCTGGTGTTGACGCCCGTCGCGGGCTCGATGTCGATTGCCGCGTACAGCGTGATCGGAGAGAAGCAGGCGCGCACGCTCGAGCCGCTGCTTGCGACACCCCTGACCACGTTCGAGCTGCTCGCCGCGAAGGTCCTTGGCGCACTGGTGCCGGCGCTGGGGCTGACACTCGCCTGCTTCGCCGCGTACCTCGGAGGTGTGGCCCTTCTTGCGCAACCGGGCGTTTTTCGAGCGCTCCTCCTGCCCGCGCCCCTGGCGATCATCTTCATTCTCGGACCGCTCGCTGCGCTGGCGGCGCTGCAGCTCGCGGTGTGCGTGTCATCGCGGGTGAACGACGCGCGAAGCGCCCAGCAGATCGGCGCGCTCGTCGTCTTGCCGATCGGGGCAACACTCGTCCTCCAGCTCACGGGCAGCTTCCAGCTGACCGTTCCGGTCATCGCATCGATCGCGCTGGCGTTGACGGCCGTCAATGCCGGCCTGATGTTCCTCGGGATTGCCCTTTTCGATAGAGAGTCGATTCTGACGCGCTGGAAGTAGAACTTTGCCGTTCAAGGTGCA
>DATCJA010000140.1:0-3681 GCA_036507475.1 Vicinamibacterales bacterium
CAACCGCACCTTGTGGGAGCCGAGTGTCAGCATCGACGGTGACGACGAATCGGACTTGGCGCAGTGCGGCGGCGTCTCCCTCGTGAAGAGCAAAGCCACTGTCCGTCTCTCCCAACACGAGGCGGTTGAACTGCTCGAGCTTGCCGCGCTTCCGTTCCCATCCCATCCAGCAGCCCTCAGCGGGGTTGAACTGCCGGCGGCGGTGGAGCACATGGAAGCGACGGCGGCCCTCGCGGCCGTGTCGGCCGTTCAGCATCCGGATGCCGTCGACCAGGGCCGCTTCGATGGCTTCATCGTTCGCTGTGTTTTCGACCGGCGCGTCTGGGGGATCGGTGAGCAACACGAACTGCACCGAGGATGCAGGATTCGCGAGATAGTGCTCCTCGAGTCGCTCTAACAGCTCCTGCGCTTCTTTGACGCTGCCGACGAGAGCGGGGACCACGACGGCCGTACAGCAGTCGGGAGGGATCCCACGCTCCAGCTCAAGTTTTGGCAGCACGCGTGGCGGCACAACGCGCGTCACGAGCCAGTGCACCACTGTGACGGCGACCACTGATCCGGGCAGCAGTGCGACAGCGGTCCCGACGACCACTGCCATCGTAGATGCGCCCACGGCCCAGAGGTACAGGACAGGCAACGCCAGGGCGGCGACGATCCCGGAGGCGAGCGCAGAGCCATAGAGCGGGCCGGCGTACCGGAAGCCCCATCGCCAGGCTGAGACGCGCACCGGGAGTCGGCTGCCGAGAGCGCGTTCGAAGGTGTCGCGCCCGTCGCCGATCAGCCAGTAGCCGATGTGGGCAGCGGTTGGGCGCTGTGTCTTCGACCGGCTGGCATGCGTCACGACGCGTTCCGCGACGTCAACTTCTGTGTGATGTGCCCAGTGCGCGATCTCCTCGACGGCGACCCGGTAGCGGTCGCGCGTCTCGAAGTCCATCCGCTGGTAAGTGCCTGCCGGGTCTGTTCGCAGGATGGCCTCGACGCGGCTCGTGTCTTCGAAAAACGTCTTCCATGGGATCGTGGCGATTACCCCGAGGTTCGCCAGCGAGCGCGCGACGCACTCGGTGTCTTCGATCGGCACGCTGTCGAGTGCGGGCATCTTGACAGGGGGCTTCAGATCGGGCACCAGGCGACCGAGCGCCGTCACCAGCAGCTCGAGACATGCCAGCCGGAGCAGCGCCGGAAACGCCCAGAGCTCTGCGATTGTCAGCGACGAGCCACCTTGCTGGTACGCCTGCGTGAACGCAGTGGCCCCGGCGAGCGATGCATGGAGACTGGACGCCCTCAGGAACGTGTGCGCGAGGACGTAGGTGCGCGGGAACCGCTGTTCGGCGCCCTGCGCGACCGCGGGGAGTCGTCGATAGAAGCCGGATGGCAGATCATTCTTGATTTGCCGGGTCGCGCGCTCCACCAGGTAGTCATTGTCGAGAAGCCACTCGGCCGCCTTCGCCGCCTCAGGGGGCGGGTCCGCCAGTAACACGCGCGCGCGATCCAGCCACCTTCCGATCGAGCCGATGCGTTCGAGCGAGTCGAGCGGCTGCGCGCGCGGTTCGAGTGTCGTGTGCCGTTCGCTGAGCTCCCGAGCGGCGGTCTCAAGCGCCGCGCGCGCCGGCTCGGGCGCCGGCATGCTCATGATGCGGCTTGGTGCGGCAGACGGCCCCCGGTCGCCGCCGGGGCCATCGTGAAGTGCACGCGCCTCACGCGAGGCCGGACGATCAGAAGGGGGACGGGGCTGTGCAGGACGAGGTCGGCGGCCACGCTGCCGTACGGCACACTGGTGCGCCCGCTGTGGCCATGAGACGACAGCACCACGAGATCCACGCCTTCGTCCTCCACGAGGCGTTCGAGGCGGGTTCGAACGTCACCGTCTCGCAGCACGATCATGCGGGGCGGTGAGCCGCTGGTTCCGAATCGGGCTCGCAAACAGTCGAGGTACGCCGTTGCGACGCGCACGTTGCGGCGCGTGATCTGCTCTTGCAGATCGACATCCTCTGCATCGAGCGGACCGACCTCGGTCAGCCCTGGATTGGGCACGACGTGCGCCACGAGCAGTTCTGCCGCGGCACTGGCAGCCACGCGTACCGCGAGTGGCAGCACACTTTCCGCGCGCGGGGAGCCGTCGACAGGTACGAGCACGCGCCGATATCGCCCAATGGACGCATCGATCGCGACCGGCGCCTGCACGATGAGCACCGACCCTGGCATCTGATCGAGCAGGGCCTGAGCCAGTGCCCGGTCGGCTGATTCGGCTGGGTCGCAGCGGCACACGACCGTGAGGTCGACATGGTGGCGCTCAGCCCACAGACGGATCTGATCAGCGGCCCTGCCCTCGATGACCTCCGTCGCGACCGTGACCTCACCGCGGCTCTGACGCGCGAGCTGGTCCAGATGCTCTCGTGCTTCGCGCCGCCGGATGTCCCATTCCAGCGGATCAGTCGGTGACTCGCCGGCCGTCGCGCCTTCCACCAGACGAAAAAGCGTGACGCGCCCGCTGAAGGCGCGTGCGATGGCCAGCGCATGTGGGATCACCAGTTCGCCGCCAGCAGCGCCATGGACGCAAGCGGCAATGTGCCGAAAAGCTATCTCAGGCGCAGCGTCAGTGGCGGTCTTCTCGTGAATCAGCGCAGTGCCCATCGTGTGTTCTCCTGAATGCCTCTGGCATTCGGGTCAAGAGAGCAATTGCTTTGCCCAACGGCGATTCACGATGTGGGGTCGAGCCTTCATGAAGTCGAACCGTCGGAAATGCAACGCGAAGCCTGGGGAAAAATTCAAACGGCATGGGAACTAATCCATAGGAGGCTCACAATCGATCGAGACATTCGGGCAGTTGACCATGAGGTTGAAGCAAGGCCTTGGACGCGCGTGGCCGCGAATGGCGTAGGCTACAGCTCGACGCTTCCACGCGCCGTGGGCGTCCTCCTCCTCTGCCGGTCCGGTGTTCTGCTGTCCAATGAAGGCGCAGCGGGCACGGCAAGCTTGCTCAGCGTTTCCGAATAGACGCTTCCATCTCCCCCCACGACCGTCCACTCGCCCAGGAGTTGCCGGCTCTCTTCTTCGATCCGGTAGACAACGAGACCGGCCATCGTCCCACTGTAATAGCTGACCGCGAGGGACCCGCCACGCGCGATTCCCACACCGACCGCGGACGGTCGTAGCGACGCACCGCGTTCGGGGCCTTCGGGAAACATCCAGGTGAGGATGAGCGTGTTTTGATAGCCGGCGATCTCGACGAAGCCTCGATACTCGCTCCCGGTCGGATCGACGCCTTGACAGAGATACAGCCCGGCAAGCTCGGATTGCTCGGCGGATCTCGCAGCGGGCGCTGCAAGGCCCGTCATGAGAAGAACGAGCGCCAGAGCGGACGAATAGATGCGGCTCATATCGTGAGTTCCTCGAAGTCGCTTGCCGACTTCCAGCAGGACGAGGAGCAAAATGCGGACCGTTGGACCGCGATACGGCTCCAAACGAGAATTTGTGCACGGTGTGATGAGCCATATCGCGGTCCTAGGCGCGCGGAGCGCGCCAAAGAGATACTGGCTATCCAGCCAAGGGCTCAAATGTCGCGACTGGACGGATATCAACGGCGGAGCCCTTGGCTGGTTCTTGACAGGAGGTGAACGTGCGCCTCGATGACGCTGCAGGTTAGCGCAGGCGCTCTGCGATCGCGATCAAGAGTCGAACCAG
>DATCJA010000141.1:0-37946 GCA_036507475.1 Vicinamibacterales bacterium
CTGGCCGGCGGTAATGTCTTACCGTCGCCGAAGACGGCCCTGATGGCGTTTTGCGCGCAATCCTCATCCCTGCCGCCCGATAACCCCGCGGCCCCTGCGCCGATGGCGCCTACGACGTCGCCCTGAACCACGATCGGAAAGCCACCCGGGATCGGGAAATAGCCCATCCACTCGGGGGCGCGATTGATCTGCCTGTTCACGCGTTCGTACAGCTCGCTCGTAGGGCGGCGAAACTTGGCGGCGGTCTTCGCCTTCAACTGCGCGGTCACTCCTGTGTTCCCTGTCGCCCCATCCGTCGATTTATACGAAACCAGGTAGCCGGCGGAATCCACGACCGCCAGCGCGATCGGGTAATGATCTCGCGCTGCCTGCGTTAGGCATGCCTCGATCACCTTTCGCGCGGCAAAGCCGGTGATGTCCTTCTTGTCGGATAGCAGCGATTGGGCATGTGCGTTCGTGGCGGTCAGAACGGAAATGCACGCGAAAGACAGGGTGGCGACCAAGCGATTCGGCATCGGCATCTTCCTCATCCTGGTTGGGTGCATCATAGCGTTGCCGCGGCGAAAGCGACAGGGGAAGGCCGTGGCGAATCGCCCTGTGCTTGAAGACCTCGAGCGCCGGTCAGGTGGGATTCGTGCCTGCTCGCAACGCGCCGCAGGCGAGATAGAAGATATTGATCAGGCCAAGCGATTCGTGTCGGGACGACGAGCGCAGCGAATGGGACGGTGCGTGAAGCTCATACGCTCCGCCCAAACTCGACAAAGGCGAGTTTGGCGGAGAGAGTGGGATTCGAACCGCACGAAATCGCTCCTGTCAACAACTTGCAGTAATTCGGAAACGCTCAAAGCAACAGAAACACTAAAAAGCCCCCGAGTTGGAACGATCCAGGAACGGTGGGTTTCGCTCCACGGTCCTTGGGTCGATTGGCGCCGCGGCGGCAGCCTTTCGTTGCGCTTCGCCGCCGACCGAGCAACTCGGCTCACTCGCGTCAAGCTGGCATCCGGCTGCGATATACTGACGTATATGGCTCTCGTGACTGGAGGCTCCTGACCATGCCGCGCACCGCCAAAGTGTTCATGACCAACCGCAGCCAGGCCGTGCGGTTGCCCAAGGAATACCAGTTCGCTACGGACGAGGTCTTCATACGCAAAGAGGGCGAGGACGTGATCCTCTCTCCACGCCCGCGCGACTGGCGTCCCTACCTCGAGAGTGCCCCGGTCGCGTCCGACTCGTTCATGGACAACGTCGACGACCTGCCCGTGCAGGAGCGCGAGCCCTGATGCCCCGCTACATGCTGGACACGGACACGTGCTCCTTCATCATGAAGCGATCGAACCCGGCAGTGCTGCGCCGACTGCAGGCAGTACCGGTCACCGACGTCTGTATGTCGGTCGTCACCAAGGCGGAGTTGCTGTATGGAGTCGAGGTGTCACCGCGGCGCGGGCAGGACGCGACCGCGCTCGCGGCTTTTCTGCCTTACGTCGAAATATTGGACTTTCCCGACGATGCGGCCGTGCACTACGCCGAGATTCGAACCGACCTGAAAAAACGCGGCGCACTCATCGGTGCCAACGACCTGTTCATTGCCGCGCACGCGCGCAGTCTCAGCCTCACGCTTGTAACGAACAACACGGCGGAGTTCGGACGCGTAAAGGGATTGACCGTCGAGAACTGGGCGAAACCCGCTCGCCGCCCTCGCTAGGCGGGTTGCTTCCGTAGATCCCCCTCCGGCTAGCTCGAACTCCATGCGCTGGTAGCGGGATGCCCCCAAATGAATCCAAGCGTGTCAAAGCGGCTTTCAACACAATAGTCTGCGCAGGTCGCGCTGCGGAGAAAGAGGCGAGCGACGACTTCGATGTCGCCGCAACCTTTTATCGTTTCTGTTACCCGAGCTGCCACGATCGCTGTGCGGACATCAATAGCGTCGGTCAAGGAGATCACGCAAACAATGTAGGCGCACGCCTGCGCCGGCAGCAGTTCGCGTATGCCCGATCGGGCGGCCTGCCAAGCCGCCGCGCGTACGCCTTACTCTCGGTCGCGCGGAACTGCGCAAGACGGACCGGAGAAGATGGCCTCTACGTACGAGAGCGACTGAAGGCCGGCTTCAGCCGCTCCGATTCATCGCCCGAGCGAGATGGCGTTCAACCACTCGCGCCACGTGGCGCGCATCTCGGCGGTGAGTTCCCTCCGGGTGTTGTAGCCGACGCGATACCCGGTCTTCCTGCCAAATATCAGGCGCACGAGCTCTGTCTGAGGTTGATGGCCGACGCAGGCTCCAGTGGTTTTCCATTCGTAGACAAAGAGCCCTTCGGTCTCGTCAAGGATTCGCCACTCAGTCAAGCCCGGACAGCGTTGTTCCCAGATCGCCTTCAGGCCCTCATAGGACTCACGACACGTCTGCGAATTCTTGCCTCGGAGGAATTGGTGGAGAGTGAGGAGTTCCGTCCAGCTCTCGACCGCCTCGCCCTTCCTGACGAACTCCATAACCATCAGATCCTTGGTCTGCTGCGTGTGGCCGAGTTCCCAATCAGGCGGTGGCCGGAACTGAAGGTTCTCCTGGGCGAACGCGAACAGCGGACCGGGCGCGCAAAGCGCAAGCACCAGAATCGCCCATGATCGCGCAGCCATCGTACACCTCCTCACACAGAACATACTCAGCGCAGCAAGAGGCTCGCCATGACAGCGATGTGAGATCTTGGTGCATCCTGTGTGGTGAAGAAGCCAGGCCCATCGGAATTTGCGCGCGAACGTATGAACTTTTTCGCGGCTGCGGGATGACCAAGACAGCCAGCACAGTCCTTGAGCACTGCGGGTTCACTTGCAGCATGCGCAAGAGTGGCCGTACTTCACGGCTGTCAGCTCGAAATGTAACCCCTCGGCTCGTTGCAAGTGGCCAATGACGTCGAAGAGATTGCGCGCTTGAGGGTTTCCCTTGGGGCCTAGCATACGCATCAGGCTCTTGGCAGGCCGCCGCGTGAGGCGGCTCAGTTCTTCAAACCCGATCGTCGCGTTGATGTAATCGCGCAATATCGCCTTGCCTGTGTCGAGATCGCCGGCCAGGAGACACTCGACGCCTTCCCGCAAAAGTGCCTTGCGGTACTTCCGATCCTTCCTGATACGTGCCTGCACCGTTTCCTTGAACTGTCGCGTCAGCGTCATCTTCATTTCTCCGGCAACTTTCGCGCCTTGTATTCCTTCCACCGCTCATGCGCGATCGCGATGTCGCGGTCTTGGCTAGCTTGTGGAGGTCACGTTTCAGGAATGCTGTAATTAGACTGAGCCGACGTCGCTGTGGAACCCGAAATGACAGCGCTGATGGCGGCCGCAGCCACGGCGACCGCTACCGTCGGGCGTGAGAACCGATCCCGCATCATGGTCTCCTTTACGCCTTGCAGCACCTTGCCGGAACCAGGACCTCCTCCTTGCGCAAGCCATGGGGCAATGACGGCGATCCCCCGCGCTTCTGCAGCGTCAGGATGATGTACTATCCGGGCCAAGCCCAAACACGGGAGGAGCTCCATGAGGCATGTCGTTTCAGCTTCGTTGTTCGCGCTCGCCTGCGTGCTGGCGCAGCCGGCGTCCGCTCAGCTCGAGGACAAGCCGGTGCCCATGGACAAGGCGCCGTTCCACATCCCGGTCTTCTCCAACGACTACCTCATTCTCTTGAACGTCAACATTCCGCCCGGGCGCAACACCGGATACCACATCCACTATGCCGACTCCGTGTCTGTGAACCTGACTCCGGCCTCGCAGACCAATCAGAATTACGGCTCGGCGGAAGTGAGCGAGCCGGGTACGGGCGGAGACGGCGAACCTGGCCGTGCGACGTTTACGGATGTGACCAAGAATGGCCCGCGCACGCACAAGGCGACTAATGTCGGGCCGACGCCGTTCCACAACATCTCCTTCATCCTGAAGAATCGCGCACCGGCCGGAACCACGGTGTCGGACCGCTCGGGTGTTAAGGGCTACACCCAGATCATGGACAACGCGCGGCTGAGGGCCTGGCGCGTCGCTCTGCAACCGGGCGAGGCGACTGGACAGATCACCCAAACAGCCCCGGGTCTCAGAGTCTACGTCCACGGCGGCGTACTGGCCGAGATGGTGCCCGGATCGGCCGACCGCGGCATGGCTCCATACCCAGGCGATTTCATCTGGCAGGATGCAGGGCAGACGAGAGCCGTGAAGAACACCGGCACGACCCTCATCGAATTCGTCGAATTCGAGCTGAAATAAGGACCGTGTCTAGCGTTCCGGAGCGGAGGCGCTGGGAAGGTTGTACTTCCGCGAGCGCGTGTTGAGCTCTTCGACTTGCTCGACTTTGTCCGAGATCTCCTCACTGAGAGCGCCCTTTTGCGCTTCTGTCATCCGTCCTGTGGTTTTCAATTCGGTCAAGGCTTTGTCGACGGCGCCCAACGCGATGTTCACCATGCTCGCGGACTGTCCCACGGTGATTCGGGCTGCCTTCATGGCGGCTACAGTTGCCGGCAAGGTCGCGTTGCCGATCACCGCCATGAGCGGTTTTTTGATCATGTCGGCCGCCTTGACGTAGTCCTGCGCGGTCCGCAATCCGATCCACACGGCGTCGGCACCGGCGTCGGCGTAGGCGGTCGCCCGATCCAGCATCTCCGCGTACGAACCGTTCGGAGTCGGCGCAAGGCAGCGCGCGATAAGAACCATGTCCGTACGCGCGTCGGCTGCGGCGTGGATATTGTCGATCATCCGGGCCTTGGAAACGACACCCGGAACGGCATAGGCAGTGGCGCGGTTGAGCGGCATCCGGTCATCGAAGGCCGCGCAGCCGATGCCGGCTCTCTCAGCCTGTTTCGCGAAGCGGTAGACGTTTAGGGGCGTAGCGCCAAAATCGTCCACATCCGCGAGGATTGGAATATCCACGTTCGCGGCGATGACGCTGTTGTACTCGATGATCTCGGACACGGTGACGACCGCCTGGTCTGGCAGCGCGACCAATTCCTGATTGGGGGCGCTGCTGCCGACAAACGCGGCTGTGAACCCGTGAACTTGGATCAGACGAGCGGTGAGCACATCGTAAGCGCCGGGGCATACTTCGTCGCCTCCTCGGTGCGCAAGTCGGTGTGCCGCTTTGTCCGCCAGCTGCGTGGTCCACATTTCGGCACGTGCGGACCGGACTCGCGTTTGCGCCAGCGTGCGGCGGCGGGGGTCGCCAACCGCCGTGCTCGCGTGATGTCCAGCAACTCGATCTGCACGCCCGTCCAACCCCGCCGCCATGAGCGTGTCCAATCGAGGGGTCGAGTCGGAGCCCCAGCCGGGTGACGGAGGCGCGAAGGTTGCGCCCAACACATGGCCCTTGGCGTGACGCATTGACACGGCGAGCTGACCCAATGCGGGGATCGCGCGTGTATCGCTGAGCGTTAGAAGAACGAACTGGATGGAGACATTGAGCGATGCGGATTACGCAGGGAAGGGAAACGAAGCCGACCTACTGTTGCTCAACCGTGTAACCCTTCTGCTGCAACAGCGCCAGTAACCCATCCGGTCCGACCATATGCGCGGCGCCGACGACGACGAAGCATGGTGTGGAGCTCGACAGGCACATCTGCAGTTGCGGTATCCAGTTCCGATTGCGCTCGGCTATGAGCGACGTGTACGCCGCTGGATAGCCCGCGAACGAACTGCGCACGCTCTTCTCAATCGTGGCCGTATCACCGCGCTGCCAGGCGACGATCATCAACTTCAGCTCGTTGCCCTGCGCGTCGAGCTCCGTTAGGGTGCTCCGTAGCATCTGCTCCTGCACCACGTCAGGCATCTTGTCGAAGCGATCGATCTGGAATTCGGCGGTCTCGAGCCCGATTACCGGTTTCTTCGCGGCCATGGCCTTGTCGTAGAAGTACTTGTCGAGTCCAAGGCTCGCGTCGAGCCCAACCTTCTGGACTTCGAAGGCCATGACCGTCAGCATGACCATCCATGGCTTCATCGGACGGATCATCTCCGTCGGGAGTCCGATTTGCTTGAAGTGCTGCGCCACCATCATGGCGGTTTCCTTCGACACAGCGGTTTCGAAGGTGCGGCCGTCGCCGTACAGGCCCTTGGCGAGCAGCGTTGGCACGGCGCTCAGCGACGCTGCGTCAGCGAGATCGAGCTCCTCGACGAGCGTGCCCGACGCCTCGAACGCCTTCTCGAATACTGCGGGTAGCGGATACGCATCCGCGCCGAGCGCATGGACCGAGCCGGCGAGGTAGAGGACGTTCGCGTCCGACCGCACGGTCCACAGGAAATGCTTGCCGGCCGCTGTCGTTTGTGCGGCCGAGCTCGTGTATACGAGCGTGGACGTGCAGAGCGCAACGATGAGTAGACGGGCCGTGCGGATCTTCACGTATCAAGTATCGGCCACGAAGACGACGGAGCGTATGGCCACAAAGATGATGTAGTGGTGTTTACAAGGCTCGGACGGTAGAAGCCAACTGACACGCTGTTGATGGTAACTGAGAGCGTCGAAGATCGAGAGGGGTTGCTCGGCGCGCTATTCGTCGAAGGTTCCACGCCTCCGGTCTGCGCGGAGCGTGACATTCGAGGGACTCGCCGCCTGACTCCTCCGCATGCCGGACGCTGCCAGTGCTTGGCGCCGACGAACCTTCAAGCAACACAACGGCGTTTACGAGGGAGTTAACGTTCGCGATAGAGGGTGAGTAGCAGCGTGCCGTGGCGGATGTCTAAGTGGGGTCAGGATCGGAGGAGTTCATCAACCAGCGTCAGCAGATCTTCCTCCCACAGGGGTTTAAAGTGCACACGCGCGTGCAACGCCTGCAGTTCACAGAAGATGTCCTCGTCGACAAAATAGTCGCCGGTCACGACGGCGATCGGCATGCGCGCGCCAGGGTTGCTGGTGCGAAGCCGACGCAAGAACTCGATGCCGTCCGCCACGGGCAAGTGGAGGTCGAGGAGGATTGCAGCGGGCAACGCGCGCTGGATTTCCAGCAGCCCTGACTCAGCATCACGGGCAACCTGCACGCCATAGCCGTGGCTCGTGAGGACTTGCGTAAAAATCGCCACGGCACCGGGGTCGTCCTCGACGATCAAAATCGTTGGCGTCGGCGTCAGCGGAGCGCCTGTCATGGCGACGCCGCCTCTGGACGTGGCGCCTTCGGGTGATGGTCGAGACATTCCCGTACCTTCGTCGCGAGCGTGTCGGCGGCAAACGGTTTTTGCAGGAATGCGGCGCGGTCACTCAGGGATCCCGCGCTAATCGTCACGTGGGGGGCGAACCCAGACATGTAGAGCACTTTCATGGTGGGGCGCCGTCCGACGAGGCGCTGCGCCAGATCCGGTCCATTGAGCCCTGGCATGACAATATCGGTCAGCAGCAAATGAATCGGACCGCCATGGCGCTCGTCAAGCGCGAGTGCATCCTCGGCGTGCTGTGCCAGCATAACCTGGTACCCGTATCGTTCGAGCATCTTCCCGACGAGGGCGCGGATGCCTACTTCGTCTTCCACAACCAGCACGGTTTCTGTGCCTCTCAGCCCGGACTCGACGGCTCGACCCTGACTCAGTGGTTCCGCCGGTTCATCGACGTAGGGCCAGTAAATGACGAACGTCGTACCAGTGCCCGGTGCGCTGTCGACAGTGATGTACCCGCCGTGCTGTTTGACGATGCCGTACACCGTGGAAAGGCCCAATCCCGTCCCTCTACCGACGGGCTTGGTAGTGAAGAATGGTTCGAACACACGGGCGCGGACTTCGGGCGTCATGCCCTGGCCCGTGTCTGCGACTGTCAGCGACACGTAGCGACCGAGGGCGGCGCCGGCATGGTCTCGGACAAATGCCGCGTTCAAGACAACGTCCGCCGTCCCGATGGTCAGCCTGCCGCCCCGCGGCATGGCGTCGCGCGCATTCACGACTAAGTTCATGAGCACTTGCTGCACTTGGCTCGGGTCCGCTTTGGTCCGGCCGAGGGACGGCGCCGTGTTCATCTCAAGGACGATATCCTCGCCAATCACCCGCCTCAACATGCTTTGTAGGTCGCCAACGACACGGTTCAGATCCACAATCCGGGGAGTGATCGTCTGCTTCCGGCTGAATGCCAGTAACTGTTTCGTGAGCTGACTTGCGCGCTCACCGGCTCTCTTAATTTCACCAAGATCGGCAGCGACGTCAACCTGATCCGCGATCCGATCGAGCAGCAACTCGCTGTACCCGATGATCGCGGTGAGCAGGTTGTTGAAGTCATGCGCGATGCCGCCGGCGAGTTGTCCCACGCTTTCCATCTTCTGGGCCTGACGGAACTGGTCCTCCAACCGCTTCCGCTCAGTGATGTCATGCACCGAGCCGACGAGGTGGGTACAATTCCCTGCGTGATCAAAGACCGGCGCGACGCTCACGTCACCGATCAGCCTTCCCGTTGGGTAGTCTGATGTCTCCTCCCAGCGCACGACCTTTTTCTCTCGGATCGCTTCTCCGTATTTCTCCAACACCAAGGTCAAGGATGGTTCCGGAAGGATCTCATCCAGTCGTTTGCCAACGACGTGGCGCGGGTCCAGGCCGGTGGTCGACAAAAACGCCCGGTTGACCGAAAGAAATCGGTACCCTCCATCCTGTTCCACCTCCACGTAGAAAATGACGTCGGCGACGGTCTCGTAGATCGACGCCAGTTGTTGCTGATGTCGTCGCAGGGCTTCTTCCGCCTGTTGACGATGACGCCGTTCCTCCGCCTCCTGCATGGCCCGCCGCACGGCGGGCGCCAAGCGATCGAGGCGTTGCTTGAGCAGATAATCCGTCGCCCCGACATGCAGGCTCCTGACCGCCTCCTCCTCGCCGACAGTACCGGACACGATGATCACCGGAATCGCAGGCTGCTTTTCCTGCGCCAGCTTCACTGCGGCAAGCCCGTCGTAGCCCGGCAGGTTGTAGTCGCAGAGGATGACGTCGAAGGCATCCCCGGCCAGCGCGGCTTCGAAGCGCTCCTTGCTGTCCACGCGCACGATGTCGGCGGACACGCCACCGGCTTTCAACTGGTCGTGAAGCAGTTCCGCATCCCGCGGGGAATCCTCCAAATGGAGCACTCGAATTGTGGGCTTCATCTCTCTCAAAGCCTCCCGCTTCCCCTGATGGCGCTAGGACCGGGCGCTGTCGCTATGGCGCAGACTCCCCGGCGGCGGCTCGTTGATGACGGCCCAGAACGCGCCGACTTGTCTGACGGCGTCCACGAATTCCTGGAACTTCACGGGTTTGACCACGTAGGCATTGACACCCAGCTCGTAGCTGCGGAGCACGTCGCCCTCTTCGCGCGAGGAGGTCATGACGACGACGGGGATCACCCTCAGGTGGGGATCACTTTTCATCTGGCGCAGCACCTCCAGCCCGTCCACCTTGGGCATCTTCAAGTCCAGCAGGACGACGGCGGGCTCCCCGTTGGATCGGCCGGAGAACGTACCGCGTCGATAGAGGTAGTCCAGCGCGTCAGCGCCGTCCCTGACGTGCACGACTTCGTTGGCCAGGTGGTGGGCGGCAAGCGCATCGAGCGCCAGTTCCGCGTCTCGCGGGCTGTCCTCCACAAGCAGGATCCGCTGCAAGGAACTCATCGCGTTCTCCTTCGTCGTCGGGCTCACGCTGACGGTGAGCGTTTCAACGTGCAATAGAACGTGGCGCCCTGGTCCAGCACGCCTTCCGCCCAGACTCGGCCGCCGTGGCGGGCCACGATCCGTCGGACCGTGGCCAGGCCGATGCCCGTGCCTTCGAACTCGTCGGCCCGGTGCAGCCGTTGAAAGACGCCGAAGAGTTTGTGCGCGTACTGCATGTCAAACCCCGCGCCGTTGTCGCGTACGAACAGGATGATCCGTCCGTCCTCTTCGCCCGCGCAGCCGATTTCGATCTGCGCCGGGTCGCGTGTGCGGCTGTACTTCACCGCGTTGCCGATCAGGTTAGTCAGTACTTGCCTAAGCAAGGAGGGATCGCCGACGACCGCGGGCAGCGAGGCGATCTGCCAAACGATGTTCCGGCCGGTGGTGGCCATCTCCAAGCCCCGGATGGTGTCCTGCATCAACTCGTCGAGGGGAACGTGGGAGTCCCGCATCTCGGTCCGGCTCATCCGCGAGAACGCGAGCAGGTCATCAATGAGCTGCCCCATTTCCACGCTCGCCTCGGTGATGGTGTTCAAGTACCGCTGGGCCTGTTGCGAGAGCTGACCATCGGTGGCCCGTTGCAACATCTCGACGTAGCCGTGGACGTGCCGGAGCGGCGCCCGCAGGTCGTGCGACACCGAGTACGAAAAGGACTCCAGTTCCTGGTTGGCCTCGGTGAGCTGGGCGGCGCGCTCTTGTAAATCGGCGTTCAGCTGGATGATCTTCGCCTCCGCCTCCTTGCGCTCGGTGATGTCGCGGAACAGAATCGCGACCTGCCGTTGTTTCGGTTCTCCGAAACGAAAGGCGTACACGTCATATGAGCGGTGCAACTGTTCGGCGCGGTTTTGAAAACGAACCGCTTCGCCTGTCGTGGCGATGTGGCCATAGATTTCAAACCAGTGCTCTTCGTGTCCGGGGGCAAGCTCGCGCATTCTCTTGCCAAGCGCATCACGAAGTCCGGTGTGTTTCTCAAACGACGGGTTCACCTCGACGAAGCGATAGTCAACCGGCTTGTCCTGCTCGTCAAACAGCATCTCGATAATGCAAAACCCTTCATCAATCGACGAAAACAGCGTATGATACCGCGCGTCGCTCGAGCTCAGCGCTTCCTGGGCCCGTCGGAGTTCCGTCACGTCCCGTGCGGTGGCGTAGAGCAGGCCCTCTGCAACGACTGGCTGAGTCTTCCAGGACAACCATCGCCACGAGCCGTCCTGACACTGGTATCGATTCTCGAACCTGACCGTCGGCACACCCTGACTGAGCTTCTCCATTTCGGCCAGCGTCGCCGCGCGGTCGTCCGGGTGAACGAAGTCGAGAAAGGGCCGCGCCCGCAGTTCGTCTGTCGTGTAGCCGAGCGTCTCGCGGAAGGCCGGACTCAGGCGTTTGAAATAACCGTCCGTGCCGGCGATGCAGAGCATGTCGAGCGAAAGCGTGAAGAAGCGGTCGAGCTCACGTTGCACGCGTTGGCGGCGTCGGTTCCCGCGCAGCACGAGCGCAAACGCGACGACGAACAGGGCGGCGCTCACGCCGATGCCGCCGATGGACAGCAGTACGGTGTTATTCGCTTCCCCTCGAAGCGCGGCGGAGCGCTGGTCCAGTAGCGTCTGCTCTATCGCGTCCATACGGGCGAGCTGCGCGCGGACCGCACCCATGAGGGCTTCGCCCTGGCCGCTGGCCACCGCGTGCTGGGCCGCCTCGAACCCCGCATCTTGGCGCAGCTCCACCGTGCGGCCGGCCACAGCAATTCGATTGGCGATCAGCGACTCCAGGACACGCAGGTTGGCCTTCTGCTCGTCGGCGAGAATGAGTTGCTCGATTCTCCGCTCCTCTTCCACCGCGGCCTTGAGGCCGGCTTCAAACGGCTCCAGAAACACCCGGTCACCGGTCAGCACGAAGCCGCGCGACCCTGTCTCAACGTCTTGCACCACCGAGAGCAACCGGTTCAAGCCAGCCTGCACTTCATGCGTCTTTGCCACCAGGGCCGCTGCCTCCTCCATCCGGCGGAACTGGCGCCAGTCGCTCCACGCCACAGTGCCGAGCAGCCCCAGCGCTCCCACGAATGCCGCGACCAGAGGCCAGCGCGCCTCCTCAAACGGGAAGAAACGCCGCAGGCTCGAATTAGAGCCGGGACCGGAGGTGGCTGTTGGATATAGGCCGGCGGCGGGGCGTGCGTTCAAACGATGTCTCCATCACGAATGGACAGCGCGTTTCTCGCGAAAGGGAATGGCAGTCCGTCTCTGTCCCACACGTAATCGCGACCCAAAAGCCGGGGAACCTGTCACCAAGCCAAACCAAGGCGCAAGAGGCCACGATTCCGGAGAGTACTATCGGTTCTTCGTCGAAGTTGTGTTAGCGCCGATCGTCGCAAGGGGGGCTTGAGAAGGCGCTGAAGCGAGGTCGGCGGTTTGGTGATTACCGCAAGGAGATACTCTAGGGTTGATGCGGTTGCCGCGAGGTTACTCTCGTTCAAGTCGCCCAGCGTTGACCTATCCAAACGGCCCGTTGAGCGCCGGGCTTTGCGCCCCCTGCTTGTCTCTAGAGAGAGGCTATTTCCGGTACATCTGACCGAGGTCTTTTTCGTTCTCGCAGAAGTGTTCTATCAGTTCGGTGTCCGGCATGAGATCGAACGGAATGGTCGCGGTCCACGGCCGCTCGTAGTACTTGGGATCGGTGAATGTGAATTCGATCACGAGGTGGCCGAAGTCGGGCCGGCGGTAGCGTTCGGTGATGCGCAGGTCTTCCGAGTGCGGTAATCCTTCTCCGTCCAAATAGGTCTTGTCGTTGAAGCCGGAGCTTTCCACGACGAGAGTGTTCGTCTCCCAATGCGCGACCGAGTATCCGAACCAGCTTGGTTGGGGGTCAACCGGCAGTTTCCGGCCATCCGTGAACATTTGGCGGAAGACGAAGAATTCTTCAAACAGTGTCACGATGAGCCCCGGGGTTTGTACGATCTTGATGGGGATCGGTAGCATGTGGTTCGGAATGCCGTCGGGAAGGCAGCGCTCGGAGGGATCCGCCGCATCGTAACGGCCGTTCCCGGTAATCTCCGCGTAAAACTTTTCCGCCGCGGGCAGCATGGGGACCTTCGATCCGGCGGGCATAAAGCGTTCAAGGCCTCGGCCTTTGGGATTGGTGTATTGGCGGCTGGAGAGCCAGACTCCGCTGAGGTCGGGATGGCCGTCGGAAGCGCGCGGCGCGGGAGCGCTGAGATTGGGCTTGCCGTCTTTGGTGCGCGGCGTACCCGGCAAAGGCAGATTGATCCACTGGGCTTGCGCGGTGACGGCCAGGCCCAGGGCGAGGAAAAGGCTCGTGACGAGGTTCGAGAGTTTCATGACGGCTCTTTCGCGTGCAGCATTGGTTGAACTGCTGTTTTGTTCAGTGTCTTAACACCGTCTGAGAGAGGAGTCAATCATGATGGAACGTCTAACTGCGGACGATAGGAAACCCTGGGCCGTCTCGCGGTTAGCGTAACGCGGGCCTATCAGACCAGCGCACGGAGCTTATGAAGATCTTCATGCCGTGAAACGAGGTCGCTGAGTCGTTTTGTCCGGAACTACAAGGGGGAGGAATCACGCTAGGCGACAGTGCTCGAATGCGGGCTTTCGATTGCCTTCACGCGAGGGCTGGGCTGCGCTGCCATCCCGCCCGCGCGAGCAGAATACAGGTCGTGACTGCGATGAGCATGAAGAGGATGGCGCCCTGCGAAGTGGTGATCTCGCCTCCCCAGGGTAGCGGTACCGGCTCCGTGCCGGCTCGCAAGGCGATGCGAACGAGCCCGATGACGCGAACGAGTACCAGCACGGCTAGGATGCGCGTCACCCACTTGAAGCGCTTCCAGATCAGGTAGGGAAATCCGAACGCCATCGCCGCACCGATGAGGTACCACCATGCCGTTCCATCAGGACCTTTCCCAATCCGCGCGAGATAGATGGCGCCGACGAGATAGGTAATGCCGTAGACGAGATAGCCGACGGCGGCCTGATTGTACTTCCGCGCTCGAAGATCCATAGTACGTGCAATTATGACGTCGATCAACTCGATCATACGTAGCCAGCAGCCTGCGGAAAACGATCTGCGCCAGGGGGCGTTGCGACGTAGCTCATGACCCGGCGCCTTGGCCTCGGTGCAGGACGGCGCTGTTCGTGCTGCCCGGCACGAATGATTTTGCGTTCATTCTCCGCGACACGTTCATCGTGTACCAGCATCTGGTAGGGAGACGCGATGCTCTCGCGCGGCGATTATCGTGGATCCATTCGCCCTGCATGCACAGTCAGGTGGTCGCGGTTCACGGCAGTAATGTGTAGTCGCCGAGTGTTCACGATACGTGTACGTCCCGCGACGTATGGCACTTGCTGGTTTCGCGAGATCGACTCTCGCCCTGACCACTTGCGATGCAGGGTGAATGCGAGACGTCAACGCGCCGTCACTGAGTGACGACGTTCAAATGATCTGCAGGCGCACTCTCTTGCGAACTGGGCGTGGGAGTGCGGGTGAACAGGGTGGAACGCCAATCCCTTTGTCAAGTTTTTCGCCGAAGCGAAGACAAAGCGTCAGAGCGACGCAAGTGGTTTGTTGTCATTTAGTTGAAGGATGGCGGAGAGGGTGGGATTCGGACCGAGCGAAATCGCTCCCATCAACAACTTACGGCATTTCCGAAGCGCTCAAAACACCAGAAACACTCAAAACCGTCCGAGTTGGAACGATCCAGGAACGGCGAATCTGACGCGACAGCCTTAGCTGGCGGCTCTGAGCGACAGCTCGAAATGCACCCTTTCGGCGCATTGCAGGTGGCCAATCACTTCGAAGATGTTGCGCGCCTGCGGGTTTCCCTTGGGGCTCAGCGTGCGCATCAGGCTCTTGGCAGGACGGCGCGTGAGGCGGCTCAGTTCGTCAAACCCAATCGTCGCGTTGATGTCATCGCGCCCAATGCGTACTCGATTGAAGTTGTTGAGCGGACTTACGATCCTCCTCGTCACTTTTCTGACCGGGACAGGGCCGGCGGCGGCGCCGAAGTTCTCCGAATGGAGCCCACCGGCACTCGTACCCAATGTGAACTCTGTATTCACAGACTTCGGGCCGGGGATTTCCAAGGATGGACGCAGTCTGTATTTCGGATCCAATCGACCCGGCGGTTTTGGCGGAGCCGATCTGTGGGTTGCGCAGTGGGACAGCGGTACCGCCTCGTGGGGACCGCCGATCAATCTGGGCCCAACGATCAATACAGCCGCGAACGAACTCGTCCCGGCATTCTCACGTGACGGTCACTGGATGTACTTCAACAGCAGCCGGCCAGGCGGCTACGGCAACCTCGACGTCTGGGCATCGTTCCGCCGTGACACGCATGACGATTTCGGCTGGACAACGCCCGTCAACCTCGGCGCGAACGTCAACGGGGCTGGACTCGATGCTGGCGCAACCTATCTCGAAAACGACGATGATGATCAGGAGGACGATGGCGGCGCTCTGCCCTTTTTCGGCAGCGACCGGCCGGGGGGGACTGGGCATGGTCGATCTGTATGTCAGCAACAGAGACTCGGACGGGGTATTCGGCCCTCCTGTTCCGCTCTCCGAACTGAACAGCACGTTCAGCGAACAGCGGCCGACAATACGTCATGACGGCCTGGAGATTTTCTTCTACGCGAACCGCCCAGGAGGTGTCGGCATGACCGATTTGTGGGTGGCAACGCGCGAGACGTTGAGCCAGGTCTGGAACACGCCGGAGAATCTGGGACCCGTGGTCAACAGCCTCTCGACCGATTTCCACCCGTCCATTCGTCAGACGGCCAGACGCTCTACTTCGCGTCGGCTCGTGGCGATGGAGTGAACAACGACTTGTACGTGACCACGCGGACGAAACGCGACGGGCCGTGAGCGCAATCGCTTCGTTTCGAGGTACCTCAAGCAACGCCTCCTTCGTCGCAGCGTCGAACGTCGTGCCTAGAGATGACCGACGTTGCTGTTGCCGTGGCGGGATCTCATCATGTCGGCGAGCCATTTCGCCGTAACTCGCCTGCGATCGAGCGCCAGCGGAACCGGATGGCGGAGAGGGGGAATTCGAACCCTTGGCCACCACGTGTTTTCAGTAACTTACAGAATCTAAGAGACCGACGATGCCGTAAATGCCAGCGATGCCGTGGCGTATTGCACGCCATCGCACGCACGGCGGAGGTTCAGGGTCAGGTGACGCTGCGCGTGCGAGCATCCTGCTCGCTTCACTGGACTCGGATCGAATCGTTATGATCGCGCCGTCCGTGGAGGCCTTGCTCCCGAGCCGGCGTTTGCGGAACGCCTGTCATTGCGCCGGCGTCGCGATCCTTCGTGCCACGGCGAGCATCCAGGGGGCAAGAGATCGATGGCGTCGTCCCGCATGTAGAGAACGTGATCGGCCCCGAATGTGCGGATGGCCGCCCGCAGCGTGTCTCGGTCGATCTCGATCTGCCGGCGTGCCATGGCTATCTCCGGCGGGCCCATCGGCGATAGGCATCGATCCACTCCGAGCCCTTCGGTGGCGGGTTCGGCAGGGGTAGATCGACGATCCGTATCCGCTGGCGGGATCTGCCCCGTGCGCAGACCGCAACGATCTCCTCGTCATCGGTCATGTCAATGCGCTCGACCGTGACCTCCATACCGAGCACTTCGGTCGAGAAGGGCATCGACAGGTGGTCCTCGAGCATCGTGTAGAAGCCCGTTGTCTGCTCGAACTCGTCGTACGCATCAACCGTCGCTTCCTCGATGAGCGCGTCCAATGTGGCGGCAGGGTGCTCCTTCCGCCGCCTAGCCTTCTTGTCTGCTGCTGGCTTCGTCGTGGGCGTCATGACGCGCCTCGTTTCGTCCTGCACATGCTACCGTATCGAATCTCTCAGGAGGCAACACCGTGCGCTACGCCGAGTTCCGTGACCGACTCGAAGATGCTCTTCAGGAGGTGGGCCTCTTCTTCCATGACACCGATCGGCGTGTCGAGACGATCGACCTCGCGGATACCGTGCGAAGTTGGCAGATCCATGTCTGCAGAGCCGTACCTCCAAGTGCAGAGCCCTTCCATGTGTCGGCTGTAATCGGCTTCGAGTGGGGCCCCGTCGACGCGGCTCGCGCGCACACCTGCGAAGAAGATCTCCTCACGGAACTCGTTGGCAGAAGGAGACGACCGCTCAGGACAGAGTGTAGGTGGACGCGGATAGACCTTTCGCTTCACGCGAGTCTCCCGTATGGTTCGACGACGTCGATGCCTGAGCCCCACGTGTTCGGCGCCTGGACTGCTGCTGTTGTAGAGGAAGCTAACGCAGCCCTCACCGACATCGAGGAGAAGAAGGGGCGCGTCGTGGCTGTCCTGGGCGGGCACGAGGATATCGAAGTGCAAGCGCACTGCAAACCGGATGGCGTCGTTTCCCTGAAGGCCGTGGCGATCTCCGGATTCCGGACGGTTCGCGTGCCCCGGGTCTGGGACAGCCCACAGCGTCGCGAGGCGGAGAGGGACCCGCGCGACGAACTCGGTCGACTGGCGCGGAGGTTCAAGACCGCGCTCGATGAGTGGACGAAGAGTGTTTCAGAACTCGCGACCTGGATCCGGTACTCCCCGCCACCACCGGGAGCGAAGCCAGTCGAGCCCTGGTTCGACGATCAATCCGAAGACGATGATGACGGCGGGCCGGAAACGATGCACTGACTGGCCGCGGTCCGATGGCGGCGTCCCGTGCGGTGGGTCGACGCTGCCCGCAGCTTCGTCTCGGTGGGATCCTTGTGGTTCAGGAGTCGCCCAAGCGACGCGCCAATCTTTGCGGCATCACGTGCGTTCGCACCAACACGCGCGTCATCGGGCTGCAGACCGCGGCAGGTTCGCGTACCGCATGTATCCATCACCGCCTAACCGAATCTCCTCCCGTCACCAGCGGCGCCGCGGTGCCCTGGAGGAGCTGCGCCATCCCGGCGAACAGCGCGCCCAAGATCGACGCCGTTTCGGGCGGCGCCGCGATGACCAGACCGCCGTTCGCGGTGCGCTGCACGGTCAGACCGGACACGAGGCGCTGGATGTCAGCGGCCGATGGGATCGGCTCTGGCACCGGGGCGGTCAAGCCCGGCGCGTCACCCGACTCGTCGCTGGCCACCAGCATCGCGTCGATCTCGCGCTCGCTCCCATCATCCTCGGCAGCAGCGGCGGCGCTCTGTGCGGGCGCGAGCGCCGGCGCGACGATGCGCTCGATCCGGGACAGAAAGCTTCCAGAGCGCTCGAACGTCACCTCGTCGGTCGTCCCGTCGAAGAGTCCGGTGAAGAGCGCCTTCTTGGATCCGACGATGTCCGCGATCCGCGACTCGATTCCCGGCTCGCTCACCAGGTTGTAGACGTCAATCGGGCGGCGCTGCCCAAGGCGATAGATCCGGCCGATTCGCTGCTCGAGCACCGCGGGATTCCACGGCAGCTCGATGTTGATGCAGGCGGTCGCGGCCCGCTGCAGATTGAGGCCGACGCCGCCGGCATCGGTCGCGAAGAGCACGCGGCAGGCGGGGTCGTCGTGGAAGTCCACAATGTTCTGCGTGCGCCGCTTCTGGCCCTCCTCGCCGGTGAAGAACGCCGGTCTGATGCCCTCGCGCGCGAGCTGGTCGCGTGAAGCCCAATAGGCAAGTCGGAGCATTCGCCGCCACTGGCTGAACACCACCACTTTGCGGCCCTGGGCCAGGGCGAGCTGCGTGATCAGCTCGCGCAGTTCCACGAGCTTCGGGCTGGCAAGGCCCTGAAACGTGGAATCCGTGGGTCGCTCGATTCGTGACAGGTCGGGCCAGATCTGCTCGAAACGCAGCTGGGCGAGGCCGTTGGCAATGATCCGCTGCGTCGTGAGCAGGGTCATCAGACGCACGAACTCCGGCTGCGTGAGCTGGCGCCGTTTCGCGCGGCCGAGGATCTGCGCGATCGGCATGTTGAGCGCATCGTGCTCGTCCATCTGCTCTGCGGTCATCTCGACGGGAATTCGCGTATCGGTCCGTGCTGGCAGCTGCGAGAGCACCTCTTGCCGCACGCGCCGCACCATGCAGGTGGCGAGACGGGTCCGCAGGGTATCGAGGTTCCGGGCACCGCCGATCTCCGTTTTTCCATCCACGGGCATGGTGTGCCATGCTGCCAGGCGCCATTTCGGCTCCAGTGCGAGGTCGTCGACCCACTCGACAATCGACGCGAGCTCGTCGAGCCGGTTCTCCATCGGTGTGCCGGTCAGCACCAGGCGGTACGGCGGATCCAGGCGCTTCACGGTGAGGGCCGTCTTGGTCGCCCAGTTCTTGATCCGCTGAGCCTCGTCGAGCACGACGATATCCGGCGTCCACTCGCGCACGATGTCGACGTCGCGAATGAGCTGCTCGTAATTCCCGAGCAGGAATCCGCGGCGGCACCCCTCGAACACGGCGCGGCGCTGGCCGGGAGTGCCATCGATGACGGCAGCGGGAGCGTCGGTGAAGAGCTGCCACTCCCGAAGCCACTGCGGCTTGAGCGCGGCGGGGACGACGAGCAGGCCGCGGCGGACGCGGCCCGTATGCCAGAGGGCGTGGCAGGCGGCAATCGCCTGCGCGGTCTTGCCGAGACCCATGTCGTCGGCCAGGAGCAGGCGCCCGCGCACGAAGAATCTGTCAACGCCGTCGAGTTGATAGCGATAGAGCGATTGCCGGAGGGTGTGCAGCGCGTGCCGTAGATGCTTCCGCGTGCTTGCGGTCTGGGTCTGGAGCGCGAGTCTCACACGCTCTTCCTGGAGCAGCGCGTGCAGTGCCGGCTCGCCGTTGCCATCGGGAAGCGCGGCGAGCAATCGATCCACCAGGGCCAGCCGCTGCGGCGACGCTTCGGGGACCGCGACTGTCCAGCCGTCTCCTCTGGCCGGACGCAGCCACCGTCGCAGATCGCGGTCGGGTGCGCCGTCCACCCAGCGGATGCGCGCCAGCCAGTCGCCAGGACCGGTCAGCGGACGGACCGGATCCCAGCGTAACGGTGCCGGCTCGGGAGCCGACTTGCGCTCGACATCGCCGCCACGCCGCTTCGAAACCACGTGCTCCAGGACGGCGACGAGGTGCTTGCACAAGCCGAGCGAGTTCCGCAGGAAGTCGGCGCACTCGCAACTGCCGTCGAGAGGCTCGATCCGACGCAGCAGCGTGCGGTACGGGCGTGCGCGCGAACCATGGCGTCTGGTCGCGTACAGACCCAGCCGCTGGCCCCGTGGCCGTCCCACAATCTGAATCTCGTCCGCGTGAGTGGACGCGCAACGGCGAAGCACCGCGTCGAGCGCGTCGCGCTGGACTGGCCAGTCGCCTCCGCGTGTAACCGCCAGCACGTGGCGCACGATGCTCTCGGGCGACACGCCGCCCGTCCGCCGGTGCGCGCGCGCGAGCAACGCCTGATACGTCTCGCTCTCGGTGATGCCGATCGCGTCGAGCTGCGATGACCGGCTCTGCATATCTTCCCCGTTGTTGAGAAATGATGACCGCGAGTGACGTATTCTTTCACAGGCGGCCTTGAACGGAACCGGGCCACGGTCGAGCTCTGGTCTCGACACGGGATAGCGAGCTGATGATGTTCGCCGACGCCGCAAGAGACGATCCGAAGTTCGCCAAGGAACTCCCCAGATTTCTGGCGGCGGTGTGCCGGATGTTCAACCAGTACGAAATCAGCGGGTACATAGCCAGCCGAAAGCCAGCGACGCGAAGGAGCCTTCGACAGCTTCTCTACTTGCGCTGAAGGCGGCTATCCAATTCACGTCGCCTGGCTAGAGACTGAGGTCTTCCGGCTTGACCCAGACAGTCTTCCCATCGCGGTAAATGACCATCGGCAAGCCGTCTCTCTTGTGGCGGAGCACGGCGTCTCTAACGCCCCGCTGGAGGGCTTCGTCGATCAGCTCCCGTTCTTCGATGAAGATTCGGTGTACGTCCTTCCGTGCTTCCGTCCTCATGTGGCTCCCTGATGCTTCACCAAGGTCCAGACAGCTTCATCGTAAACCTTCACCGGTTGTGCCTCCAAGCGCTCGGCAATCAACGCCGGCTTCAGGCCTGAACTGTCGTACAGCTTCCACGCCGACGCGAGTGGCTCGTACAAACTGAAGAAGTTGTGCAGACCTGCCCGAGAAGTACAGGATCACTTCATCGGATGGCACACGACCGTCGAGCCACACATCGGCCAGCACGAAGAACTCCCCGTAGCTGCCGCCTACGAACGCGATCCCTGACCGGTCGCGCACCATGCTGTGCATGCCGTCCGCGCCCACCAGATAGCGAGTGCGCAGCGTAGTGCCATCGTCCAGCGTCGCTGTCACGCCCCGTGGGTCCTGCGCAAGGTCGGCCAGCGCGTGCGGGCGTGACACGTGCCCGCCCACCTCGACGAGGCGCTGCAGCAGCACGCTCTCAGTGACGGCCTGTGACACCATCAACGTGTATGGATAGCGCGTCGGCAGGCTGTCGAAGTCGATCGGGACCGGCACCCGGTCGCGATCCCGAATCGTGAAGCGCCGCGCATGGATCCCAAGCCTCGCGAGCCGAGCCGACACGCCCAGTGATTCCAACACCTCCAGAGTCCGGGCGTGCACGACGGCCGCCCGCGATGTGTTGGCACGTTCTGCCAACCGATCGATCACCGTCGTGCGCACGCCCCGCGGCGTGAGGGCCGCAGCGAGCGTCAGGCCGGTAGGACCGGCGCCGACGATCAGCACGTCGGTCCCCGAGTCGGGCTCGGCATGGATGGGCGCCATGGCTACTGCTCCAGGAACTGCTTCAAGGCCGCGAGCATCATTCCCCAGTTTCTCTCGGAGCGCTCCCGCGCCCGCTCCGTCGGATTGTTGTCCTGGGACAGGGCCACACGGGTCCGCTCTCCGTCGGGCGACAACTCCACGGTGACGACATGGTAGTTCTCGGGGACGTCGGGAACTCCCGCCAGCGGGCTGAAATGGCTGTATTCCAGTACACGCTCGGGTACGACCTGAAGAATGATCCCTTTGTCCTCGTACGCTCGCCCCTGCCACTCGCCCTTCCAGCTAATCGGACTACCGACGACCCAGTCCGAGGTCACGGTCGTGCCGAACATGTACTGTTTGATGGCCGCGGGCGTGACCAGCGCCTGCCACACGTCAGCACTGCGCGCGGTGATGGTCGTTGACACGCTGGCGATCAGCCCCTGGTTCATCGGTATCCCTCAACCACTGTGGATGGTGCTGCTCGTTTTGACATGCTGGTGGCGATCGTCAGGACTGAAGCCAGACCGATGATAGCGAATCGACCGCCTCAGGCTTACCGATCATCAGGTAGACGACGGCCAGGCCGAAACGTCCTGCACGACATAAGCGTCACGTCGCCGGCCCTTCTTCGGTGTGCCAGACTCCCAGACCTGTCGTACTTGATTTAACCCAAGGCCTTAGGTATTCTGGGATGAGTGCCGACGCTGATTCGCGAGGCAGGGTTCGAGGTGAGGATCTACACGCTCGATCACCCGCCGCCGCATGTGCATGTCGCGAAAGCTGGTGCCACCGTGAAGATCGAGCTGTCGACCCACCACGCGATTGAGATCGTTGGTGCGATCTCCGATCGCAACGTGAAGCGCGCGGAACGACTGGTCGCACGGAACGCACAGTTCTTGAAATTGGAATGGGAGAAGCTCCATGCCCACCGCTAATTTGACCTCGAAAGACCGTGAACGCTTCGCCCGCGCGCGAGCACGAGGCCAGGCGCGTGCGCAAGATCCTTCCGCCGTTGTCGAGGCGCAGTACGATGCCACACGAGACGCGATCGACCTGAGATTCCGCAGCGGTGGATCGATGACCATCCCTCGGCAGATCGTCCCAGGTCTCGATGATGTACCAGCGTCAGCACTCGGAGGGATCAGCGTGTCTCCGGCGGGAGACGCCTTGTTCTGGCCATCGCTCGACGTCGACGTCTACGTTCCTGGACTCGTGGAGCGCGCGTTCGGCGCGCGTTTGTTTGCTCGAGCCACGGGACAGCGAGGAGGCCGGCGGCGCTCGAAGGCGAAAGCAGCGGCTGCCAGGACCAACGGTGCGAAGGGAGGACGTCCACGCAAGCGCCTAACGGCATAGCCCTGTCGGCGCGTGCTTCGCGTGAGTCCCTACTTGGCCTCATGCTCGTTTCGACCGAGATGACGGGGAGGCCCGTGATCCTCGGATCCCATACCGCTTGGTTTCCGCTGCTCATAGAGCGCGCGCCGGCTTTTTAAACCGCTGCACATCGCCGAAGCCGAACGCGCCACCCGTTGCACCCATTCGCCTCGAGGTAAGTTGACAGGGTGCACTCAGCACCCGCGTGGCCTGTGCGCGTCAGATTTTCAATAACTTAGAGGCCGGATTTGAGGGTGACGAAAGACGCATTGCCCGCTGAGAACCCACTACGCCAGCTAAGTTATTGAAAACAAAGAAGCTCAAGTTGGCGGAGAGGGTGGGATTCGAACCGCGCGAAATCGCTCTGCTCAACAACTTACGGCATTTCTAAAACGCTCAAAGCTCCAGAATCACTCAAAACCTCCCGAGTTGGAACGATCCAGGAACGGTGGGCAGCCTTGCCGACTCTTCGTTGACGACTTTAGGGATTCACCGCCTGTACTACGGCAGCGCCGCACAGTCCGAACAGCTCGGAAGGCACGATCCGACCCGAACGATTCATTGAGCATCGTGAAAGATGATGCCGAGCGTGTGCCGCTGGCCGGAGCGGATGCGGCTGACTCCGTGGCGCATCGTCACGCGGTAGCGTCCACGCGTACCTTGCGCCGGCCGTTGATGGACCGGAAAGATGACCGCGTCGCCCTGATCGAGGGAGACGACTTCAGCGCGTGACTGCATTCGTGGCCGCTGCTCGGTGAGCACGAACTCACCACCCGTGAAATCCCGTCCGGGGACCGATAGCAGACACGTGAGCTGCAGTGGGAAGACGTGCTCGCCGTAGAGATCCTGATGCAGGCAGTTGTAGTCGCCAGCGCCGTACTGCAGGAGGAGCGGCGTCGGCTTCGTCTGGCCCGCCTTGTGGCATGTCGCGATGAAATCGGCGTATTCGGCGGGATAGCGCATGTCGACGCCGATGGCGTCGTTCCAGCGGTTGGCAATACGGGCGAGCTCCGGATAGAGCGCCATGCGCAGATCGGCGATTAGGTCGGGCAAGGGATAGGAGAAGTACTTGTACTCGCCGCGCCCGAAGCCATGACGCGCCATGACCACGCGGCTCCTGAAGAAGCCCTCGTCGGCATACGCCCGCGCAAGCGTCTCACATTCGTCCACAGTGAGGAGGCCAGCGATGGACGCGCAGCCGTGGGCGTCCAGTTCCTCACCGATCTGATGCCAATCCATGCGCGTGACGCGACGGATTGATACGCGGGCCTGGTCGATGTGTGGGACGCCACGTGCCGCTCTCACGACGCCGACTCGCGATTCAGCAGTGCACGCTTGCGCGCGATTCCCCAGCGGTAGCCCGACAATGCCCCGTCCGTGCGGACGACTCTGTGACACGGGATGGCAACGGCGAGCGGGTTCGCGCCGCATGCCTGCGCGACACTACGGAACGCCTTGGGCCTGCCGATTTGTCTCGCGATATCTGCGTAGCTCGCTGTCGACCCGGCTGGGATCGTTCGCAGCGCCTGCCACACACGCTGCTGGAATGCCGTCCCTCGCACGTCGAGCGGCAGATCGAAGCCGGCCGCGGGTGTCTCGACGAGGCCGACCACGCGCGCCACGACCTGTTCGAAGTCCTTTTCGCCACCGATGACGTTCGCGCGCGGGAAACGATCCTGCAGATCGCGAACGAGCGCATCGGGATCGTCACCGAGCAGGATGGCGCATACGCCTTTCTCGGTAGCGGCGACTAGTACCGAGCCCAGCGAACATTCGCCGACCGCAAACCGAATCGACACTCCGAGTCCACCCGCGCGGAAGCTCGTGGGCGTCATGCCCAGCAGCTGCGAGGAAACGGCGTAGAAGCTCCCGTTGGAATTGAAGCCGGCGCCATAGATGGCATCGGTGACCGTCGATCCCCGCGACAGCTCCTCGTGCACACGCCGCGTGCGATGTGCGGTGGCGTACGCCTTCGGCGTGAGTCCCGTCACGGATCTGAAGACACGATGGAAGTGGAAGCGGCTCATGCCCACGGCCTGCGCCAGCGCATCAAGCCCCGGCATCTCCTCCGCGCGCTCGATCAGGCGGCAGGCTTCGGCCACCGCCGATGCGCGCTGCTCGGCCAGACTGGGGGCCTTGGGGCGGCAGCGCCGGCACGCCCGGAATCCGGCGCGCTCAGCGGCATCACAGGTTGCATGGAAGCGGACGTTCTCGCGGCGCGGAAGGCGGGCGGCACACGACGGTCGGCAATAAACGCCGGTCGTCTTGACCGAGTAGTAGAAGATCCCGTCCGCGTTCCTGTCGCGCTGCGCGACCGCGGCCCACCGATCCTCGTCGCTGGAAAAGGCGCTCACTGCCATCGTCGGTGCGCTCATCATGATCAGCATATTCGCAGATGGCGCGCCGGCGGGCACTTCGCTTCTTGCTCTCGAATTGCAGTGCGGCCGGGGTCGTCTGACCACGGTTAATCTCATGACATCGGCTTCAATGCCAAGAATCGGAGCGCGAACGGCCCGCTCCGAACGCTATGGTGCATCCGGGGCGTGAGGAGCCCCGGAACCATGATGCCGAACCTGGACCGTTCCACGATCATTCTATCCATCGTCGCGCTTGCAGTTGCCGCGTTCCCTGCCCCGGCGGAAGCAACTGAAACTGTCACCGTTCCGTACGTCCATCATCCTCCCGTGCTGCACGACTTCGTGGGGTTGCAACAGACCATGGAAGGACATGCGGCCGGAATGGTCTTTGTTGAGGGCCTCGTGCAGCGGACGCCGGTCGACGGCGCACCGATCTCGGAGCGCACTCGCGTGTACCTCGGATACGACGACGACAACATTTATGCGGCGTTCATCTGTTTTGATGCCGACCCCGCTGCCATCCGCGGGCAGCTCGTCGGCCGGGAGCGACTTCCTGACGATGACGACAACGTCGCGCTTCAGCTCGATACGTTCGGTGACCGGAAGCACGCTTACACCTTCCAGGTGAACGCCGCAGGAGTGCAACGTGACGGCATTTGGACTGAGAGCGCGAGTACCTGGGACTTTTCGTTCGACGCGATCTGGCAGTCGGACAGCGCTCGTACGCCGTACGGATACGTCGTCCTCATCACTGTGCCGCTCGGCAGCGTGCGGTTTCCGGCACGCACCGAGCAGACGTGGGGCGTGTTCGTGATGCGCGAGATTCCGCGCAAGGGGGAAGTCGCGTTCTGGCCCGCGTACTCCTCTCGCATCGCGAGCCGACTCTCCCAGGCAGGGACTCTCGCCGGGCTTCGGAATGTCACATCTGGTCGCAGTCTGCAACTGACGCCCTATGCGTCGGCGCAAGTGCTCGAGAACGGCACGTCTGCATCAGGCGTCGATCGTCCGCAGGCCGGGCTGGATGCAAAGTGGGTGATCCGCAACAGCTACGTCGTCGACGCGACCATCAACCCCGACTTCAGCCAGGTGGAGTCCGACGAGCCGCAGGTCGTCGTGAACGAGCGTTTCGAGAAGGTGTTTCCCGAGAAGCGCTTCTTCTTCCTCGAGAATGCAGCGTACTTCCAGACCCCGATTCCACTGCTTTTCACGCGTAGGATTGCGGATCCTCAGGTTGGCATGCGCATCACCGGGAAGCAGGGCCCGTACGGCGTCGCAGCGCTCGTCGTGGACGATGACGCCCCCGGAAGCATGGTTGGCGGCGGGCGCGCCGTGACGGCCGTGGCGCGGGGCACCCGGAACGTCGGCCGCGACGGATTCCTCGGCATTTTTGTGAGCACTCGCGAGCGTGGCGAGCACTCGAACCGGCTGTTCGGTGTCGATGGACGGTTTGCGGTGGGGACGAACTGGACCGGCACGTGGCAGGCCGTGGGCAGCACTCTCTCGGACGGCCGCGTGTTGGCGGCTGGACCCGCCTATACCGCGCATGTCACTCGGAGCGGACGGTCGCTCACCTACGCCGCCACTTGGCACGATCGCAGCGCCGGGTTTCGTGCGGACGCGGGCTTCGTTCCACGGACTGATTTCCGCTCGGTTGATCAAGTCCTCACGTATCGCTTCCGGCCGGCCGGCCGCCGTCTTGTGGCGTGGGGACCCGACGTCTCGGTAGCACAGGTCTGGGACCGAAGCGGGATGCGGCTCGACGCAGCCGTGACACCGCGGCTAACCTTTGAATGGACTGGCCCTGTTACGCTGGCGCTCTTTCACTCGTCAGCCGTCGAGCGGTTGCGTCCCACGGAGATCGATACCGTCACACGCACGCTCGACACCGATGCTGACCAAAGCGGTGTGGAGCTCGTCTTCAACAGAATTCAACGCTTCGTCTGGTCGGCCTCGTTGTCCCGTGGAAACTCGATCAACTTGCGGCCGCCTGAGGGGAGCGAACCACAACCCGGCGATGCCGTCGAAGGCTCCGCCACCGCGTCGGCTCGTCTCGCGCGCGGCGTGATGGTCGACGCAACGTTCCTTTCAAGGCGTCTACGGGATCGCGCTTCCCGCGCCTCGATCCTGGCCAACCGGATCTGGCGGATGAAAACGACCTTTCAGTTCACGCGCGACCTTGGCGTCCGGCTCATCGTTCAACGTGATTCGCTAACGACCGACGCGGCGATGACGCCGCTCCGATCCCGCGCTCTGCTGACCGGCGATCTTTTGGTCACCTATCTGGTCGCGCCAGGTCGCGCGCTGTTTGTGGGACTCAGCCGGCACGAACACCAGCACGCGGTGGACCCCAGCTATCGCGGCTGGCAGCTCTTCATGAAGCTTTCCTACACGATTCCGAGGTGAGAGGTGGCGTCGCCCTCAGACTCGTGCCGAGCCAACCGTCGCTGACGCCGTCGTCGGCAAGGGTGACCGAAGCCGCACGTGGGAGGGGCGGAGGGTGGGGTTTGCGCCAAGATCACGATGCGCGCCGCGCATCGTGCGATCCCCGAAGACCACGCGACCCGCCGCCGAACCAGCGTCGAGTGCGTGTGAGAGGTTACGGGATGGTCAGACACGTTATGACGATGTCAGAAGGCACTTCTGCGCACGAAAATCTGGCCCGCAGGCGTGCACGCGGCGTATTGATGCAGTACGATTTGTAGTACATAATGTCTTGCATGGGAAGGACATCGATAACGGTGCGCGAGCTTCAGCAGAACCTGAAACGGATCCTCGCGCGCGTGGAACGCGGCGAGACCGTCGAGGTCACCCGTCGTCGCAAACCCGTCGCGCATCTTGCTCCCGTGAAGTCGACTCGGCCACTGGCACCGTGGCCCGATCTACGGACTCGCCGGCGCGAGGTGTTTGGTGATCGCGTTGTGACACCTGGTGGGTCAGACGTGGTGATCGAGGGCCGTGACGACCGGTGACGACGTACGCGGACTCCAGCGCGTTGCTGCCCCTGTACGTCTCAGAGCAGTTCTCTGAAGCGGCTGATTCTGAGTTGCGCTCCGCGGGCCAGCTTCCTTTTACAGCGATCCATCAGCTCGAGGTTCCGAACGCGTTGGAGCGGCTTGTTGGACGCAAGCTGATGACGAAAGAAGAATGTCGCTCCGTCCAGCGACAGCTTCGAGACGATCTTGACAGCCAGCGGTTGGTGCCCACTACTCTCGATCTCGATCAGGTGTTCACTGAGGCCAGGGAGCTCTCGACGCGATACGCCGCGAGGTACCTTGCTCGCAGCCTTGACCTGCTCCACGTCGCGGCGGCGCACGCAGCGGGATGCACCAGGTTTGTATCCGCCGACGATCGCCAACTAGCCGTTGCCAAGGCAACGGGCCTCAGAACCAGAGACATCAAGCGCGGCGGCCGGCGATGATCACGACGGAGGGCCGTCTCTTGGTGTCCTTCTCCGTGGCTTGGTAGCGGCAACCGGCAGGTCGCCCATCGAGTCGGAGCACCAGCCGTAGTCAGTAGCGCCTTGCGACTCTCCGGCGCGCTCAACCCCGCACCCGTATGGATCGTCACCACGTGGGTTCTGTGCCCACCCAGCACTCGCAATCTCGATGTGTGACGCGCGAATTCAGGCCTGATTTTGCACGTGCCGGGTCGTCCTCTCCGGCGACTCAGGCACGAATTAGGCACGGGAGAAATCGAGAGACCTATATCTTATTGATTAGACACGACTTATTGTGGCGGAGAGGGTGGGATTCGAACCCACGTGCCGGTTACCCGACAAGACGCTTTCGAGGCGCCCCCGTTACGACCACTTCGGTACCTCTCCGGGGTCGAGTGCGTTCTCGCAGTCACGGTCCGCCTGAAGGCGGACGCTACGTACGACTCGCGGTGACACGGCGTACGGCCTGATTGCCGTACTGTGCGCGCAGTAGTGAACGCGCGAACAGGAAATTATAACCCTCTCCTACCGCATCGACGAAGGCGGTGGCCCCTGCACCCGCGCTGGCGACGGCGGCGCCGCCATGGAGCCGAACACCTTCATCGCAGCCGCAATCATGCCGGCAATATCCGAGAGCGTTGCAGGCACGATGACGGTATTGGTCGACTTCGCCAGGTTGCCGAACTGCTCCACGTACTGCTCCGCGACGCGGAGCTGAACCGCTTCCATGCCGCCATCGGTCCGGATGGAGTCGGCGACGCGCCGAATGCCTTCGGCAGTGGCCGCCGCGACGGCGAGAATAGCCTGCGCCTGCCCCTCGGCCTCGTTGATCTGTTGCTGGCGGGACGCCTCCGACGCCTTGATGACCTGCTGCTTTTCCCCTTCCGCCGTGTTGATGGCGGCATCGCGCTGCCCTTCGGAGGTCAGAATCACGGCGCGCTTCTCGCGCTCGGCGCGCATCTGCTTCTCCATCGCCGCCAGGATGTCCGAAGGCGGCGTGATGTTCTTGATCTCATAGCGCAGCACTTTGACGCCCCATGCTTCCGACGCCTTGTCGAGCTCCCCGACGACGGCGGCATTGATCGCGGTGCGCTCCTCGAAGGTGCGGTCGAGGTCGATCTTGCCCACCTCGCTTCGAAGTGTCGTCTGCGCAAGCTGCGTGATCGCGAACAGGTAGTCGGAGATGCCGTACGACGCACGCTCCGGGTTGAGCACCTTCAAGTAGAGCACGCCGTCGACACCCACCTGGACGTTGTCGCGCGTGATGCACACCTGCGCCGCGATGTCCCACGCCGCTTCCTTCAACGAGTGGCGGTATCTGATGACGTCGACGAACGGAACCAGGAGGTGGAATCCGGCGTTCAGCGTCGCGTGATAGCGGCCGAGGCGCTCCACCACGTACGCGCTCTGCTGCGGGACGACAACGGCCGTCTTGAAGACGACAAACAAGACGAGAACCGCGATGACGAGCGCGACGATGAGTGCGCCTTCCATGGTGTCAGTGACCTCGTTCAGGACGGATGTCGAGCTCCAGCCCGCGTACCGCGACGACGCGGCAGCGCTCACCCGTGTTCAGGGAAGAGTCATCGACGTTGCGGGCGCTCCACGTCGAGCCACGAAGCTCCGCGCGGCCGTACTGGCCGGATGGGATTGACGTCGTGGCGACCGCGACTTCGCCAACCAGCGAATCCACCGCATCGGGACGCTCAGCGCGCCGCATCCGATCGAGCAGCGGCCTTCGGAAGAAGGCGAGGCACACGACCGACAGTGCCGAGAACAGGACCCATTGCAGCCAGTCCGCTTCGGCGATGCCGGCGGCCTCCAGCAGTCCGACGACGAGCGCCGAGACGGCGAAAAAGGTAAAGAAGAAGCCGCCGGGCGTGGCAAGTTCGACGGCCGCCAGCAGCAGGCCGAGGAGAATCCAGTACCACCAGATCATCAATGAGCCGGCGCAATCATAGCCGAAAGGACAGGCCAAACCCGCTCCGTTCGAGCGGTGGATAGGCTGCCACGTCGAGCACACCTCCCAGCCCGAACATCAGTGGCGGATCGCAGACGTCGCGCTCGAGCAGCAGCGTCCCGAACGCGCCTTCCTGCGCCACAAGGATGTCGCGGCTCGCGTGCGCCACGGCAAGAGCCGCGCGCGTCAGCAGGCTCGTCTCCCCCACCTGCGCGCCGACGATGAGACTTACTCTTGCTGCACGAGCCGCTTCGACAACCGCGAGCGACCGAAGAAGGCCGCCCATTTTGGAGACGCGTAGGTTGATGAGCCAGCCGTCCGGGTTGCCGGCGAGCTCGCCGATGTGCGAGGCGCGCAGAAAGCTCTCGTCGAGAACCACCTTGCAGCCGAGCTGCGCGGCGAGACGAGCCAGCTCTCCGTAGTTGCCAGGACCGATCGGCTCTTCCACGGCGAACAGCGGATAGTCGAGCGCCTGCAGAAATCCAACCGCCTCGTCGGCCGTGCGCCACAAGTTATTGGCATCCACACGCACCCTGATGCCTGGCCACTGGCGCAGAAATGCCACCTTCTCGCGGTCGCGCTCCAGCCTGCCCGAAAGCTTGACCTTGAAGTCGGTGAAGCCCTGACGTTGGTACTGCTCGGCCATCACCTGGAACGCAGCGCCGCCCATGTCACCGAGAATGGCGCTGTACTGAAACCGGCCAGCGAGGCGCGGCAGCGTCAGGAGCGCCTCGAGGGTCAGGCCGGCTTCCACCGCCAGGAGATCCAGGATCGCCAGCTCGATGGCGCACCACGCCGCCGGGTTCCGGTCGAGTTCCTCGCTTCGCTCGTCCATCCACGCGCGAAGTGAATCAAGATCGACCGCGCGTTCGCGGAGCGAGGCCTCGTGTCTCGAGAAGAACGCCCGCGCGCTCTCAATCGTCTCGCCGGTGACATAGGACCTGGGACACGACTCGCCGTGTCCGACCACGCCGTCGTCCGAGACTGCCTCGACCCAGACGCTCGAGGTCTCCGCGCGCTCCGCCGACGCATGACGAAAGGCAACCTTGAAGGGGATGGCCAGAGTGTCGAACCGGAATTGGCGGATATGGACGCTCGACATCGGCCTCACGGGGCAACGTGGTCGTCGAAGGGAAAGGTCAGATCCTTCCGGTACTGGAGGACTGCCAGCTTGAACTGCCCCTCCCGCTGGCCCGCCCGCACCGCCGCCGCTTTGTAGGCGTCGGCTGTTCCGGCCTTCAGCCACGATACCGCAAGCGGTCCGAGACGGCCGCTCGCACGCTTGCCGTGATACTCGATGTTCAGCTCGCCCAGACGCTCGTCTACCACGCGGCTCAGCGCATCGGCGTCCGGCCCGGCGCCTTCGTCAATCTGCGCGTACAAACGGTACGCCGAGGCCTGCTCGTCGGCGACGAGCACGAAGAATGGCGACGTCACGCCGTGACGCGCCGCCGCGTGCTGCACCGCTTCGATGACCTGGGCCTCGTAGAGCTTCTCGCCGGTAAGGCTCGTCACGCCTCTGCCCTTCTGCACGAAGCGCAGCAACGGGGATTCATGGAAGAAGCCGGTGACTTCGACGAGGTCGTTCATGAAGTAGCGGTACAGACCGGCTGCCGTGGTGAACAGCACGTAGTAGCGGCGGCCGCCTGCGAGCTGGCCGACCGTCAGGCACTCGCGGCGGCCGCTGTCCCAATCGGCCTGCTCGATGAACTCGAGGAAGTGATGGTGGAGCGGCGGCAGGCCTCCAGGCGACTCGGGCTCGAGCGGAATGGTGCCGCGGCACTCGCTCGACTGATAGCCGAGCTCCATCACGAGCGTTCCAGGCGGCAGCTTCCGGCGTAACACCTCGAGCGCGATGCCGCAGCTGCCGCCCGTCCACGTCGTCACCAGCCGGATCTCCGGCCACACGTTGGCGAAGGTCAGCACCGGCAGCGATCGCAGGCGCGCGGCCCGATCGGGGTCTCGCGCGAGCCGTGGGGCCAGCAGCGCGCGAAGCCGGGAATCCAAGCCGTCCACGGCATCGAACCCTCCCGCCGCCAACGAGTCGAGCAGAAGCGCGCGCCTGTCGTTGAGGATGTCCAGCAAGCGAAGAAACGTGCTCGGATTCGGCGTTCCGAGGTACGTCACGTTGGGCTGACCAATCGCGAGGCGCAGCATGACGAAGTACTTGAGGTCGTAGTCGGCAATGCCGAGCACCTCGGGCGGGACGACGAACCGCGACCGGATGGTCCTGGGCAATGACTGGTACAAGTGTCCGGAAACCGAGCCGACAATGTGGCCGGAGTCGAGACGTCCTTCCACCGCAGCGCCCATGATCCCGAACGCCTTTCCCCCGAACGCGGCCGGGCACGCGCGGTACTGCAGATACGAAAAGAGCGCCTGCTCGCGCCGCTGCATCGCCAGCATCGAGGGCGTGACCGGGATGTGCTTCGGCTTGCTCGTCGTGCCGCTCGTCTGCGCGTAGAAAGCGGGCGCCTCGGCCGTCAGCGCCGCTGCTCCGGTCCGTCGCTGCTCGTCGATGTACGGGCGAAGCGTCTCGTACTCCTGAATCGGCACCCGCGTCTCGAAGTCGCGGTGATTGCGAATGGTGTCGAAGCCGTGCTCCCGGCCGAACCGTGTGTCGCGGTTTGCGCCGACGATGTTGGCCAGCACCTCACGCTGCGCCTCGTCCGGCCGGCGTGCAAGGCGCGCGAGCGGCCGCCAATACCGGAACCGGGAGTACAGCATCCCGGCGTGAAGCAGCGTGCTGCGCACGGAGGGCCTATCGTTTGAACGGGGCTCGCATCATTCCGAGAAACGACCTCGGGTAGGCGCGATCCTGCAACCCGAGATCCTGGATCTCACGATCCTTCGGCAGAAACCACGTCCCGAACACGAGGTCCCAGATGATGACGGTGTTGCCGTAGTTGGCGTTCGATTCGCGAGGGACGCGGGAATGGTGCCAGCGGTGCGTCTCGGCGCTGCCGACGATGTAGTTCAGTACGCCGTAGTGAAGGTGGATGTTGCAGTGCTGGAAGAAGCCGTTGGCCGCGTATGCGATGTAATAGAGCGCCAGGACCTGCTCGTGGACGCCCATCAGCAGGAACGGCAGGCTGTCGAGACACATCTGCAGCGCCTTCTCGACCGGGTGGAAGCGGGCGGTGTTGAGCCAATAGAGCTGCTCGACCGAGTGATGCACGGAGTGCAGCCTCCACAGCGTGTCGTTCTCATGGGCGAACCGGTGCAGCCAGTAACGCAGCAGATCCACGGCGAGCACCATCAGGACCGCTTGCATCCAGATTGGCCAGCTGTGCGGCCAGAGCGCGGCGATCGGCAGGTCGAGCGCCCGTGCCGGCTCGATCAGCAGGTACACAAACAGAAAGCTCACGAGCGGCGGGAGCGCGAGCTGGATGAACGTCATGAACACGAGGTCAGTCCTGATTTCTTCAGCCGGGGGCCGCCACGCGGTTCGGTGGGGAAATGCCAGCTCCAGAATCGTCACGGCGCCCGCGGCAAAGAGCACGGGGACGTAGGTGCTGAGTACGATCGAAGCTCCGTGCAATTGCAGCCACGCGAACATCGCGAACACCGAGATCATGACGAACGGATAGTGCACCCAGGGGAGCAGCCGGTTCACTGTCTGCATCATGAGGACGCCTCTCCCTACGTATCGGCTGAGGGCCCCGGTGAGCCACGTGCGCTCCGAGGAGACGCTGCCAGGACGAGCCCGCGGCTTAGTCCGTTATGCGGCTCGAAACGCGAATTTTGTACTCGTTGCGTCGGAAGCCGCATAACGGACTAGGGCGCGCAGAGCGCGCCAAAAAGATACTGGCAACCAGCCGAGGGGCGTTGCGGGGAAATCAAGGGGCGGAGCCCCTTGGCTGGTTCTTGACCGCGTAGGTCTTCGTGAAACCGGTTCGGCCGTTCGTCATCGTAAAGCCGCCATCGGCTCGCGCCGACAGCATCAGCCAGTGTCCTGTGTCGGCATCCTCTCCGATGTTCGCAATGAACTCCTCGGACACGTTCAGCCGATTCCCCAGAAGCGAGTAGTGGAGTTGCCAGATGTCCTGCATGCCTGGAGACGTACGCAGGGTCTGAACGATCGGCTGGATCGCCGCTTTCTTCGGCCCGTTGTTGACCACGGCCACCTTGGGCCGAATCGCGTGCACGAACGTCGCAGACCCTGCCTCATCGTCTCCGTGCTGCGACGCCAGCAGGACATCGACGGTCCCGATTCGATTCGTCGGGCACACGAGCCCGAACTCCTGGTTCCACGACAGGTCTCCGAGATTGACGAGTCGAAAGCTCCCGTAGGTGACGAGCGTTCCCACCGAGTGCGCGTCATCGCTCGTTTCGTCCTTCATGGGCAGGAACGTGGCGCAGAGCGGATTGGGGATGCCGCCGCCCTCGAGTGGAACGCTCAACAGTCCACCGCCCGAGCTGAGCACCCGCACGTTCAGCCCCGCGACGGGAATCTGGTCGCCAGGCTTCACCTGGATATGAGCGCCCCTGCTGCGCACCTTTACATACGTGTTGTACAAGTCCGCGCGCTCGCCCTGCTCCGATGTGGGCCCGTGATCGACGAAGTTCCGGACAGGCAATCGATCCACCAGCTCCGTCACACCGCCTACGTGATCAGCGTGATAGTGGGTGGTAACGAGGTAGTCGATCTGCCTGACGTTGGCGCGAGTCGCCGCGGCGACGATGCGATTGGCGTCGCGCCCCTCGAAACCTGGATAGCCGGTGTCCACGAGCATCGATTGGCCGGAAGGGGACACGTACAAAGTCGCATGCCCCCCTTCAACGTCGATGAAATAGACATCCAGCGTCTTTTCGGCCTGCGCTCCGGCGGCCGACCAGACGAACAGGAGGAACAGCGGCAACAGCAAAAGTAGTGGTTTCACGCTTGTCGCACCGCGCGTCCAGGAGTATAAGCTCGTTGGATATGCAGTTCCACATGACCAGCCAAGGGGCTGCTCCCTTTGACATCACCGGCAGACCCCCTTGGCTGGTCAACCAGTATCTGCTCGGCGCGCTCTGCGCGCCCGGGACCGCCATACGGCTCTCTGTCAGGAGTACAAGATTCGCGCTTGGAGCCGTACGGCGGTCCAGCGAAACGCGGAGGTGTTCATGAAACCCGGCGGCGCGGGAGTACTCTTTCTGCTCTTACTGACGCCGTGGCACGTTTCCAGTCAGCAGTCCGAATCGGCGAGGCTGCCTCTGGCCATTACGGAGAAGGAAGCCGTCGAAGAATGGAGTCGGACGATCTGGGACGGTCCACTCGATCCCAAGATGCCGAGCGACACGGAATTCCTGATGTCTCTCAGCGAAACGGAGCTGCTCGGCCGCTTCCGGTTCAAACAGCGGTGCGCTCTGTGTCATGCAGCGCAAACCAACCTGTCCACGGTGACGTGGGGACCGCTGCTGACGCAGCGGAACGTCACCGGGCGCGAGGCAATCGCGCGGCAACGGATTCTGGATGGATCGCCCCGGATGCCCGCTTTCAAATACTCCCTGGACACGGCGACCATCGACGCCATCATCGCGTACCTGAAAAAGGTGGAACGGCTCCCGTAAGGGATCGGACCAGGACGCAAACCGGAGACGACATCATGCAGACGAGGCGCAAGAGAATCCTCGCCATTGTCGCTGTGCTCGGCGCGGCGTGGCTGACCGCGGTGTTCGGCACAACAGGACACGCAGCAGGCGAGTCGGTACTCACGGGCCGAATCACCGCGGCCTCGGGCCAGTCGATGGAGGGAGTCATCGTCTCCGCCCGCCGGTTTGGCAGGACGTTCACGACGAGCGTCTACACCGACGCCGCGGGCGAGTATTACTTCCCGCGCATGGAGGAAGGGAAATACAACATCTGGGCGCAGGCCGTCGGCTACGACGCCGGCATCGCGGAAGGCGTGACGCTGAGCCCGGCGGTGCATCGGCAGAACTTCGCCCTGAAGCCGCTGGAGAACTTCGAGCTCCAGTTGAGGGGCGACGAGTGGGTCGCGTCGTTGCCGGACGCCACGCCTCACGATCGAAAGATGAAAGAGGTCTTCCGCTTGAATTGTTTCGGCGGATGCCATTCGCCCTCGCACGCGCTCAAGGACCGCTACGACGAGCAGAGCTGGAAGATTCTCATCGACAAAATGAGCCGGATAGCAACGCCGGGCACGTACACGCTGGACGAAGACAGAAACGTTGCGCCCCTCATGCACTATTACAAAGACGAGCTCGCCGCGTACCTCGCACGGGTGCGGGGACCGGCCTCGAGCGAGCTGGTGCTCAAGCCGCGCCCGCGCCCACAAGGCGAGGAGACGCTGGCGGTGTTTCGTGAATACGACAGCTCCCCTCCTGGCTTCGGAGTGCCGCTGTACAACGACGGCAGCCTCTGGCAGCTCGGTCCCGCCAACAAGACGGATCTGAAGAACATGGGCCCGCTACGCGCCACCGTGGACCTGGACGGCAACCCGTGGTTCACGGGACGGGCGCGCGGCTACTGGAGCATCGCGAAGATCGACTGGAAGACAGGCAAGATCACAGGCTACAAGGTGACCAACGCGAGCGGGGCCGTCGTGGACGGCGGCGAAATGATCACCGACCGGCAGGGCGTCGTCTGGACTCAGGCCGCCGGCAAGCTGGTGAAGATCGACAGAACGGGCAAGATGGAGCTGATTACCATTCCGGAGCCGGAGGAGATCCGCCGCAGCCAGAGCGCCACGATTCCCGCTGCCAGCAGGGGCAAGGAGCGCATCTGGTGGGAGGATGGGCCTCGTCCACCGACGTGCTCAAACGGCCTGTGCGAGAACCCGCCGACCGTGTTCTACATGTACGAGCCCTCCACCCAGCGGTGGGCCGTGTACGACAACCCGCCCGCTCCGAAGGATATGAAGGCCTTCAACGACGTGTACAACGTCACCAGCATGGGCGACGCCGACGGCAACGGCTGGTGGGCGCAGTTCGCCACCGATGTCATGGTGAAGGCCGACGGCAGCGCGCCAGGCAAAGTGGTCACGATCGGGATCCCCGAGCGAAAGAACCCCGCGTGGAATCTCTTCACCGGAGACGACCGCAAGATCTTCGAAATGATGGGCGGCTCGGAACCTCACACACGGGGCATGCCCAATCAGCACTCGATGCGCATGGTCGGCGCCGGACCGGGACCCACCGACTCGGTGTGGGGTGTCGGGTGGTTCAGCAGCGATCTGATCCGGGTGAATATCCGCACGAACAAGCTGACGGTGTACGACGCGCCCGCGCCCGACTGCGGCTCGTACCAGACGTGGACCGATCCACACGGGGACGTATGGACGGTCTGTCAGAGCTCCGCTCATATCCGACGGTTCAGTCCAAAGACCGAGCAATGGATGATCTACGACCTCCCAACGTTGAACATCGAGGCGCACGCCATGGGCATGGCGCCAGGCCTGGTCGACGGACGCGTCCGCATGGTCGTCCCCTCCTGGACCAACAGCAAGACCATCATGATGGACGTGCGAACGCCTGCCGACATCGCGGCGCTGAAGGCCGAAGTGCAAAAGGTCAGTCAGTCGCGGTAGG
>DATCJA010000142.1:0-9278 GCA_036507475.1 Vicinamibacterales bacterium
CTGACCGTCGCCAGCACGTCGACGTGGGTGCCGGGCAGCACGTACCCCGCAACGCCAATGACGTCGTTGACGCGGACGGACACTGCCCGCTTGCCTTCTGGGATGACTGGTGGCAACCCCGCCCCCGAGCCGACCGGGGCAAGCTTGCCCGGCAGCACGGCCTCGTTCTCCGTAATCGACTGGACGAGGCCACGCCCGATCAGCTCCTGCGGGTCCTTGAACGAGCCCGCCGGAACCGCGTCGGCCGGCCAGGTAATGACGCGCAAGTCCTCGCGACGCAGCTCGGCGCCGAGCACGAGATCGGCACCAGCCACGACGACAGGCGTTGTTGGAAGACTGATTTCCCGGACCGGCCTGTTCTGAATGTACCGGTAGGTGGCAAGCGCGAATGTCCCTCCCAGCCCGACGGCCAGGATCAAGACGATGAAGATGCGAATGCGAGTCATATGTCGCGAGGCTCCAGCTCTGTCTATTCGTTACGCATCGTGGCAGACACCGTCATCGTGATCGGTGCACCTACTTCAGTGTCGCTGACCACCATCCGCGCGATCGGCTGCAAGACGACGAACTCGAACGGGTAGCTGACGGTGACGGTTTCGGCGGGTGCAGTACCGTCGCCAATCGAAATCTCTCCATTCGCGACGGTCACCGAGGCGCTGTCGGCCGCGGGCAGTTGGCCCGCTTCGAGATAATCGAGGACCCGCGAGCTCACCGCGTCGTCGGACGTCCCTGGCAACACGGCGATGCGCGCGCCTTCCCGCGTTGCGTTGGTCAGAACCTGCCACGTCTGAAAGGCGCGGCCAAACTCGAAGACGCTTATCGACACGAGCAACAGCAGTGGCATCGTGAGCGCCATCTCGATCAACGCTGCGCCGCGCTCGCGTGTCGGATGTTGAGCGCGCCCAAGGCGCGCGGAGCGCGCCAAAGAAAGACTGGCAAGCCAGCCAAGGGCTTCCGCCTTTGCGGTCGCGATCAAAGGGATATCAGGAGTAGAGCCCTTGGCTGGCTTCATACGAACACTCCCGCGAGAATGGCGCCGACGGCAATCGCGGGCGCATACGCAAATCCGTTGTCTGCCCGGGGATCTTCAATCTCGGCCGCGTTGTCCCCGGCGGACCTGACGAGCTCGGCCGACCGGCGGATGGCCAGCCACAGCCGGCGGCGGTGCGCGGCGACGATCAACGCAAGGGCCCCACCGGCGATCATCGCGACGAGAAAGGCCCAGAGCGTGGCGGCGGGGCCAAGGAGTGTGCCTGTGGCGGCGAGCAGCTTGACGTCGCCGCCGCCCGTGGCGCCGAGAAGATGCCCCGGCAACATGAGCAGCAGTCCGACCAGGCCACCGGCCAATGCCGCGATTAGCTCGACGCGCCCAAGACCGCTCGTGGCCAGCACCAGGCCGGCGCCCGCGAGCGACATCGTCAGCGCGTTGGGCACGCGACGGGTGCGAACGTCGATGGCGGCTGCGGTGCTCACTCCTGCCACGACGATTGTCAGCGCGAGCGCATCAGAAGGCATTGTACGAATCCAGTCAGTCTGCTACGGGACAGCGTTCTTGATTCCCGTCGCGATGTCGTCCCACAGCGTGCCCACTTCGTTCCCCGAATCGAGGAGTCCGGCGATTGAGAAGATCGCAATCAGGGTGCCGAGCAGCGCGTACTCGATGAGGTCCTGACCTCGCTCGTCGCGTGCCAGCGAACGAAAGCGGGCAATGAAATTCGTCATAACGTTCTCCGCGTGCGCTCTGGGGACACGCACTAGAGCAAGCTCAATTCGGAGGTCACACCCAAGTTTCCGGATCTCTTTCGTAATCAGCGCGGGTGCCGTTTGTTACCGGCCACCGCGCGGCGTCAGCCGAGCAGTCGGTCTCGGCTCACGCCACGTGAAGTAGGAAGGACGGAGGGGAGGACGTCCTCGAGGTCTCGGAGCTCGTTACGGCACGGCCGTCAGGGCCGCGGCGATGTCGCTCCAAATACCGTTGACCTCGGTCCCCGCCAAGGTGATACCGCCCACGGCCACGAGTGCGATCAAGCCGGCCAGCAGCGCATACTCAATCAGGTCCTGGCCTTTGTCGTTGCGCAACAGCGCACGGAAACGGGCAATAACGTTGACCATGATGCTCCTCCGCGCGCCGTTGCTCCGACGCGCAATTCAGTGAATCCAGATACGGCCACGACAGATGGCGTGGTCGCGATAGCGGGAAGACATTGCGCAACGCACGTGCCACTGCTGCCATTCGCGGCGTGGGGAAGTGCTCAAGTTCTCTGTATCGACGCACTTAGCGGATGCACCGTGGCCACGATCGCACGACTGGGGCGCATCCGTCCGGGACCTCCATCGCCGCACATTCGTAACCGCTTTTGTCGAATTCGTGCGCCACGCCGGGAGTGCGTCAGGATCGGACACTCCCATCGAACCAAACGCGTCAGCGACGACTTCAGAATGCGCGCACTCACATGTGTAATTTCGAATGCGATGTTGTGCGCAGCAGCGTCGTCGGGGAGGAGAAGTGCGCGTCAATTGCGCCGTACTTGCCCGTAGAGGCGACAAACGCCCGTGAAATGCTCCTTCGGAACGAGTATTGCCAGACAACCGTCAGGAAGGATCCGCCCTTGAAGGCTGGCCTACGGCATTTTCGGAACGACACGCTGGCGACTGTGGGCGTCCTCGCCTTCGTGTTGACGGTGCTTGTGTCGGTTGACGAGCGCGTGCGCGAGCAAGCCCGGCTCGCCATGTCACCTGGAGCCGTTGGCAGCATCGGAACACGGTTCGGCGAGGTCGGGTCCGCGCTTCTCGAAGCGGCACGATATCAAAGCGTGGAGCACGCGCCGATGATGATCTTCATCGTGGTCGGCACCATCCTCCTCTTGTGCATGATGCGCGCGTGACGCAGCCGCTGATCCTTGCCATTGAGCCAGACCTCGGGAAGACATCGCAGCTGAAGTCGGTTGCGCGCCAGGTGAACGCCGAGCTGCTGCTCGTCGATTCCGTGGACCGTGCGTTGGCAGCATTCAGCGAGCGGATTCCGGATCTGATCCTCACCCCGGCGCTGCTGTCGGCCAGGGACGACCTTGCACTCACCGAACGATTGCGCGAGCTTGGCGATGCCGCCGCTCACATTCAGACACTGACGATTCCGACGCTCCAGTCGGTCGAACCACCAGGCGCGGGTATGTTTGCGACCTTGAGGCGCGACAAGCCACGCGTGGCCGGCCCAGATGCGTGTGAAGCGGGCACGTTTGCCGAGCAGGTTGCTGTCTACTTGAAGGGTGCGCTGGAGGCACGTCGAAGACATGCTCCGGATGCAATTCCCGCCGAGGGCGCCCAGTCTGAAGCCACGCGCCAAACGCCGGCAGCCGCTGCCTCACTGAAATCACCGCCAACCGTTGACCCGCTGGAAGCACCGGCACCTGCTGCGCGGCGCGAGTCGCCGGCGGCGAGCGTGAACGCCCCGCCACCACTCGAAGATTTCGACCTCGCAGCGTTCATGTCCGAGGAGCTGCTGGATGTGGCGCAGCTCCCCTCCGTCGGCTCGCCGTCAGCCGTCGGCGGGTTGGCCACAGACCTGCTGCAGGTCGAAGCCATGATGTCGGAGGCCGTGGAGGATTTCCTGCCCGAGCAGTTGTCGGAGGCCGTCCCGGGCGCGCTTCCCGCCTCACAAGAGCTATCTGACTTCGTGTCGGAGAAGGCGCCCTGGCACTTCTTCAATCCGCAGCACGCTCGGTTCGCGGCACTCCTTGCGAAGCTCGATGAAATCGCCGTGCGACGCGCCTAGCGTCAGCCCGCCTCGTCCTCAACGAAGCCAGGCTCGCCCGGAAATACTGCTTCGCGTCGCCCTGTGGTCCACTTTGATCGCAGTCGTGTCGTATACGAGAACGGATCCGGATCTCTGGGGTCACGTGCGATTCGGATTAGACATCCTTCGTGACCTGAGCATCCCGAGCATTGACCCGTACTCGTTCACGAGCGATCGCGAGTGGGTCAATCACGAGTGGGCTGCAGAGGCGATCACGGCCGGCGCATTCCGTATCGCCGGAAATCCCGGACTGGTGCTGCTCAAGGTTGCGGCTGTGCTTTCGTACTGTTTCGTGCTCCAGAGCATGCTACGACGTGAAGGCGTCGGCAACGCGCTTTCACGCGACGTAATAGCGGCCATCGCGATCGTCACGACCGCCGAACAGGCTCATCATGTGCGGCCTCAGCTCGTTTCGCTGGTGTGCTTCGCGGTGCTTCTGTGGTGCCTGACACAGGGCGCGCGTGCCCACAATTACCGTTGGCTTGTGGTGCTGCCGCCCCTCTTCGCAGTATGGGCAAACTGCCACGGAGGATGGATCGTGGGCGGCGCTATTTTGATCTTGTTCACAATCGGCCTGGCGATTGGCGGTGCCCTCAAACCGGCCGCTTGGTGCACAACAGCCGGCACCGCATCTCTTGCGGCAACGTTGACGACGCCCTATGGGTTCGGACTTTGGAGATTTCTTGGAAAAACGGTTGGCTTCGCACGCGCAGACATCGGCGAATGGCAGCCGATCTACGTGCTCGATCCACACATTTGGTTCCTGTGGCTGATGGTCTTCGGACTAGCCGCGCTCGGGCTTGTGCACACGAGGCGAGCAGACGTTCGGCCTGAGCGATGGCTCGTCGTCGCTGCCCTGGCGGCGATGTCGCTGCAGGTCAGTCGACTCCTTGCATTCTTCGCCCTCGCGACGCTGTTCTTCTTTGGTGCGGCGATCGCACAGAAATTGAAGCCACGTCCTGTCGCGCATTCCGTTGATCGACGGTTTCCATTGCAAGCCGTCGCTGCGGTCGCGCTTTGCGTAATCATGATCGCCGTTCCGGCAATTGCCCTGAACGCGGCCGGCGTCCGAATCGATCCGCGGCACTCGCCGGAGGCAACTGCTGTCGAGTTCCTGAAATCGCGCACGGGCACCGCACGTGTTCTTGTCTGGTTCGATTGGGGACAGTACGCGATCTGGCATTTGCCCTCTGGAATGCAGGTCTCCATCGACGGCCGCCGTGAAACCGTTTATTCCGCAGCACTCCAGGAACGTCACCTTCGGTTCTATTTCGACCCGCCAGGAGGTGCTGCCCTGCCCCGTGAATTGGACGCCGATTACGTATGGATCCCACGATCGCTGCCCGCTGCCCGGAAGCTTAGAATGCAAAAAGACTGGGCTCTGGTGTACGAAGGTGAGCAGTCGGAGATCTTCGAGCGCGCCGGTGGAGATTCCCCACGCGTGCGAGCGACACAGCTGGCGCTCGGGCCGACGCGGCGCTTCCCGGGGCCTTGAAATAACTGCGAATTGTCTGACAATTGGCATTCTTCGATCCCCGGGCACTCTCGGTGCGTAGCACTCCCCACGAAGCTTGATGAAATCGTCGCGCGACCCGTATCGTCCTTTCACGCCTGATCCAGCGATGGGCGGCTCGCCCGAAGCCGTGCGAACGAAGATGGGAGGCAATCGAAAGCCCAGAGGCCTTTTAAGTAGCTGCGCTACGGCACATATTCGACGGGCGGCTGACTCCCACGGAGATATTTCTCGCGATCGTCTGGCCGGTAGATACGTACGCGCGACGCCACTTCGGCGGCTGGGGGCCAATCGAGCGCGCCAAGCGGACTTGACGCAAATCGCCGACGGAACGACGGCTCCTCACCCGTTTCGAGCAGCAGGAACGGCTCGAGACCGCGCGTGCGCAGATATGTGATGGCGGCGTCGAGCCACGAGGGGTCGAGCGCGTCCCAGGCCAACGTCCGCCGCCCGGAATAGAAGCGCACGCTCCCGCTCTCGGAGCTCGTGATGACGATCGCATTGGGCGGCAGCCTCCGGTCGACGAACGTGCCGGTCCGCTCGTAGCGCGCTTCGAGGAGGTGCAGCCGGAACACGTTCCGAGCCTCTGCCTCACCGACATACGTCACTGCCAGCGTGAGGGCCGCAATCGCGACAACCGGGCGCGCCGTCCATGGCGCGATTCGACGGGCGATCGAATCGAGCGACGCGATCGCCAGAATGAGCAACAGCGGCAGCGTCGGGAGCAGAAACCGAAGGTAGGACCAATCATCAAAGACGACGAACGGCAAGTAACAGATCACGTTGACGACGAACAACGCCATGAAGAGCCACGTGACGGGGCCCAGCAGGAGGAAGGGCGCCGCCAGAGCCAGCGCCCATGCTGCGGTGTGGGTTTCAGTGAGCCAGGATGCATACCTCACTGCATTTGGCGCAATGTGGTCGACGCTGAACAGCGCGCCAAGCGTTCCGTATCCGGAACTGAGCGGCGATCCATAGAGCGAGTACTGAATGGACGCGACAGCCACGGGACCGAGGGCCGCGCATCCGGCGAACGCCATTCCGGCGCGGATGCGTTCGTCCCACATTCGTTCGGGCCGGAACAGGAGAAACAGCGCCAGCGGAACTGCCAGCGGGACGAGATTCGGCCGCACGAGCACCGCGGCCGCAACGGCTGCCCCGCTGAGCGCCGGATCCCATCGACGAGTGCCAGTTGCCAAGGCGACCGAGAGCATCCACAGGGCCCCGGCCGGAACGTCGCTCATGGGCTGTACAAGCTGATAGAGAAACACGGGGCTGGCGGCAGTGACGAGCGCGCACGCCAGGCCGATCCGCCGACTGACACGCGACGCAACGACAAACGTCGCGGCAACCAGCAGAGCGCCAAAGAGCGGCACCAGCAGGAAGGCGGCGCGAACACCCCCCAGTGCGACAAATGGCGCCATCGCCATCGAAAGGCCGGCCGGACAGATAGGGACGATGGCGCCCGGTACCGTTGGCGATGGTAAGTGCCCGGCCGGCGCGAACGTCAGCGGCGCATTCGGCCACGGTGCGTCGAGCGCCAGCGGCTCTGGCACCTGCAGCCGTCCGGAGGCCCACCGCTGCGCCTGGTGGAGATAACAGTGGGAATCAGAGCCGCCGGCGACAAAGGTTCCCCACCGAATGCCGACGGTGATGACGGAGGCCAGAACGAGGGCAATGAGGACGGGCCGCATCAGCGCATCCGCTCTCTGAGGAGGCCGTCGGTCGAGCCGTCGTCGACCACCACGATTTCACGCGACAGCGGCAGATCGATGACCAGCAGCCGATCGACCACGGCTCGCGATGTGGCGACCTCGTTGAAGACGGGAACGATGATCGACAGGAGCTCGGCGCGGCCGCTCACCGTCGGGCTGGTGTACGGCGGACCGGTGCTGGTCGATATTGCACTTGCACGTTGCTGATGATGGCGATCGGGCGGCCCTGCGCAATGAAAATGTCCGTGTTGTCGGGCCGCACGACGGACAGCTTCTCGCCCAGGATGCTGACGGTCTGCTCCTCGGCAGGGATCATCACGCTGATCGATTCCGAGCCCGTCGGCGCGACCGCCTTGACGCCCCCTGGACCGGCGCCACCCGAGACGCGGTCGACGAGATCAGCAGGCGTGCGGAACTCGTTCTGCACGACCGCACGCGTCAACAGGGTGTTATCCGCCGTCAAGACACCGATCGTGGTTGTGTAGCGCCGGTACGCCCGGTTCGCTTTGATGAGCTCCTCTGAGTATGTATGGCGGTTGTGGAGATCGAATGTGAGGGTGACGGGGCCCGTATGCGGCGGAAGCTTGATGATGATGCCCGCCGCCGGATCGCGACCCGTCAACACGTCGCAGAAGGACCGCTTGGTCTGGACCCCTTCGCCGAGCAGCGACGGACAATCGACCACGGCCGGCTCGGTCTTGGGGGCAGGCTGCGCGGCCGCGCGGCCTCTGGTCTGCGCGTCTGCCGCCGCCGACCACAACAGTCCGACGACCAGTATCGAGTACAGCGCAGGCATGGTCAATCGCCGACGCAGGTCAGGCCGGCAATGGACGATACTCCGGAGGGCGCCTCGCTCTTGTGCTTGATCAGCTCGAGAAATTCCATGCGCGTCCTCGAATTGTCGCGGAAGGCGCCAAGCATGGCGCTCGTGACTGCAAACGAGTTCTGCTTCTCCACCCCGCGCATCGACATGCACAGGTGGGTTCCTTCGCACACCACCGCCACGCCCAGCGGGTTGATCTTCTCGAGAATCGTCTGGGCAATCTGGTTCGTCATCCGCTCCTGAAGCTGCAGGCGCCGCGCGAACACGTCGACCAGGCGGGGAATCTTGCTCAATCCGATCACGTGCCGCCTGGGAATGTACGCCACATGGCACTTCCCGAAAAACGGCAGCATGTGGTGTTCGCACAGGCTGTAGAAGTCGATGTCCTTGACGATCACCATCTCGCTGTAGTCGACGGTGAAGAGCGCGCCGTTCAGGATGGCGTCGACGTTCGCCGTGTATCCGCTCGTCAGGAATGTCAGTGCGCGCTCGACGCGCTGCGGGGTGCGAACGAGGCCTTCGCGCGATGGATCTTCGCCCAGCTCGACGAGCAGACGTCTGATCAGATCCTCCACCTTCGCATTGTAACCGTACCGGCTACTGCGCCTGACAGGGCGTCGGGTTCCAGCTCGCACGTCGACTTTCTTGAAGTGTGAGCTCGTGAGGAATCGGGCTGCTCCTTGCGTCTTACGCGTACCTCCCGGAGAGGAGGGCCCCCGCATTCGGCACGTACCGCTTGAGCCCTAGTTTCTCGAGCATCTGATACGTGGTGCAGACGGCGGCCGACACGACCGGGAGGCCGCTCTCCTTCTCCACGACCGGAATTGCACCGAGCGATGGCATCTGCACGCACGAAGAGAGGACCAGTGCCTCCACGCCGTCGAGGTCGAGCTGTTTGTAGATGTCGACCAGCGCCATCGGATCGCGCCGACCGACTTCCACGTTGTCTGGAATTTCGAGCGAGACGGTTTCGACGATCTCGAACCCTTCGTGCTGGATGTAGTCGGCGACGAGGCGTGTGAGGGGCTTCATGTACGGAGCAACAAGAGCAATTCTCGTCGCACCGAGCGTCTTCAGGCCATGCACGAGTGCGCCGGCGCTCGTCACGACGGGCGTTGCGGCGCCTTCGCGTTTCGTCACTTCGTGCAGACGCCGCTCGGACTGACAGTGGTACCTCACCCCCATGCTCATGATCGCCACGAGGCACGCATAACCGATGACGTCCACGCGCGCGTCCGTCAGTTCGGCGGCGCACCGGTCCGAATCGGCATCCATGGCAGCGAGCTCCTCCCGCGTCACCTGCTTCATCCGCATGCGGCTGGAGTGAAACGTGAAGCGCTCGGGCTCCACGGCCTCGCGAGCACGAAGCATCGCAGGGATCTCCGTCTCCATCGTGGTGTTGGAGCTTGGAACGATCTGGCCGATGCGGTACGT
>DATCJA010000143.1:0-40513 GCA_036507475.1 Vicinamibacterales bacterium
CACCGCGCAGCAGCCGGGGCCGCAGCCCGCGGAGCAGTTCTATAAGAACATCCAGGTCATGAAGGGCATGCCGGCGCACCTGATGCAGCCAACCATGCAGCTGATGGAAATCGCGCTCGGCGTGCACTGCGTCTATTGCCATGATCCGGACAACACGAAGCGCGAGCTCGACACGAAGCCCCAGAAAGCCATTGCTCGGCGAATGATTCAGATGGTCAGCGACATCAACCGCACCCAGTTCGCGGGGCGGGAAGTCGTGACCTGTTTCACGTGCCATCAGGGCAGCACGAAACCGTCGACGGTGCTTCCGTACAACGGCGAGGAAGGACGGCCCGGTCCGGCCCAGGTGGCCGGGCAGGCGCCGACCGCCGATCAGCTCCTCGAGCGCTATACGGCGGCTCTTGGCGGCGTGGAGGCCATCGCAAAAGTCTCGAGCCGCACCTTGAGGGGAACCGTCACCAACTATGCCCATCTGGATGAGGTCCATCCCCAGCGCGCCCCGACGACGGTCACGCCGATCGAGATTCTGGCGAAGGGCGCCGACAAACGCATGACGATTCAGCGGAACATCGCAGCGAACGCCGTCACCACCTATAACGGTGCGGCGGGCTGGACGAGAGCTGGGAATGCGCCAGCGGCGGACCTCCGACCTGACCTCGTCGAGGTGGCGAGGCTCGAAAACGCCGTCATGTTCCCGAGTCAGTTCAAACAGCTCCTGCCCAACCTCAAGGTCGAGGGACAGGAGAAAGTCGGCGAGCGGACGGCGTGGGTCGTCTCTGGCAGCTCCCAGTGGCTGCCGCAGGTGCGGCTGTACTTCGACAGGGACACGGCGTATCTACTCAGCCTCTCGTACCAGCAGAAATCGCACTACTGCTGTCACGTGTTTCGGATCGACTACGACGACTTCTACGTCACGAACGGGATCCGGGTGCCGATGGAGTGGACGGTGAACGGCCCGCGAGCATCGATCCTGGAATACGAGATCGATGCTGTGGAAGTGACTCCGCTCGAAGACGCGCGGTTTGCGAGACCGGCGCCAGCCACGGCGGCGCGATGAACTGAGCCGGGAACCGGGATCGGGGATCGGGGATCCGGGCGAGGGACGGGAGAAGGCTAACCGGTTCCCGGATCCCGGCTTCCCCTTCACACCACCGTCCCCGGCGCGATCACACCGCCCTTCGGCACCACGATGATCCCGCCGCGAATGTAGAAACCGTCTCCGTCAGCGTGCTCGATGCCGCGCTCGTTCACGAGTCGGGCACCGGCGCCGATGCGTGCGTTCTTGTCGACGATGACCCGGTCGAGTGTGACGTCCTGGCAGATGCCGAGCTTGGGGACACCGGGCGGCGGTTCCGCATCCTCGTAGAAGTCGGCGCCGAGCAGCACCGATCGCGTCACTCGAGCACCCGACCGGATGTGGCTTCGTAGTCCGACGACCGTCTCGTCGATGTGACAGCGGTCGAGGTAGCAGCCATCCACGACGATGGAGCTGCGCACGACGCAATCGGTCAGGCGTGAACCCGGAAGATGCCTGAGGTGTGTGTAAATCGGATACGTCGGATCCCAGAACCGGAAGGGTGCGGCGGCACGGCCAAGCATCACGTTGGCTTCGTAAAAGGATTCGATCGTCCCCACGTCGGCCCAGTACCCGCGATAGAGATACGGCTTCACACGGTACTCGGTCAGCGTCGCTGGAATGACCTCGCGGCCGAAGTCGTGCCCCGGCTCGCGCTTGAGCAGTTCGAGAATCACGCGGCGCGTGAACACGTAAATGCCCATCGACGCCATGAACGGCTGCTCGTCGTTGTGCCGGGCGAACGTCGCGTTCGGCGGAATGCTGCGGCCGATGTCGCGCAAACGATCCGCATGCGGCTTTTCTTCGAAGGCGACAATCTGGCCCGCGACGTCGAATGTGAAGATGCCCATCTGCGTCGCGGTTTCCGGATCCACCGGCTGCGCGGCGATCGTGATGTCGGCGCCGGTGTCCTTGTGCGTCTGGACCAGTTCCGAATAGTCCATTCGGTACAGGTGGTCGCCGGCGAGGATGAGGTAGTAGTCCGCCTCGTGCTGGGTGATGTGGCGGACGGCCTGGCGGACCGCATCAGCGGTTCCCTGATACCAGTGGGGATTGTCCGGTGTCTGCTCGGCCGCCAGGATTTCGACGAACCCGCCGGAGAACCGATCCAGGCGATATGTGTTGTTGATGTGGCGGTTGAGCGACGCGGAATTGAATTGAGTGAGCACGAAAATGCGCCGGATCTCCGCATGCAGGCAGCGGCTGACCGGCACGTCGATCAGGCGGTATTTGCCGCCGATCGGCACCGCGGGCTTCGAGCGGGTTGCGGTGAGCGGAAAGAGGCGTGTTCCCTGGCCGCCACCGAGGATGATGGCGAGCGTGTCGCTGATCATGGGGACAGGCCAGCTTAAACCAAGATTGAATAACTCTGTGGCCTGTCGAAGTGAAAACAGGCTTAGTGAGCTGCGGGCCTGTACAGCTCGAACACGCCATCGGCGTCGACGAACTCGAGCGAGAACGCCTCGATAGCGAATTCGCGGAGCTCGTCCGGCGTGCGATCCCTGTCGACCACGACGAAGCCGACGTTGGCCCGTTCGACGAACGACGGTCCGGTTTCGACGAGCGACCGCCGGCGCGACGCGTCGAGCGGCTGCCCCTCGCTGAGCCAGATGAGCGCGTCAACCATCGGATCGCGGCGCACATCCGTGACGCGTCGGCGCGACACGCGCGAGAGATACCCACCAATCAGCCGCTTGCCGTGCATGGTCTGGAAGAACTGCGTGCGCGGGGAGAAGTCGCCGACGGCCCTAGTGCTGCCACGGATGCCGCTCGGCAGCTCTAGCAGGCGTACATCCCCCGGAGCCGCCGCTACATGGGCATAGACTCTCGGAACCGACGCGGCATACAGGCTTTGAGGCGTCGGCAGCAACTCGAACGCGAGCGCCGCGCCGATGGCCGCGAGCAGTACACGCCGTTGGCGCGGTTTTCTGTGGCCCATCCAGGTGAGTGCGCTCGCGAAGAGCACAGCGAGAGCCAGCATGAGGACGATGCTCATGCGGCCGGGCATGCGTGCCATGCCGATGATGGGCACGTAGCGCAGAAACGCCCAAGGGCCTACCATGTGAGTGTTCAGGCCTCCAATGTGAATGAACGGTCCGAGCACGAATGCGCCGAAGACCAGGGCAATTCCGCCCCACAGGCGTGGGATCCGCCAGCCCATTCGCCATGCAACGAGGACGGTCAAGAGTGCCGTGAAGGTGAGCGATGCGACATTCTCGAAGTGGCCGTTTGGCCGCTGCATCAGCCAGTCGAGAATGGAGTCAGGCGCAAGCGGATGGTTTGGATTCGGCAGCACAAATGCTGCCAGATCAATGCCTTGCGGACTGCTGCGCCAGAAGACCTTTTCCGTGTCCCATCGCCCTTCCGCGATCCTGACGCCAACGGCATACAGCACGGGCGACAGCAGCGCGGTCGCCGCGATGCCCGCTGCCGTGCCGAGCCGCATGACACGGAGCACGGTGGGGCCGTCGAGCGGCATCAGGTTCAGCCGGTACGACCACGCAATCCGTACGCCGGTGAGCAGCGTCAGGACGAGCATTGGCGTATAGAGACTGCGCATGCTCGTCACGCGCCCGAGGATCGTGAGCTGCCACCCCCCGCTGATCGCCATCGAGAGGACGAGGCCGGCCACACAGAAGAGCAGAACGTCGAGCGTCCAGGGGACGACACGCAGCCGCGGCTGCGGTTGCTGCTGAATGGTCGTGATGCGTCCGAGCATGAACACGGCGGCGATGATCACGCAGTACACGGCGTAATAGGCATCCGTGCTGGCGGCCCACCAGCACGTCGCACCGAGCGCCACCGCGTCGCGCATGCGCTGCCGCTCGGCGGCCCGAAGGAGCAGCAGAAGGAACACCGCCAACGGCGCCGCCGCCACGAGGCTGAAATGCCCGCCGCCACGGGTGACGAGAATCGGGCTCCACGCAAAGAGGAGCCCTGCGAGCCACGATTCCACCGCCGCGCCCGTGACGTGCCGGGCGAGCAGGAATGTCGCGTATCCGGTCAGGACGGTCATCAGGAGGTAGACCAGATTGAACGTCGTGACCACCCCGAGCCAGTTGATGAAGGGCAGGGCGACGAGATCCTGGAACGCGGTGTAGTTATGGAGGCTCAGATTGGCGCGGCCGCTCAGCGAAAAGATCTTGTCGGTGAAGTACGGCGAGCGATGGTTTTCCAGCAGCTCGTGGTGAAAGACCCACTGGTTCCACACGTAGACGCCGGTGTCACCGGCCGGTGAGCCAGTCAGATGCGTGCCGATGTTCAAGGCGAGCGGCCAGGTGAAGACCACCGCGATGGCCGCGTAGCCGAGCAGGGCGTAAAGATGGCACTGCCGGCGGCTCCAATGAATCATGAATGCAGGGGAGGTACGGGCCCGCCGACGAAACGAGCCTAATCGACGGACGGAGCGAGGTCAAGAAGAGAGGAGGAGAGGAGGAAGGGAAGGCCGCGAATTTCCAGCCTTCCCGTCCCCATGCGACGGAGAACAACCTACAGCGCGCCGTTCCCCCACGGACCCCAGATGGCGAACGTCATACCCTCGTTGCCCGCCGACGGGGGATTGGAACCACTGGTGCTGCCCTGCCGGTTCACGAAGAGGGTGATTCGATCCTCCTCGTCAACGAGCGGGGGGTTGTTGCCCCGCATCGCCCGAGCGTTCCAGGTCGGGTGCGCCAGCGCAAACGTCGCGCCCGCCCACTCGTGGTCGGTCTGCAGGTTGAGTGCGAAATCGAAAATGTACCCATCGAGCGTGAGCCCCCGCAGGTATTGATCGTCATCGCCGTCTTCGCAGAGAAGGATCGCGCCTTGAGGCGAGAAGGCAAGATTGTCTGGACTATTGAGCACATCGGGGCCGCTCGACTCAAAGATCAGCGTCAGGTAGCCGCCGTTACCGTGCGGCCGGTATTCCCAGATCTGTCCTTCTCCGGCGTCGCCGCCGTTCGTCGCGTCGAAGTAGATCGCGCCGTTGCCGTACCAGCAGCCCTCGAGCCTCGTGAAAATCGCCGCACCGCCCGCAAACCCCTGGTTATAGACGTCGTTCGAGCCCTGTCCAGGTGGATCGGGAGTGGCGATAGAAACCCACTCCACCGGTAGGGGAACCCCCACGGTTTGATCGGTGCGCGTATCGTAATTGGTGACATTCTTAATCTTCAGCATCTCGAGCAGGCCGCCATCAGCGAGAACGCCAGGCGTGTTCGGGGTGAAGCGATAGAAACCACTGTCACCCGAGTCTTCGGTCTCATACACGATTCCTGTTTCCGGGTCTACCGCCACAGCCTCGTGAGCGAAGCGACCCATGGCTGGGAGCGGGACCGCCGGCACGGAAGACTCAGCGGATGCCGGGACTTCGAAGCAGTAGCCGTGTTGAGCGCTCCAGCCCTGTGGCACCCCTGCATTGGTTTCCTCGCACGTGATCCACGAGCCCCACGGCGTGAGACCGCCAGCGCAGTTCACAATGGTGCCATTGAGGCTGATGAAGTCGCGCTCTAGCTCCCGTGTAAACGGATTCACCACAAGCGTCGTCGTGCCTCCACCTCCGCGAATATCGTAGGCATTGCCATCAACGGCGGCGCTCCCGTTGTTTGGCGCGTTGCGGTCTTCGTGGTTGCGCACAAGGCGGAACCGCGCGTCCGGCATGTTGAAGACTGCCATACCGTCATGAGCGAGGGGCACCAGGTTTCCATCGAACATCAACTCGCCAGCGTGACTGAACGAGCGGTATTTGAATCCCCGGGGCAGGGCGATTCGCTTGACCCCGTCGCGCAGATCTGGTGTCGGCTTCAACGGACCATAGCTGCCGCTGCCGGGCTGCGCGTAGACGCGGCCATTCAGTCCCAGCAAGCTGAGGCCGCGCAGTGCGGGCAGTGCGGCAACCGCACCAGCCGTCATGGCCGCGCCGCGGAGAAACTGTCGTCGTTCGAGTGTTCGAGTCGTGAGCGTCATCGGTCCTCCGTGCAGTAGCGGAACAATCTGGAAAGGAACAGGTCTTCGCGGAGAGCCTAGATGTCTGGCGTGAAGATTCGAGCAATGGGGCGCAAAGATGTTGAAAACGGAAGGATCAATCGATGTCAAGCGCGGCTTTTAACACACGCGTTTCAGGTTCGAGATCGCCTCGTCACATGGAAGGCGTAACGTAACAGCATGCGCGTGGGTATACCACGGCGTGATACAGCACCACAGGCGCAGAGATGGCGCTGACATTGAGCGTCATTGTCTGCGCCCATAACGAAGCTCAATACATTTCGACCTGCCTGTATTCCCTCCTCGCCCAGTCCCGACTCCCCGACGAAATCCTGGTCGTCAACAATGCGAGCACCGATGAGACGCCCGCCGTGGCGGGGCAGGTTCCGCACGTGCGCGTGGTGGACGAGCCGCGCAAAGGGCTGGTCATCGCGCGTGAGACGGGACGCCGCGAGGCCACCGGCGACATTCTCGTGTACCTGGATGCGGACTGCCGGGCGCCGCTGACGTGGCTGCAGCGCATCGAACAGCGCTTTCTGCGAGACAGAGACCTTCTGGCGCTGTCCGGTCCATACCGGTACTACGACTGGAACCTGTGGGGAAGAATCCTGATTCGCGCGTATGACTTCACGGTCGCACCGGCCACACAGTGGCTGGTGAAGTACGTGCTGGGTATCGGGACGATTTTCTACGGGGGCAACTTCGCCGTCCGCCGCGACGCTTTAGAGACGATCGGCGGCTTCGATACGTCCATCGAGTTTCATGGCGAGGACACGAACCTCGGACGACGACTCAAGCGCGTGGGCAAAGTGGCTCTCTATTACGACTGTTACCTGTACACGTCGGCTCGCCGGTTCGTCGCGATGGGCAATGGGGCTGTCTTCAGGCTCTATGTGCGGAACTTCACATCAGAGCTGCTCCATCATCGTCCGAGGGACTCGACGCACCTCGATGTGAGGATCTGATGCCTGGGTACGAACCCTTTCTGCTGTGTGATTTTCACGTCCACACGCGGTGGAGCGACGGACGATTGACGCCCGCTGAAGTCGTCGATCTCTACGGGTCCACAGGGAAGTTCGACGTGATCGCCATTACCGATCACATCCTGATGAAGAAGGATCTGCTGGCGCGTGCGGGGCGGCTTGCGACATTCGGCCGGCGCGCGTACGGTGTGCGGCAGGAAGCCTTCGACGCCTACCTCGCGGACATTCGAAAAGAAGCGACGCGCGCGCGCGATCAATATGGAATGCTGGTCATACCAGGGGCCGAGATCACGCAGAACCGCCTTCGCAGCCGGAAGAACTCCCACATCATCGCGCTGGACATCAAGAAGTACATCAGCGCCGATCAGACGGCGGACGAGATCCTGCGCGAAATCCATCGACAGGGCGCGCTCAGCATCGCGTGCCATCCGCATCACCGCACCACCCGCCGCGTCGAGATCAGCACGTGCTACCTCTGGGATCACCGCAAGGAGCTGTCCGGGCTCGTCGACGTCTGGGAAGCCGCCAACCGCGACGATCTGTTCTCTGTTACCAGCCTGAAGCACTACCCGTATGTCGCCAACAGCGACTTCCACAAGGCCAAGCACTTGTACTCCTGGAAGACACTCCTGCGCTGCGAGAAAAGCCTCCCGGCGATCAAAGACGCGCTCCGCCGTAACGTCGACGTGGCCCTGACGCTCTATCGCAACGGATCGTGGGCGGCCTGACGTGTCGATCTGTACCTGGACCCACGGCATCTTGGATCACAGTCGCGTCTTGACACGGCGCTGGAGCTTGTCGGCGATCTCGTGATGCAGGACGGATTCCGACGTGTTACGGAACACCTCGAGAAACACACGACAAGGCTCTTGGCGGCACTGGGCGATGTCGATGATGACCTCGGCGTAACGGCCGTCTCTCGCCCCCGAGGTGACACCGACCACGTGCAGCCGCGGCGACAGTTCCCGCGCCGCGTCTGTAGCAATCCGCGTTACATCCGTGACGTTGAGCGAAGCCATCCTTGTGACGATCGCAATCGGTGTGCCTCGATCCTTCTCCTTGTTCAGCCACTGTTTACGTTTTTGTTCCCAAACCTTGAACGGACGGTCACACCCGGTCGGTACGATGGCTTATTAGCAGCGTTGAGCTGATCCGCAGCAACGGAGTCCTGCCCATGAGCCACGTCACTGCGCTACAGACTGATGACTGCGGCGACGCGTTCACGCGTGCCGTTCAGCGGGTAAAGGCAGAATTTCTCGAAATGCCTGGCCTGACGCTCACGGTGGCGCAGGCGGCCCGCCTCTGGTCGTCGAGGCCGGCTTCTGCGCTGCAGTCCTGGGTTCACTGGAAGAGGCGCGGTTCCTCGTTCGCACACGCCACGCGGCCTTTGCCCGCGCCCAATAACGTCTCCCGCGGTGTCGGTGGCCATTTGCGGAGCGCCCGCCCTCCCTCGTCGCCGTCGTCGGTGACTGGCGACGGCGTTTGCGTCGCCGAGCTATTGCATGATCCCGGCAAAGAACAGCACGAGCTCGAGTATCAGAATCAGGACAATCATGAGCTCGAGCAGCTCACCGCGCGCCATCGATGTCTGTTCGACGGTGAACCGGTAGATATCGTCGAGCGTCTTCAGCTTCTCGCGGACGTTCCCCTTCCACTGCTCGAGGCCGAGGCGCGACGCGACCAGCGAAAACAGGCGCGCGGCATACACGTCGCCGGCAAGCTTGAGGGCATTCTCCGTCTTGTCGGTGAGCTCGTTGACATCGATGAACAACGAGTGGACCTGGCGCGCCGCGCGTGTGAATCGCCTGCCGAACCAGCTTTGTAACGATCCAGGCTGTTGCAGCTGGTCGTAGATCTGAGCCAATTCGCCGTCCAGCAGCGCATCGTAGTACCGGAATTCGAGAAGCTGCGAATTGGCGAACTCGACGATCTCCAGGACGCTGCTCGCGCCGGCGTCAGTATCGTAGACGAACGCTGCGTTCCATGTCGGCACGACGAGATCGGTTGCCAGATACGAGAGGCGCTGACGCAGCACGTCGTCGCGCTCCTGTGCGCTCAGGGGGTCGCGCTCGCCGCGGAGCAGCTGCGCGATCGTGTCTCCGTGCGATGCCAGCAGCGCATCGGCTGTGGTCGAGTCTGTCAATTGTGTGATCGCGAACACGAGGTAGTCCTCGGAAAGCAGGTCCGTTCGAGGCCGCAGCAGCGCCGGTCGTAAACGATCGATGAGACGGCGGCAGCAACCTTCGGCCTCGAGCGGCAGTTCGGGGTCGACATCCCAGCGCAGGGCTTCGGTGACGAGCGCATCCCAGGTGTGCGGAATCGTGCGCGTGAATGCCACCGAGGCGACGCCGTAATCGAAGACCTTGAAGCGAACGTGCCAGTCGCCGACGCGTGCCAGCTCGAGCGCCTGCCCCTCGATGGTGACCGGTGGATGCGCGTACTGAATGTAGGCTGGAGCGGGCGGTCGTGGTCCGACGCGTGACGCCGTCGTCGGGCCGATCAAGGCGTTCACCGTGGAAAGGTCGATCGCCTCCGCGACGTCGTAGAGGAATAACGCGGTCAGCCAGCCCGACGCAATTGTCGACACCGGGCCATGCTATACGACCCGGACCATCTACTCATCGATCATCGATGTGTGAGTGTCCTTGCCGATCCTGTCGAGCTGTTCCTGCAGCGCCAGCCGCGTCAACTTGTCCATCGGCAGGCATGCAAACAGCTCGATCCGGCGGTGCAGGACGAAGAACGCGTCACGAAACGCGCGGCGTCTCTCTTCATCGGAGGCCGTAACGGCAGCCGGGTCGGGGACCCCCCAGTGCGCTGTCATCGGCTGGCCCGGCCACACGGGACATTCCTCTGCCGCCACCTGGTCGCACACCGTGAAGACGAAATGCATGTGCGGCGCGTCCGTTGTTCTGAATTCGTCCCAGCTCTTGCTCCGTAGTCCTTCGATGCCGATGTGATGCCGCTGAAGCTGTTCGAGAGCGAGCGGATCCACTTCGCCGCGAGGGCGGCTTCCTGCGCTGAACGCGTGGAACTTGCCACCGCCGACCGAAGGATGATTGGCGAGCGCCTCGGCCATGATCGATCGTGCCGAATTCCCCGTACAGAGAAACAACACGTTCAGCACGGAGCTATTTCGAGCCTGCATCGCGCGGAAAGCGATCCGGATTGTCGGTGAAGAGCGCATCGACGCCGAGCTCGCCGAGGTAGTACCGCATCTCGGCGCCGACGTCGGCGAACCGCGTCGCCGGACCGCGCGTCGTAAACGTGTACGGAGTGACCGTCAGGTCCGCATCGTGCGCCATATTGATGGTCCCGGGCTGGCCGTCGAGCAGGAACTTCGAAGGGCCTATGCCGGTCGCAAACGTGGCAATCTCGGCAAGACCTGGCCGCGTCAGCCAACGTTGACCGTCGCGCCCTTCGATGAGAAACGTGCGCGGGAGGCTCGGGAGCTGTTTCGCGAGCTCGCGTAGAGGACGATCGTCGAACGACTGCACGATGACGCTTCCGGTAGAGCGGGATGTGAGGTTCAAGCGCTGCATGGATTCGACAAACAGCCGCGTCATGTCGATGCCACGCGACTGATAAAGCGCAGGGGCCTTGAGCTCTGGATACAGGCCGGCTGCCGTGCCAACGACAGCCACGGCTTCCTCCCACGTCGGTACGCGCTCGCCGGCAAACTTGGAATCGAACCAGGTGCCGGCGTCGAGCTGTTTTATTTCGGCGAGCGTGAAATCAACCGCGAGCCACTGCCGGCGACCTGACACCGGATCGATTGTCCCTCGCTCCGGAAATATCTCCTCGACGTTCGTCGTCCGGTCGAGGGAATCGTCGTGCAGGCAAATGAGCTCGCCGTCTCGCGTCACCGCGAGATCCTGTTCCACGTAGTCGGCGGCCTGCGCGACAGCCAGCCGATAGGCAGCCAACGTGTGCTCGGGAGCGTACGCCGACGCGCCGCGATGCGCGATCGCGGCCTTCCTGAGCCGCTCCTGGGCGTGTGGATGGAGCACTGCCACGACGATCCATGCCAGCGTAACGCTGAAGGTCAAGAATCGGTACATGCACTGACCATATCAGCCGGCAGCAATGTTCTTGTAACGCAAGAGCCGTGTGATACGCCGATTTCTCATGACGGTGGCGGAGACGTCGCAGCGGCCCGCTATCGTCGGTGCATGGGTCTTCACATTCGAACGCATCGCACGCTGTGCGCGTGCGCATTCCTGATCGTCGCCTGGACGAGTCCCGGGCGGGCAGACCTGGTGACGCCACGGGTTCGGCCCCTGGGCAGCAGGGTAGTCTCTCTGCTTCAGCGCGGGTACGCAGTGTCGCCCACGCCGGCGATTCTCGTCGATGCACTCGAGCGTACGAACGTCATCGTTCACATCGAAGAGCGCTGGCTGTTCGATGGTGGGCCGGAAGGCGAAACGCAGTTCGTGACGACGGCGGGAGGCCAGCGGTACCTGCGGATCCACCTCGATCCCAGCATTCACGACGAAGCCGCCATCGCCTTGCTCGGGCACGAGCTGCAGCACGCATTGGAAATCGCCGAGGCGCGATGGGTCGTCGATCACGAGACGCTCGTCCGGCTGTACACGTGCATCGGGTACGAGAGCCGCGGTCGACCGCATACGCGCGGCGTCGATACTGCCCGGGCCAACGAAACGGGGCGCCACGTGCTCACGGAGTTGAGGGCGTTTGGTGCGAGACGGTCAAGTTCGACGGATTGAGACGACCCCGGGGAGCGGTGGATCGTTGGCACGTCCCGCCGGCCAGTTGCTCCCGCGCGGCGCCTTCATACCGGCGGTCCTCATGCCGTTGGCTTCTCCCGGATGCTGAACGGACAAGAACAGAGTTTGGCGATCTGGCGTCCAGGATGGTCCAGCCAACTCCGCTTCGCACGGGGCCGACGCAAACTGCATCGCCACGCCGGCATCCGGTCCCGATGTCGGGACGAAGAACATCCCGTTGTTTTGAAACGCCCTGTATCGGCTGTCGCTGTTGAGCGCCGATGTGCTGATGTCGACGACAACCCAGAGATTTCCCGACGGGTCGAAGGCCAGGTTGTCAGGCGCGGCGAATACGCTCCCACCCCCTCCGGCACCGGCGGGACCGCCCGCCTTCCATCGCATCCAGGTGAAATGCGTGCCCGTACCGGCGTCCTCGTCCTGGATGCGCCAGATTTCACCGTAGATGTTTGGAAAGAGATGGCCGGGCGCAGTCGCCTGCGCGGTAAATGCGATGTACACGCTGTTGTCGAGGGGGTGGTCCTCAACGTCCTCGGGTCGACCTGTCGGCGTGGCGCCAATCAGGTTCGACGCCCTGAACGCATCGGTCACCATGGCGCCGAGATCCGTGTACACCTGCCCGAGGGTTTTCGCGCCGGTTGGTATTTCCGGCATTTGGGTGCCCGGGTTCGGGCGGAGTGGAGTGCCGCCTGCAATTTCACGCCATTCTCCGGTCCCGTTTGCATGGAACACCGCGGCGTAGAGGCGGCCGCGCGCGAACAGGGATCCACGGTTCATCGCGCTCGCGGGTACGTACCCGTTCTCCGAGACGAACCGGTACACGTGGCCGTTCGTCCGGTCGTCGCCCATGTAGGCAACGACGGGGCGTCCCACTTCGGCGCGAATCGCCACGTTCTCGTGACGGAAACGCCCCAGCATCGTGTGTTTCACGGGCCTCCATGAAGGGTCGAGCGGATCGATCTCGACGACCCACCCGAAGTGCGCGCCATCACGGGCGAACCGCCCCCCGACCGCGCCGCGGCCCGACGTGTCCACCCGTTCAGGAACGTAGTACTGAAAGTTCTCCTCGCAGGTGAGCACCGTATTCCACGGTGTATGGCAACCCGAGCAGTTGGCGATCGTCCCGCTCACGTCGCTGACGTTCTGCAGGGCGGGCCCCGATGCACGCATGGGCGACGTGGCGTCGTACCGTCGTGTTAGCGGCGACGCCCCAATCTCCCAGCGTCCGTCGGCACGGCGCCTGATCTGGAGAACCGACGCGCCGACATCGCGCATCTGGTCTTCGACGAGCGGAGTACGGCCCCACACGAGCGGGAACGTCTGCAGATACACGCCGATTTCGCCGGGCTCCGGCAGGCTCACGTATTCGTGATTGACGAAGAGCACGCCTTCGCTGCCATCGGTCGCCGTCGGAATGAAGGTCGTGTAGTCGGCGTTGTAGCCGAAACGTGCGTTCGAGCCGGGCAGCCGATCGCCCCACAAGGCAACGATGTCGTGCGCGAATCCGGCGGGAAGCACAAGGGCATCGCGAGAGGTCGGCTGGATAGGTGTGAACGGCATCTCGCGGCTGCTGGGACGTTGAGCGCAGGCGAGCGGCCCCAGGGCCGAACCGGGAATGACGGCGCCCGTAAGACCTGCGCCAAGAAATTGCAGAAACGAGCGACGATTGCGACGCTGCCTCATCCGCGGTCATTCTATGAAATCCCGGTGACGGCGCCATAGCTGCGCCTTCTCACCGATGCGATGTTCGAGGAATGTTGGTCCGTGAGGGAATCTGTTTATTCCGTGGCGGCCGCGTTCGGCGTTTCAATGAAGCGGTAGCCGAGGCCAACGACCGTTTCTATCTGAAAGGCGGCTGGACCAAGCTTGCCCCGCAGTCGTCCGATGTGCACGTCGACGGAACGGGTTTCAACCGAGTTTTCGTAACCCCACACGCGCTCGAGCAGACGATCGCGGGAAATTACGCGGTTTCGATTCTGCACCAGGTAACGGAGGAGTTCGAACTCGCGACGCGTCAGCCGGACGGGCTTCCCGTCGACGGAAACAGCGACCGCCTCGAAGTCGGCGACCAGATGCCTTCCTCGATAGATTTCCGTGAGCACCTCCGCCCGGCCGCGCCGCAGCGCGGCGCGGACGCGCGCCGCGAGCTCTCGCGGACTGAACGGCTTGGTGATGTAGTCGTCGGCGCCAAGATCCAAGCCTCTGATGCGATCGCTCTCGCTGGCGCGGGCAGTCAGCATGATGATCTTCACCGTCGCCGAAGCCGGGCGGCCGCGAAGGATGCGGCATACCTCCAAACCATCAAACCCCGGCAGGTTGAGGTCGAGAACAACGAGGTCCGGTGGATGCTCCGCGGCCATCGTCAGAGCAGCCTCGCCCGTAACGGCGATCTCGACGTCCAGGTCTCCGCTTCGGTCGAGCGTGTGCTTGATTAGTCGGGCGACATCGATTTCGTCCTCGACGACGAGGACGCGCTTTTGATGCCTGGTCGTGTGAGGGGTCGTACGTGAATCGTGGCCGACCGCGCTCATTGCCCCAATATCGTCAGGGGTTGTAAGGCGATGCTCTGCGGACACAGTCCGACGGTACCGAGGTCGCGTGTCGCGTCTGTCACGACGCCGTTAAATGTGGGTAACGGGTGAGGTCGGTCGAAACTCGACCGTTTCGACGTTACACAATATTTACACGCGTTGCGATGGTCTTGGGGTATAGATCGCCGTTCACGCCATGTACGCCACAGCACTCCGTAAGCAGCTACAAATCCGTCGTTTTACAATCCGCCATGTCCGCCCCGGGTGGGAGGTGCGGGACGAGAACGACCGCGGCGTCCTCAGACACGTAATCTATAAGGACTGGCACCGGGTGGAGCGGGCCATCGCCATGTTCGAGCAGGAAGAAGCAGTGCTCGAGGCCGCCGGCTGGGTGAAGATCGCGTCCTAGCGCGTTTTTCCACATCTCCTTCGTTTCCTGCAACTTGTATAGGGGTTTCTGAGCCGCCTCCCGCGGCTGCCGGGCCTGTTCGGCTGGGCCTTCCCCTGAATTTACACGTCCGAAACTGATACGTCGCGGCCGTGTAACGGCTGGTCGATAGATTCGACCAGTTGTTTCGTTGCTCACCTTTACGCTGTCCACGCAGAGGAGTCTATGAATCTTGTATCGACAGTCAGAGCGGCCGCATTGGTCATGTTGGCGCTCCCTGTTCCTGCCCTTCCCGTCCTGGCGCAGACCGCAGCCAAGCCGGCGCCGGCGCAGGCATCGGGTCCGACAGTCCGTGTCGTCGGCGTCGTCCGCGATGAGTCGAACGCCATCACTTTGCCCGGAGTGCCTGTCGAGGTTGTAGGGACGGGCGAGGTGGTGTTCACCGACGTCGATGGGCGCTACATCCTGCAGCTGCCACCCGGCATGCACCAACTCAAAGTGCTGATGGATGGCTATCAGGAGAAGCTCATCAATGTCACCGCTGGCGACGAGCGCACGATAAACGTGGACGTTGGCCTCTCCATGGCGCGCTTCACCGAGACCGTGACAGTGACCGCCGAGGCCATCAATGTCGAGACCTCCTCGTCGGAAGCCCAGCTCATAGAGCGCAAGAACGCGCAAGTCATCACCGACAACCTCGGCGCCAAGGAAATGCGGCAGAACGGCGACAGCGACGCCGCGGCGGCGATGCAGCGCGTGACAGGTCTCTCGCTTGTCGACAGCCAGTATGTCTTCGTGCGCGGCCTGGGCGAGCGGTATAGCAACACCACGCTTGCAGGGTCGGTGCTCCCGACGACAGAGCCGGACAAAAAGGTGGTGCCGCTCGACCTGTTTCCGACGGGCTTGATCGACAGCGTCCAGGTGAACAAGTCGTATTCGCCCGACCGGTCGGCCGAATTCGCGGGCGGTCTCGTCCAGATCGTGCCGATAAAGCTGCCGGCGCAGCCGGTCGTGGATTTGGCGTACGGCGTCAGCTTTCTCTCGACGGCCACGGGCAAGAGCATTCCGCTCAGCCCGCTCGGCAGCAGGGACGTGTGGGGCTACGACGACGGCGCTCGGACGTTGCCATCGGGTTTTCCCACGAACAAGATCGTCCGCCGCGGCATCTACACACCGGACGTGGGCTATGCGCCAGATGAAATCACGCGGTTGGGCCGGCTGCTGGACAACACCTGGCGTCCGGTCAGCGACAAGGGGCAACCAGGGCAGAACTGGAACGCCACGCTTGGCAATCGGTTCGGCCGTTTCGGCGTGGTGGGCAGCGTCACGCACTCCTACAAGGAACAGTTCCTCGAGGAGGATCGGCGGTTCTTCCACGTGGCGGAGGAAGGTCAACTCGAGGCGCTCAGCGACTACCACATGCAGTCCGGTTCGCAGAAGGCCCAGTTGGGCGTCGTGGCCAACCTCGCTTACGAATTCACGCCCAGCCAGCGGATCACATTCGAAAACTTCTACACGCACAGCGGTCGTGACGAGGGCCGGTTCTTCCAGGGGATCAACATCGACAACGCCCGTGAATACAAGAACTACCGGCTGCAGTTCATCGAGGAAGGTCTGATCTCGAATGCGATCGGGGGCGAGCACTTCTTCCAGAGCCTGACGAACAGCCGCCTCGACTGGCGCGTGAACTACGCCCGCGCGACGCGCGACGAGCCCGACCTGCGCGAGACGCTTTACGAGCGGCTCTCGACTCTGGCTGGCACCAGCGAGACGACGAACCCGTTCTTGTACGCCGACGAATCGCAGAGCGGCTTCCGGATGTTCAACGAGCTCAACGACGATACGACCGACGCCGCCGTCAACTGGAGCGTCTTCAAGACGTCGAGCGGCCGGCCGACTCAGTACAAGTTTGGTGTCAACTATGTCGACCGGACGCGCGACTTCCGGTCGCGGCGCTTCCACTTCATCCCGATTACGTCGCAGAAGGCCGACAGCGGCAATCTGCTCTTCAATCAGCGCCTGATGCCGGAGGAGATTTTCGTCTCGAATAACATCGGCACGGCGCTGCGGTTCAATGAAGAGACGCGGCCGACCGACGCTTACAACGGTGATCAGAAGACGACAGCCGGCTACGGCATGGTGGACATTGCAATGAGCGCGCGAACGCGCCTGGTGGCGGGCGCCCGCGTCGAACGCTTCGACCAGACGGTGGTCACCCAGGATCCCTTCGGACTGTTCGCGCGCGAAATTCAGGCGGAGAACAAGACCACCGATTTCTTCCCCGCCGTGAATCTGGTCATCGGCGCTGGCCCCAATTCAAACCTCCGTCTGAGCTACAGCACCACGGTGAACCGTCCGGAGTTCCGAGAGCTGGCCGAGTTCGAGTTCACCGATGTCATCGGAAACCGCGCCATCAAGGGCAACGCCGACCTGACGCGAGCGCTCATTCAAAACGTCGATGGCCGCTGGGAAATGTTCAGCGGAGGCCGAGGCGTTGTTGCCGCGAGCGTGTTCTACAAGTACTTCGACAAGCCGATCGAACGTGTGGTCATTGCGGCGGCCAACCCGATCGCGACGTTCCAGAACTCGGATCACGCCCGGAACTTCGGCCTCGAGCTCGAGGCGGGTCGGCAAGTGAACCAATACCTCTTCTTCAATGCGAACTATACGTTCGTCGACTCGAAGATCACGCTGCTGCCGGAGCAGCGCTCGGTGCAGACGTCGCTCGAGCGTTCGCTGGCTGGCCAGTCGAAGAACCTGTTCAACCTGACGGCCGAGCTGGCAGTCAGGGGCTTCTCAGCTCGCGGCCTGTTCAACTATTTCGGCGACCGCATTTCAGACGTGGGTGCCAACCAGGCGCCTGACATCATCGAACAGGGGCGCGGGTCGTTCGATCTCGTCTTCGCCCAGCGGCTCGCGGGTCTCGGCATTCGGCTCGCGCTGGAGAACCTGACCGACAGCAAGTATCTGTTCACGCAAACGGGCGCCGACGACCCGCAGAGGCTCTTCAAGATTGGGCGGACGGTGGCGCTGTCGTTCAGCTACAACGTGTTCTGAGGCCGCGTCATGACGATTACAAGGAGCACACGACACATCATGGATCTCAGGCGCATTGCAGTAGGGCTCGCCGTTGCGGCGGGCATGAGCTTCCTTCCGGTCGCCACGTTGCGGTCTGACCAGGCGCCTCCGGTCAACGTGCCCGGCATAGACAAGCCGGTCGTCGTCGTGACCGGCAGCATCACTGGCACCGAGTCCTGGGTCAACACGAACTACTACGTCCTGCGCGGCGCGGTGTTCATCGAGGACGGCGCCACGCTGAACATCGCCGCCGGAACCAGAATCATCGGCGAGTCGGGCAGCGTCGGCACGCTCATCGTCCTGCAGGGAGGACGGATCAACGCCATCGGGACGGCGCAGGCGCCGATTGTCTTCACGAGCGACCAGCCGATCGGTCAGCGAGGCCGTGGTGACTGGGGCGGGCTGATCGTCAACGGCCGTGCGCCCGTCAACCTCGAGGGTGGAGAAGGCGAGGGCGAAGGCGACACCGGCGTCTACGGAGGCACGAACCCCAACGACAGCAGCGGGGTGCTTCGCTACGTGCGCGTCGAGTTCTCCGGGATCGAGTTCAGCCCGGACAACGAGCTGAACGGCATCGCGTTTCAGGGCGTGGGCCGCGGCACACAGGTGGATCATGTACAGGCGCACGGCAGCCGCGACGACGCCATGGAATGGTTTGGCGGAACCGCGGACGGCAAATACCTCGTGTTGTCCAACGCCGCCGACGACAGCGTGGACTGGACGTTCGGTTGGACGGGCCGGCTACAGTTCGTCGCCGTTACCCAGCGTGGCGACGATGCCGACAACGGCATCGAAGCCGACAACAGCGAGTTCAACAACAATGCGCTGCCGCGCGCCAATCCGCAGATCTACAACATCACGCTGTGCGGCGATCCAGACAGGAACGAAGGGGGCGAGAGCCCACGCGCCGCGAACATCCGGCGCGGCACCGCGTTTACGATCCGTAACTTCCTGGTCACCGGCTTCAAGTCCGTCGGCTTCCAGATTGCGGACGCGAACACGTCGGCGCAGGTGGACAACGGCACATCACAGATGGGCGCCGGTGTTGCGTGGGGCATGCCGACGCCGATGCACTCGAGCGTAATGACCCACATTACCAGCGGTCGCTTTCCGAACATCCGGATCAATCAGGACCCAGGCGTCTCGACCGCCGCCTGTTCGAACCATGCGAACCCGAACTTCCAGCCGTCGTCACTTGCGACGCTCGCCGGCGGACAGCTTGCGCCCATCCAGCCGCCGAACGACGGCTTCTTCGAGGCCGTGACCTTCATCGGCGCGGTGCCACCCGCCCCGGCCGCGAACTGGATGGACGGCTGGACGTCGTTCCCACAGAACTAGGGCACTGAGAACTACGAAACAAGTCACAAGGCACAGGTCACAAGTCACAAGTCACAACGCGGCGCGGGCGTTCTGCCTTGTGACTTGTGCTTTGATTAGCGCATCCGGCTGCGGCCGGTCTTCGCCGCTTCTCGGGAACGCGCACCCCTCGCCACAGGCGCTCGCAATCGGCGTCCTGGATGCGATTGCGCGTCGCGACATCACGACCCTGCGTTCGCTCGCGCTGAACGAGCACGAGTTCCGCGAACATATCTGGCCCGAGCTTCCCGCCTCGCGCCCGGAGCGCAATCTGCCGTTCTCGTACGCATGGGGCGACCTATACCAGAAGAGCGAAAGCTCGCTCGTGCAGACGCTCGCCACACACGGTGGCCGCCGATACACGCTGGTGTCGGTGCGCTTCGCCGGTGACGTCACACGCTACCCGAGCTACACCGTGCATCGGGAGACCGTGCTCACGGTGCGGGACGAAGCGCGGACGCAGACAGGCCTTCGGCTGTATGGATCCAGTCTGGAGAAGGGCGAGGCCTGGAAGGTGTTCAGCTACGTGGTCGACGATTAAGAGCAATCAAGCTCGGGGCTCGAGACTCTGGGCTCTTGGCTCGCCCAAAGCCCAAAGCCCAAAGCCGAAAGTCTCAGCGCTCAAAGACCAGCGAACAGCAGGTGACGCCCCCCTCGGCCTTGGCCAGTTCGTCGACATCGACGGTCTTCACGTGCAACCCGCGCTGCTCGAGTCGTGCGCGGGTTTTCGGAAACGCCGCGGGATAGATCACGACGTCTCCGGCGAGCAGGGCGTTGGCCGCGTGAGGTTCGTCGGCATCCACGTCGACGAGCGTCAGGTCGGCGAATGCGTCGGCGGTTACCCAATTCCGATTGAGGAGGACGGTCTTCGGTCCAACGGCCGTGACCGCCGACTTCAGGTGCAGGCATCCCTGCACCGGCACCGCTCGAACGTCGTATCCGAACCGCGTGACCATCCGGCGCAGTTGATCGATGCCCGCCGAATTCGTTCGCCCCGACGCGCCGACGAATACCGTGCGGCCGACCACGAGCACGTCGCCGCCGTCGAGCGTGCCGGGTTCCTCGATGTCGCGCAGAGGGAGACCAAAGCGCGCCAACGCCTCCGCGACGCCTGGCGCTTCGATGCGCCGCGACCGGGCGCCTGGCCTGGCGATGACGGCCCCGTGGGGGAAGACGACCGCTATGTCTTCGATGAACACGGCGTCCGGCATGTCGGCGGTGCTGTCGACGCGACGAACCGTGCACCCCAGCTCCACAAGCGCCCACTCGTATGCATCGTGCTGGGCACGCGCCCGTTCGAGGTCGATGGGAGTCCGCGGAAGGTGAGTGAGCTGGCAGTCCTGGAACGCGCTGCTGATCTCGCGTGTGATGGCAAACAGCATGTAAGGGGTCTCACCCCCGTACAGGCAGGCTCACGGTGAATCGTGCGCCGCCTTCAGGTCGGTTCTCGGCTGTGACGGTGCCGCCATGGAGCTCGACGAGGTGGCGCACGATCGCCAGGCCAAGCCCCGTCCCTCCGGGACGTGAGCGAGACTTGTCCACTCGGTAGAACCGCTCGAACACCCGGGCAAGATCCGCCGGCGGAATCCCCGGTCCCGAGTCGGATACGACAATGTCTATCCCTCCGTCGCGCCGACTGGCGTCGACCCGCACATCGGCTCCCTCCGGCGAGTAATTGACGGCGTTCTCCACCAGGTTCCGGAGGATATCGTGCAGCTTCGCGGGGTCCGCGTCGATCATGCCCGCATCCGGCGCCACGGCGATTGCGATGTGCTGGTTCTTTGCGTCAATCGCCGGGGACAGGTCGGCCACGACGGCGCCCGCAATCTGCTGCAGCTCGCAGGGCGCGACGTCCAGCACTTCCTGCCGGGCGTCCAGACGCGCCAGTCGCAGCAGATCGGTCACCAGGCGCTCCATTCGACCGCTATGCCGGGCGACGATCTCGAGGAAGCGCCGCGTTTGCTCCGGATCCGGCATCTCGTCCACGAGCGCCTCGACGTATCCGCGAATGGCGGTCAACGGGGTGCGGAGCTCATGCGAGACATTGGCAACGAAATCGCGCCGGATTTGATCGGCGCGCCGCAGGTCGGTGATGTCGTGCAGCACCAGCACCGCGCCGCCGTTTGCCCCCCCTACGGGCGCGGCACGCGCGACGAACACACGCGAGGAGTCGCGCCCGAGCGGCAGTTCGTGGGGCTCGGCCTCATCTCCGCGAAGCGCCGCCGTGAGCTGGGCCGAGATGTCCGGGTGTCGAATCACCTCCAGGTACAGACGATCGACTGCGGACGCATCCACATGGAGCATCGTCTGCGCGGCTCGGTTGACGAGCTGTACCCGGCCCTGCCGATCGAGTACCAGCACGCCTTCAACCATGCCGGAGAGAATAGCCTCCATGCGGGCCCGGTCGCGCGCGAGTTCCTCCAGACGACGTGCAAGCTCCTGCACCGGACCGTCGAAGGCCCGCGCAACGGACGCGATTTCATCCGTGCCGTAGTCGGACGCGGGGCGCGTACCTGCCGTCGATGAGTATCGGCTCGCGACAGCGGCTACGTCGCGAATTCGGCGCTCGAGGCGGTGGGCAATCGTCCACGACGAGAGGGAAGCTGCGGCAGTTCCAGCGCCGAGCGCGATGGCCGCCGCGAGGCCCGCTCCAGCGACGTCGCCGAGCATCAAGAGGGTGACGAAGGCCGCCACTGCACCTGTCGCCGACGCAATGAAGACCTGAGTGCGAAACCGGATGTTCAAGTGACTTGCGGGTGCTCGAGTTTGTAGCCGAACTGCTTGATGGTGACGAGTCCGTCGACTAGGACGGGCAGCTTTTCACGCAGTCGGCGAACGTGCACGTCGACCGTCCGTGTGCCGCCGGTGTAACGGTATCCCCAGACGTCTTCGAGCAGGAGGTCGCGTGAAAGGACTCGTCCTTTGTGCTCGAGCAGATACTGCAGCAACAGAAACTCTTTGGCAGTCAGTCTGACTTCGCGGCCGTCGTAGACCACCGCGTGCCTGACGAGATCGACGAGGATGGGGCCGAACTGCAGCGTCTTTTCCTGAGGCGCTGCGCGCTGAGACCGGCGCATGAGCGCGCGAATGCGGGCGACTAGCTCGTTCGGGCTGAACGGCTTGGAAACATAATCGTCTGCGCCGATCTCCAGGCCGGCGACTCGATCGCCTTCGTCGGCCTTTGCGGTCAGCATGATGATAGGGACGGACGCTTTTGCCTGGTCGGCGCGAAGCGCGCGGCAGATGTCCAGGCCGTTCATCCCAGGCAACATGAGGTCGAGAATGACGAGATCCACCTGATGCGACCGGGCGTACGCAAGCGCCTTGTCACCAGAAGGTGCGACATGCGTCTCCCAACCTGATTTCTGCAGGTAGTGCACGACCAGGTCGGCGATGTCCGGATCGTCCTCGGCTATCAGGATGCGCACAGTCAATGGGGGGCCACTACGATGCTATCAGACCCCCTGGCTTTGCCTTCCACGACGAACGGCGTGATTGCCGCGACGGCATGGCGAAGATCCCCATCGTCCCGATACGGTCGCCATGGGATGCGGCGTCCGAGCACGCGCAACGGAACCGTGATGCCGCCGAACGGGTCGGGCGAAATCAGCAGCGTATCGCCGTGCATGGCGGCGCGGTACTCGAGCGTGGACTGCTGTTCGCTCCAGCCGTTGCAGAACTGCAGTGAGAACGCATCCGCAAGCTGCACGCACCGGTATTGCGCGTGGAAGGTTGCGCGAGGCGCGCCGGTGAGCATTCCGATCTGCTGTAGCAGGTCATCACGCAGCGCCGTAATCGACTCGAAGAACGATTGCCACTCGCTGTCTCCGCGGCGATATCCGTGTACGGTGAGGGCATGCTCGGCAACGAGCGCTCCCGCATGCCTGTCCACCTTCGCTACACGCGCAATCCCACGCAGCCAGAGCTCGTGCTTGATGATCGCCGAGCCGCTCATGAAATCGCACGGTCGCCCTGTCGCGGCGTCGACGGTCGGTTCTGCGTCGACTTCCGCCCACCCATTGTCGTGTTCGCGGGTGGCCAGCAGAATCGTATTGCGGTCGGCGCTTTCAAGTGCCCGCTCGGTGCGCACGGACGCGACGATCTGTTCCGCGAGCCACGCATGGTTGGGCTGGGTGATCAGCAGGAGCGTCTCGCCCTCGTCCCGGACAATCATCACTAAGAGGCCTCAGGGTTCAGGGCTCAGGCCTCAGGGCTCTGGTTGCCCCTGACGCCCCCTGGGCCCTGAGCCCTGTGCCCTGAGGCCTGCTGGTAGCAGACTCATTTTGAGAACAGCTGAGCCCCGCCGAGGACAGTCGCCAGAGGTCGTTCTGGTCGCTTCATATCGTAATCGACTGGAAAATGGCCACTTATGCGCTGTAAATCGTACGGCATGGAGCTTGGGTTATGGCGCCGTGAGGGGGTCGAGCTTATGAGACCGATGGCAGCAGCAGCAGTGGGCGCCCTGATTTCCGGCGTCGCGTTCTACGCGGTCGGCACACGTGCCGCGCAGAACAATCCGTTTGCCGAGATCCCGGCGCTTGTCCAGACGATCGATGGCCGGTACATCGAGGTGCCGAACGCCAAGGCATTCGGCTATGCGCCCGGCTACGTGCCAGGGTATACCGCCGCTGCACTGCAGCCGGCGGCCGCGCCTGTTGTCGTGCGACAGACACCCGCGCCACGACAGACAGTGTACCGCACCGTCGCGCCTGCTCAGGAGGAGCGCGTTGTCGTTGAGCGCCCTGCCGGCCCGCAGCGGTCGTGGGCCAAGACGGCCATGGTGATTGGTGGCACGTCAGCGGCAAGTGCCGGCGTCGGCGGACTCATGGGTGGCAAGAAGGGGGCGCTGGTCGGCGCTGCAATCGGTGGCGGCGCAGCTTCGATATACGAGGCGACTCGCCGACGCTAACGAACCAGCCAGGGCCTGCCCGATGCTCCGGTAGATGCCTTGGCTGGTTGGCAGTATCTTTTGGCGCGCTTCGCGCGCCTTTCGAGCAGAGCCCCGGGCGGGGGAGGCCACACCCCCCGCCCTCGTTTTGTACCTTTGACTTTTGACTTACGGAATGTCTGCTCAGTTACGGCCGATCCAGGTCAAGCTCACGCCCCCGCCACCGGGCACAGCCGCCGGTGCGAGCGCAAACCGATGATCGCCGCGCCCAATCGTCACGGATCGGCCCGCGACGATGCCGAGCGCAGCTCCGAAGGTCACGTCACTGAGAAAATGCCGCTTCGCCTGTATGCGGGATGCCGCAACATACGAGGCAACGGCATAGGCGGGGACGCCTGCCTTCCAGCCGAGATGCCGCTGCAGCACGGTGGCTGACGCAAACGTCGCCGCGGCGTGACCGGACGGAAACGAATACTGCGTTCCGTCGGGACGGGTTCGACCGACCGTCGTCTTGACCGCTGCAGTCAGCATCTGCGTCACGATCTGCGCCCGAATCAGGTCGGCCCCGATTCGCGCGACCGTAGCGTTCGATGTGACACGTCCGATCGTGTAGGTGGCGAGCGCGCCGGCTGCTTGCACGCGAGCCCCGCCAACCAGCTCGCCCGGACCAAGTACGCTCCTCAGCTCACTCGAGCCCGACGACATCGCGGTGCTCAGGGACCGGTCGCTCGCGTGTCCGACGGCCGCTGCCGCGCCTCCAATGGCCAGGATGACCGCCGAGTCCTTCGAGACGATGCGCTGAAAGTCGTGAGCAGTCTGCTCGAAGAGGCTCCGGAAGGAGGCGGTTTCACGCCATTCTGAGGGCGCAGCGCTTGGAGGACTCGACGTGTTGGCTGGCGGCGTCTGGGCAGATACGCAACGAGGCGGAACGGCGGCTCCGCACACTAGAACTGCGCAAATCAACGCGGCAGGCCGGAAACTGAGCAAAGGTGGAGTTCGCAAAAGCCGAGCGATAAGTATAGGGCAGTTCGCCGCGTTATCGGGTGCGGGGTGCAACGGTCCGCTCTATGCCAATGGCTTGCCAACCAGACGCTGTGCGGCGGAAGGTCAGAACGACCGGGAGACGCCATTCCGGATAATCAGAGTGGACAGTCTGGATGGCAACGGAAACGAAGTCCGCACCCTCAAGCAACTGTTTCGGTGCCGGAGCCTGCGGTTCTGTAACGCGCATTTCAACGCTGTCACCGACGTTCGAGCCGGTCGCGTTGTCGAAGCGCGACCACGTCAAAACGTAGGCCGTAGGGGCGCTGGCCGCGCGAGCCGCCACCGCAGCATTCTCGAAGGTGAGCATGCCGTCGGAGCCCAGACTGGGTTCCGCGATCGGATTGACGCTGGTGAGCCACGTGCGCAAGACCTTGTCGCGACGCTTGATCAGGGTAGCGGCAATGTGCTCGGCGGCACTTGGTTCGCTGTAGCGTGCCTTGGCGACAATCGCTCGGATCGCGTCGTCGCTGAAACGCGCAACCAGACGGGCCGCCCAGAAGGCGTCGTCCGGCCGCATGCTCTCGAATGCGGGATTCGGGTATTCCGGGCGCCACTGAATCGGATCGAAGAAGTCTCCCTCGAAGCGTCCCACCGACCTGGCGCCCTGCCAGTAATCGACCGTTATCCAGGGTCGAACGTACAGACCCAGCGTCGCAAGCGTCTTGAGCGCCGGCGCCCACTCGAGGATGTATTCATTGCCCGCGCGGGGCACCTGCGGAACGGTGCTGCCGCTCCCCATAATCGAGCCGAAGTCGAACACGTAATGGCGGATGTACCTTCGACCCTCCGCTCCCTCGAGCATGTCGAGGCTGTTGATGCCGCGAGAATCGTCGTGGTTGAGCCAGGCGGAGAACACGCGGTTCCCCCGCAGCTCTCGCCGGTGCTCGTGCGGGTGAATGTCGTTTGGATCGTCGGGACGCGTCCCGTAGTACTTGAAGTAGCCGACGGGCCTGCCCTCGGCGAAGCGGCTCAATGTCGCGCGATACTTGCCGTTCGGCAGTCGTGCCGCGCGGGAAAAAATCTGATCGACATCTTCGCGACGCATCGAGCGCCTCCGGCCGGACATATCGACCGTTGTCGCCTTCGGACTGATGATGACTCTGGCTGGGTCGACTTCGACGATGTATCCCTGGACGACGTTATAGCCGAGCGCGTGGTAGATTGCGGCGCCAATTACCTCGGCGGCGCTGGCCATCTCGGGGTTGGCAGGCGGATCGAACTTGACCTGGTAGAGATGGCCCGACGGGTCCGTTACCCGATAGCCAGGCGTGATCCCGCTGCTCTTCTCTTGCACGATCGGCCAGTCATCGATGACGAGGCTGTCGAACTGATTCGGACCGCGGACGATCTCCTCGATAGAAATTGCTACGCGACCGATTCGGTTCGTGAACCACGTCGAATCAGGAACCTCGTCGAGCGTGTTGACGTTCGCGGCCCGGATGTCGCTGCGGTCGCCCCGCTTGAGGAACGTGTGCTCGGCGAAGTCGTATGCGTTGCTGCCCTCGATGGCTCGAACACTGCCGGCATCGAACGCGCGGTCATCGTCCACCTGGATCGGATCGTCGGAAAAAAACTTCGGCGCTGCCGCGCGTCCGCCGATGGTAGCTGCGAATCCAGCTACCACTGCGGCGAGAACCAACCAAGGGGCCCTGCCCCTTGATATCCCCGGCAGCGCCCCTCGGCTGGTTGGCCAGCATCTCTTGGCGCGCTCCGCGCGCCTAGGCTGCTTAGAAAACATGACCGAACCTGAAGATGAAGTGCTTTCCACCGCTGCTTCCAAAAGCGCCCTCAACGCGGAGGAAGACGCCGTTGGCCGTGCCGAAGCGGAACCCAATCCCGTAGTCGGACTCCAGGTCCCGGAGGCTCAGGTCCTCGAGCCGTGGCGCCACTTGGCCGGCGTCATAGAAAATCGCGCCGTCGACGGCGGTGAAAATCTCCCAGCGATACTCCGCTTGCAACAGCAGCAGATTCCGGTCGCGAAAGCGGAAGTGCCTAAAGCCGCGCAGATCGTCCGGTCCCCCGAGAGTCCGCTGGAGGTAGAAGGGGACCTCGCGGCCAGCGTCGGCATCCGACGCCGAGACGAGCGCGTGGAAGGCGAGCACACGCCGGTCTCGCAGGATTGGCACGTACTGCTGAAGGTCGGCTTCGACGCGGCGGAATGAGTACCTGTCGCCGGAGGTGTCGTCGAACCGTGCGATGGCAAGGGCATATCGGCCCCCGCGCCTCGGATTACCCCGTGGCGCGCGATAGTTCAGCTCCGCAAAAGCCTGGTAGCGGACGAAGTCCGGTTGGGTGCTCAGTCCGGGGGCGCTCGCATCATCGAACAGGGTGCCGATCCTCCGGTCGTCGTCGGACGCGACGCTCGGGGTGAGATAGTCGAAACCACCGCCGAGCGCGAGCCACGGCACAGGTCGAACGGCTCCCGCCCCGCCAACCATCGAGCTTGCCAGTCCGTACGTCACGTGGTCCTGACGGCGCGACTCCGGTCCAAGTCCGAAGAAGTCCTCGTTGGGGAAGTCGTAGCGCTGTGCGTGAAGATCGAGGAGGACCGTTTCACCGGCAAGCCGCGGCATAGTGAGGCGCGCGTCCACCATCCAATACCGCTGGAAGGAACCCGCAGCGAAGGCACTGAAGTCTGCGTGCCCGCCGAACAGGCCGGGCGTTCGGTATGCCGGGCCGAACGAAATACCGCTGCCCGTAGTGATGTTGCCAATCTTCGGATAGAAGCCTTCGGCCGGATTCAGCAGGCGCTCGAAGAGGCGACCGGTTTCAAGGTCGAGAAGCACGCGCTCGAGGCGGGAAGGCTCCGGAGGCGACAGTTCTTGCGACTTTTCCTCCCGTTGACGACGCAGCACTTCCGCGCGAGTGGTGGGCTCCTGCGCATAGAGAAGCGGCGCGGGCGTCAGCAGCCAGAGGCTTGCGACCAGCAGCAACACTCGCACAATCGTTACGCGGCCTGAGAAGCCGCTTCGGCCGTGGTGATCTTCCTGTGTTCCGCGGCGATTCCGATGACGAGGAGAATCCAGACAACGACAAACGCCAGATTGACAAGGGCAAAGCCGCGAATCCCCAATGCCAGTTGAGCCCCGACGAACACGATGGCCGCTTGAAGCATGTCTCCGGTGCGCCAGAAGAACGAGTCGATCGCCTGTTTGGCCTTGTACTTGACCTCGCGGCTCGTGGGGAGGAAGAGTGCGTGTTTGGCCGTGTTGTTGATCGAGTAGTCGCTGCTGTTCTCAAGCACCTTCGCCACACTCACGACGGCGAGCAGCGGAACCGCTGCGAGGGCACCGTAGCTGAAGGTCGCTACGATAGGCAGCACGAAGAGCGTACCTCGAACGCCAATCCATTTGAATAGTCGCGACACCAAGAAGAGCTGGAACAGCAGGCCGACCAGATTGACCCATCCGAAGAAGCGGCCGTAGAACTCGCCAATGATTGCCGCCTCGGTGAGGCCGCGTGCGGCGCCGCTGGCGATCTGCGCAGCCGCGTCCTCGACGACGAGCCTCCCGAGGATGTACTCGCCCACCGTGTTCACGACGTTGAGGACGAGGACGAGCAGCGCGATGAGGAGCAGATAGCGTTGAGACAACACCAGTTGAAAGCCGCCGGCCTTCCCCATTGCAGGCTCTGCCTGAGCGCCCGTCGTTGCGTGCACACGGCGCTCCCGGAGGTCGGTCCATCGCGTGAGGAACACGCATGCGGACACACCCGCGGCCGAAAGCAGCAGCAGCTGATATGGCCCCAAGCTGGCGAACAGCGCCGATGCCACTTCCGCTCCCACCCAGGCGCCCAGCAGACTGCCGACGCCGACAATGGGAAAGAGCCGCTTCCCACGTTCGCTGTCGTACACGTCGTTCGCGAATGCCCAGAACTGCGCGATCACAACGAGGTTGAAGATGCCGATCCAGAGGAAGAACGGCACGCCGATTCGGATGCCGGCCGTGCCGAGCAGGTAAAAGACAATCAGATGCGACGCGAAAAAGAGGGTGACTCCGCTGATCAATCGCACACGGTTGACCCGCGATGCTACAGCGCCGTACGCCGGGACGAACGCGAGCAGGAGCAAGGCCTGCCCGGCTGAGGCGTAGCTCTTGACCTCGGCGCCACCCTCACTGAGGATCAGTGATTCGCGGACAGTCTTGAGCACATAGTAAAAGGCTAGGAGCGCAAACACGTTGGCCGCTAGCAACAGCGCGCCCGCGCCTTCGCCGGCGCGCACGTCAGCGACGAGTGAGAGGCTGCGATCGATCCAGCTCTGCGAGCGGTCGGACGAGGGTTTCACCAGTACTGTCGCCATCGACATTCCCTTTACACTGTTGTCAGGCTACCAACCCGCTCCGGCGTCGGTGTATCGAGCGTCAAAGGTCCGGTGAGCTCCGGCAGATGGGCGTTCCACCACTGGGCGGCCAGCGCCTGATTCCAGCCGTCGCACGACCGGCACTCGCACGCCATGTGAAACAGTTCCTCAGCGTTCTGCGGGCGCCTGTCGGGATTCTTGTCGAGACATGCGAGGACCAGCTCGTCCAGCTCGCGGGGAATCGGCACCTCGGTTCGCTGCGATGGCGGCAGCGGCTGCGCATGCAGGTGCTGCAGGAGCATCTTCATCGGGGTGTCCGCCTCGAACACCAGCTGGCCGGTTAGCAGATAGTAGGCCACGCAGCCGAGCGCGTAGACGTCAGCGCGGCGGTCGACTTCGGCTTCCCCCAGAATGATCTCCGGTGCCATGTAGGCGGGCGTCCCCGTTGTCGTGTGATCGAGCGTCACGATAGTGTCGGCTTCAGCGCGTCGATTCAACTTCACCAGACCGAAGTCCAGCACCTTGACGAAATCATATTCGAGACCCATCCGGCAGATGTAGATGTTCGCCGGCTTGATGTCGCGATGAACCAGACCGCGCGCGTGTGCATCTGCGAGTGAGTGGCAGACTTGTCGCAGGAGAAAAATGGAGCGATTGGCGGGAACTGGACCAAACTCCCGAACGAGCGACTCGAGATCGCGGCCGGCGAGCAGCTCCATCACGTAATAGAACGTGCCGTCCTGCGTCATGCCGAAGTCGAACAGCTGAATCGTATGCGGCGAGTTGAGCTGTGCCGTTGCCTGCGCTTCGCGCTCGAATCGGCGAAGGGCCAGCTTCGCCTCGGCATCGTTCCGCGCGCCCAGGACTTCTGGGCGTACCAATTTGATTGCGGCGTCGCGAGCCAAAAGATTGTGCTCGGCGCGCCAGACCTGGCCCATGCCGCCAGTGCCCAGCAGCTCGACGAGGCGATAGCTACCGAGCTCCTGGGCTTCGCGTAGACGTCGACCGACCCGATGAAGAAAATGGGAGGGCACCATCGCGATGAGCGCGCATGCATAGTTGGGAAGCGAGAACGCCACGGCGCGCGGGAACGAAACGATCGGATTCCCGGTGATGAATGCAATCCACAGCGCGAGCGGGTCCATCGATGCCGCAATGAGGGCGGCACTCAACATCTTCCGTGGAGACGCTGGCGAGATCATCGAGAACACCAGGATGCCGATGGTGACCCAGGACAAATGGATCACACGCTCGGTCGACGGCGGGATGATCCAGGTGTTGAGGACGGCTATCGCGATTCCATTGAATACGAGATATCCGAGGCTGACGTTGGCCTTGGTTTCTGGTGACTGCGCGCAGTAGCGGACGTACCAGATCATCACGGCTGCCGCCACGATTCCGGTAATCTCGAGCGACACCGCGCGCGGCGAAATCGTCGAGGCCCACGAGAGCGGCGCCAGAACGACTTCCATGAAGAGCCCGAGCGTCCAGAGACCGGCAGTCACGGCTGCGAACAAGCCGATCCGTCGCACTTGCTCGGTGAGGAGCTCATCAGGCAGCCGCGTCGTGGCACGCCCACTGTGCGGGGCGCCAGTCCCCGTATCCGGACGACGCGCGATCACCATTCGTTCTGGCGACATACCCTTACACTCTAGCAGGCACGTCGGGCCGCCGGGCTGCCCGCGCGTGCCGGCGCAGTTCCTCCAGATTCAGCATGATGGATTCGTTGGAGCGCAGCAGCTCCTCCAGAATCGCCTCGCGCGACCGCGACGGCCGTGCGTCGGCGGATCCTCCACCGACAAACGGCCAAAGACGATCGCGAATATCCGCCGGAAGGACGCCTTCGAGATACTCGAGCGCCGTTCCCCGAAGTCCCGGATCGTCGGTATGGAGGCCCCGATAGCAGACCTGAAGGGGCGCCGCCGGCAGCACGAGCGACAGCAGCGTAAAAACGTGTGCGAGGCTCTGGCCCGCGCGGGACTTGACGAACTCGTCGGCAAATGACGCCTGCTCCTGTTGATCGATTTGATCGAGCAGTCGTTGGCTCTCCCACACTGGCCGGCCAACCGCCAACTCGCGGCGGACGGCGTCGAATACGTGATGCTCGTCAACCCGAATGAGGGCGTTTTTCGCTGCCACGGCGGCGAGCGACCGACCGCACTGGAAGCGAACTTCGAACCTCAAATCCTCGAGACCGAGCAGCAGGCCGTCAACCGCTCTCTGCGATACGCACACGGAGAAGACGCGCGCCAGCCGTCGGCGCACGGCAAAGGGCTGATTCGGGTCGATCAACGCGTCGGTCAACTCGCCGACGTGCTCCTCGGCCACCCTGCGGAGCGCCTGCACAGCCTCGTCGGCGACCGGGTCCCACGCGAGCAGCGGAACAACATGAGGGATCAGCGTCGACGGCAAGCCCTCTTCGTCTTTGAGGACCGCGACCACGCGCTCGCGGTCACGCGACCGCAGCGCCAAAATCTCCTGAATCTCGGGATCGGCGCTCTGCAGCGCATCGGACCGCACAGCCCGAACGGCCCCGGACAGCTCGCTTGTTTCGGTGAATCCACGTGAGCCCAGCGTCCTGAGCATAACGGTCCGCGTCGTGACGTCCTCCACGTCGGAGAGGTCGAGCTCCAGCGCGCGATTGAGCAGATTCCTCTCCAACGTCTCGATGTAGCCGCGGTTCAGCCGCCGTGCCACGATCAGTGCGGCTGCCGAGCACACAATGGCTCCCGTCAGAATCGCTGCGTACTGGCGCGCCGCGGGAAGCAGCAGGAGCAGGCGAACGAGGCCCCCACCAATTGCGTCGCCCAGTCGGTCGAAACCGACGTCGATGACGGATTTCGCGGCGCGTTTTTCGGCCGACGGCACAGGCGTATAGAAAATCTCGTACCCGGTGCGGAAGAGCGACCCGCGGAACACCGACTCGGCGCCGCGTGCGACGAGAGCGCCCTGGAGCCCCGGCGCGACGATTGCGCCGAGGGCGCCGAGCACGAGCGCGAGCGATGGTGTGCTCGTGGTGAGCGCCAGTCCCAGTCGCTGAAGCGCTGCCGCGCCAATCACAGACTGCACGACGAACGACAGCAGGCTTGTTGCCGCGTAGTAAATGGCGAAGAACCGGAGGAGCTCGTCGCCACGGCCGAGCATGACAACCGCCTGCGCCTTGAACGCGTAATCGGCAAGCGTAGCGGCCGCGGTACCAAGCATGACGATCACGGCGAGATTGCGAAGGTACGCCGTGTGCGCCAGCACGCGAAGGCCCGACGTTGGCGACTCGGCGGCGAGCTCCGGTGCACGCTCCAGCCCTTCGCGCGTTGGAACCCGGTCGCCGGACATGGCAAGCCGGCGAACCTGCCAGGCGCAGACCATGTTGACCGCAGCAAGCAGGGGGAGCATTGCTGCGATGCCGTAGATCGCCGCGATGCGTTCAGCGACGAGCGCCCCCGCCAGGCCGCCGAGCGTGCCGAGCCCGGTGATGTGCCCGAACTGCTGGCGTGCGGTGTGCGGGTCGAAACGCTCGCTCGCGATCAGCCAAAAACCGGACCCCAGCATCGGACCGAGCCCAGATATCTGCAGATAGACGGCGCACGCGGCAGCCGCAGGTGCCACGGGCGTGAGAAGCCACTCGACGACGAGGAATAGCGCGTTTGCCGCAAACGCCAGCGGGACGAATACAGCAGGCGTGAGCCGCACCAACGTCTTCGAGCCGATGGCAACGAGGAGAATGGAGAACGCCGACGTTGCCACCACGATCATCGGCAGCAGGGTAATGTCGAGGTATGAGAGGAACAGCGCGTCACGCGTGGCTTTGCCGGCGATGAACTGCCCGCTGACCGCGGCCGCGCAGAGCATCGCGATCACGGGAGGAGACGGACGCTGCGGGGTGGGAGACACCATTAAAGGTTACAACTCCTTCACCCCGCCACCCTTGAGAAGGAACCACGCCGCGACCGAGCTCAGCAAGACGCCATTGAAAGCAAGAACAGTTGGTGGCGACGTCAGCGTCGCCGCGTAGCCAGCCGCCAGGCTCCCGAGCGGCATGCCCCCGCGGAACGCCACCATGTAAATGCTCATCACCCGTCCGCGCAGCTCGTTGGGCGCAATCAGCTGCACGAGCGACGAGATCATCGCGAACACCATCACCATGCACGCGCCGGCGACATACAGCAGTACGCCGTTGATCCAGATCACACGTGTCACCGCGAAGAGCACGACGAGTCCGCCGAACACGACCTGCAGCGTGAGCAGCGTGCGTCCCATATGCTTGAACTTGCCGAGCCATGCCACGATCAGCGCCCCCGTGACCGCGCCAGCGCCAGCGCATGCCATGAGACGGGTGTACTGACCCACGCCGCCTTGAAAGATGTTCTGCGCGAAGAGCGGAAGAAACGTCAGCAGCGGATTGCCGAGAAAAGTCGTGGCGAAGGCCAGAAACGTGAGGCCCATGAGCGCCGGCTGCTGCTGCGCGTACGAAAAGCCGCCGCGCAGCTCGTCGCGCATGCGGCTGCCCCTGGCCGGCGGGATGTGCCGGATGCGCAGCGACAGCAGCGCCACGATCACGGCGAGAAATGACACGCCGTTGAGCCCGAAGCAGGCCGCCATTCCGAATGCGCCGAGCGTCGCACCCGCGATGAGAGGCCCGATCACGCGTGCCGAGTTGAACTGAATCGAGTTGAGCGCGATCGCGTTCGGCAGGTGTTGTTTGTCGATGAGCAACGGCATGAGCGACTGGTGTGCCGGACCGCCGAACGCCTGCGCCATTCCCGTGATGACCGACAGCGTCAACACGTGCCAGATGCGGACGACGTCCCAGTAGACGAGCGCAGCCAGCGCAAACGCGGTTGCCATCTGGACGTATTGGGACATCAGTAAGAGCTGACGCCGATCGCGGCGATCGGCGACGACGCCGCCGATGAGGGTGAAGAGCAGGATCGGCGCTTCGCCGAGAAACGTATCGAGTCCGAGATAGAAGGCCGATGCCGACCCGGTGACCGTCAGCACGAGCCAGTTCTGCGCCACCTTCTGCATCCAGGTGCCGATGCTGGAGGTAAACGCGCCGGCCCACAGCACGCGAAAGTCGCGGTAATGGAGCGCCGCGGCGAGGCGGCGAAGGGCGGTTATCGAGGGAGACGCGTCGGAAATCTCGGCAGCGGGAACTGTTGGGGTTGCCACGACGCGGATTGATCTTATCGCTTGCGCTCCCGCCGATGTTTCGCTATATTTTCGCCTCTGCGAATATATGGCGAATCATGGGCTGGCTGCCGTTGAAGCTGCACTGCGTGCCCGAAAGCTCGATCGCACGCTCACAGCCGCACTGCCCTCGCTCGAACGCGTAGAGCCGAGCGCAGCCGCAACGGCCGTGGAGTGCCTCGATGCCTGCCTTCGCGGCGGCCTGCCGCGAGGGCAGTTGTCGGAAATCGCCGGCCCCCGGTCATCGGGGCGAACCATGCTGTTGCTGCAACTGCTCGCCGCCGCGACGCGCCGCGGCGAGATAACGGCGGTTGTCGACACCTTCGACTGTCTCGATATCGAGTCGGTCGTCTCCGCAGGCGTGGAGTTGGAGCGTCTGTTGTGGATTCCCGGCTCTCCTGGCTCTTGTCCGACTGCTTCATCGCTCGATCGCGCCATCGAGCGGGCGTTGAAAGCCTTGAACCTCGTCCTCCAGGCAGGTGGGTTTGGCGTGGTCGCCATCGATTTGGCGGACGCGCCGTTGTCCGTGTTGAGCCGCATTCCATTCACCACATGGCTGCGTATTCAGCGAACGATCGAAGGAAGCGAGACGGTTTGCGTTCTGCTGGGGCCACAACCGCTGGCGCGGAGCGCCGGGGGCCTCACGCTGTCCCTCGCTGGCTGTCCGCGATGGGACGCCGGCGCCAACCGCAGTCGCCGACTTGGCGGAATCGACGTCGCGGTTCGTGTGGTCTCACCGCGTCGCCGTCTGGATGGGGAAGTGACGATTGCCGCGGTATCCGCGGGTGACGGGCCACAGAGACAGCGCGACGGGTCACAATCCGTGCCTCCGCGTCTCCGTGGCTTGTCGCAGTGAAGGATGCTCGCTTCATGTTCGGCGCTCTCTATTCGATTGACGGCCAGGCTGCGGATGCGTTGCTCGAGGTGGCCGCCGACTTCACTCCACGATTCGAGCTGTGCGGTTTGGGTGAGGTTGTTCTCGATCTCACGGGCCTCGAGCGACTGTTTGGCAGCCCACAGGAGATCGGCGAAGAACTGTGCCATGCCGCGGCCGAACGGCAGGCGCGTGTACGCGTGGCGATTGCAGGAACATGCACCGCGGCACGACTGCTCGCACGGACCGAACGCGAAGAGGACGTTGTTGTTGTCGAGGCTGGTGCGGAAGCTGTTGCACTTGCACCGCTCGGTCTGACGCTCCTCGCACACATCACGAACAAGAACGATCCGAACGTCCCGAACGATCCGAACGGGCCGAACGATCTATTAACAACCTTCCATCGTTGGGGCATCCGCACTCTTGGCGATCTTGCCGTTCTGCCCGCCGACGCGGTCGCTGCGCGATTAGGCGCTGACGGCACACGATGGCAGCGTCTCGCCCGTGGCGAGGATCCGCGGCCGCTGCAGCCCGCGGTGCCGAAGGAGCGATTCGAGCAGGCGCTGGATCTCGAATGGCCCATCGATGGACTCGAGCCGCTTTCATTCGTGCTTGGCCGGCTGCTGGAGCCGCTGACGGCGCATCTCGATCGCCGCAGACGAGGCGCGGCCGTGTTGCACATCCGCTTGCACCTGGTGACTCGGACCGTACACGAGCGGTCGCTGCAGCTGCCCGCGCCCATGCGCGACGCGCGGACATTTCGCACGCTGCTGCTCCTCGATCTCGAGTCGCATCCACCGTCGGCTGCGATCGATCGTGTGGTGGTGGCCGTCGACCCGACCCCGGCACGGATCGTACAGTTCTCGCTCCTGGCCCGTCCGCTGCCGTCTCCAGAGCAGCTGTCCACGCTCACGGCTCGCCTCGCCGCATTGATGGGAGAGGACCGCTGCGGATCGCCGGTCCTTGTCGATTCGTGGCAGCCAGGGGCGTTTGCCGTGAAGGTGTTCGCGCCGCGCGATTCGAGCGTTCTTCGCGCCCACGAAACACCGAGACACCGAGACACCGAGGATAAAAAAGCACGCGCACCAGAAATTCTCGGTGCCTCCGTGCCTCAGTGGCACGTCGAGGTGAAAGGCGCTGCGTATCAGCCATCCGTAGCGCTCCGCCGCTTCCGTATCCCCATTCCTGTTCGCGTGCGCATCGAACACGACAAGCCGCTGCACGTGACGATCGCTCGGGTTGCCTCTTATCCCGGATCCCGGATCCCGGATCCCGAATCCCGGTTGAGTGGAGGCCGTGTGCAGGTATGCGCGGGGCCCTGGCGGACTTCCGGGCAGTGGTGGCGTGATCGGGATCTTTTGCAATCGTCACATCATCGATCTTCGAATTCTCAAATGGCCCAAGGATGGGATCGCGACGAATGGGACGTGACGCTCAGCGATGGGGCTACGTACCGGGTGTTTCGCGAACGCGCCACGGCTGACTGGTTCGTCGAGGGGATTGTTGACTAGAAGGCAGTAGGCGGTAGGCAGTAAAACGGTTGCTGCTTACTGCCCACTGCCTACTGCCTACTATGTACGTCGAGCTCCATTGTGCCTCTGCGTTCAGTTTTCTTCAGGGTGCGTCACTGCCCGAAACGCTGGTCGAGCGCGCGGCCGCGCTCGGCTATTCCGCGCTCGCGCTCCTCGACGCCGATGGCGTGTACGGCGCGCCGCGATTCCACAAGGCGGCGCAACAGGCAGGTCTGAAAGCCATCATCGGGGCTGAGATTACGATCGGGATCCGGGATCCGGGATCCGGGATCCGAAGGGATTCGAACCCCGGATCCCCGCTGCTTTCAAATCCCGGATCCCGCCGAATCCCGGATCCCGGATCCCGGATCCCGGCGTCGACGTGGCAGTTGCCCGTCCTGGTGGAAACCCAGGAAGGCTATCGGAACCTGTGCCGGCTGATCACGCGCATGAAGATGCGTGCGGACCAACCGGGGCCGCCGCGCACTACGCGGTGGGGTGGCAAAGGCGAGGGTGTGCTGGCGCTCGAGGAACTGGATGGCGCGACCGCCGGCCTTGTCGCGCTTGGTGGGCATGCGCTGCTCGATACCCGTCACCACGGTGTCGGCGGCCTGCTCGATCGTCTGGTCGGACTGTTCGGACGGCGCAACGTGTATGTCGAACTGCAGCGTCATCTGCTTCGCGACGAGGAGGCTGCCAATGTGGCGCTCGAGGCGCTGGCACGGGCCTTCCGCGTTCAGGTGATTGCCAGCAACGGCGTCCGTTTTGCCGAGCCTGCGGATCGACCGCTGTTCGATGTGCTGACGTGCGTGCGACATCGCACGACGCTCGACAGTGCCGGCCGGTTGCTCGCGCGGAACGCCGAGCGGTATCTGAAATCCCCGGAATCGATGGCGCAGCTTTTTGCCGACCGGCCGGACGCGCTGGCGAACGCAGTTGCACTGGCCGAGCGTCTCGAGTACACGATGGCCGATCTAGGGTACCGCTTTCCGAAGTATCCAGTGCCTTCCGGCGAGACCGAGATGTCGTTCCTGCGGCACATCACGGAAGCAGGCGCCCGCGACCGGTATCGTCCGTACCACGACAAGGCACGTGCCCAGATCGCGCGAGAGCTCGATCTCATCGAGAAGCTCGACCTTGCCGGCTATTTCCTGATCGTCTGGGACATCGTCAACTACGCACGGCAGCAGGACATTCTCGTGCAGGGGCGCGGCTCGGCAGCCAACAGCGCCGTCTGCTACAGCCTGGGCATCACGGCCGTCGATCCGATTGCGATGGATCTGCTGTTCGAGCGCTTTCTCTCCGAGGAACGCGGCGAGTGGCCCGACATCGACCTCGACCTGCCGAGCGGCGATCGTCGGGAGCGCGTCATCCAGCACGTGTACGAAAAATACGGCCGGCTTGGCGCCGCGATGACTGCCAATGTGATCACCTACCGCAGCCGCAGCGCGGCGCGCGAAGTGGGCAAGGCGCTCTCGCTGAATGACGATGCCATCGATCGACTGGCCAAGGTGATGAACCATTTCGAGTTCACGGATCCGAACGAGACGCTGGGCCGCAATCTCGAGTCGGTCGGCTTGTCGCTGGACATGCCGCGCATGCGGACGTTCGCCGAACTGTGGTGGCGTATCCAGGATCTGCCGCGGCATCTCGGACAGCATTCCGGAGGGATGGTGATCTGCCAGGGCGAGCTCGATGCGGTCGTGCCGCTCGAGCCGGCCACCATGCCCGGTCGCGTTGTCGTGCAGTGGGACAAGGACGACTGCGCCGAGATGGGCATCGTCAAAGTGGACCTGCTCGGGCTCGGCATGATGGCGGTGCTACAGGACGCAATTCAGATGGTGAACAGTAGGCAGAGGGCAGTAGACAGTAGGCAGCAGGAACCCCAGAACTCCTCACTGCCTACTGCTTACTGCCTACCGCCTACTTTCGATCTCGCGCATCTCCCCCCAGACGACCCAGCTGTCTACGATCTGCTGCAGAAGGCCGACACGATCGGCGTCTTCCAGGTGGAGTCGCGCGCGCAGATGGCCACGCTGCCGCGTCTCAAACCGGCACGTTTTTACGACCTCGTCGTGGAGGTGGCGATCATCCGTCCAGGCCCGATCGTCGGCAACATGGTGCACCCGTATCTGAACCGCCGCGCGGGGCGCGAGCCGGTGGTGCCGCTCCACCCGTCACTCGAGCCTGTGCTCGCGCGCACACTCGGCGTCCCGTTGTTTCAAGAGCAACTGCTGCGGATGGCCATGGTGGCCGCTGGCTTCACCGGAGGCCAGGCGGAGGAACTGCGCCGCGCCATGGGGTTCAAGCGGTCCGAAAAGCGCATGAAACAGATCGAAGTGCAGCTTCGCGACGGGATGGCGAAAAAGGGAATTACCGACGAAACCGCCGAACGCATCATCACCTCGATCACGTCGTTTGCGCTCTACGGTTTTCCCGAATCGCACGCCGCCAGCTTCGCGCTGCTGGCCTACGCCAGCGCGTATCTGAAGGTGCACTACCCGGCGGCGTTCTACACGGCGCTGCTCAACAACCAGCCGATGGGTTTTTATCACCCTGCGTCGCTCGTGAAGGATGCGCAGCGCCGAGGCGTGCGGTTTCACCCGATTGACGTCCAGCAGTCCGAGTGGCTCTGCCGGATTGAAGCAGACGGCGCCATCCGTCTCGGTCTGTTGTATGTGAATGGCTTGCGCAAAGACGTGGGGCACGCGATCGCGCCGTTCCCCACTGCCGGATCCTCGGCGAAGGCGGTTAGCCGGACCGACTACCGGCCCGAGTGTCCGAAGTGCGGCTCTGACGACGAATCGATGATCGAAACAGTACGAGACGGGACATTCTTCTGCAACACCTGCGCGCACGAGTGGATGGTGCCAGTGCACGCGCGCGGTCGATTTGCGTCCATCGAGGATCTCGTGCGACGAACCGGCCTGCGCCGCGATGAGCTGATGACGCTGGCCGATATCGGGGCGCTCAATGCATTCACCAACGAGCGGCGCAGCGCCTTGTGGCAGGTCGAGCGCGCAGTTTGCCCAGCAGGAGAGCTGTTTGAAGAGGGGGAAGGGGGAAGGGGCGAAGGAGAAGAGGGAGGCGAACCAGAACGCCCCGAACGATCTGAACGCTCCGAAGAACGATCTCCGTTAGCCCCAATGACTCCCGACGAGCGTCTCCGCGCCGACTACGCCGGCACGAGCCTGACGATTGGACCGCATCCAATGGCGCTGCGCCGTGACGAGATGGCGCTGCGTGGCGTGCTGCGCGCCTCCGATCTGCCGCAGGCGCGCGACGGACGCCGTGTACGCATCGCGGGCATGGTCATCACGCGCCAGCGTCCTGGCACTGCCAAAGGATTCGTGTTCCTGACACTCGAGGACGAAACGGGCGTGGCCAATGTCATCGTGCGGCCGGACCTCTTCGATCGCGCACGGCTGGTCGTTATTCGTGAGCCGTTTCTGCTCGTCGAGGGAGTGCTGCAGCATCAGGACGGCGTCGTGTCGGTGAGGGCGGAGCGCGTCCACGGAATCGAAGCAGGGGCGTCCATCGATGCGCACGACTTTTATTGATCGGGATCCGGGATCCCGGCTAATTCTGCCAAGC
>DATCJA010000144.1:0-5422 GCA_036507475.1 Vicinamibacterales bacterium
CGTTCGCGATGATCGCCGGCATGATTCCGGTGGCGGTTGGCGCCGAACAGTTGGCACCGCTCGGCCGCGCGGTCATCGGCGGTCTCGCCGCATCCACTGTCGCGACGCTCTTGGTGCTGCCCGCGCTGTTTGCGCTCGTTCAGGCTCGCGCCGGTGTCGCGTCGCCGTCACTCGATCCCGATGACGTCATGAGCCGCCATCATTCAGGAGAAGTCGCATGAAGCGCTCTGCATTCTTCGCCATCGGCGTGACGGTGCTGTGTCTGGGCGCCTCGCTGTTCGGACAAGGTACGAACGCGTCCCTGGAGACGGCGAAGGTCGTCTCTCAGGCGCTCGAGAAGACGATTACCATCCCCGGCGATTTGACGCCGTATCAGGGTGTGAACATGAACGCCAGAGTGCCGGGGTTCGTCGAATCGATTGCGGTCGATCGGGGATCCTGGGTCAAACGCGGTCAACTGCTTGGCAAGCTGTCGGCTCCTGAACTGCGCGCCCAGCGACTGGAGGCCGAGGCGAAGTTCCAGGCCGTTCGCGCCCAAGAAGCGGAGGCGGAAGCGAAGACCGTGGCTGCCCAGAGCACCTTCGATCGCCTCAAAGCCGCGAGCGCGACACCCGGTGTGGTCGCCCGGCACGACGTCGAGATCGCGGAGCGAAGCCTCGAAGCCGCACGCGCCCACGTCAACGCGCTGAAGAGCAGTGGAGGGGCGGCAGAAGCTGCAATCAAAGCTGTTGCGGAAATGGAAGCGTATCTGGAACTGACCGCACCGTTCGACGGCGTCATCACCGAGCGCAACGTGCATCCGGGCAGCCTGGTCGGCCCCTCGACCGGCGCCTTGCTCAGGATCGAACAAGTGTCAAGGCTGCGGCTGACCGTGCCAGTGCCTGAAACGTACGTGGGCACCATTGTGAAGGGCACGAGAGTGGACTTCCGCGTGTCCGCGTTTCCCGACCAGACGTTTCAGGGCGTCATTGCCAGGCCCGCGCATACGCTGGATATGAAGACGCGCAGCATGCTCGTCGAGCTCGAGGTGACGAACCCAAAGCTTACGCTGGCGTCCGGGATGTTTGCAGAGGTGCAGTGGCCCGTGTCACGCGCTGGAACCAGCCTGTTCGTGCCGACGACCGCCGTCGTTCGCACGTCCGAGCGTCAGTTCGTCGTCAGGGTTCGAAACGGCGTGGCGGAATGGGTGGACGTCCGGCGGGGCGAGGTGAACGGTAATGTGATTGAGGTCTTTGGCGATTTGCGCGAGGGCGACATCGTGGTGCGCCGAGGGAGCGATGAGATTCGGCCGGGAACAAGGATTACCCCGGCAGCTGCCAAGAGCTGAACGACCGATGGCGACGCCACACGTTATCACTCTCCTGACGGACTTCGGCACCACAGATGCCTACGTCGGCATAGTCAAAGGAATCCTTCTCGCCCGCGCTCCCTACGCGCGGCTCGTCGATCTCGTCCATGCTGCCGAATCCGGCAGTCTCTATGCAGCGGCTTATTTGCTTGCAGCGGCATACGCCTACTTTCCGCCAGGAACCGTACACCTTGTCTTAACGGATCCGGGCTCGGCGCCCGATCGGCGAATCATTGCGGCTGCGGTTGAAGGTCAGTACGTGGTGGCCCCGGACAACGGGGTCGCCGCTCCGCTCCTGGATGAGCATCCACCGACGGCGCTGGTCGCGGTCCAGAACGCACCGTTCCTGCTCGAGGCGCGTCGCCACACGTTCCACTCTCGTTTCATCTACGCTCCCGCCGCCGCGGCGCTGGCCACCGGCGTGCGGCTAGAGGAGCTAGGGCCTACCTTGTCGCAGTGGACGCAACTCCCGCGTGCTCTCGCTGCCCCTGAGCCCGACGGCAGCATCGCCGGCGAAGTGGTCCATATTGACCGGTTCGGGAACCTCGTCACGAACATTCACGGCTCTCAACTCCCGGGGCACCCACGCATCACCGTCGGCAGCACTGTCATCGACCGCGTCAGCGACACATACGGCGATGTCGAGGTTGGCGGTGTCCTGGCGATCGTCGGCAGTACCGGCAAACTCGAGATCAGCATCAACCGCGGCAGCGCAGCCAAGAAGCTCTTCGTGTCCCGAACGGATCCCGTCCGCATCGACGCCGGCACCGCGCTCGAATGCGCGGACGTTCGAGCCATCCGAGTCGAAGAACGGCTGCCTAAATCTGAATAATCGCGCGCCTGATTCACCCCCGCGTCGGAGGATTGCAGGCGCTAGGCGCGAGCTCGCCTGTACGCGTGTGCTTCGCCGGGCAGTGCTGCCTTCGCTGCCTTCAGGCGAAGGCTGGAGAATGCGACGTACGCCCCATCGGTTGTTTGGTGAAGAAACCGATCGCCCATCAACTGCTGCAGCACCGCGCGGCAGGTCGCCGCGTCCAATTGCCAGAGGCGACACGCCTGGGCAAATGTCAATCGCAGTCCGGGCATCTCCTGGTACTCGCCTCGGATGCGGGTCAGGAGCAGATCGAGAGCGAGAGGAACCATGACGCGCCTCCAAGGATGGTGAAATCGCGGTTGCCTTCAGGACGTCCTATTTCTCAGAGTGGTGTTCCGAGTGGTCGACCTCCGCCGCCTCTTTCGACAGCTCCTTCATCATGGGGCAGTTGCTCATCGATGGCATGGCGCCCGCCTGTTCATGACTGCACTCCTTCTGTGAGATTCCTGGGATAACAGGGGCAGACGTAGCCTCCCGACAGATAGCGATCGAGGAGCCGGGCGACCAGCCCGACCGGATCCTCGTCATAGAGGACCTCCGCCCCGGTTTTCTTCTCCGCCAACCGCGCTTCCAGTGCCGGCAACGCGGCAGTGATGCCGCCCGAGCCCTGCAAGACGCCGATCAACTTTCCCTGCTCGTAGGCGATCGCGAACTCGCCCAGCGTGCCCGATCGCCCGCCGACGATGACCACGATGTCGCTGCTGTGGATGTTGATCAGCTCGCGCCCCATCAGCCCCATGCCGGTCAGGATCAGGACGTCGTATTCCCGATAGGGCGAGTCGTAGGTCTCGACGTGTTCCTTCAGTGTCGATGCGGGCGAGATACCCACCACGTGACCGCCCGCCTGCTTCGCGCCGACCACGGCGTCGTGCGGCAGCCCGGGGCAAGCACCGGTGAGGAGACAGCATCCGCGCTCCGCAATCGCCCGGCCCAAGGCGTGACACGCCTCGGCAACTGCGGATTCCGCGTCTCCACCCGCAGAGCCCATGACGCCCACGCGAACCTGAACTCCGGTGACGGGGTCGCGTGTGATGGCGTCAGACCCGTGCCGCGCGTGCCTGGGAGTGTTCATTTCCCTTCCGAATGGACGTGATTAACGTCGGCCGCGCCCTATGTATACGAAGCGTCGACCAGTCTGCCCGGGTACGTTTTGGCAACGAACGTGCCTGCTGGGCAGCGTACCTCGATAACTGCCCAGCATTCCGCCAAAGCGAGATGGTTAATGGAATTTAATCAGCGGCAAGCCGCGTGCGTTTCAGGAGAAGCGCGTTGACGGCCACGAGCGCCGAGCTGCCCGACATTGCCAGCGCGGCCACCTCGGGGCTGATCACCAGCGGATAGAACACGCCGGCAGCGGCGGGGAAGGCCACCACGTTGTACGCAACGGCCCAGAACAGGTTCTGGTGCATCTTGCGAAGCGTCGCTCGCGACAGCTCGATGGCCACGAGCACGTCGTGTGGATCGCTGCGCATCAGGACGACATCGGCGCTCTCCATGGCCACGTCGGTCCCCGCTCCAATCGCGAGCCCGACGTCCGCTTGCGTGAGCGCCGGCGCATCGTTGACCCCGTCCCCGACCATCCCCACCTTACGCCCCTGGCGCTGCAGCTCTTTGATCTTGTCGGCTTTCTGTCCCGGCAGCACGTCGGCGATGACCAGGCCGATCCCGAGCTCCCCCGCGATACGCTCGGCGGTGGCCCGGTTGTCGCCGGTGAGCATGGCCACGGCAACGCCGCGCTTTTTCATACCCCGCACCATCGCGGCGGACGTGGGCCGAGGCGCGTCGGCGATCGCGATCAGCCCGACGAGCCTGCCGTCGGCGGCCACGTGCACGACGGTTTGGCCGGCACCCTGTAAGCGCTCGGCTTCCGCGGCAAGGCCGCCCACGTCCACCTGTTGCTCATCCATCAACCGCCGGTTCCCAATCAGCACGGTGCGGCCCGCCACCTCCGCACGTGCGCCCTTGCCTTCGATGTTGGCGAAGCGCGAGAGCGGCTCCAGCCGAAGCCCTTCGGCCCGGCGCGTGATGGCGTCTGCCAATGGGTGATCCGACCCCTGTTCGACCGTCGCCGCCAACGTCAGCACCTGTGCCTCGCTGCTGTCATGCGCTGCAGCCACTGTTACCACCTGCGGCTGGCCCATCGTCAGCGTCCCGGTCTTGTCGAGGACGACGACATCGAGCTTGGTGGCCTCCTCGAGCGCCGAGGCGTTCTTGAACAGAATGCCGCGCTGCGCGCCCAACCCGGTGCCCACCATCACCGCCATCGGCGTGGCGAGCCCGAGCGCGTCGGGACAGGCGATAACGAAGACGGTGATGGTGAGCGTCACCGCAAACAAGAGTGTCTGACCGATCCACCAGAACCAGACCGCAAACGTGGCCAGACCGATCACGATGGCGATGACGACGAGCCACTGCGCGGCCCGATCCGCGAGCCGCTGTGCTGGCGCCTTGGAGTTCTGGGCTTCCTGCACGAGCTTGACGATCTGCGCCAGCGCCGTGTCGGCGCCGACCTTCGTCGCGCGGTACTTGAAACTCCCGCTCTTGTTGATCGTTGCCCCGATCACGGTGGAACCGGGCTTCTTCGAGACGGGCATCGACTCGCCGGTGAGCATCGACTCGTCCACCAGCGACTCCCCCTCCAATACTTCGCCATCGACCGGAATCTTGTTGCCGGGACGAATCACGACGATGTCATCGACGACGACGTCCGCGGTCGGCAGGTCGACCTCGCGGCCATCGCGGCGCACGGTTGCCATAGACGGGGCGAGATCCATGAGAGCGCGGATGGCCTCGGAAGCGCCCGCGCGCGCGCGCATCTCGAGCCAATGCCCCAGGAGGATGAACACGAGCAGCACTGCCACCGCTTCGTAGAACTGCGCGCCGGCGAACACAAACGTGGCGCCGACGCTGAACACGTACCCGACACCCACGGAGAGGACGATCAGGACAGCCATGTTGAGGACGCCGGTCTTCAGTGCGCGCCAGGCGGCCACAAAGAACGGCCAGCTCGGATAGATCACGGCGATCGTCGCAAGGAGGAACAACCACCGGTCGAGGGCCAGGCCGAACGGCGGCGCAGGCGGCGTGAACATCCCGCCCATCGGTGAGTAAATGAAAATCGGGACGGTGAAGACCAGGCAGATCCAGAAGCGATTGCGCATGTCGCGCACCATCGCCTGCATGTCCATGCCCGTGCCGTG
>DATCJA010000145.1:0-24954 GCA_036507475.1 Vicinamibacterales bacterium
CATGGAATGGACCGCTCCGTTCGATGAGCGCACACTCGCTGCTGATGGTGGCCGCCGGGCGGCTTGCCCCGCCGAAACGCGCGCGCGAAGGCCGGAGCCGGACGTCGGCTGAGGGCAGGTCCTGCGGCCGTCGGCGTGCGCGGATGTCTTGCCCTCGCAGTCCGTCCGGCTGAAGCCGGACACTACGTACGATCGCGTTGTGCGATAGGATTTCCGCTCCTTGACGATCACGGACACTCCGAGAGAACCGACAACCGCGCGCTCGTCTGGCACGGTGACGTACCTGCTGAAGCTGCTCGCCGGACCAGTCACGTTCGCGTTGGTCCTCGGCTTGCCGCTTGCGCTCGAGTATCAGGGCCGGGTGGCGCTGGCGACGTTTGCCTGCGTCATCGCGTGGTGGATCACGCAGCCAATCCCGTGGGCCGTGGCGGCGATGCTGCCGTTTCTCGTGTTTCCGGCCGCCGGTGTGATGGACATTGCCGCGACGATGCGTCTCTATGGGCAGCCGATCTTCTTCTGGATTATGGGCACGGTGCTGATGGGGTACGCCATCGAGAAGCACGGACTCGCCCGGCGCATCGCGCTGGCGTTCCTCGCGCTGCCCGGCGTCGGGAGCAAGGCGCATCGTCTGACATTCACCTACATGCTCATGGTCGGCGTCGTCTCGATGTTCGTGTCCGATGCAGCGACGGTGGCGATGATGATCCCGATCGGCATGTCCGTCGTGCGGCATGTGCGGGGCGTCACCGGTTCCCTCGACACGCATCGCAGCGGAACATCCAATCTTGCTGCGTTCATCACGCTGGGAACGCTGTACGCGGCTGTCGCTGGCGGCACCGCGACGATGATGGGCGTGCCGCACAACGGCATCGCCATCTCGACGCTCGAGCGCTTCACGGGACGGCAGCTCGGGTTTTTCGAATGGATGGCCGTCGGCGTCCCCGTGTTCCTGGCGCTGCTGGTGACGTTTTTTCTGACGCTGTGGATGCTCGCGCCGCCGGAACTGCGCGATCTGCCGGGCGGCGAGGCGTTCCTTCGCGCCGAACGGGCAAAGCTCGGCCCGCTGCGATCGAACGAGCGGCGCGTGCTGTTCGTCTTCGCGGCCATGGTGATGCTCTTCATCCTCCCAGCAGTCACTCGCCTCGTGCTTGGCGGCGAGCACGCCGCGACTGCGGCGGTCGACCGTGCGCTCTCGATTTGGGTGGTGCCGCCCGTGGTGATGTTTCTCCTGTTCGGGATCCGCTCAACCGAACCCGGCGCGGCGCTCCTGACGTGGAAGGACGCCGAACAGCAGGCGCCGTGGAACATCATGATTCTGGTTGCGGCTGGCGTCGCGATGACCGACGCGCTCGCACAGTTCGGGTTTGTCGAGATGATGGGCGCAGCCATCGGTGGTCTCGGGATTGGCGCCACCACGCTGCCGTACCTGGTTGCCGGGCTCGTCGCAGCGACGACGAATCTGATTTCCGGCACCGCGGCCGCGACTCTGTACTGCGGCATCTTCATTCCGGCAGCTGCACAGATCGGGTACAACCCGACGTCGATGGCGATCCTGATCGCGAATGTCGCGATTGGCGTGGCCTTTCCGTGGGCAGGCGCCACGTCTGCCACCGCATTTGCAGGCGGCGAAGTCGACATGCGCCGCATGGTCAGGATTGGCCTGATCGCCACGGTGATATTCAGTGCCGTCGTCGCTACAATCCATCTCATGATGGCGGGAATTCTGTGAGCGACTCCGAGCCGAAGAAGCCTCGACACACCGTCGACGACCACCTGCTCGGCGTGGATCCCACGCACTCGCACGAAGACGGTGAGGCGGATCACGACCACGATCATGACCACGACGATCTGAGCGCGGAGTACGACCCGACGGCGACGAGCCTCTGGCAGCAGGACCACATCACGCTGCAGTCGGTCGGCATCGATATCGGCTCGGCGGGCACGCAGGTGATCTTTTCGCGCGTGCGATTGAGACGTTTTTCCGAGGAGCTCACGAGCCGGTATTTCGTCGTCGAGCGCGAAACGCTGCACCAGTCGCCAGTGGCGTTGACACCCTATCTCAGTGACGAGCGCATCGACGACCGGGCCATCGGCCGCATCGTCGACGAGGCATACGACGCCGCTGGGGTGCATCCCGACAACATCGACACTGGAGCCGTGATTCTCACCGGCGAGGCGCTGCGCCGCGAGAACGCGAAGGCCATCGCCGACGTGATCGCCGAAATCGGCGGCGAATTCGTGTGCGCTGCGGCCGGGCACCACATGGAGTCGATGCTGGCCGCATATGGGTCGGGTGCGGCTGAAGTGTCGCACGCACGAGGCGCCGCGATTCTCAACGTCGACATCGGCGGCGGCACCACGAAGCTCGCCCTGGTCGAGCACGGCAACGTCGTTCATACGGCAGCGATTCACCTGGGAGGACGTCTCGCCGTGATCGACGGCGAGGGTCGGCTCACGCGCCTCGACCCTGCCGGCAAGCGCCTCGCCGCGCTCGCCGGCTGCGACTGGCGCCTCGGCGACAGGGTGGGCGACGCCGACCTGGATCGCGTCAGCTCCTGGATGGCCGACGCGCTCGTTGCTGCGCTCACGCAGGATCCGGCGCCGCGGGACGTCGAAAGTCTGTGGCTCACCGAGCCGCTCGGCGTCCTCGGCGGCGTCGAGGGCGCGATGTTCTCCGGAGGCGTCGGCGAATATGTGTACGGACGCGAGGAGCGCGATTTCGGCGATCTCGGCCGCCGCTTCGGTCGCGCCATCCGTCAGCGTCTGGACGCGGGGCAGCTTCCGTTTCCGCTGCTTCCCGCCGGTGAGTGCATTCGCGCGACAGCGCTTGGCGCGTCCGAGTACAGCGTTCAGTTGTCGGGGAACACCATTTACATCTCCAGTCCCGGTCGGCTGCTGCCGCGGAAAAACCTGCAGGTGATTCAGCCGCGCGTGCGGCTCGACGACACCGTCGAGCCCGCAGCGGTGGCGTCGGGTATTCGGGAGCACCTGCGCAGGTTCGATCTCGTCGAAGGAGAGTCGGAGGTGGCGCTCGCGTGCAGGTGGCGCGGCGAGCCGGCCTATCCGCGCATTGCCGGACTCGCGCGCGGCATAGTCGATGCGCTGCCGCGCACGATCGCGGAGGGCAGACCGCTGTTCCTGATCCTGGACGGCGACATCGCACAGACCCTTGGCGCGATTCTCAAAGAAGAGATGGGCATCGCGTCAGATGTGTTGGTGCTCGACGGCATCGCGCTCCGGGACTTCGACTACATCGACCTGGGGCGCCTGCGGATGCCCTCATTCACCGTGCCGGTGACCATCAAGTCGCTCGTGTTCGGCGCCGATCCACGCACCCCGCACCGGCACACACCGGCCGAGGGCGCAGTCGAGGGGGACGGCCACCATCACGGGCATCATCACCACCACCATCATCACCACGGGCATGAGCACGGTCACGACCACGACCACTGACGCACTGAGCCGCCCCACGTACTGGGGGCGCTTCGACTGGAAGTGGGTGGTGATTGGCGCGTGCGTCGCCTTCACGATCTACATCGGCCTCATTCCGCTCGGGTTTCTGGTGTGGCAGAGCTTCCGCACGCCACAGACCGCCGCGGCGGACGCCGTCTTCACGCTGGGAAACTACGCGGCAGCCTACAGCAGCAGCGACACGTTGTCGCTCTTCGTCACCTCGATCCAGTTCGCGTTTGGCACTGCCGTGTTCTCGTTCGTGATCGGGGCAACGTTGGCGTGGATGAACGAACGCACCAACACGCCGTTCAAGACTGTCTTTTTTGCGCTGTCTCTGATTCCGCTCGTCATCCCGTCGATCCTGTTCACGGTGGCGTGGATTCTCCTCGCCAGCCCGCAAATCGGCATCGTGAATCTCGTGTTGCAGGGGTGGCTCGGTCTCGAGGAGCCGTTGTTCGACGTCTACTCGTTGCCCGGAATGATCTGGGTGGACGGCCTGCACTATTCGCCGATGGCGTTTCTCCTCATGAGCGCGGCGTTTCGCGCGATGGACCCGTCGCTCGAGGAATCGGCAACGATGAGCGGCGCCGGCATCTTCCAGGTGTTGCGGCGCGTCACGCTGCGGCTGACATGGCCGGCCATCGTCGCGACGATTCTGATCCTGTTCGTCCGCGCGATCGAGTCGTTCGAGGTGCCCGCTCTTCTGGGTCTGCCATCTGGGATCGTGGTATTCACCGCGGCCATCTATCAGGCCGTGCACCGCTATCCCAGCCAGATCGGTCTTGCATCGGCATATGCGATGGCGCTTCTCGTCATCACGAGCTTCGGTGTGTATTTCGTGTCGAGACTGTCAGGTCAAGGATCCAAATACGCGACGATGACCGGCAAGGGCTTCCGCCCGCGGCTCATCGATCTCGGAGCGTGGCGGTGGCTGACCGCCGCAATCTTCATCGTCTACTTCGGGCTGATCGTCGTGATGCCGTTCGCCGTGCTGCTGTGGTCGTCGTTCCAGCGCTTCTATTCCGTCCCCTCGATGGAGGCGCTGCAGAACCTCACGCTCGATCCTTATCGTTTCATTCTCGACTACCCGAATCTGCCGCGCACGGTCTTGAACAGCGTGATGCTCTCGTTCGGCGCGGCGACGGTGGTGATGCTCGTGGCCTCGGTCATCTGCTGGATCGTGGTGAAGACCAAATACCCGGGCCGGTGGCTCCTCGACAACGTCGCGTCGTTGCCCATCGTCTTCCCGGGGCTCGTGCTCGGCCTGTCGATCATGATCTTCTATCTGAACGTCGACGTCGGCATCTACGGCACGATCTGGATCATGCTCATCGCCTACATCACGCGCTTCATGCCGTACGGACTGCGCTACAGCACGACGTCGATGGTGCAGATTCACAAAGAGCTCGAAGAGTCAGCAGCCATGTGCGGCGCCTCGTGGACGACGACATTCCGCAGGGTGATTCTGCCCCTGCTGAAGCCGGGACTTCTGGCCGGCTGGATCTATGTGATGATCGTCTCGATCCGCGAGCTCTCGACGTCGATTCTCCTGTACAGCCCGGATACCCAGGTGATCTCCATCGTGATCTGGGAGCTGTGGGAGAATGGCCAGTACGTCGAGCTTTCCGCGCTTGGCGTGCTCTTCATCCTTTCCCTCTTCATGCTGGTGATGGTTGCGCAGTGGCTTGGACGGAAGTACGGAGTGAAGGAATAATGTCCGGTTCGTCGAACCTGAACACGAACCCAGAAGCGAGAACCGAGAAGTGTGAACGGTACGTTCATGGTGCGGAGGCTTGTGGGTGCTGAGCGTCCAGGGTCTCTTCACCGAATATCCCAACGAGCGGGGCGACATCGTCAAGGCGGCGCAGGACGTCAGCTTCACCGTGGCCGAGGGGCAGCTCTTCACGCTGCTTGGTCCGAGCGGCTGCGGCAAGACGACGACGCTTCGATCGATCGCGGGGCTCGAACGGCCGCGCGCCGGAGAGATTTCGGTCAACGGCCGCGTCGTGTACTCGTCGGAAAAACGCGTGTTCGTGGCGCCGAACCGGCGCGGCTTCGGCATGGTGTTCCAGTCGTACGCGATCTGGCCGCACATGACCGTCTTCGAGAACGCCGCGTTCCCGCTGCAGGTGCGTGGGGCGGGTCCCGACGCGAGGTCTGGTCACATCGTACGTGCGGCGGGTTCCGACGCGAGGCCGGGTCACATCGTACGTGCGGCGGGTTCCGACGCGAGGTCCGGTCACATCGAGCTACGTGGGGCGGGTTCCGACGCGAGGTCCGGTCACATCGAGCGTCGGACCCGCCTCTCGCGACGCGAAATCCGCGACAAGGTGATGCGCGTGCTCGACGCGGTGCAGCTTGGCGAGCTGGCCGAGCGCGAAGCCACCAAGCTGTCCGGTGGGCAACAGCAGCGCCTGGCGCTCGCCCGCGCGCTCGTCATGGAACCGGCGCTGCTGCTGCTCGACGAGCCGCTGTCGAATCTCGATGCCAAGCTTCGCGAGAAAATGCGCTTCGAGCTGAAGCGCCTGCAGCGCGAGCTGAAGATCACCACTGTCTACGTGACGCACGATCAGAGCGAGGCGCTCGCGCTCTCGAGACAGATTGCCGTCATGAACGAAGGACACATTCTGCAAATCGGCACGCCGCGCGACATTTACGAGCGCCCGGCCAATCAATTCGTCGCCGACTTCGTCGGCAACACCAACTTCATCGACGGCACAATCCGCGTAGTGTCCGGTTTTAGCCGGACAGACACTGACGTAGTGTCTGGCTTTAGCCGGACCAATGAGGATGGATACTGCTACATCGTGCGCACCGAGATCGGCGACGTGAAAGTGCTCTCCCCGCAGGAGCTCCGGCCCGACGAGCGGGTGGCAATCTCCATCCGGCCGGAGGATGTGGAACTGACAGAGACGAGGCCCATGGGCGACAACGTCTGGGAAGGACGCGTGGACCAGAAGGTGTTTCTCGGCGAAGCGGTGGATTTTCAGGTGAAGGTGGCCGCGCGGACGCTGCTCTCGCGCCGTCACCCGACGCTTCGCACGAAGGTTGGCGACGCGATATTCGTCCAGCTCGATCCCGACAAATGCGTCGTGCTGAAGGTCGCCTGATGGCCAACGACCGCTGGGCCTCGGACATCATCGTCGACCTGCTGCACGCCTACGACCTGCCCCACGCCGCCATCAATCCCGGCGCCAGCTACCGCGGGCTCCACGATTCCATCGTCAACTACGGCAGCAACCGGCCGACGCTGCTCCTTTGTCAGCATGAGGAGACGGCGGTGCAGATTGCGCATGGCTACGCGAAGGCCACCGGCAAGCCGATGGTCGCGATCCTGCACAACCTGGTCGGGTTGCTGCACGCCAACATGGCCATCTATTACGCCTACATCGACCGCGCCCCGGTGTTCATCATCGGCGCGACAGGACCGATGGACGAGACGAAGCGCCGCCCGCGCATCGACTGGATCCATACCGCACAGAACCAGGGCGAGCAGGTGCGTCCTTACACGAAATGGGATTACCAGCCACAGACGATCGACGGGGTGCCCGAGTCGTTTTCACGCGCCTATTCGGTGATGATGACCGAACCACGCGGGCCGATTTACATGTGCTACGACGCGTGGCTGCAGGAGCAGAAGCTCGATCGCGACGTGGCGATGCCGCCCGATGGGGCGGCGCGAGTGCCTACGAGGATTGCGCCCGACCCGAACGCGCTCGAACACGTCGCCGATGTGCTTGCGTCCGCCCTTCGGCCGGTGATCATTGCAGAGTACGTCGGCCGCGAGCCCGAGGGATTTCATGCGCTCGTCGAGCTCGCCGAGACAGCGGGCATCCCCGTCTGCGACGTCGACAGCCGCCTGAACTTTCCGTCGCGTCATCCGCTCAACATGAGCTACTCGAAAGACGTGTTCGTCGATGCGGATCTCGTCCTCTGTCTCGACACACGCGATTGGGAACGGCCGACGACGGAGCTGGTCAGTGCGACGCGGCAGATCTCTTCCATTGTCCCGGCTGAGGCGAAGTGGATCGAGATTGGATTCGGCGACCTCGAGCTCTCGAGCTGGGCGCTCGAGTACCAGCGGCTGCACCACGCGGACATCCGCATCCTCGCCGACACGACGATTGCCATCCCAGCACTGACGCGGCTCCTCGCGACGCGCATTGCGAACGACGGGAAGCTGCGCGACCGTATCGCGTCGCGCACCAAGGCGACGGCGGAGAGGAGCGCTGCGCGGCGAGAAAAATGGACGCGCGACGCACGAGAGAACTGGGATGCCAGCCCGATTGCCCTGCCGCGGCTTGCATCCGAAGTGTGGGACGCGATCAGGACCGAGGACTGGGTGCTCAGCGCCGGCACGCTGGAAGAGTGGACCCGCAAGCTGTGGGACTTCGATAAGCCCTATCGACATCCAGGCCGATCGCTCGGCACCGCGACCCAGTTCGGCATTTCCATCGGCGTGGCGCTGGCGCACCGCGATCACAAGCGGCTCGTCGTCGACATGCAGCCGGATGGCGACCTGATGTTCGATGCGGGCGCGCTATGGACCGTCGCCAAGCATCGCATCCCGATGCTCGTCGTCATGTACAACAACCGCTCCTACTACAACGACTGGGAGCACCAGATTCGGATGGCCATGCTGCGCGGTACTCCCGTCGAGCGCGCGCACATCGGGATGGACCTCGAGGGACCGGCGCCCGACTTTGCGGCAATGGCGAAATCGATGGGCTGGTACGCCGAGGGGCCGTTCGAATCGCCAGACGGGCTCCAGGCCGCCTTGAAGCGGGCCATTTCGAAGGTGAAAGAAGGCCAGCCGGCCCTGCTCGACACCATCACGCAGAAGAGATAAAAGACAGAGCAGGGCTCAGGCCTCAGGGCTCAGGGACCAGATCACGGATCCTGGGATCCCGATCCACGGCGAGGAGACCATGACCACGACGACGGCAATCCGAGCCGTAGGAGTTATTGGCGCCGGCCGCATGGGCCAGCCGCTCATCGGCCACATGGCGCGCAAAGGCTTCGTCGTTGCCGCCCACGATATCGACGCGACGAAACGCGAGGTGGTGGCGAAGCTGGGGGGTCGCTGGGCCGACAGCCCTTCGACACTGGTGCAGGGAAGCGATGCGATTCTCGTCTGCGTCGGCTACGACAAGGAGCTGCGCGAGCTGCTGTCGGCCGGCTTGCTCCGCGACCTCCGGCGCGGCACAATCGTGGCCGTCCTCTCCACCGTGCACCCGCGCACGGTTCAGGAGCTGGCAGAAGCTGCCGGCCCGTTTGGCGTCCATGTGGTCGACTCGACCGTGGCGCGCGGCGGCCGCGCGGCAGATGCCGGGACGCTGCTGGCGTTCATCGGCGGCGACGCCGACGTCGTGGAGCGGCTCACGCCGGTGTTCGCATGCTTTTCGACCGATATCGTCCACGCGGGCGGCGTTGGTGCGGCGCAGGTGGCCAAGGCGGCCAACAACCTCGTGATGTGGGCGTGCGTCGTCGCGAACCACGAGGCGTTGGCGCTCGCCAAGCGTTTCGGCGTGGACGTGGAGCGTCTGCGCGGAGCGCTCCTCATGAGCAGCGCCGAAAACTACGCGCTGCGACACTGGGGAGAGAACACGATGGCGTGGGCCGAAGATGACATGGAAATCATCCAGTCGATGGCGCACGACGTCGGCATCGGTTTGCCGCAGGCGGGCCTGAACCGTGAGCTGTGCCGGACGCTGAAGCCGAAGCGGTTCCGGTTGGACGAGTACGGAGTGTGAACCGGTGCGAACCGGTACACAGGTTCACGGGTGCACGGGTGCTTGGGTGCTTGGGTTCCGGTTCACGGGTTCTTGGGTTCACGGTGCACAGGTCGTTCACGGTTCGCATGCGTGAACCATGAACCGACGAACCACCCGTGAACCCGAGCACCATGAACCCAAGAACCGGAACCCGAGCACCCGAGCACCCAAGCACCTGAGAGCGCTGAGGGAATCGTGAACGAATCCCACTATCACAGCAAGAACGATCGCATTTTCGTCCGCGCGATCCAGGGGCACTACAACCTGAAAGAGGAGCTCGCACGACTTCGCTCGATGCCGCGAGTGCGAAAAGGGCGGCTGATCAAGTTCGTCGATGGCCCGCAGACATTCAGCCGTCACTACGTCGAGCCGAAGGACGGCATCACCCAGATGTTCCACCTGCATCTCGAGGAGTGGGGCCCGGGATCGAAATCGCAGAAGCACGGCCACGTGAACGAGGCGGCGTTCTACATTCTCGACGGCGAGGGCTACGAGATTCACGACGGCGTTCGCTACGACTGGAAGGCGGGCGACATCGCCGTCGTGCACAACAACTGCGTGCACCAGCACTTCAACGGGAGCCCGACGAAGCCGGCGCGCGCGCTCGTGATGAAGACGAAGCCGATGTTCATGTTCATGAACATGCTCTTCCAGCAACTGGTGGAGCCGCGTCCCACGGTGCCGGCGCCGGGGGCCGAGAACTTCCGCGTGCGCGAGGAAGAACAGAATTTCAATCATGAAGGATGACATTTACGAATTTACGGATTTGCGAATTGGATTTGGAGATTGGGCCGGTTGAAATTCGTCAATTCGTCAATTCGTAGATCCGTCAATTCAAGGAGACATTGCCTTGGCATGGAGTGAGTCGAAAGCGTGGCGGAAGGGGACGGCCAACGAAAAGTTCTATCAGGCGCTGCTGGATGATGCATCGACGACGCCGGCGAGGAACGCGAAGCGTCGAAAGGTCATCCATCCCGAAGACATGCCGTGGGAGATGTCGCGGCAGGGGCTTCTCAAGCACCTGATCAACGAGGCGATGAACACGCGGATGGAGACGGTGGACGCCTACATGCAGATCATTCCGCCCGGCAGCCGCTCGGGGAAGCATCGTCACCTCGCTGAGGAGTGCCTCTACGTGCTCGAGGGCCGGGGCTACGACCTGCACCAGGACTGCGACGTGGAGATCACGGACACGTATCACTGGAAGCCGCAGGATGAAGTGAAGCGGTACGAGTGGGAGGCGGGTGATGTGGTGTACGTGCCGCCGAACACGATCCACCAGCACTTCAACGCGAGCCCCGACAAGCCGGTACGCCTGATCTCGGTGATCAACCGCATCTTCAAGGCGTGCGGGCTGAACGACCTCGAGCAGCTCGAGAACGCGCCGGAGTACGACCCGGCGGTCGTGCTGAACGCGGACATCGTCGAGAGCTATCTGCGCGGCCGGGTCGCGGCGGCACGCTGAGTGCGTAGTGTCCGACTTTAGCGCGCTGAGTACGTAGTGTCCGGCTTTAGCCGGACCCGGAATCAATGAAAGACGGCACTTTCGATCGCCGCGCCTTCCATCGTGCTCTGCTTGGGGTGCTTTTCGCCCCGTCGGCGGCGCGCGCTCAGCGGCCGGCCGTCGACTCGCCGCATCGTGCGCTCTACATGCTGCAGGCGGCGGATCGGCAGAACCGCATCCTGGCGGGCGCGCGCAAGGAGGGGACTGTCTCCATCTACACGTCACTCAACACACAGGACTCCGTTCCACTCACTGCGGCCTTCGAAAAGAAGTACGGCGTCAAGACGCAGCTCTGGCGGTCGGCCAGCGAGAAGGTCGTCCAGCGCGCGGTCGCGGAGGCGCGTGCGGGCCGATTCACGTGCGACATCATGGAGACCAACGGCCCCGAGATGGAAGCGCTCTACCGTGAGGGGCTGCTCGAGCGGTTCGAAAGCCCGCAGTTCACCGACCTGCCACCCGCGGCGTTCCCGACGCATCGACATTACGTCGCCGACCGCTTCAACTTCTTCACCATCGGCTACAACACGCGGCTCGTGAAGCCGAACGAGGTGCCGAATTCGTACGATGACCTGCTGCACCCGCGGTTCGTCGGCAAGGTCGGGCTCGAGGCGGGCGACGTCGACTGGTTCGGGGCGATGGTCAAGTACATGGGTGAGCAGCGCGGGCTCGCCTATTTTCGCAAGCTGGCGGCGTCGAAGCCGCAGATCCGCAGCGGTCACACGCTGATGGGGCAGCTCGTGGCATCGGGCGAGATCCCGCTGGCCGCGAACATCTACAACCACAACGCCGAGCGCGTCGCCGTGCAGGGCGCACCGATCAAATGGAAGGCGCTCACGCCGACGTTCGGGCGACCCAATGCGATTGGGGTTGCCCGGCGCGCGCAGCACCCGCACGCGGCGCTGCTGTTTGCCGATTTCGTGCTGTCGCGCGAGGGACAGACCATCCTGAAGGCCCGCAACCGCGTCCCTGCGAGCCGCGCGGTGAATTCGCCGTTGAACGACTTTCCGTTCGAGATGATCGATCCGGCCATCACGCTCGACGAGGATCAGAAGTGGTCGAAGCTGTGGTCGGATCTCTTTCTCAAGGGACAGCGGGTCGTTAGGGAAGTGGACTGAGCAGTAGGCAGTAGGCAGTAGGCAGTAGGCAGTAGGCAGCACGTGTAGGGCGGGTCCTTTCGCCTTCGCCAAGGCTGCGGCGGACCGCCGAAGCTTTAGCGGAGGCTGGTTCGGCCCCGCCCAGCCCGCCCGAGATTAGGAGCCGATGGGCAAGGAATCGCATTTCACCAGCAAGAAGCCGCGCGCCTTCGTGCGCGGGATCGAGGGTCATTACAACCTGAAGGAGGAGCTCGCTCGCCTCCGCTCGATGCCGCGCGTGGTCAAGGGGCGTGCGCTGAAGTTCACCGACGGTCCACAGGCGTTCAGCAGGCACTACATCGAGCCGGTCGACGGGGTGACGCAGACGCTTCACATCCACCTCGAGGAATATGCGCCGGGCGGGCGCAACCAGAAGCACGGGCACGTCAACGAGGCGGCCTTCTACATCCTCGACGGCGAGGGCTACGAGATCCATGACGGCATTCGCTACGACTGGAAGGCAGGCGACGCGGTGGTCGTGCACAACAACTGCGTGCACCAGCACTTCAACGCGAGCGCCACGGAGCCGGCCCGCGCGCTCGTGATGAAGACGAAGCCGATGTTCATGTTCATGAACATGCTGTTTCAGAAGCAGGTGGAACCGCGCCCGAAGGAGGCGGCGCCGGGGGCAGAAGGCTTCCGCGCGCGCGAGGACGAACAGAACTTCAACCACGACGAATGACATTTACGAATTTACGAATTTACGGATTTACGCATTTAGCGGATTGCCAACCAATTGCTCATTCAAATCCGTAAATCCGTAAATCCGTAAATTCGTCAATTCAAGGATCTTCGATTGGCAAAGGACGCACTCGTATCCGACGAACTGGCAAAAAAATTCGCCACCGAGAAGGACACGCCGTACACCCGCTGGGTGCGCGCCGAAGGGCTCGACATCATCAGCTCCTTCTACGTTGCGAACCTCCACACCGTCGAGCTCAAGCCGTGGGCACGCCGCGGCGGGCGCGGTGTCTTTCTGAATCACGACGCCTCGCGCACGTCCAACGACTGCTACGTCTGCGAGATTCCGCCCGGCCGCGAATTGGCGCCGCAGCGGCAACTCTACGAGGAGATGATCCTCATCCTCGACGGCCGCGGATCGACGTCGGTGTGGAACGACGCCGGACGGAGGATCACCTTCGAGTGGAAAGCGGGCTCGATGTTTGCCATCCCGCTCAACGCCTGGCATCAGCATTTCAACGGGTCTGGCCTCGAGCCTGCACGCTACGTCGCGGTGACGAACGCCCCGGTGATCCTCAACTCCTTTGGCGACCTCGAGTTCGTCTTCAACACGCGCTACGACTTCAAGGATCGGTTCAACGGGGAGCCCGACTACTTTGCCAATCGCGGTGAGCATAAGGGGCTGCTGCTCGACACCAACTTTGTGCCGGACGCCGTGAACCTGCCGCTCATCCCGGTGAAGGAGCGTGGCGCGGGCGGCGCGCAGATCCGGTTCAGCATGGCCAAGGGGCACATGAACAGCCATATCTCGCAATTCGCCGTGGGCACCTACAAGAAGGCCCACGCCCATGGCCCCGGTGCGCACATCATCATCCTGCATGGAGAAGGCTTCAGCCTGATGTGGCCGGAGGGGGAGGAGCCGCAGCGCTTCGAGTGGCAGGAAGGATCCATGATCGTCCCGCCCAACGCGTGGCTGCACCAGCATTTCAACACCGGCACCACACCGGCGCGCTATCTGGCGTTCAAGGCCGAAGGCGTGGCGATCAGGAACGCGCAGGGGGTCCCGAAATCCTGGATTTCCAAGCGCCTTGGCGGGGATCAGATCGACTATGCTGACGAGGCTCCGCGGGTGCGCAGGTGGTTCGAGGAGGCGCTGGCCCGGCGTGGCCTGGCGTCGCGGATGGAGGAAGCGTACAAGGCCGAACAGGCCGAGCTGCCGCCGCCGCGCGTACCGCAGGCGGTGCCATAGGACCCGGGATCCGGGATCCGCCTTAGGCGGACCCAAGGTTGACGTTATGGTCGGAAGACTCTTCGTCGTCGCTCTCGCCCTCATCGCGTCCGGCTGCGGATCGACGCCCGTGTCGCCCAACCCCGGTGTGACGGCCGCGGATCTCGCGCTGTACGAGGGCCCCGATCGCACGCAGCGGCTCATCGACGGCGCGAAGCGCGAAGGCGAGATCACCATCTATACCTCGGCGCAAACCACCGACCTTGGTCCGGTCGTCGAAGCCTACGAAAAGAAATACGGCATCAAGGCAAGCATCTGGCGCGCCGGCTCCGAGGCGGTCCTCAACCGGGCGCTCCAGGAGGCCCGCGCCGGCCGTCACACCGTCGACGTCGTGGAGACCAACGGCCCCGAGCTGGAGTCGCTCTCGCGCGAGGAGATCCTTCAGCTCGTGAAGAGCCCCTATCATGCGGATCTGATTGCGCCCGCCATTCGTCCCCACGGCGAGTGGGTGGGCACTCGGCTCAATGTGTTCGTGCAGGCGTACAACACGAAGCTTGTACGGAAAGAGGAGCTGCCGAAGACGTGGGATGAGCTCACCGATCCGAAGTGGAAGGGAAGGCTCGGCATCGAGCAGGAGGATTCCGACTGGCTGGCCGGCATCTACGGCGAGCTTGGCGAGGAACGTGCGGGCAAGGTGTTCAGGCAGATCACGGCGGCCAACGGCGTGTCCGTGCGAAAAGGGCACACGCTGCTCACGCAGCTCGTGGCCTCGGGCGAGGTGCCGCTGGCGCTGACCGTCTACAACTACAAGGCCGAGCAGCTCCGCAGGGAAGGTGCGCCCATCGACTGGTTCACGATCGGCAACGCCATCGCGCGGCCGAACGGCGTCGGCGTGGCGCGTCAGGCGCCCCACCCGCACGCGGCAGTGCTCTTCTACGACTTCGAGCTGAGCGAGGAAGGGCAGACGATCATCGCCGAGCGCGAGTTCGTGCCAACGAGCAAGAAGGTCGACACGCCGCTCAACAAGGTGCCGATGACGTTTGTCGACGCGCGGGTGTCGATCGACGAGTACGACAAGTGGAAAAACTTGTACACGGACCTCTTCGGCGCGGGGTTCTAGGACAGTGCGGGATGGCGTGTCCGGAGCAAAACCGTGGGAGGGCGAAGCTGCGGAGCGAGGCCGGACGCTCCCGAGTAGCCGGTTGTAATTCAAGCGGAGCCGGTTTTGCGGAGGGCATGCCATTCCGCGCTGTCACGCCGCTGTTTGCCGTCCTCGTTCTTCTCGCCAGTGGCGCTTGCGGCAGCGGCACAACCGATCGCCCTGTTGCTGCCACCTACAATGGTCCCGATCGCGTTTCGAAGATCGCCGCAGCCGCGAAGGACGAAGGCTCGCTCACCCTCTACACCACGATCGCCGAGAAGGACCTTCCCACTCTCATTCAGCCCTTCGAATCAAAGCACGGCATCAAGGTCACCGTCTGGCGTGCAGGGACGGATCGCATCCTGCAGCGGACGACGGCCGAGGCCGCGGCAGGGCGGCACGACGTCGACGTGATCCACTTCGGCTCACCGGAAATGGAGGCGCTCGCGCGCGAGCAAATCCTGCTGCCGATCGACCTGCCGGTGCACGGCGACCTGCAGCCCGGCTCTGTCCCGGCGCACAAGCAATGGGCGGCGACGCTGCTGTCGGTATGGGTGCAGGCCTACAACACGAAGCTGCTGACGCGCGAAGAGTTGCCGAAGTCGTACGCGGACCTGCTCGACGCGAAGTGGAAAGGGAGGCTCGGCATCGAAGCCAAGGACCAGGACTGGTTCGCCTCGGTCGTGGACGTGATGGGCGGCGGTGACAAGGGGCTCGGGTTCTTCCGCAATCTTGCCGCGGGCAACGGGGTGTCGGTCCGTCTGGGCCACACGCTGCTGAACAACCTGGTCATCTCCGGCGAAGTGGCGGTGGCGCTGACCGTGTACAACTACATGCCCGAGCAGGCGAAGAAGAAAGGCGCGCCCATCGATTGGTTTGCACTCGAGCCGGCGATCGCCCGTTCGAACGCCGTAGGGGTAGCGCGCCGCGCGCCTCACCCGAACGCAGCGCTGCTCTTCTACGAATATCTTCTCGGCGAAGAGGCGCAGCAGTCCTTCGTGAACATGGACTACGTGCCCAGCAACATGAAGGTTGCCTCCCCGCTGGCTGGCATCAGGATCCAGCAGGTCGATCCGGTTCGCGTGCTCGACGAGTCGGAGAAGTGGACGACTCTCTTCACGGACACGTTCATCAAGCGCAATTGACCACGAAGGGGCACCTCCTTCGTGTTTTCGTGGTTACGTCCAGGCTCTGTTGTCGACCGTGTTCTCGTAGGTGGCGCCCGGCACGGTCATGTTCCACTTGACCGTCCAGTTGTACGTATCGTCGAACCGCTCGCGCGTGTAGGGCTGCGGCGGCGCGTGCAGCAGCCGCCACGCCTGAAAGTCCTTCGCGTCGAGCCGCCCGCCTGTCTCCGCGAGCAGGTAGTGAACGTACGGGGTCGGGTCTCTCTCGATGTCCTCCACCGCCCGCGCCTGCGCCCGGAACATCGCAGCCAGCGTCGCTCCGTCGACCTCGTCCGAGGCTGCCTCGCTGCGCGTGGAATGCGACTCGATGAGGATGCGGAGCCCTTCCTTCTGCGCGATGCTGATCCATGGCTCCATCAGGACGACGGCGGCCACGTCACCACGGCGCAGCGCTTCGATCCGTTTGGGCATCGAGCCGGCGTTCGTCGTCTTCACGTGCTGCGGCTCGAGGAAGCCTTCGACCATCTTCAGCATCGTGAAGTGCGACCCGTTGTTCGGCGTGACCGAGATGAGCTTGTCCTTCAGCATCTCGGGCTCGTAGATCCTCGAATCTCTCGAGACGACGAGCGCGAACTTCGACATCGAGGCGCCGAGGGCGACGATTTTGCGGCGGCGGCGCCCTTCGGTGTCGGCTTCGACCGCGCGCTTCATGATGCCCCACTCGCACATTCTGTACTGGTCGATGCCTCCGTCGTTGTAGACCGAATCGAGCGGCCGGTCGAACACGCTGTCGAACTTCACCGTGTGGGACGTCGTGACCTGCGCCATCCCGGGCGTCGTCACGAACTCGATGTCGAGCCCTTCATCTCTGAAGTACCCCTTGTCGCGCGCGACCAGGACTGGCAGGTCGTGCACGGCGTTCATGATGGCGACCTTCGTCTTACGTTTCGTGGCTTCCTGGACTGCACTCATGGGCTTCATCTCCGGTTGTCGGCGACCACGTCGCACGGGCCAGCCGACGGCTCGACTTCGGCCACCCCTCGCGGCGTACTCCCCGAAGGATGAACACTATAGATCAGGCGCCGATCGATGGCATGCCCGACTCGAGCGCTGCGCGCCGCGGCGGGCCGGCTCCACCCCGAGATCCTCGTCACGGGGCGAATTTTCGCACCGGGCGATCCCGGGTCCCCAATCCCCCTATTCTTGTTGTAGTCTCTCCCCATGATTCGTGCTACCGCGTTTTTCGTCTGCCTGGTGCTCTATTCGGTCCCGCTCCCGGCACAGATTCCAAGACCGGTCCAGGCGTCGGCCCCAGCTGAAGGAAAGGAAATCCTCACCAGAAAGTGTTTCCAGTGCCATGCGGCAACGATGTGGGGCTCGCTGCGGCAGGACCGCAAGGCATGGGAGAGCACGCTGTACCGGATGGTGGGGCGCGGGGCGCTCTGGAGCGAGGCGGAGATTAATGCGATGGCCTCATTTCTCGCGGAGACACGAGGACCGAAATAAGTCACAAGGCACACGTCACAAGGCACAAAGAAACAAATGCCGTGTTGTGACTTGAGCCTTGTGACGTGTGGCCTGTGACTTGGAGAATGTCATGAGGAATCTCGTAGCGCAGTTCTTGTCCAACGGCATCTCGCGTCGCGACTTCGTGCGCCGCCTCGTCGCCACTGGCGTCACGACGGCGGCAGCGAACTCGATTCTCGAGTCCGTCACCGCGATGGCGCAGGCGCCCGGGGCGCCGCCGGTCTCGCCAGAAGCCATCCGCGTGTTCATGGGGACCGGTGGCGAACACTTCGCCGAGCAGCTGATCGCCTCGGGCGTGAAGTACGTCTTCGGCAACTCCGCGAGCGAGGACGCGCATTTCTACGAAGCGCTCGTCGATCGGCCGCAGCTCCAGTACATCCTCACGCCGCACGAGGGTCCCGGCGCTGCGATGGCTGCCGGCTACGTCAAAGCCTCCGGCCAGCCGGCCATCGTCATGGAGGCGGCAGTGGTCGGGCTGACCAACGCGCTCGGCCAGATGTTCAACGCGTGGAAGGAGCAGACGCCGCTCGTCTTCTACTCGTATCGCACCGAGGAATCGCTGGCCGCTGGGCGCGACGGTTTCGAGGAGCTGCCGGGGCAGGAGCAGCTCACGGAGCCGATGACCAAGCTCACGTGGTCGGCCCGCGCGCCGGGGCAGATTCCGGAGACGGTTCGCCGCGCGTTCCGCGTGGCGTGGACGCCGCCGTACGGTCCGACCTACATGAACTGGCACTCCGACTTCACGGAAGAGAAGTTCAGCGCAGAGATCATCCGGCACGATCAGGTTGATCCGCGGATGCGCGTAAGGCCGAACCCGGTAGAGGTGCAGCGTGCGGCGAAGCTCCTCGTGGAAGCGCGGCGGCCGCTCCTGATCGTCGGCGACGAGGTCTACAAGGCAAAGGCGTTCGACAAGGTCGTGCAGCTCGCGGAGCTGCTGGCCCTGCCGGTAACGCAGGCGCGCCAGGTGCACGCGAGCTTTCCGCAGCAGCATCCGCTCTGGGTGGGGAACATCCCGGGCGGGCGTGTTGAATCTCTCGTCTATCCAGACGTAGGCCGGGCCCTTTCGGACCCGGCTCCCGCTCCGGATCTCGTCATCAACATCGGCAACAAGCTGCAGCACAACTCGACCACGCCGATCGTCTCGCGCAGGACGCCGTTCATCGACATGCGCAACGACGCGGCCAGCATCGGCAACGTGATGACGACCGCCGCGCCGCTGGTGGCGGACGTGGCGTACGGGACGGACGACCTGCTCGCGGCGGTGCGCGATCTGCTGACGCCGGCGCTCAAGGCGCGGATGGCGGAGCGCGCCGACGAGATCCGTGCGTTCAGCGCGCGGGCGCGGCAGCTGCGCGCACTCGTGTCAAAGAATCCAAACTGGGAGAGCAGTCCGCTCGAGGCGGATCGCGTCACCTGGGAGGTGGCGCAGTGGGCCGACCGCGACGCGATTGTCGTCCATGAGGCCGGGTCGGTTGACATAGCGCACAGCTTCGAGTTCGACCCGCGCGGCGGGCGCGAGCTGTTCTTCTATTACGCGGCGCATCTCGGCTCGGGCGTCGGGACAGCAGCCGGTGTGTCGCTGGCGCGCCCTGGCAAGCAGGTGATCTGTCTTATGGGCGACGGCTCGTTCATCTTCGGTCCAACCGCGCTGTGGAACATGGCGCGCCTCGAATTGCCGGTGACGGTCGTCGTGTACAACAACCACGCATACGGGGGCCCGCACAACCGCGCGCTGGCGAATCTTGGGGGCACGGGGCGGTCGATCGACGTCAACAAGTTCGTGCACGACTACCTGGGCAAGCCCGACATGGACATGGCGTCGGTCGCCAAGGGCTTTGGCGTGGACGGCGAGCGGGCGAAGACGCCGGCCGAGCTCAAGGCGGCGCTTGGCCGCGCGCGGAGGCACGCGGCTGACGGGAAGCCGTATCTCATCGACGTGGAGGTGGCACGCCACGGGCCGGGGTGGAGTGAAAATCCGTGGGTGCCGACCGTCTCGCGTGTGTGACATTGAAGATGGAAGATTGAAGATTGATGATTGTTTGTGATTGACGATTGTGGGATTGAGGAGTTAATCGCCGATCGTTGATTTAATCGAACATCGAAGATCGAAAATCGGAAATAATCGTCAATCGGCCGATCTGAGATCTTCGATTCCGTAAGGAGGGCATATGAAGCGCGTCGTCCTCGGTGCAGTCGGTGCTGCGTGTGTGGCAGTAGGAGCATCATCCATTCAGGCCCAGGTACAGCCATTGCCGTTGTGGGCGTACGCGTACAGCACGCAGCCCCAGCCGGGCGCCAAGGCCAACCCTCAGGCGCCTCCGACGAGGAATCTGCGTCCCAATGAGGATCAGGCAGAGCAGACGAAGGCACGGACCGTCCCGGGGAGCACCGCGTCGTATTCGCTCGTGGACGTCCGCGACGGTCACGACGTGATCGATTGGTTCCCGGGCGACCACCCGGCAATGTCGCCGATCATCAAGAATGGTCCGGCAAGCCTGATGTCTGAGCGCGGCCGCGCCTGCGGCTCGTGTCACTTGCCGAATGGGAAGGGACGGCCGGAGAACGCGCCGCCTGCGGGGCAGCCGGTGGGGTACACCATCCAGACGCTGCAGGATTTCGCTGCCGGCTTGCGGCAGAGCGCCGACCCGCGCAAAGCCAACACGCCGACGATGTCGGCGTTGGCGAAGGCGATGAGCGAGGCGGAGATGAAGCAGGCGGCGGAGTATTTCGCCGCGATGCAGTGGACGCCGTGGATCCGGGTGGTCGAGGCGGACAGGATTCCCGAAGCGCACCTGGAGGCACAGGGCGGCATGTACATCATCAAAGGGAAGGAGCCGGTCGAGCCGATCGGGAACCGCATCGTCGAGGCGCCCGAGGACGACTATCAGGCCAACACCGTTCGCAATCCGCGATCGGGGTTTGTGGCGTACGTGCCGGTGGGGAGCCTCGAGAAGGGCAGGCAGCTCGTGCTGAACGGGGGCGGCAAGACGATCGCGTGCGGCACGTGCCACGGCCCGACGCTTCAGGGCCTGGTCAACATCCCGGCGATCGCGAGCCGGTCGCCGAGCTACATGATGCGCCAGATGTGGGACATGAAGGTGGGTGCGCGCAAAGGCCCGATGACGCAGTTGATGAAGCCGGTCGTCGCCAACCTGACGCAGGATGACATGCTGAACGTCGTGGCCTACCTGGCCTCGATCAAGCCAGCAACTCCGGCGCCGACAACAACCAGCTCGCGGTAGGGCGACTCAGTTGGTGGTTGGTGGTTCGTGGTTGGTGGTTGGTAGTACGTAGTGTCCGCCTTTAGGCGGACCGTACGTAGTGTCCGGCTTCAGCCGGACTTCTCATACTGTCCGGCTCTCGAGTCGCCGTTGCCACAAGGGCGGCGAAGGCGGGAGCCGGGCCCCTCTCCGCATCGCGCGTGGCGTTCTCCGTCCGTCTCGGATGCGTTGACGACGATGCTAGAATCCAGACGAATGATGGGCTGCGGCCCGACCCTCCTGCTTTCCGCGTTTCACCCCAAGACTTGATGCCTACGCCCCCTTTTTCATCCGGTAGGATTCTTGCTGCCGACGACAGCATGGCGAACCGCCGCCTCAGATTTGAGTTCAGCCTGGACAAGTTCGTTGCCGTGATGACGTACTTCGTAGACGTCGGGAAGGTTCACGATCTGACGAAGCTCAAGGCCGCGAAACTCCTGTTTTTCGCAGACAAGACCCACCTTCTGAGGTACGGCCGCCCGATTCTCGGCGATCGGTATGTAAGCATGGACCACGGACCGGTGCCATCTGCGGCGCTCGACCTCATGAACAGGCTCATCGCTCCGGATGAAATCGAGGATCCGGTGCGTGAGCAGCTTCGTACGAAACTCTCGGTACATCGCCTGCCATTCTCGAGAAACCACCCGTTCCGTGCGAAGGTTCACGGGGAGGCCGTCTATCAGCACCTGTCGCAGACGGAGCGCGAAGTGCTGGATGAGATCATCGCAGCGTATGGGCGAAAATCCGTCGGCGAACTCATCGACCTGACGCACAAGGAACGCGCGTGGCAGGTTTCCGATGGAGCACGCCCGCCGGGTTCCTGCGCGCCGATGCCCTATGAGCTGTTTTTCGAAGGAGAGCAGGCGGCGGAAGCGAAGACACTGCGTGAGTTCGCGGATGCGCAGCAGGAGGATCGCGACTTCATCTCGTCGCTGTCGCGATGAATCCGCCGGCGACAGCCGGTGATGAGTTCGACAAGCGGCTTCGCCGTGGCGCGGTGCTCCGACTGACCCTGGACAAGACGACACTCGACGATCCCGAAATCGACAAGCGGTCCAAATACGTCATCGTCGTCAGCGCGCTGCTGCCCGACGAGCATGTCTGGTTCATCGTCTGCACCAGCAAGACCCAGCATTTCGAGAACAATCCGAAATTCGCGAATGACATTCTTCGCTGGATGCCCGGTGAATACCCCTGGTGCAAGACGATCGTGACCGTCGTTGACTGTACGGTTGTCTACAAGCTGCCCATGATGAAACTGAAAGAGTTGTACGCAAACGGTCAGCTCGCGTTTTCGGGCGATCTTCGTCCCGCACATCTGGCCAGGATTGACGCGATCATGAAGGCGTCGATCTTCTTGTCGCCGGAAGATAAGCGTTGGGTTGTTCCGTGGTGACCTGTGACGATTCGACGGTGAGCCCAGGGTGGTTCCCGAGCGTCCCAAGCGTCCTGCATCACAGTTCATGCACCTATAATCAGCCGGGACTGAGAAATCATGACTCACGACTCACAATCGAGCTGTCGTTTGCGCTTATTCGCATGAAGAGGCTCTACGTTCCCACAACCGGCCCTTCCTCCTGGCGCGCTCTTCTCGCCGACCCGTCATTGCAGTGGAAACGAGAGGCATCAGCGATGGAATTGGCCATATCGTGGGAAATCGCGGCGCTAACGGCACGTGGGCTGCCTGCTGAAGTCTCGCGCGTGTTGGACACGTGTGAATGGACTCGCAACGCCAGGCTGCTCTTTGCAGTGCCCGAACACCGCGTGGCGCTGCCCGGAGGCGGCCGTGCGTCCCAGACCGATCTCTGGGCTGTTCTGGGACTGGACCACGGCTGGGCGTCCGTGTCCGTCGAGGCGAAGGCTCGTGAACCATTTGGACCCACGATCAGTGACTGGTTGCGCGAAGCGTCGCCTGGAAAACGAATGCGGTTGGACGCGTTATCTGCGACGCTTGGCGTACCGACTATCGATACGTCTGAGTTGAGATACCAACTCTTCCACCGCGCTGCGTCGGCGGTACTCGAAGCTTCCAGAATCGGAGCCCGGACTGCGATGCTGGTTGTCCAAAACTTCTACCCGGCGAGTACCGCCTGGCCGGACTTCGAGGCGTTTGTCCAGCTGTTCAATGTGAGCCCGTGCCGCGACGGCGTATGTGAAGCACGGTGCCCACGGGTCGAACGGTTGCTCTTCGCATGGGTCGATTGCCGCGTCGCAACGGACGCCGAACTGGCCACGGTTGTTTGAGCCGTCTCCTGGAAAAGCATTCGGCGAGGACGAATATCGTCGCTGGCGAAGGTCTGGCGTATGACCTCCGCTGTCATTGTTGCTGGATATCTTGGCTCTTTTGAGGAGGCTACGATGTCCAGTGTTCAGACGAGACGGACCCCGAAGCACCTGTGCCTGCAGTGCCGCGAGCGGAAAGCGCGATTTCGGTGTCGCGGCGCCGTTCGTGCCGACCGTGACCATACACTCTGCTTCGAATGCTACCTCCACGAAATGAACCACGCCCCCGCTCGGCGGTTGGCTGACCGGCCAGCGGAGCTGCAATCGCCCCTCACACGTCACGATTCCGGCAGCCGCGCCGCGCTGAACGAAGGTCAGCTCGCGCACCGACGGCGAATGCTGGAGCACCTACAGCGTCAGTCCCTCGTGGCGACCTGAGACTGGGCCATACAGTAGACTCCGGACGTTCGCGTCGAGGAGATGACCGACGACAAGACGCTCGATAAAGCGCTGCGGAAGAAGCTGCAGGTCGAGCACGCATCCGTGTTGTCGCGGCGCGCGAAGGCCATCAAGCTGGCCGACAAGATCGCTAACATGACGGACGTGATCGAGCATCCGCCGTCGCACTGGACTCTCGCCAGGCGAATCGAGTATCTGGATTGGACTGAAAAGGTGGTGGCCGGCTGCCGGGGCACGAACAACACGCTCGAGCGGCACTATGACGAGGTGCTCGCGAAGGGAAGAGCCCTGCTCGCGGCGTCGAGGTGAGAGCTCGAGCAGCGTGCAGACCGCGGATGAGGCTATTTCTTCTTGGGCGGGGCAGCCGGAACAAAGACAGAGGTCGACGAATTCGCGACAAACACCCCAGGCTTGACTTGCGTTGCGTTTGGAACTGCGGTGTTCTTCGTTTGATGTCGGACGATCATCGTCCTGCCTCCAAGAGCAACGATACCACGTCGGCGAATCGTTCGGCCATTCGCCATTTCTCTTCCTGATCCAGTCCGCTGTCGGCGAGCGACAGGTCGCTGTCGACCTGCAGCGTCGCGAGCAACGGGCCCTCAGGATCCGCCCGGTCGAATACCGGCACACTGAGGATGCTCTTCAAGGTCTGACGCACTTTGGACTTTTCCGCTTCTCTCAGGCCCCAGTCCGGTCCACCTGGCTGAAGTGGCAGTGAAATATCGCCGAATGCAGGCCTGCGGTTGAGGGCAGCCTGGCCACTCACGCCCGCCATTGCGTCGATCTCGATGTCGAGGTCTGAGTCTCTCTCCATGTTGAATGCCGTGGCCGCATCGACCCTTCTCCGTCTTGCATCAGTCGAGAATTTGGTAGTGGTCTAGTTTCAACTAGACCACTACCGAGAATTTCATGACGTTGACGCGGATGTGACAGGCTGGATAACCGAAACTGTGCCCACAAGCATGCAGCAAACGCTTCATGCATCGCTCGGCAGCTTTGCGGCCCTGTTGCAGGCGGTTGACGCGAGCTGCCAAGGGGGGCGCCGCCGAGAATGCGGCCAGGAAGACGAGGCAGACCGCGATCCAGCCGGCGTTGGAGGCGTATCGGATCCCGAGTCCGCTGATCGCCACGCCGACCGGGCTGAGAACGACCACCGTTTGCCCTTGGTGTTTTCGGGCTGAGTAGTCTTGTCGTCTCCGTTTCGTTTGCTGGCCGGAGTGCTCAGGACACGGTCCTTCCACCGCGTGCGACTCCGAATCTATTCGGCGTCTCTGAGCCATTGCCTGCCTTCAGATTACAGTCCGATTTCAACGGTATCGATCCGCGGTTCCCTAGTCCCGATCTAACTATCGCCGCCGGTCCGTCATTGTTGGTCCTTGCAGATAATTCTGGCGTTGCGATTGTCAACAAGGCCGGCGTGGGTCTCGACTCGAAACCGATGTCG
>DATCJA010000146.1:0-12492 GCA_036507475.1 Vicinamibacterales bacterium
CGTCGTCGCCACCGGCTACACGGACGCGGTCGGCGAGAAACTCGTCGACGAGCGGGCGGATGCGCTCGTGCTCGACTGTTCGGCCTTCGAGATGAGCGCATCGCTCTTCGACATCGTGAGAGGCGATCCGTCGCTTGCCGAGCTGCCTGTCGTCATCATCAGCGATACGCCCGAGAAGGCGGATGCAGACTTGCGGTCGCGGCAGGCCGACCACGTCCTCCTCATCCCGAAACCGTTTACCGGCGCCCACGTCGCGCGGGCGCTGGATCAGTTGCTTTCAGAATGAGGTATTGACGGATTACTATGCCCCTCTGGAGCCTGGACGACTGGCAATACCTCGAGCACCGGATCGTCGTCGATCCGAAGGGGCGACAGTGGTCGATTGGACTGATGGACGTGCTCGGCCAGGTGGGCGATCCCGACAGGCCGAACCAGTTGCTCGAGCTCCAGTACTCCTCTGGCCGGTATTTCACCCTCGTCTACTCCGGCAGCGGCACGCTCCAGTGGGAGCGCGGCTACCCGTCGCTTCCGGAAGCAGCCCGAGCGTTCGGACAACTGATCGACGCCATCATCGACGGCCGCCTGGATCCCGGGCAGCCGGTGTTCCGGGAGAACCTGGAAGACTGATGCTGCTGCGTGTAATTCAAAATGCAAAATCATGCAAAATGCAGAATGCAAACGCCGCGCCCTGTTCGAATATCAGTGTTTGCATTTTGAATTTTGCATTTTGAATTTGTCTGTCAGCCTACGCGGCCGGAGCCGCCGCGTGGGGAACGTCGTAGACGTAGTCGTATGCGTTGAGCGCCTTCTCCAGTCGAGCCCGGGTTGCCGGGTCGGCAGCGCGGCCCAGCCTCGCAACGACATCCTCTCGATCGCCGAAGATGGCATCGAGAATCGCTTCTCGATCCGCCCCGGGCTGCTCGATGATCGACAGCAGCACCCGCGAGCCGTACTTGATCCAGCGCGGCTGCGGCACGAGCCGACCATCGGGGCCGGTTTCCACGACCTGATGCTTGAGCACCTGCAGCACCAGCTCCGCGTGCGTCTGCTCGTACGAGACGTTCAGCGTCTTGAACAGGTCCTTGACCGTGTCGCGCCGCTCGTCGATCAGCCTGACGAACAGCTCGGGCGTGACGCGATCGCCCTTGCGCGTCATCTTGCCGTCCGCGGTGAGCTCGACGCCGTGATACACCGCGAGGTACAGGAAGTGCCAGAAGATTTCGTACGTCGCGAGATCGTTCATGAATCGCAGGCCCGTGTTCGGGTCGTAGATCGCCGCGGCGTTGTTGCCTTGGAGCTGCTGGTACATATATTCCGTCGCCATGTACATCGCGTAGCGCATCCCGCCTTCGGTGGTCGGTCCGTTCGGACGCGCGAGCAGGCGTTCGAGGGCCTCGTCTGAGAACAGCTTCTCCACGGTGAGATCGGCGCCCGTGAGCTCGAGCGGCTGGATGCGCCCCCCCGCGAGCAGCCCCAGCACCTCGAGCCGGCCTCGCTCCTCAGGGGTTGCCTTGTCGACGACACGCTGCAGATCGGCGATGTCGGTGACGAGCGGCTCGCGCCCGGCGTCGACATAATCGCGGGCGACGGTCGCAACCCAGCTCTGGCGGTACGTGTCGTACGGCTTCCCGTCGATCCGGAAGAGCCCCGTGAGCCGCTCGCGCAGCTTGTCGAACCAGATGTCACGCAGCGCCTTCGCGTCGTTTTCGGGGGCGCGTGGGTTCTGCATCTGCGCCGCCATCCCGCCGATGGGCATGCCGCCGGCGAGCGTCGCGAGCAGCGCGTTGCGCATCGTGTAGTACGACATCGACGGCTCGGTCATCGTCACCGCGTGCGGATCGGGAATCACCATCGCGGGATCGTGCCGGAACATCTCCTCCCGGCTGTTGATGTAGTCCCAGCGCCCGACGTTCGGGCCGATGAGGTTCTCGCGCAGCACCCACATGATGGCTTCTTGCTGCAGCACGTACTCGGCGCGCTCGTTCAGCATCTTGATCTTCAGGGTGCCGCGCTGGAGGCCGAGCGCCTCCTCCAGCCGCTTCAGCAGCGTCGCCACGAGGCGCGCTTCCTGCCACGTTTCGATCTTGGGGATGTAGTAGTAAATGCCCGAGCCGTTCCGCTTCTGCGACTCGAAGTTGCTGACCGCGTGAATGACCAGACCGGGAACGATGGCGGGAACCGGCTCGCCGTCCAGTGTCATCTGTCGACTGCGCAAGTGGATCCCTGCAACCCGGTGAAGAATCGTCGGCCACTTCTCGGGCGGCGTGTCGATCGTGTAGGTGCGCTTCTTTGCAGGATGAACGTACGGCTTGCCGTCCCACTTGTGCGCGAGGATGTCGGCCAGGTTGACCCATCCCCGGTACAGCTGATCCTTGTAGTCGCCGCCCGCGTCTTCCCAGTCCCACATCCACTGCGACGCGCCGCTGTTGAGCGCGCCCATCGCCATGCCCATATCGATCGCAGGGCCGGTCCCCTCGAGACCGGGCCGCATCGTGTCGGCCGGGATCGGAACCGTTGGATTCAGCTGCCAGGCGTCGGCCGTGCGGCGGCCGAAAAACCCGTCCAGGAGGCCGCGGCGAATCGCCGCCACCGTCGTGCGATTGCCGTCCGCGTCGCTGACCTCCTCTGTCGCGGGCAGAAACCCATACCGCGCTGCCTTGCGGCCGACCTGCTCTTGAAACGCCAACCGCTCAGCAAGCAGCTGTGGCAGCTCGCCGCGGACGGCTTCGGTCAGTCTCGCGATCACGTCTTCGACGACGACCGTTCGGTTGTTGACTGTCTTTTGCCCGAAGAGCGAGGAGTATTCAGCGCGGATGTCCGGACGAATCTGCAGTGTCGACACCAGGAGCCTCCAGAGGTTCGAGAAGAGCCGTACTTTGTACTACTCGCGGGTGCACGCCGTCAACGCAGACGGGCCACGTAATAACAGAGACACGGAGTTAACCAGCCAAGGGCCTGCCCTTGATATCCCTGTGGAGATTGCCCTTGGCTGGTTGGGCAGTATCTACCTGGCGCGCTCCGCGCGCCTAGGACCGCTATACGGATTCACAACGAGTACATAATTCGCGTTTGGGGCCGTATAGCGGTCCAAAGGAACGTGCGAAGGAATGCTACGGCGGGGACGATATCGGCGGCGCAACGTTCCAGCGGTTCGCTCGTCGGTGAGGTGACGGGATCTGACTCCCTCCGCATAGACGCTCTCACAGCCCGGGCATTGGGAGGCGGCTCTAGCTCGCGCGGCGCGCCGTCGTCACAAAAAGCGTCGACTTCAGCGCCGCCTTCGCCGGGCGCGGGAGAGACGAGCTGTCTTCCGTCAACCGGACGTACGTTCCGTCGGATTTGAGGCACAGAAAGTTCGCCTTCACGAGCGCGTCCAGGACCAGTTTGCACATCGTCTGCTCGATTCCACACAGACGCTGTACCTGTTCGATCCTCAGTTTCATGCCGGGCATTTCAAGGTACTCGGCGCGAATACGCTCCAGCACCCGTTGGTCGAGGGATGTCGTCACGGGTCAGCGCGATGCCATGGTCAGGCGGCCGAGGCACTGGCCGCATCACGCAATTCGCGTTCGGCGTTCAGCCAGTCGTCAACATCGTGCCCGTCCTCGCGACCTCGATCGCAGTAAAGCTCGAATGCGCGCCGGGCGATGTCGCCCTCGGTCACAGCTGACGCGATCGCCACCGCGGTTGGGGATTCCCCCGGCGGCATCGTCAGCACGTTGTCGGTTCTTCGTCTCGCGGCTTTCGGCATCTGGCTTCCCACCTGCTGTTCAGACTACCGAGAGGAGCTGCGCTCGTCTGTTAGGATCTGACACACGCAGGCTCGGACGTGCTACTCTCGCACGGTAGTTTCCTGAGAGTCGTGCCACTTGCCTCGCCCTGATAGGGCAGAGCTTGGCTGAAGCGACAGCCTCTTCAGAACCAGGAAAGAGGTTGCCGCATGACTCCCAAGCGACGTCTACCATCCTCGAACCGCCCGCCGCCGGCAAACAACCTTCTGGCGGCACTTCCAGCCGACGATTACGCGCGACTCGCCACCACGTTGGGCACCACGCCCCTCAAACTCAAACGCTTTCTTCACAAACCGGGTCAGCCGATTGATCAGGTCTACTTCCCTGGAGGTGGGTTCATCTCTGTGGTCACGGTCCTCAAGGACGGCGCCATGGTGGAAGTCGCCACGATTGGCCGCGAAGGCATGCTGGGTATGTCGGCGGCTCTGAATCGAGACCCCTCGCCGTCAGCCACGATGGTGCAGGCCGAGACCGACACGTGCTACACGATGTCAGCCGAGGCGTTCCGCCAGGAGATGGATCGACGCGGCGCGTTTTACAATTTGCTCACTCGATACGGTCAGGCGCTGGTTGGATTCATCATGCAGTCGACCGCGTGCAACGCCGTCCACTCCGTCGAGCAACGGTTGTCCCGATGGTTGCTACTGGCTCACGACCGCGTTGGAACAGACGAGTTCCCGTTGACGCAGGAATTCGCGGCCATGATGCTGGGGACCAGTCGGCCCACCGTGACGGTGGTCGCGGGTACGCTCCAGAAAGCCGGCTTGATCAGGTATCACCGAGGGCGCGTCACGGTCGTCGACCGAGAAAACCTCGAAGCGGCCTCGTGCGAGTGTTATCGCACCGCGACGGATCTGCTCACGGCCGTGACCCGTTCTGCTCTTCAACGATGACTGCACCTATCGCCCAGCCGCGCTGTGTCAGAAGCTAACAGACGACGGAAACCGTGGCCCTGTAACGTATAGGGTTCCTCGCCCGTGCGTTTTGGCCGGATTTTCGGGCCAGCTATGCTCTGCGTTGCCGCATCGACCATCGCAGCAGCCGCACCAGAAACGAGTCGATGGACGTGCCTCCCTTCGAGCGAAGGTGCCAATGAGCTGGGAGATCTGCTGCCAGCGTCGTTCGGTTGTTCACAACAATACGAGTCTGTTCCGATCGGCCGTTATGCGATGGCCATTGGCCCGACATTGAGCACAGGACGTCGATGGATGAACCGACGCCTCGCAATTCAGGCGTTTTAGGGCGAGTTGGCCCAACGATGAGGTCATCCAGTGTCCTGACGCCAGGGCTCTGGGTTGGATTCGTCGTGATCGTCGTCGTGTTGATCGCGACGCTCTTCGTCGGTCTCGCCAATCTCCGGAATGTCTACGAGACGGCTGAAAGCGTCGCCCATGCCAATGCCGTGAAGGCGGGGTTAGAGCGGCTGCTCGCGACGATGGTCGATGCGGAGACCGGCGAGCGGGGGTTCGTGATCACTAGTCAGCCCGCCTATCTTGAACCGTACGATCAGGCGCGCGCGACGTTGCCGTCCGAGTTGGCAAACCTTCGTGCGCTCACAACAGATAACCCCGAGCACCAGCAAGATCTCGATCGCCTGTCGGCCGCCTCGGAGCTCAAACTCGGTGAGCTCGCCGAGGCGGTCCGGCAGCGCCAGGAGTCAGGCTTCGCCGCCGCACAAGCCGCCGTCGCCGACAATGTCGGCAAGCGACTCATGGATGACATACGGGTCATCGTGGCTCGCATGGAGGCGCGCGAGGATGCGCTCCTGAAGGTACGCACCGCCCAGGCCGCACAGAGCTACCGCTCGGCCCAAACGACTAGGTTCGTCAGTACAGGTCTGGCGCTGATCGCTTTGTTGGTGCTGTTCTTCGGCACGCGGCGTTTCGGCGCTGAGCGACTACGAGCTGCAGACAACGCCGAGCGGCTCAGGGTCACGCTGGCGAGTATTGGCGATGCGGTCATTGCGACCGACGAGCACGGACGCGTCACCCGGCTGAATCCGGTCGCGGAGGCCCTGACTGGGTGGACCGAGGCGGACGCAGTCGGGAAGCGACTTGAGGAAGTGTTCGTGATCCTCAACGAGCAAACGCGGCGGCCGGCCGAAAATCCGATTGACACCGTGCTGCGCGAGCAGGTGATTGTGGGTCTCGCGAATCACACCGTGCTGATCTCGAAAGACGGCCGCGAAATCCCGGTGGACGATAGCGCTGCGCCGATCAAGACCCCTGAGGAACAGATGACGGGCGCGGTCATGGTGTTCCGTGACGTCAGCGAGCGACGGCGGATCGAGCGAGAACGGACGGCGCTGGTCGCGGCCGAGCGGCTGGCGCGCACCGACGCGGAAGCAGCGGAACGCCGGTTGCGGGTGGCCTTGGAAGCCGGTCGCATGGGCACTTGGCAATGGACGATGGGCACGGGGGACCTGAAATGGTCGCCGGGGCTCGAGGCCATCCATGGGTATGCGCCTGGAACCTTTCCAGGCACATTTGAGGTGTTTCGAGAAGAGATCCACCCCGATGATCGCGACCGTACGCTCGCGGCAATCACCGAGGCGGTCCAACAGGGGCGCGATCACCATATCGAGTACCGAATCGTGCGTGGCGACGGCACGATGCGCTGGGTCGAGGGACGTGGGCAACTGTTCTTGAACGACCGTGGCGAGCCCGATCGCATGGTTGGCGTGTGTGCAGACGTGACAGAGCGGAAGCAGTCGGAAGAGCGGTTTCGCCTCGCCATCGAGGCAGCTCCCACGGCCATGATTGTCGTCGACCGGCACGGTACGATCACCTACGCCAATGCCCTCACCGGGCCACTCTTTGGCTACACGCCGGACGAGATTGTGGGGGAATCGATCGATCGCCTGGTCCCGGCCCGCTTCCGTGGTCAACACCCGGAGTACCGCAAGGGTTTCACCGCCGATGCCACTCGCCGGTCGATGGGCGAAGGGCGCGATCTCTACGCGCTCCGCAAGGACGGGTCTGAAGTACCGGTCGAGATCGGCCTCAGTCCTTTCGAAACCGATGGCGGTGCCTTTACCGTCGCGGCGGTGACCGACATCACCAATCGCAAGGAGATGGAGGCCGCGCTGCTCGAGCGCGGGCGCGATGCTGAACACGCGAACCGTTTGAAGGATCAATTCCTCGCCATGGTGTCTCACGAGCTGCGCACGCCGCTGAACGCCGTCCTCGGTTGGGCCGACATCCTGCAGCGTGGAGAGATCGACCACACAAAGCGCGGACGGGCATTGGAGGCGATCTACACGAACGCCGGCCGCCAGGTACAGCTCATCGACGAGTTGCTCGACGTCTCACGCATCATGTCCGGCAAACTTCGTCTGGAGCGAAGGGCGATTGACTTGGCCGAGGTCGTTCGAACTGCCCTGGACGTCGTGCAGCCGTCGGCCGACAGGAAGCGAATTGATCTCGCGCTGGAGACCGATCCGTCGCTGAGGACCTTCTATGCAGACCCCGGTCGACTTCAGCAGATCGTCGTGAATCTGTTGTCGAATGCCATCAAGTTCACGCCGGATGGTGGTGCGGTTCACATGCGCGTTCGCCGGGCAGACAGCATGGTTGAAATGTCGGTCACCGACACAGGGCAGGGCATTCCTCCTGATTTCTTGCCGTCGGTGTTCGAGCCATTTCGTCAGGCGGACGAAACCATGACGCGACGGCACGGTGGGCTCGGGCTCGGCCTTTCGATTGTCAGACATCTCGTGGAGGCACACGGCGGCACCGTCAGAGCGGAAAGTGCGGGTGAGAGTCAGGGCTCGACCTTTATCGTGCGGCTGCCGACCGTTGCCGTCTTTGCCGACCAGAAGGACGCCGACATCGCGACATCGACGTCGGAGCTGCCAGCGCCTCAGCCGGTTCCAGGATGCCTTGAAGCCATTTCAGTGCTCGTCGTCGATGACGACGCGGACGGCCGCGAGCTCGTGGCCGCAACCCTGGAACACTACGGGGCGGGAGTGTTGACCGCAGCGTCCGCTGCGGAAGCATTCGACCTGTTGCAGACGAAACGGGTAAACGTGCTCCTGACGGATGTCGCCATGCCAGACGAGGACGGGTACAGCTTGATTCGCAGGCTCCGGGCGTCACAACCGCCCCAACGAGCATCAATTCCGGCCGCCGCCCTCACCTCGTTCGCGCGAGAGGAGGACCGCCAGCAAGCGTTCCAGGCGGGATTTCAATTGCACTTGGCCAAGCCGATCGACTCTCGGTCCCTCGTGCAGGCCGTCGTGAATCTGGCACAGCGGGTACAGCCTCAGTAGCCTGCGGTCGAACGGGAACGCAGTGTTGACTTTCCTCGACGGACGGGAAATTGAGCGTGTATCGGAAGCCGGAACCGACGCCAACGTCAGGATCCGGCGCGGACGACGTCCACGTGTGGTTCCTGGCTCACCCGCGGCGACGTCGATGCGTAGGAGAAGAAGCGATACAAGAGCCAGATGTCGAGAGTGCCGACGCCGGCAAGGACCAGATACGCAGCGTTGCTTTCAACGAGCCCGAGCCGTACCCAGGGCAACGCCGGGCACCAGCCCCACGATCATCGGCATCACGCGTCGCCAGACGTTGGGGAGCGCCTCGCGGTTGTTCCACAGCACGTACGCATTCAGCACAACCTCGATCAGGACCAACGCCGGATTCAGGACGCGATTGGCCAGGAACAGCAGCGCGACCGGCACGGTGATCGATGAGAACCCATAGCCGAGTGCACCGTTGACAACGGCGGCAAGCAGCGTGATGCCGGCGAGCGCGATCATGTGCAGGTCGGTCATGACTTTTCCTAGAGACTCAGGCGTGCCCCGAACCCAGGCACTCGAGACGGGCACCAGGCTCGTCGCGCTCCCCTCGATCGTTCATATTATTCCTATAGACTTAATAGGCCAAAAACATGGCGCCGATGGGGCGCCGGGATTAGAGATCTTGGGGCGGAGATATCCGCTGTCAGGACGACTTACAGCGCTGGCTTCGCGGAGTTGGTGGTTCGAGAATCGCTCGCCAGCCGCGTCCCGGCCAGCCTGCTGCGACGTGACGCGGCAACCCGCGCACTGAGTCCTGCAAGTGTCGTGTTATCAAGTATATGCGCGGTCGCGTCGCGAACTTCCTTCATGACCAGGCGCACGCCGCAGGTATCTTCCTCGAAGCACTCGTCGCACCGCATGTAGGCCGTCTGGCTGACGCACGGCACGAGCGCTAGCGGCCCGTCGAGTGCGCGAATGACCTCGCTGACGGTGATATCGCCGGGGCGACGGCTGAGGACGTATCCGCCAGACCGACCTTTCTTGCTCTGCACAAGGCCGCGGCGCTTCAGCTCGAGGAGGATGGCCTCGAGGAACTTCTTCGGAAGTCTTTGCCTTTCAGCAAGTTCAGACGACTGAATAGGCCCACGCCCGGGCTCGTCTGCCAGGACCAGGAGTGCCTTGAGGCCATACTTCGACTTCTTTGAGAGCATGAAGAAAGTCTACCGCATCAGTAGGGTGAAAGGGGCGGCTTCGCCGCAAGTCCGTTTGACTCCGAGGTGAGCATGTGTAGAATCTCAGGAACCGTGTTGTTCACACTCAGCCAGATGTGCGCGTGTTGTTGTTGTCGGGAGACCATCCCGGTCTCGGCGCCGTCTGTCTGGCTGTCTGGCACGCGCACCACCGCATAAAGCGAACAAACCAGCAACACAGCAGATTGAAAGCCCGGGACCAACCGTCCCGGGCTTTTTTGTTTTTGTGCCTATGACTACTGCGACCGTCTCTTCGGAACCGACCATTGCCCCCGCGATGCGCATGGATCATCTCCGCGCGCTGGAGGCGGAAGCCGTCCACATCCTCCGCGAGGTCGTGGCGGAGTTCGAACGTCCCGTGATGCTCTATTCGATCGGCAAGGACTCGTCCGTCATGCTGCGCCTGGCTCAGAAGGCGTTCCATCCCGGTCCGATTCCGTTTCCGCTCCTGCACGTCGACACCACGTACAAGTTCCGCGAAATGATCGAGTTTCGAGACCAGATGGCCAGGGCCGTCGGGGCGCGTCTCATCGTCCACACGAATAGCACGGCGATCGCGGATGGCACGCAGCCGTTCAAGGTGGGCACGCAGCGCTGCTGCGGCCTGCTCAAGACGAAGGGGCTGCTCGACGCGCTCGAAGCTGGCAGCTTCGACGCAGCCCTTGGCGGCGCTCGTCGCGACGAGGAGCGTTCGCGCGCCAAGGAGCGCATCTTCTCCGTGCGCGACGCGAAGGGTCAGTGGGATCCGAAACGGCAGCGGCCGGAACTGTGGCATCTGCTGAACGCCAGGTTGCAGCCGGGCGAGACGATCCGGGTCTTTCCGCTCTCGAACTGGACCGAGATCGACGTCTGGCAGTACATCCACGTCGAGCGCATCCCAGTGGTTCCCATGTATTTCGCCACCGAGCGCGAGGTCATCGTCCGCGGCAACTCGCTGATCGTGCCTGAGCAACCGTTCGTTCCGGTCCTGCCTGGCGACACGCTGCAGGTGGTCAGATGCCGGATGCGATCGCTCGGCTGCTCGCCGTGCACCGGAGCGGTTCGCTCTGACGCCGACACGGTGCCGAAGATCATCGAGGAGCTGGTGGCGGCGCGGCAGTCCGAACGCCAGCTGCGCGTCATCGATCACGATCAGGACGGATCGATGGAGCTGAAAAAGCGCGAGGGCTACTTCTGATGTCAGGCCTGCTGCGCATCTGCACCGCCGGCAGCGTGGACGATGGGAAGAGCACCCTGATTGGGCGGATGCTGCACGATTCGCAGGCAGTATACGAGGACCAAGTGCATTCGGTTCGCGCGGCTTCGCAGAATCGCGGCGTGGGACCAATCGACTTCTCGCTGTTCACCGACGGCCTCAAGGCGGAGCGCGAACAGGGGATCACGATCGATGTGGCGTACCGCTATTTCGCAACGGCGCGCCGCAAGTTCATCCTGGCGGACACACCGGGGCACGAGCAGTACACACGCAACATGGCGACCGGCGCCTCCACGGCCGATCTGGCGATTCTGCTCGTGGACGCGACGCAGGGCGTGAGGACTCAGTCGCGGCGCCATGCCCGAATCGCAAGTCTGCTCGGCATCTCGGAGTACGTCCTCGCCGTCAACAAGATGGATCTGGTCGACTTCAGCCGCGAGGTGTTCGAGGACATTCGCGGCGCGTTCGAAGAGATCCTCGGCGACGTGGGGTGCCATGCCCTGCCGCTCAGCGCGCTTCACGGCGACAACGTGACGACCCTGAGCCCCAGAACCCCGTGGTTCGAAGGGCCAAGTCTGCTCGAGCATCTCGAGACCGTTACGGTGACACGTGACCTCACGCTGTCGCCGTTCCGTTTCCCCGTGCAGCTCGTGATACGGCCCGATCGTGAGTTTCGAGGGTACGCGGGCCAGATAGCTGCCGGCATCGTTCGGGTGGGCGACACGGTGACGGCGTGGCCCTCCGCTCGCACCGCACGGGTCAAGCGGATCGTGACGTACGAGGGCGACCTCGATGTGGCGTTTGCGCCGATGTCGGTGACGCTGGTCGTCGATGACGAGATCGACATCAGTCGAGGTGATCAGCTGTCCAGCGTTGCCCACCCGCCGCACGTCGGGAACCGCTTCCAGGCGGAGGTCGTCTGGATGGACGAGCGTCCCGCGGATCCCGCGCGCGTGTACGTACTGAAGCACACCACGCGAAGTGTCGCCGCCGCCCTCAGCCGGGGGCTCGCGTTGAACCAGATCGGCACCGTCACCGTGTCGGCGACGCGCCCGCTCGTGTTCGATCGCTACGACAACAACCGAACCACGGGCAGTTTCATCCTGATCGATCCGGCGAGCGGATTCACCTGCGGGGCGGGAATGATTACAGGCCTCGGTGAAGGCGACAGGACCGAGCCTGACACCACCTTTGGCGCCGCGGCCCGGCTCGTGCAGCTGGCGCGCCAGGCCGGATCGGACGCAGAGGCAATCGCGGCGGTCGAGAAAGCGCTCGAGGAGATGCTGATATGAGTGACGCGCGAGACGTCATCGCTGGAGCGCTTGCCGATGCGGAATCGCCGTGCCTCACGTCGAGCTTCCAGGCGGAGTGCGTCGTGCTGACGCACCTGCTGCGGCAGCAGCGCCCAGACCTGCCGATCCTTTTCCTCGACACCTTCCACCATTTCGCCGAAACGCTCCAATACCGCGACGAAATGACGCGGGCGTGGAATCTCAACCTCATCACGCTGCGTGCGGCGCAGCCTCGTCCAGGGCTCTGGGAAGCGGAGAGCACTGACGCATGCTGCCGCCGGCACAAGGTCGAGCCGCTGTTCACGGCGCTCGAGCACTACGACGTGTGGTTCACCGCGCTGCGACGCGATCAGTCCCCATCGCGCGCACACCTGCAGGAGGTAGAGCCGTTCCGGCTGCCAAGCGGAAAGGTCATCCAGCGTGTCAGCCCGCTGGCGGCGTGGACCGCAAAGGACGTCTGGGCGTACGCGCGACAGCATGACGTTCCACTGCTGCCGTTGTACGACCTTGGTTACACGAGCATCGGCTGCGAACCGTGCACGTCGTTTCCGCTCGACCCGGCCAATCCGCGCTCCGGACGCTGGCAGGGCCAGAAATTGGAATGCGGGATTCATATTCAGACGAAGTGACACTGTAGTTCTCAGTAGGCGGTAGGCGGTAGGCGGTTGGCAGCCAACTGTGAACTGCCTACTGCATACTGCCAACTACGTGGTTCAGTTCG
>DATCJA010000147.1:0-67147 GCA_036507475.1 Vicinamibacterales bacterium
ACGACGATCACTGCGGCCACACTCAGAGCGTCCAGGAGTGCGAGTGGAGCGAAGTTCGAGAATGGCGTGACCGTGCGCTGGATGGCAGGATAAATGCCGGTTGAAAACCAGTCTTCGACGACCGAGGGGCCTATTGGCGCCCACGCGGCCACGAGCGCCAGCGCGACGACGGCGATCTTAGCGATTGTGCGCCCAGTGCCCTTCGACAACACCCGATCTTGCCTTATTCCGCGTGCCTGAAAGACCTATCCTCGCAGCTCATTTGAGTTGACACGTAGGGCGGGTCCTTTTGGACCCGCCTGGCGCCTCCGAAAGGGGGCTCTACGTCAACTCAAGGAGCTCCGGTCTACTCTGAAGTCAGCGTTGGAACGGCTGCCCTTGCTGTGCAAGCCACCGCTCGAGGCGATCCGTGCAGTCACAGTCGCAGCACGCCCACGGCTCTTCGCCGCTCGCATCGCGGCACCTGCTGCGCGCGTGGGCGTCTTTCACCTGCAGGATCTCGAAATACTCCTCCCAGTACGGCCGTTCTTCGGCAAGCGGCGTGGAACAGAAGCAAACCTCGACCCACCGTACGCGGCCATCCGGCAGTTCGCGCGCCTGTGCCATGTTGCGGAGATATTCGTCGCCCGCAACGGAGCCCGCACCAATCGATCCGTCATCGACGGCGCGCTTCAGCGCCTCATGGCGCCCCGACTTGACACAGGCGGTGACGAGATAGCGCACGCTATGAGCTGGCCGACTCCAATGCAGCAAGTCGTGCCCTGCCGCACTCGAGCATGATGTCCAGGTAGCGACCGAACCGCGCTGAACCGTACAGGAACGGGTGCGCGCCGGTTGGATACTGCCGCCCGATCGCCTCCATGGCCGGAAGCTTGTTGACCAGGATGTCCGGGTCCTCGTCGCCGTTGTTCAACGCCTCGAAGACGATGATGCCGTCGCTGGTCGGAATCACCCAGGCGCCGACATCGCTGAAGCCGACGTAGTAGAGGTTCTCGAACATGCGAATGGGCTCGACCAGCCGGTCGGGTTCTGGTGCGAGCCCTGCGGCCTGCCTGGCCAGCGCGGGACGCTGGGGTCCGGTCGGTGTGCAGAACGCCTTGGCGTCCGCAACGAGATCGCTCTGCGCCATCTTCATCGCCGTCGCAATGTGCTGCTGGGTCTGCTTGGAAGAGGTGAACTGCTGCGGCGTCGGAAACGCTTCCTGCGCGCCACGTCCGCGGCCGCCTCCCTGGCCACCTTGTGCCAGCACCATGCTTGCTGCGCACGCCATCACTATCGTTCCGGTCAGCACGTTCTTCAGCATTGACGGTTCTCTCCTGAGGCGTTCTTCTCTCGGGTGGCCCATCATATACGATAACTGCCGGCGATCCAGGCTCGGTCACGCGAGTGGATCGGCCTTCCGTTCGAACGGAGTCACGAATGAAGATTGGAAAGGTCTCTGCCTCTCTGCATCGGCACGAAATCGATCTCCCGAACATCGGCAAGTCGATCGAAAGCCGGATGTTCGTCTTCGTCCAGGTAGAGACAGAGGATGGATTGACGGGCTTCGGGATCACCGGCTCGATCCTGCCCTGGGCTGTCATAGCCTGCATCGAGCACCATCTTGGTCCGGCGCTCAAAGGCCGCGACGTCCTGCACACCGAGGAGATTCACTCGCACGTCTGGAGAAAGCTGAACAGCCGCACGTACACGGGCGTGATCTCCAACGCGCTGTCGGCCGTGGACGTCGCGCTGTGGGATATCCGTGGCAAGCAGGCGAATCGGTCGATCCACGAGCTGTTGGGCGGGTACCGGAACTGGGCGCCGACGTATGCCACGTTCGGCTATCCGTTCTTCGACGAGAAGCAGCTCGGGGAGTACGGCAGGAAATTCGTGGCCGAAGGCCACAAGATGCTGAAGATGGTCGTCGGCGGCGAGCCGACCCGGACCTGGAAAGACGATGTGCGCCGAGTTCGCGCGGCGCGCGAGGCGATCGGGCCCGACATCGACCTGATGATCGACGCAAACTGCTGGTTCAACCCTCACGACGCGAGGCTTCTGGCGCGCGGCATCGAGGACTGCAACATTCTCTGGTTCGAGGAGCCGATCCAGCAGAACGACGCCAGAGCGCTTGCAGACTTCCGGCGCCAGACGTCCATTCCGGTGGCTGCCGGTCAGATGGAAGGCCACCGTTGGCGCTACCGTGAGCTCATTGTCAACCATGCCGTCGACGTGATTCAGCCGAACGCGATCTATAACGGCGGCATCACCGAAACGCTCAAGGTTGCGCACATGGCGCAGGCCTTCAACCTTCCAATGGCCAACGGCGGCGGCTGGCCGATCTTCAACATGCATCACCTGTGCGGGTTGATGAACGGAGGCCCCGTCGAGTTCCACTACGGAATGTGGATGACCGGGAAGCGGTTCTTCCACGGAACGCCCGATCCCGTCGACGGAAGGCTGACCATCCCAGGGGGGCCAGGACTCGGCTTCACGCCGAACTACGACGCGCTTCGCGAGGCGCAAATCACCGACCCCCGCCAGAGCCTGCTCGACGGGCGCGACAGCCACGGCTACCTGCTTCGCGAGGACGTGGCGAAGGAGCCTCGATGATGCGTTCCACCTCGACCATCCTCGGACTTGCGCTCGCCATTGCAATCGCCGGTTGCAGCCGCGAGGTGTCGCGTGAGACGCCCGCCTCCTATCCGGCGCGTGACGTCACGATCATCGTCCCGTTTGGGGCCGGGGGAGGCAGCGACATCCTCAGCCGGACCATTGCGAACGTCACTCGAGAGCTGAAGCTCGTCCCCGTCAATCTGCTCGTGGAGAACCGTCCAGGCAGCAGCGGTGCGATTGGCTACACCTACGTCGCGAAGCAGGCGCGCAACCCCTACACGCTGGCAACCGTCAGCGTCAGCTTCTTCACGACGCCGCTGCTTGGCGCCTCGGACGTGACGTACAAGAACTTCACTCCCGTCGCAGCGATTGCGATGTCGCCATACATCCTGGCCGTTCGTGCCGCTTCACCTATTCGGTCGTTCGCCGACGTGAAGAAGGCGCGGCGCCTGACGACCGGCACCGTCGGTGTCGTCTCGGATCCGGTGCTGCTTGCCCGCATGCTTCAAAACGCGAGCGGTGTGACGATCGACACCGTCCCGTTCGATGGTGAAGGCGAGGTCATGACCGCCGTACTCGGCGGTCATATCGATTTCATGCTCGGCAACCCTGGCGAGGTGCTGCCGCAGATCGAGGCCGGCACGCTGCGGCCGATTGCCGTGAGCACGGCCGCGCGGTTGCCGTCGCTCTCCGACACCCCGTCGCTCAAGGAGCTCGGCTACGACATCGAGCACGTGCAGCTTCGAGGCGTCGTGATGCCACCTGATGTCCCTGTTGAATCGGTGGCGTTTTGGGAGGACGCGCTCCGCACAGTCGCCGAAAGCGACGAATGGAAGCGCGAGTACCTGGATCGGTTCAGAGATGAGGCGCGCTTCCTCGGGTCCAAGGAATTTGGACAGGTCCTCGAGAGCACGAACGAGCTCTACATGCAGATCATGACCGAGCTCGGCCTTCTCAAGTAGCGGCGGACCTTCCGCCTTCGCTAAAGCTACGGCGGACCACCGTAGCCTTGGCGGAGGTGGTCAGGTTGGCCCGACAGCGGATGACGGCAAAGACAATCGACCGCGTGTTCGCCGGCTGTCTGTTGGTGCTCGGTGTGTACATCGTGTGGAATGCGCTCGACTACGGGTACATGCGAGGAACGACGCCAGGTCCCGGGTTCTTTCCATTCTGGGTGGGTCTGGCGATCGTCGGGCTCAGCATCGCGAATCTGATTCGAAGTGTTCGTGGCCTCGAGATCCTCGAATCGCAGTTCGACGCGGACACCATGTCCAAGGCGTTCGCCGTCGGCGGCACCATCGCCGCCTTCATCCTGGTGACCCCCTGGTTGGGGATGCTCGTCGCGAGCAGCCTGCTCGTTCCGTCCGTCGCCTTCGCCATTCAACCACGCTGGACGCCGACGTTCGGCGCGATCGTCGTGGCGATTGCCGTAGGCTTTCCCATCCTCTGTCACTTCCTGTTTGCGGTGTACCTGCAGGTTCCGCTGGTCAGAGGCGTCTTCGGCATCTGATGGGCGCCCTTGCGCTGCTGGCGGACGGGATCTCACGGGCAACCTCGAACGAACTTCTCATCGCGACCTTCATCGGCGTCGTCGTCGGATTGATTGTTGGGGTGCTCCCGGGCATCGGCCCGGCCGCGGGCACCGCCATCATGCTGCCCGTCGCGGTTGGCTTTGGGGGAACCGCAGCCATTGCAGGGCTGGCAGGGATCTATTACGGCGCGATGTTTGGCGGCGCTGTCACGTCGATTCTGCTTGGCATTCCCGGCGACGCTCCGTCGGTGATGACCGTCATCGACGGCCACGCCCTCGCCAAGAGAGGCGAGGCAGGCCGGGCTCTTGGCATGAGCGTATATGCCTCTTTCATCGGCGGGGCCATCGGCATCGTTCTGTTGGCGCTGCTGTCGGTGCCGGTGGCGCAAGCCGCGCTCGCGTTCGGGCCGACCGAAATGACTGCGCTGATGTGCTTCGCGCTCTCGCTGGTGACGGTGCTGGGAGGGCGCAACATCATCAAAGGGTTCACCGCGCTTTTCCTCGGCATGTGGATCGGCATGATTGGCCTCGACCCGATCGCCGGCCCCACCCGCTTTACCTTTGGCTTCATCGATCTGTTCGAAGGCATCGATTTCACGATCATCGCCGTCGGCTTGTACGGCCTTTCTGAAATCTTCGTCAGCTTGTCTCAGCAGGCGGCGGGAAAGATGGAGAAGTACAGCCTTCGGTCGCTGCTGCCCAATCTGCGCGACCTGGTGACCTGCAAGTGGGTGCTCGTGTGGAGCTCGCTGACGGCCTTCTTCGTCGGCGTGGTGCCTGGCGTGGGCGCGACCGCGTCCACGATGCTGGCGTACGCGACGGCGAAAAGGTATTCGCGGACTCCGAGCGAATTCGGGTCAGGTTCCATCAAGGGTGTTGCCGCGCCGGAGGCGGCAAACAACGCCGCCTCCTATGCCGCGATGATCCCTCTATTCGCGCTCGGGATTCCTGCGTCGGGCACGACAGCCGTGCTGCTGGGCGGATTGCTGATGGTTGGGCTGCAGCCCGGCCCGCTGCTCTTTGCCACGAACCCCGAGTTCGTCTGGACGGTCTTCGGGTCGTTCTGGATCGGGAACATCATGCTGGTGTTCCTGACCACGCTTCTGATTCCCGTGCTGGCCAGCATCGTGTACATCTCGACGGCGATTCTGTACCCGATGGTCATCGGTATCGTGATCTTCGGCGTCTACTCGATTCACTACTCGATGAGCGACGTCACGATCGCGCTTATCTCCGGTGCGATTGGCTTCGTGATGCTGAAGCTCGACTACTCACCCGTTCCCCTGGTGCTGGGACTCGTGCTCGGCCCGCTCCTCGAGCGCGCCGTCCGGCGGACGCTCATCGTGTCGGAAGGAAGTCTTGGGATCTTCGTTCAGCAGCCGATTGCCCTGGCGCTATTCCTCTTGACGATTGTCGTGCTCGCGCTGCCGATCGTCACGCGCCGAATGTTTCCGAAAAGGACTCAGTGACTCTGCGGGCGACTCTTGGGTTTCTGAGCGTCCATCAACCACACCCCAGCGCGCAGGAGCCGGCGCTCGAAATTCATCGTGGCCCTTCGGCACCACCATGTGAACTCCAGCAGACCCCCGAATACAGCGATTTGGCAACGCTCGATGTATCGTCTGTCCATTGGACCGCTATACGGCCTCTTGCGAGGATTCCGTATCCCATTGCGCGCGTCGTGAGCGCCGTATAACGGTCCTATCAAGACGCATTCCAACGACTGTTCGCTGGTCCTGGCCGGAGTAAGAGAGATACCCACGAAGGTTGTAATCGGAAGTCTCTCGAAGTCGGGAACTTTGTCCGCTGATGCGCGTCTCGTTCGAATGGCGGTTGCTCAAGGGTCCTGCTTCGGCGAGGGCGCACTCGCGGGTCGCTGCGCGTTGACCGCGCCTGCCCCCTGCCAACTGCTCGCCAGGGCGATCCCGACCAGGGTGCCGGCGATATTGAGAATCAGATCGGTGATCGACGGATGACGCCGAGTCGAAAAGAGCTGCACCAGCTCGGTGAGCGCGGATGTGCCGGCGCCGATGAGGGCAACGGTTCCTGGACTCCATCCAAGGCGGGTGCCGATGAATCCCAGCGGAACGAACGCCAGGACATTGAGAATCTGCGTGCGAGGAGATCCGTCCAGGAAGGGAACCAGTTCAACGCGCTGCAGCGATGGGCGTAGGCGAAAGCTCCTCCAGGGTGCAGCCACCAGCGTCCACAACATCGCCCATACGACCAACGCCAACTTCATGACGTCAGTCTACTGATTAGTAGGCAGTAGGCAGTAGGCAGTTAGCAGAAGGCAGTCAGCAGAAGGCAGTCAGCAGAAGGCAGTGGGTGGGCAGCTCTTGCTGCCCACTGCCTACTGCTTACTCGTTCGTCAGCCGCGACGCCGCTGCCTGACATCCACACGCTTACCTGATAGCGGCCGCCCTGCCCGGGTATCGACGTCGACACTGGCGGTGCAGCTGGATGGAGTCGGAGTGGGAGTCGGAGTTGGCGTCGGGGTTGGGGACAGAGTGGGCGATGGCCCGGTCACGTGCCCGGTCCCGGGGATGTCTCATTGTTGCTCGATCCCGAACACGCCGGCGCTAGAAGCGCCAACGTGAGCAGCGCAACCGGGGTGCAGAATAGTCGAGTCATACCTCGGCCGTTCTGCATGCCCGTCCGCCAATTCGGAACGCGTAGCCCGTCAGGGCTCGGACCCCCGCTCACGTGGCTGCAAGTGCTACCGCCGCTAAGGACTTCCGCGTGTCTGAGATTCCACGGAAGGCGGACATTGCCGCCCATACGCCACGTACAGTTTCGACACAGCAGACACAAAATTTTGGTGGTGGGTTGCTGCAGCGCGATTGGGGCCGAGCGTGTCATGCGCTGCATGCACGCCCGAAGACAGCAACGGCCGGCCAAGGCGGCCGGCCGTTCCTTACCGATCCAGTTGTGAAAGATTGGTCGGGATGCCGGGATTCGAACCCGGGACCCCTTGACCCCCAGTCAAGTGCGCTACCAGGCTGCGCTACATCCCGCTATGCGCTCGTGCGCTTGCGTTTGCCGGTCTTCGCCTTTCCCGCCACAGCGCTCCGCTTTACCGTGGCGGTACGCTTGGCTGCCTTCGGTGGATTCGACGGTCGGCTTTGACGATTGTTGCCTGACGATCGTTCTGCGCGACGGCCGTTTGCCGGATTCACCGCGCGCAGCGCGCCCTCCCGACGCGATCCGTTCCGCGGCAGCTCGGGCAGCGTGGTCAATCCCGCGCGCCTGGACAGCACGTGCAGGATCGAACGAAGACCGCTTCGAACCAGCTCGATCCGCGACCGGGCGTCCGCGCCGAGCGTGTCGAGCACCTCGGCGGTCATGTCCGCGCTGTCAGAGACGGGGCGCGGCGACTCTTCATCGAGGCGGCGCCTGGCGCCCGCCAGCGTCAGCCCCTCGACGAACACGAGCCGCTTGATCCGCTGCACCTGCTCGAGGTCCGCCTGACGGTACAGGCGCGGCGAATCGAGCGACTTCTGAACTCCAATCCCTGGGAATTCCTTCTCCCAAGAGCGGAGTACGTACGGCTGGAGTCCCGTCGCTTCGCAGACTTCCGAAGCTTTATACAGCTTTGGAGTCACCGGCCAAGTATAACAGCCCGCGGCTTACTTTCGTCGTCTTCGTCGCACCTGCAGCCGTATGGGTGTGCCCGCAAAACCGAAGGACTCCCGCAGTTTGTTCACCAGGAAGCGCTCGTAGGAGAAGTGAAACTCGGTCGCGACGTTGGTAAAGATGACAAACGTCGGTGGCGCAACCCCCGTCTGGACGGCGTACAGGATTCGTGTCGCCGTCCGGCCTCGGCTCGGCGGCGGGTGCGCGCTGGTCACGCGCTTCATCAAGGCGTTCAGCTCTGGGGTCTTGACGCGCATCGTCCGCGCCGCAACGACGCGGTCGATCGTTTCGAGCAGTCGGGGCGTACGTTCTCCCGTCGCCGCCGAGATGTGCAACACGGGCGCATAGTCGAGGAACTTCAGCTGACGCCGCAGTTCCTCGTCGAACGCCTCGGCCGCCCCGGCGCCCTGGTCTTTCATCAGGTCCCATTTGTTGGCGGCGAGGATGATTCCGCATCCCGCCTTCTCCGCTTCGCCCGCGATGGCGGCGTCCTGATCGGTGACGCCCTGCGTCGCGTCGATGAGGATGACGGCTACGTCGGCCGATTCGATGGCGCGCCGCGCGAGCAAGACGCTGATGGCTTCCACCTGACCGGCCCGCGACACCCGGCCCGGTCGGCGAATCCCGGCTGTGTCAACGATCCGAAATCGCCGGCGGTGCCATTTCAGCGCCGCATCGACCGGATCGCGAGTGGTGCCCGGCATCTCGCTCACAATCATCCGTTCCTCGCGGAGCAGCCGATTCACGAGCGACGACTTTCCAGCGTTGGGTCGTCCGACGATGACAATGCCGACTTCGCCCGAGCCGGTGCGGCCAGGCCCGCGAGGTTCCGACGCGGTGCCGTCAACCGCCGTCTGCGACCCGAGGTGGCCTGCGATAGTCTCGAGCAGCTCGCCGGTGCCCTCACCGTGCTCGGCTGAGATTTCCAGCACCTGGTCGAATCCGAGCTGATAGAACTCGAGCACCCCGGATCGTGAACGGCGGTCGTCACACTTGTTGATGACCACAATTGCGGGCCTGTCGGCCTCCCGCAGGACCTTCGCGATCTCTCGATCACCAGGGACGAGCCCTTCACGTCCATCTACAACAAGGACAAGAAGGTCGGCCGCGGCAATCGCGCGGCGGCCCCGCTCGAGTACAAGCTCGTGCAGCGGGTCCTGACTTGCGCCGAACATTCCGCCGGTGTCTACCAGCTCGAACCGCTGACCTTGCCACTCCGTCGTCTGTGCGATGACGTCGCGGGTCGTTCCCGGCGTGGCCGTGACGATCGCGCGGCGCCGGCCCGTCAGACGATTGAAGAGGGTCGATTTGCCAACGTTGGGGCGGCCCACCAGCGCGACCGAGAAAAGATGTTCACGATTCATTTGACAGCGTAAGTGGTTCTTTTCTATAGTAGTTACAGTTTCTCAGCCAAGGAACCCGCTGTATGATCAAGGTCGATATCGTGAACGAGGTCTCAAAGATCGCCGACATCACCAAGGTGAAGGCTGAGCTGGCGGTCGATGCGGTATTCGACGCGATGCGCGTATCCATGCAGCGAGGTGATCGCATCGAGCTCCGCGGCTTTGGCGTTTTCCAGGTAAAACCCCGGAAGCGCGGCATCGGCCGTAATCCGCGGACCGGTAAGGAAGTTCGCATCCCGCCGGGGCGGACCATCCGCTTCAAGCCCGGCAAAGAGCTACAGAATATCGGGTAAACGGCCCGTATGGGCTTTGCTTCGTCCAATCCCCCGCAATACGGATTTCCTGCCAGCGCTGAACCGCCGCTTACGTCGGCAGTCCGGCAGCGGCCGCCTCGGCGGCGCTGGCGTCACGTCGTTCTGTTCCTCCTGACAATCGCGTCGACCTTGCTTGTTGGCGCCGAGCACTTCGCCAGCTTCTACGCCGATTTCGGCAACCGGCAGATAGACCTCTCTGGCATCGGTTTCTTGCTCAGCGGCTTGTGGTACAGCGCGTCGATTCTCGCCATTCTCGGCGCCCACGAGTTCGGCCACTACTATGCCTGCAAGTACTACGGAGTCGATGCGTCACTCCCCTATTTCCTGCCGGCGCCGCTACCGCTGACCGGCACGCTCGGCGCATTCATCCGCATCCGACAGCCAATACCGGGCAAGCGCGAGCTCTTCGACATTGGTATCGCCGGGCCCATTGCGGGATTCCTCATCGCGGTGCCAGTGCTTCTGCTCGGCATGAGCCTCTCGCGGGTCACGCCACTGCCCAGCGACACGAGTGGATTCGTGGAGCTCGGCGAACCGTTGTTGTTCAAGGCGGTTGCCTGGCTGATGTGGGGGACGCCGCCGGACGGCTACTCGATCAACATGCACCCGATGGCGTTCGCTGCGTGGTTTGGACTGCTGGCCACTGCCCTCAATCTCTTTCCAATCGGGCAGCTCGACGGCGGCCACATTTCGTATGCGGTTCTCGGCAGGAAAAGTACATTCGTGACGCTCGGGACAGTCGCGGCGCTGATCGGGCTCACGTTCGTCTCGAGCTCGTGGCTGGTCTGGACGGCATTGACGGTGGTGATGCTGCTCGCGTTCGGCCCGCGCCACCCGCGGACTGTCGACGAAAACATTCCACTGGACAGGGGACGAGTGTGGCTGGCCGTTTTCGCCCTCGTCATGTTCGTCGTCTGCTTCACACCGGCGCCCATTGAGCTGCTCGATATCGCAGGAAGACCGTAAATCGTTCGGGTCGTTCGGGTCCTTCGGATCGTTCGTTCGGACCGTTCGTTTGCGTTCGACGTGCGTGAATGTTCCGAACGATCCAAGGCCCAAAACGATCCGAACGCTCCGAACATCCGAACGGTCCGAACGGTCACAATACATTCATCGGATCGACATCAACCGTCACCCGTCGTCTCACGTCGGGCCTTGCCGCGAGCACGTCGCGCAGCGTCGCGCGCATGGCGGCGCGCCGGTTCCCTTTCAGAAAGAACTGCACGCGATGTTCACCGCGCAGCCTCGCCAACGGTGCCGGCGCCGGTCCAAGTACGGTGAAGGGAACACGGCGGGCCTCGGCTTCGAGCGAACGGACCAGCGAGGCGGCGATCTGCATGGCCTGGTCGAGGGTTTTGCCCCGCACGAGCGCGTTGATCAGCGCGACGGAGGGCGGGTAGCGCATCGCGCGCCGGTAAGCCAGCTCCCGTTCGAAGAATTCGCGGAAGTCCTGCCGGCAGGCCACCTGAATGCTGTAATGCTCCGGATACAGCGTCTGGATGATGGCATCGCCCACGCGCTCGCCCCGGCCGGCCCGACCTGCCACCTGGGTCAGGAGCTGGAACGTCCGTTCCGCCGCCCGGAAGTCCGCCAGACCGAGACCGACGTCGGCCGAAATGACGCCCACCAGGGTGACGCGAGGGAAATCGTGCCCCTTTGCAATCATCTGGGTGCCCACCAGGATGTCGATCTCGCCTGCTCCGAACTTCGAGAGGAGCGACGTCAGTGTTCCCTTGCGCCGGACCGAATCCCGGTCCATCCGGCTGACGCGCGCCTGCGGAAACCTCTCGATCAGATGCTGCTCGATTCTTGCGGTGCCGAAGCCCGCATGCTCGAGATACGGGGCCGCGCATTTGCGGCACGTCTTTGGGACGGCCATGGCGTAGTTGCAGTAGTGACACCGTGCGCTCCAGCCGTCGCGTCTCCGGTGCACCGTCAGCGACACACTGCAGTTCGGACACTCGAAGGTGTCGCCGCATTGGCGGCAGAACACTGCAGTCGCGTAGCCGCGCCTGTTGAGCAGCACGAGCACCTGTTCGCGCTTGGCGAGGCGCTCTTCGATGGCGGCCGCGAGCGTCCGGCTGACGACAACATCGGGCCCTTCCTCCGCGTACTCCTCGCGCATGTTCACGAGCGCGACCGATGCGAGCGGACGGTGGAGCACCCGCCGCTCGAGCGCTATGCGGGTGTACTTACCCGTGACGGCGTTGTGATACGTCTCCATCGAAGGTGTAGCCGAGCCAAGCACGACGAGCGCACTAGCCGCACGACCGCGTACGATCGCCACGTCGCGGCCGTGATAGCGGGGCGATTCGTCCTGCTTGTACGAGCTGTCGTGTTCCTCGTCGACGATGATCAAGCCTGGGTTCTGCAGCGGAGCAAAAACCGCCGAGCGCGTGCCGACGACGATGTCGACCGCCTCACGGCGGATTCGCTGCCACTGGTCGTGCCGCTCTCCGTCCGAGAGTGCGCTGTGCTGGATCGCCACGCGCGCGCCGAACGCGGACCGAAACAACGCGACGACCGAGGGCGTCAGCGCAATTTCCGGGACCATCAGTAGAACCTGACGGCCCTGTTGGCAGACGTGGCTGGCGAGACGCATGTACAGCTCGGTCTTGCCGCTTCCCGTCACCCCGTGCAGCAGCGCCACGTGAAACCGGCCAGCGCTCGCGAGCGCCGCGAGCGCCGCCAGACCGCTCTTCTGCTCGGCGGTCAAGACTCGGGTGGGATCGTGGCTGAGATGCGACAGTGCGACGCGGTCGAACGGATCGCGCTCAATCGGTTCGTCGTGAATCAGCGCCAGACCACTGGCGGCCAGACGGCGGACGACGTGTGCGCTCGCGCCACGGTCGCGCAATGTCGCCGTTGGGACCCCTGTCGGCGCCACGGCAAGCATCTCGAGCACGCTGCGTTGCTTAGGGGTCAGACCCCGGTGACGCTGTTTACCGGGGTCCGACCCCAAGGCGTGCAGGCCAGCCGCGGTTGCCAGTGCGAGACGCTCGGTTCTGAACGCAGACGCGCGGCGCGATCCTGGCGGCATCGCGGCGCCAATCGCGTCGCCAATTCCGGCCATGTAGTACTCCGAAACCCACCGGCACAGATCGACGATCGTCGGCGGCAGGAAGGGGTCCCGGTCGAGCACGTCGGCGACGTCCCGCGGCGCGGTCTCAAGGTCGACGGGCGCGTCATGTCCGACCACACATCCGACGACCGTTCGCGTTCCAACCGGGACGCGGACGCGCGCACCTACCGGAGGCAGCTCCAAGTACTTCTCCGGAACGTTATAGGTGAGCGAATCGAGATAGGGTACGGGGACGGCGACGGATATCAGACGCAATGCAAAATGCAGAATTCAAAATGCAAACGTAAGGGCGACTGGCATCAAGTCTAGTGCAGTTTGCCTTTTGCATTTTGAATTTTGCATTACGCATTTTGCATTACCCGCCTCGCAGTATTTCTCGCACTCGTTTCATGTCCTCCCACACGTCCCGTTTGGCGGAGGGAGTGCGCAGCAGGTAGGCGGGGTGATACGTCGGGATGAGAATCGCGTCCCGGTACTTATACTCGCGGCCGCGCAGCTTCGTGATCGGATCCGTGGTGCGGAGCAGCGACTGCGCCGCGAACTTTCCAAGCGCAACGATCACTTTCGGCTTGATGGTGTCGATCTGACGAAACAGGAACGGTTCGCACTGCTCCACCTCATCGGGCTCTGGATTGCGATTGCCTGGCGGGCGGCACTTGATGACGTTGGCGATGTAGACGTCTTCACGCCGCAAATCAATCGCCTCGATGATCTTGGTGAGGAGCTGCCCCGCGCGCCCGACAAACGGCTCTCCTTGAATGTCTTCATCGCCACCCGGCGCCTCCCCAACGAACATGAGATCCGCAGCCGGGTTGCCGACGCCGAAAACGATCTGTCGCCGGCCCAGCCCATGAAGCTTGCAGCGGGTGCAGTCGCCGAGGTCTTCACGAATCGCAGCGAGCGCTTCAGAGGGCGACGAAAACAGCCGGACGGGCTCCACCTGATCGGGTTCCATCGCCTCGGCGGGCGGAGGTCGATCCGGAACTGTGCGGCGGTGCCACTGCGGGTCACGCCGGACGCCGTCCACGCCGAGCTCCCCGAAGAATTCGAGATGCGCCTTGAGCTGATCGCTCGACATTACGCGCGAAGGGCCGCGGCGGCGCGGGTACGGATGAGCTGTTCCACGTGATCCAGGATCGCCGCGGCGACCTGGTCCTTCGATTGGACCGGCAGTTCGTTCTCGCCTGCGTCGCCGATGATGGTCACGGCATTGGTGCCGACGTCGAAACCCGCGTCCGGTCGGGACACGTCGTTGGCAACGATCAGATCGATCGCCTTCCGCGCACGCTTGTCACGGGCCTTGGCGAGCACGTCGCGGGTCTCGGCGGCAAACCCGACGAGAATTGGAAGACCAGACGCCAGACGCGACGGCATCCGCCCGAGCTCCGCCAGAATGTCGGGCGTACGTTCCAGCGCGAGGATGAGCGGCGCGTCGGTCTTGGCGATTTTGTCCGATGCGGGCTCGACGGGCGTGTAGTCCGCCACCGCGGCTGCCATCACGACGACATCCGCGTGGCTGGCGGTCCCCATCACGGCTGCGTGCATCTCCGCTGCATTTCGAACGCGAATCACTTCGTCGGCAGCCGGCGGATCGATTCGCGTGGGACCCGCCACCAGTGTCACGCGCGCGCCCCGCCGCCGCGCTTCGGACGTCAGCGCGAACCCCATGCGCCCGCTGGACCGGTTGCCGAGATACCGAACGGGATCGATGTCTTCGTACGTAGGCCCGGCGGTGACGAGCACGTGTCGCCCTCGCAAGAGCGATTCGACCGGTGACAGAATCCGGACCGCGGCCGTCACAATATCGTCGGGCTCCGCAAGGCGACCCTTCCCTATCCACCCGCAGGCCAGGTAACCCTCGCCGGGCTCGACGAACCGCACGCCACGCGAGGCCAGTGTGTGGAGGTTCTGCCGTACGGCCTCGTGTGCCAGCATGTTCGTATTCATCGCGGGCGCCAGCAGCACGGGCGCACGGGTTGCCAGGTAGAGAGAGCTCAGGAAATCGTCGGCAATGCCGTGCGCGAGCTTGCCGATCATGTTGGCCGTGCAAGGGGCCACGAGCAGCAGCGCAATCGCATCCGCAATCGCGATGTGCTCGATGTCGGCGTTCATGCCCGGCTTCCACTGAGACGTGATGACCGGGCGCCGCGTGATCGCTTCAAACGTGACCGGGCCGACGAAGCGCGCCGCCGAACGGGTCATGATCGCAACGACGTCGTGCCCCTGCTTCTGCAGGCCTCGACATACCTCGATCGCCTTGTACGCCCCGATCCCGCCGGTCACGCCGAGGGCGACTAACGGCATCTCACTCCCGGTCGATCTTCTCGACCTTCCGCTTGAGGACTTCGCGTTGAGCGATGGTGACTTTCTTTTCGCCCGCCTCGCCCGCCTCGCGCGGCAGGGCGCCTGCGAGCAGCTGGCGCGCCCGCTGGCTGGCGATTACGACGAACTCAAACCGGTTTTCCTTCGGTGTTCTTTGCATGTCTGAATGTCCCGATGATCCTTTCGGCGTCGCGCCGCATGACCTTCACACGCGCGCGCTCGGCCCGCACGATTGATTCCAGCCGCTCCACGGCTGCGTCGAGCTCGTCGTTGACGACCACGTACTCGTATTGCGAGTACTCGTCGACCTCGCGGCACGCCACCTCGAGCCTTCGTCCGATTTGATCTTCGGAATCCTTGCTGCGTCCGCGGAGTCGCTGCTCGAGGATGGCTGCCGACGGGGGCAGCACGAAGACGCCGACGTTTTCGATGCCGCGGCTGCGCACCTGCCGCGCGCCCTGCACGTCGATGACCAGCACCACATCCGCCCCTTCGGCGAGAAGCGCTTCGGTGTCGGCCGCTGACGTGCCGTAATAGTGGCCGAAGACGTCGGCCCATTCCAGGAACGCCCCTTCACGCACCATCGCTTCGAAGCGTTCACGGCTGATGAAATTATAATCGACGCCGTTCCGCTCCCCCGCTCGAGCGGGCCTGGACGTATACGAACGGGACATCTTCAGATTCGGGACCATCTGCACGAGCCGCTCGACCAGCGTCGTCTTTCCGGTGCCTGACGCGGCCGAGACGATGAACAGGAGCCCTCTACTCGACATTCTGGACCTGCTCGCGCACTTTCTCGAGCTCCGCCTTGGCGGTGATGATCAGCTCCGACACGCGCAAGCCGTCAGCCTTGGCGCCAATGGTGTTGATTTCCCGGTTCATCTCCTGGAGCAGAAAATCGAGCTTCCGCCCGCACGGCTCATCGGCCGTCTGCAACGCCTCCCAGTGGGCCAGATGGGCGCGGAACCGCGTCACTTCCTCGCTGATGTCCGAACGCGCAGCGGTGCGGACGATCTCCTGGGCAATCATCGCCTGATCGACTGGCAGCTCGAAACTGATCTCCCGAACGCGCTCCTTCAGCCGCGCTTCCAGGGAGCCGCGCCCTTCGTCGGCCGCCGCGGCGAGCTGCACGACCAGGCTGCTGAGCATCTGCCTGCGTCCGTCCAGATCAGCGAGAAGATGTTCGCCCTCGCGCGTCCGCATCGCGTCGAGGTCTGCAAGCGCCTGCTCCACCGCCGCCTCGACGCTTGCCCCGAGCTGCGCTTCCGCGACGGGATCGGTGTCCACCGGTCGCTCGCGAATGGTAATTGCCTGTGGCAGGCGCAGCAGGTCGCCGGGCGTCAAGGTTCCAGACACGAGGCCGCGATCGCGCGCCTGATCCAGCGCGGCAGACAACGCACTGGCGAATTCGGCATTCAGCTCGATGGTGGGCATGGCCACCGTGCGCAGCTGGACGCTGATCGCCAGCTCGACCCGGCCTCGTGCGAGCCGCTTCTGCAGCAGCGCACGGACGCGCGACTCGAGGTCGCCGAGTGAAGAGGGGATGCGAAGCTGGATGTCGAGGAACCGGTGGTTGACCGCGCGGATCGTGAGGCCGATCGTGGCGCGCTCGTCTTCATGGGTGAGCGACGCAAAGCCCGTCATCGACTTGATCATTCAGATCTCTATTTCCGCCGGCTCGTCCTGCAGCTGCAGCTCGTAGAGTTTCGCATAGGCCCCATTTCGCGCCATCAGCTCATCATGGGCTCCCGATTCCACGATGCGGCCGCGCTCGAGCACCACGATCGCGTCGGCGCGGCGTACGGTCGAGAGACGATGGGCAATGACAAATGACGTGCGGTTGCGCATGAGGTTCGAGAGCGCTTCCTGCACCAGCATTTCTGCCTCGGCATCGAGCGACGAGGTGGCCTCGTCGAGAATCAGAATCGGCGAATCACGCAGGATCGCTCGCGCGATGGCGATCCGCTGGCGTTGACCTCCCGAGAGCCGCTGGCCGCGCTCTCCGATCAGCGTCTCATAGCCTCTATCCAGCCGTGCGATGAATTCGTGGGCATGGGCGGCGCATGCGGCCGCCTCGATCTCGTCACGCGTCGCGCCAGCCTTTCCGTACGCGATGTTCGCGGCAATCGTATCGTCGAACAGCACCGTCTCCTGCGTCACGATGCCAATCTGCGATCGGAGTGACGCAAGCGTTACGTCGCGCACGTCGCAGCCGTCCAACAGGATTGCGCCTCCAGTGACGTCGTAGAAGCGGGGGATCAGATTGACCAATGTGGTCTTTCCGGCGCCGCTCCGCCCCACGATGGCCAGCATCTGGCCCGCACCTACCGTCAAGGTCACGCCCTCGAGCGTCGCCGGCGTATCCGTCGCCCCATATCTGAACCGCACATCGCGAAATTCGATCCGGCGAGTGAACGGCGGCAGGACGATGGCGTCGGTGCGCTCCTCGACCTCGTTATGGGAGTCGAGAATCTCGAAGATCCGCTCGCCGGCAGCCATCGCCTGCTGCAGATCGGCGTTGACGCGGCTGAGCTTCTTTGCCGGCGCGTACATCATGAACAACGCTGCAACAAAGGCCGTGAATTCGCCAGGAGACAGGCGGCCGGCAGAAATTTCCTGGGAGCCGTAGACGAGCGCACCAACGAATGCGATCCCCCCGATGAACTCCATCAGCGGCGGGAGCGCGGACAGCGCGCTGGTGACCTTCATGCTCGTCTGGTAGAAGTAATGGGACGCCCGTTCGAATTTCGTGGTCTCTCGCGATTCTGCCCCGAACGCTTTCACGATGCGGTGCCCCGAGATCGCCTCGGCGCTGACGTGCGACATCTGTTCGAGGGCTTCCTGACTTCGTCGCGCCGTGCGCCGCACGCGCTGGCCGAGACGAACCAGCGGGTAGACGACGAGAGGGGCGCCGGTCAGGCAGACGAGCGCGAGGCGCGCGTCGTAATAAATGAGGAGCGCCGCGAAGCCCAGAAGGGCCAGCGACTCGCGCGCCAGGTCGCCCAGCGTCTCCGAAACGGCGCGCTGCACCAGCGCCACGTCGTTGGTGATCCGCGACAGCAGGCGGCCCGTGGTTTGCCACGCAAAGAACGCGACCGACTGTCCGAGAATGTGGCGAAACAGCAGGTTGCGAACGTCGCGGACGACGCGCTGACCGACGTCGGTCATGAGGTACCCGGAGAGGTACGCGCCGATGCCCTTGATCAGGTAGACGATGAGGATGGCTGCCGCAATCGGAACGAGGTTCTCGCGGTTCGGGAGCACTTGATCGAAGATCGGCTGGATCAGGGCGGCAAGAGCGGCTGACGCCGCGCCGTACAGCACCATGGCTGCCACAGCACCCAGCAGCCGCGCGCGATGGGGACGCGCGTACTTCAGGAGTCGGAATAGGACATTCACTCGCTGAACCGGTACCGCAGCAGCACCCATAGGGCCACTACCCCGTCACGCCAGCCAATCTTCTTGCCCTCGTCGTACCCCCGGCCGTCGTAGGTGATCGGTACCTCGTACACCCGATAGCCGCGCTTGAAAATCTTCGCCGTCAGCTCCGGCTCGATGCCGAAACCGTTGGATTGCAGCCTCATCGAGCGGAGCACCTCCGTCCTCATCACCTTGTAGCAGGTCTCCATGTCCGTGAGCATCGTGTTGTAGAGGATGTTGGTGATGAGCGTGAGGAGGCGGTTTCCGAGATAGTGCGAGAAGAGAAAGACGCGATGGCGGCCTAGAAAGCGCGACCCGTAAACCACGTCCGCCCGTCCCTGGCAGATCAGCTCGATGAGCATCGGGAACTCTTCAGGCGAATACTCGAGGTCTGCATCCTGGATGACCACCAGGTCGCCGCGGACCACCTCGAAGCCCCGGCGCAGTGCGGCGCCCTTCCCCTTGTTCTGCGACTGCAACAGCAGCGTGAACCCGAGGTCCTGCTGGAGACGCTGCAGCAACTCGCGCGTCCCATCCGTCGAAGCGTCGTCGACCACGATGAGTTGGGTCCTCAACGGCAGAGCCACGACACGCCGCACGATCTCTTCGATCGTTGCGGCCTCGTTGAACGCCGGCATGACGACCGAGAGTAGCGGGTCGTGCAGAGCACCACGAATCTTGGACATTACTGTGCAGTCATCTCGTAGCCGTGCGGATGCGTCGAGTGCCACCGCCATGCGTCCCGGACGATCGCTTCGAGTGCGGGGCGCTGTGGCACCCATCCAAGCTCACCGCGAATACGCGCCGCCGACGCGTACAACACCGCGGGGTCGCCCGTACGCCGTGGAACCGCCCGTTGCGGCACCGACCTGCCACTGACACGTTCAACAGTCTCCAACACGTCGCGCACGGACGAGGGACGCTCTGTGCCGACGTTGTATGTCGCGGAAGCGCCCCCTTTTTCCAGACGCTGCAAGGCGCGCATATGGGCGTCGGCGAGATCGGTCACATGAACGTAGTCACGTAGACACGTTCCATCCGGAGTCGGATAGTCGTCGCCGAAGATCTCGAATGGCGGTCCTCCCAGCGCGGCATCGAACGCGCGAGGGATGGCGTGCACCTCGGGCGTGTGGTCCTCGCCGAGGTCACCTTCCGGGTCGGCGCCGGCCGCATTGAAATAGCGCAGTCGCACGGACCTGATGCCGTAGGCGCGCTCGAAATGAGGCAGCGCCTGCTCGATTGCCAGCTTCGTCTGCCCGTACGCATTGACGGGCGACGTCGCATGCGTTTCTTCGATCGGGACGTTGGTCGGCTCACCGTAGACTGCACAGCTCGAAGAAAACACAAACTGTCGGCAGTCCTCCGCCGCCATCGCCTCAAGAGTTGCCAGCGTGCCGACCACGTTGTTGCGATAGTAACCTGAAGGATTACGAACAGAATCGGCAACTATCAGCAACGCTGCGAAGTGCATCACCGCCGTCGCGCCGCTGTCACGTATCGCACGCCGCACGGCGTCGACGTCGCGGATGTCACCCTCGATGAATGGGGCGCCCAGGGTTGCTTCCCTGTGTCCCCCGGACAGGTTGTCGAAGATCACGACGCGATGGCCTGCCCGGCGGAGCGCCTTTGCGCTATGGCTGCCGATGTAGCCCGCACCACCGGTCACGAGAACCGCGCCGGGGCGGGACGGGGAGTCAGGCGCGGCCAATGGAGTAGTAGGTAAATCCGTTCTGTTTCATCTGCTCGGGCGTATACAGATTGCGGCCGTCGAACACGACCGGCCCGCGCATCAGCTTTCGCATCCGCGGAAAGTCAGGCCGTCGGAACTCGTTCCACTCCGTCACGATGGCCAGGCAGTCCGCGCCCTTGAGCGCTTCGTAGTTGCCAGTGGCAAACGTCACGCGGTTGCCGAAAAGACCCTTCGCGACGCGAACCGCTTCCGGGTCGTAGGCCTGCACTTTGGCCCCGGCGGCGAGCAGGCCTTCGATGAGTGGAACAGCCGGAGCCTCTCGCATGTCGTCTGTCTTGGGCTTGAACGACAGGCCCCACACCGCGACCGTTTTCCCCTTCAGACTGCCAAAATGCGTGCGCATCTTCGACAGAAGGCGAGTCTTCTGGCACGTATTGACCGCCTCGACGGCCTCGAGGATTCTGAACTCGTAATCCTTGTCGGCGGCAAAGTGGATCAGCGCCTGGACGTCCTTGGGAAAACAACTCCCGCCGTAGCCGATGCCTGGAAACAGGAATGACGATCCAATCCGTCGATCCGAACCCACAGCGCGGCGGACCTGGTCGACGTCGGCCCCCACCAGCTCGCAGACATTGGCGATCTCGTTCATGAACGAGATGCGAGTGGCCAGCATCGCGTTCGCTGCATACTTCGACAGCTCGGCGCTGCCGCAGTCCATCACCATGATCGGCGCGCCGGTCCTCGTGAACGGACTGTACAGCTCCCGCATCAATTCTTCCGCCCTCGGATCCTCCGCGCCGATGACAACGCGGTCGGGCTTCATGAAGTCTTCGACGGCGGCCCCCTGCTTCAGGAATTCCGGATTGCTGACGACGCTGAAGGGGTGCGTCGTTTCGCGCCGAACGACCTCGCGCACACGGTCGCTGGTCCCGACAGGAACCGTGCTCTTGTCGACGATGACCTTGTATCCGTTCATCGCGCGCGCGATATCGCGCGCCACCTCGAGCACCTGGTTCACGTCCGCCGAGCCGTCTTCGCCCTGCGGCGTGCCGACCGCGATGAAAATGACGGCGGAAGCGCGGACGGCCTTGGGCAGCGTTGACGTGAACGTGAGGCGGTCTTCCCCTCGATTGCGACGGACGAGCTCCTCGAGGCCAGGCTCATAAAAGGGCATCTTGCCACGGCGAAGCATTCGAACTTTGTCGTCGTCTTTGTCGACGCATACGACATCGTTTCCGCTCTCCGCGAGACACGCGCCCGCAACCAGGCCAACATACCCTGTGCCCACAACCGCGATCTTCATTGGCCTCCACGACTTTCGTCGCCGGTTCGCCTCAAAACTGCTGAGGCTATCATAACGGTTCGATGCGGATTCTCGTCGATTACCGACCCGCCCTTCGGGAGCGCACCGGCGTCGGCGAGTACGTTCACCAGCTCGTTCGCGCCTACTCGGCCGCATATCCCGGCGAAGTCGCGGTCTTCACGAGCTCCTGGAAGGATCGACCTCCACCCACCGTCTCGTCTCAACTCCGCGCCTCGGTCATCGATCGGCGCATCCCGGTGCGGGTGTTGAACCTTCTCTGGCATCGCGTCGGATGGCCGTCGGTGGAAACGGTTGCCGGGCCGTTTGATCTTGTTCATTCGGCGCATCCCCTTCTCATCCCGGCTCGCCGCGCGGCCCAGGTGGTAACCATCCACGATTTGTTCTTCCTGACGAACGCGGCGCAGACGCGAGCGGAAATCCGCCGCGACTACCCGGCGCTGGCCGGCGTGCATGCCCGTCGCGCACATGCGGTGATCACGTCGACGCACCATGGTAAACGTCTGATAGCCGCGCGCCTCGGCGTGCCCGAAGAGCGCATCTACGTTTGTCCTCCCGGTGCCCCTTCGTGGACGTCGCTGGGGCAAGCGCCCAATGTCCCGCACGACGGCTACCTGTTGTTCATAGGCACGCTCGAGCCGAGGAAGAACGTCGGGGGGCTGCTCGATGCCTATGAGGTACTTCTCGGCCGGATGCGGGCGGCCCCCATGCTGGTCATTGCGGGTCGCGCAACGGCCGCCGCACACGAATGGCTTTCACGGATCGACCGTCCACCGCTCGCGGGCCAGGTCCGCTATCACGGGTACGTGGCAGACGAAGACCGTGAGCGGCTCTACGCGGGAGCGCGCCTGCTGGTCTTGCCGTCGTTGGATGAGGGGTTCGGGCTTCCCGCCCTCGAAGCGATGGCGGCGGGCGTTCCTGTCGTGGCGTCGAACCGCGGGTCGCTGCCCGAAGTTGTCGGCTCCGCCGGCGCGCTTGTCGATCCGTCCGACATCGGGGCGCTTTCCGCGGCTCTCGAGCGCTTCGTCTCCGACGACACAGCAGCCGTTCAGGCAGGCGCTGCCGGGCTTGTCCGTGCGCGGGCGTTCACGTGGGGCGCGACGGCTGCGACGCTGCGGCGGGCCTATGGCGACGCCATCGTGCGCCGGCGGAACCAATAGGAATGCGGGTCGCTATCGACGCGCGCGAGCTTCGAGGACAGCCGACCGGGGTCGGCCGCTACCTAGCGGGCCTGCTTGCTGCCTGGAGCGAGCTTCCGACGGCCCGCTCCCACGAGTTCGTTCTGTGCGGCCCCGGACATCTTGACCGCGCCACGTTCGCCTCAGGCATGCGAACGCTCGTCCGTCCAGACTGGAACCGAAGCTCGCCCACCCTGTGGGAGCAGCTTACGCTGCCCGCCCTCGTTCGCGAGGCGAACGCGGACGTCCTGTTCGCCCCTGGCTACACGGGACCTCTGTCGTGTCCCGCGCCGATGGTCGTTGCCATCCACGACATGTCATTTGTCGCGCATCCCGAGTGGTTTGCGTGGCGAGAAGGGTTGCGGCGGAGGGTCCTGGTGCGTCTGTCCGCCCGGCGCGCCGCGCGGATCGTGACGATTTCGCAGTTTTCGAAGGATGAGATCGTGCGGCTGCTTGGCGTTGACGGCGCCCTGATCGACGTGGCTTACCCTGGTGCCACACCGCTGGCGTCTGCGGTGAGCATCGAGACTCCGCGCGACGTGGATGGCGGGCATCTTGTCTTATTCGTCGGATCTCTCTTCACCCGCCGCCACATACCGGCACTGATCGACGGATTCGGCCGGCTGGCGCGACGACGACACGACGTGCGCCTCGCGATCGTCGGCGACAATCGCACGACACCGCGCGTCGATTTCGATCGCCTCGTCGGACAGAGCGGAGTCGCCGATCGCATTGCGCTTCGCTCGTATGTCTCAGAGGAGGCGCTGGGCGAGCTCTACGCACGCGCGCGTGCGTTTGTGTTTCTTTCGGAATACGAAGGGTTTGGCCTGACCCCTGTCGAAGCGCTCGCGGTCGGTGTCCCAATTATCGTGCTGGACACGCCCATTGCGCGCGAGGTGTACGGCGACGCGGCACTGTACGTCCCGAAGCCCGCCCCGGCGCTTGTCGACGCCGCTATCGAACGTGCGCTCTTCGACGACGCGGAGCGGTCGCGCATCCTCGACGCGTCGGTGCGGTTGCTGCCACGGTACTCGTGGCGCACGTGCGCGGAACAGGTGCTCGACGTGTTGCTGGCCTGTGCCGGAAGTCGGAAGTCACGGGTCACAGGTCAAAGGTGACGCCACTGCTCTCGATCATCATCGTTACGTACAATTCGGCCGGGCAGATCGACCCGTGTCTCGACTCGCTGGCGCGCACGCTTCCTCCGCTCGACTACGAAACGATCGTCGTCGACAACGCCTCTCCCGACGGGACCGCCGACGCCATCAGACGGCGCTGGCCCGCAGTACGCGTAATCGACGCCGAGGCGAATCTTGGATTCGCCCGCGCGAGCAACCTTGGCATCCGAAGGTCGTCCGGCGCGTTCGTGTTGCTGCTGAATCCGGACACGGAGGCTCGCCCCGGCGCCATCGCGAGACTGCTCGACATCCTCGCGTCGAGACCCGACGCGGCGGTCGCCGGCCCGCGACTGGTCGACGAACATGAGCGGGCAGAGCTGTCTTTCGGCTCGATGATCGGCCCATTCGCGGAGCTGCGTCAGAAGCTGCTCGTCCGCGGCAACGATCGAGGCATGCCGATCGTCCGCAGTTATGTGCAGCGCGTGACCGAGCGGTCCCGCACCGTCGACTGGGTCAGCGGTGCCTGTCTGCTAGTTCGTCGAGCCGACGCCGAAGCTGTCGCGTTGTTCGACGAGCGGTATTTCATGTACGCCGAGGACGTCGACTTCTGCGCCGCGATTCGCGCGCGCGGCCGCAAGGTGCTCTTCGTCGCCGACGCCGAGGTATTCCACCTGCGTGGGCGCTCGGTCTCATCGGTCCCGCGCGCCACGGAAGTCGCGTATCGTCGGAGCCAGCTCGCCTTCTACGAGAAGCACCATCCCTCCTGGCTGCCGCTCCTTCGCGCCTATCTGGCGCTGCGCAACCGCCTGCCGCCTGACTGACGCCCAATATAATGACTCTGAATGCGGGTCGCAATCGACGCGCGGAAGCTGCACGATTTCGGCATCGGGACATATACGCGCAATCTGCTGCGGCACCTGGCCCGCATCGACCATGAGAGCGAGTACGTCCTTCTCTGCCAGGAGTCGGATCTCTCCGTCGGCAGCCAGCTGGGCCCGAACTTCCGGACGGTGCTCGAGCCGTCGCCGAACTACTCGGTCCGGGAGCAGATCCACGTGCCGTGGGTGCTGCACCGCGAGCGGTCCGATGTCTTTCACGCGCCGCATTACGTGCTGCCGCCGGCGGTACGGTGCCGATCGGTCGTCACGATTCACGATTGCATTCACCTGATGTTCCCGCAGTATCTGCCCAACCGTGTGGCGTACGCCTACGCGAGGGCATCGATGTGGGTGGCCGTGCGGCGTTCGGACCGGATTCTCACGGTGTCGGAAGCCTCCAAGCGTGACATCATTCATTTCTTCAACGTGCCGCCCGAGAAGATCGTCGTTGTCTACAACGCCATCGACGAACGGTTTCGCGCCGCCCCATCCGAGGAAGACGTGGCGCGCGTGCGGGAGCGCTATCAACTGGCGCACGGTTTCGTGCTGTATGTCGGCAACATCAAGCCGCATAAGAATCTCGTCCGTTTGATCGAGGCGTACGACATGTTGAGGCACCGTGGATTCGACGACTTGAAGCTGCTCATCATCGGCGACGAAATCTCGAAGCTGCCAGCCCTCCGGCGCGCGGTGCACAAGCACAAGCTCCACAAGCACGTGCGCTTCCTGGGCCACCAGCCGGACGAGACGCTGGCAGTGCTGTACCGGCTGGCCGAGGTGTTCGTCTTTCCGTCGCTCTACGAGGGCTTCGGCTTGCCGCCGCTGGAGGCGATGGCGTGCGGTACGCCGGTCGTCACCTCGAATGTGTCGTCCCTCCCCGAGGTAACGGGCGATGCCGCCGTGCTGGTCGATCCCTACGAAGTCGAATCGATCGTCGAAGGCATGCACCGGGTTCTGACCAACCCTGTGCTGAGCGCGGAGCTCCGCGTCAAGGGAATGGCCCGTGCACGCGAGTTCTCCTGGGAACGCTCGGTCGCCAGGACGCGCGAGGTGTATCAGGAGGTCGGAGGCCGCCACTGAGAACGGCGCTGATTCACGACTGGCTGACGGGGATGCGTGGGGGTGAGCGCGCGCTCGAAGCGCTGTGCGAGATGTATCCCGACGCGGACATCTTTACGCTGTGTCACGTCCGCGGGTCGGTGTCGTCGACGATCGAGCGCCACCGCATCGAGACATCGTTCGTGCAGCGGCTGCCGCGCGCTGCGACGTATTACCGGCAGTACCTCCCGCTGTTTCCTCTCGCCATCGAGCAATTCAACCTCGATCCGTACGAGCTGGTGATCAGCTCCAGCCACTGCGTCGCCAAGGCGGCCGTCGCCACTGGCAGAGCACGGCACCTGTGCTACTGCTTCTCGCCGATGCGATATGCGTGGGATCAGTTCGATGCGTATTTCGGACCCGCTCGTGTGGGCCGTCTCGCAAACCGATGGGTGTACCGGCCGGCGATGGCGCGGTTGGCGCGGTGGGATGCGGCCACGGCATCGCGCGTGCATCGGTTCGTCGCCATTTCCGCGCACGTTGCGGCGCGGATCCGCCGATACTATAATCGCGAGGCCACGATCGTGTATCCACCGGTTGACACGGTCTTCTTCCATCCTGCCGACGTCACTCCGGGCACGCACTTTCTGATCGTGTCTGCCCTCGTCCCGTACAAGCGAATCGAGTTGGCGATGGAAGCCTGCGAGCGTGTTGGCGCGCCGCTACGCGTCGTCGGGGACGGCCCGGATCGGCAGAGGCTGGAAGCGCGTGCAGGACGGAACGTGGAGTTTCTCGGCCGGTTGAGTGACGAAGCCGTTCGCGACGAGTACCGGACAGCGCTCGCCGTGATCCTGCCTGGCGAGGAGGACTTCGGCATCGTGCCTGTGGAGGCGCATGCGTGCGGACGTCCAGTTGTTGCCCTTGCGCGCGGGGGCGCGGTGGAAACGGTGATCGATGGCCAGAATGGCGTGTTGTTCGGTGAGCTCGAGGTCGCGGAGCTGGCGTCGGCCCTGGCGCGTGTGGCCCGTCACCGCTTCGACCCCACGGCTGTGAGGGCATCGGCGCAGCGGTTCGCCCGCGAGCGCCATATGCTGCGAATGCGCGAACTGATCGACGAGACGACCGCGGCGCCTGCTGGATCGCGATGGTAAGACGTTACAATCGTCTGCTCGTCGCTTGCTACGTCCTCTCCGACGCGGTTCTGGCGATGTGGGCGTTTATTCTCGCCTACGGAATCCGTTTCGAAAGCGGCCTCATTCCGGTCACGCACGGCTATCCGCCCTTCGAGCAGTACGTCAACGTGCTGCCGTTCATCGCGGTGCTCACGCCGCTCGCCTTTCAGCTTCAGGGCGTCTACCGTCTGCGTCGCGGCCGCTCGCGCGTGGACGACTTCTTCGCCGTGCTGATAGGCAGCATCCTGGCTGTCGTCCTCAGCGTCATCTCAACGCTGTACGTCCAGGCGTATTACGCGTCCGATGAAGCAAAGGCTCGCGGCGCCTACGAAGTGTCACAGATTGTGTGGGCGCTCTTCCTCGTGCTCAACGTCCTGTTCACGTATTCCTCGCGCGAGGCGGTTCGTGAGCTGCTGGAGCGGCGGTGGCGGGCCGGCATCGGCCTGAAGCGCATCCTGATTGCGGGAGCCGGCGACCTGGGGCGCATGGTTGCGGACCGCATCCTGCAGCATCGCGAGCTTGGTTATCAGGTCATTGGTTTCATAGACGACCGCGCAGGCGGTGATCACCTCGGGTATCGCGGTCTGCCGCTGCTCGGCACGCTCACCGAGGTCGGTGAGATCGCCCAGCGCGAGCGCGTCGATCATCTGTACGTAGCCCTGCCGCTCGAGGAGCACTCCAAGCTCCTCGACCTGATCGAAATCACGAGCCGCGAGTTCATCGACGTGAAGGTTGTGCCCGACTTGCTGCAATTCATCGCGCTGCGCGCGCGGCTCGAAGATCTCGACGGTCTGCCGATCATCAACATCAACGACGTTCCGCTGCAGGGTTTCAATACCTGGGTGAAACGCTCGATCGACGTCGCGGTATCCGCCGTCGCGCTCGTGTTCCTCGCACTTCCCTTGGGGATTATTGCCGCACTCGTGAGGCTCACCTCGTCCGGGCCGGTCTTTTATCGCCAGGAGCGCATGGGTCTGGACGGGAAGGCGTTCAATGTCTACAAATTCCGATCGATGTCGGAGGGCGCGGAGGACACGACAGGCCCCGTCTGGGCGCGTGATGACGATCCTCGCGCGACACCGGTCGGACGCTGGCTCCGGCGCTTCGATCTCGACGAGCTGCCACAGTTCTGGAACGTGTTGCGGGGCGATATGTCGATCGTTGGCCCGCGACCGGAACGCCCGTACTTCGTCGAACAGTTCAAGCACCGCATTCCGCAGTACATGCTTCGCCATAAGGTGAAGGCGGGCATCACCGGTTGGGCGCAGGTGAACGGCTGGCGGGGGAACACCTCCCTCGAGAAGCGCATCGAGTACGACCTCTACTACATCGAGAACTGGTCGGTGACGCTCGATCTGAAGATCATGTGGCTCACGCTCTTTCGCGGCCTGTTCCAGCGCGGAATCGCATATTGAGAGTCGTCGTCACCGGCGCAGCGGGGTTTCTCGGGTCTCACCTCTGCGAAGCGCTGTTGGACCGGGGCTACACAGTTGTCGGGGTCGACAATCTGTTGACAGGCGACCTCGCCAACATCGAGCACCTGCGTGGACGCGCGTTCGAGTTCATTCGTCACGACGTCACCCGCTACATCGATGTCGACGGACCGGTGGACTTCATTCTTCACTGGGCAAGTCCGGCCAGCCCGATTGACTATCTCGAGCTGCCCATCCAGACGCTCAAGGTGGGCTCGCTCGGCACGCACAACGCCCTCGGACTCGCCCTCGCCAAACGCGCGCGCTTCGTGCTGGCCTCGACGTCCGAGGTCTACGGCGATCCGCTCGAACATCCACAAAAGGAAACGTACTGGGGCAACGTCAACCCGATTGGGCCACGTGGCGTCTACGACGAGGCGAAACGGTTCGCCGAGGCGATTACGTTTGCGTACCATCGGTACCACGGCCTCGACACAAGGATCGTCCGCATCTTCAATACATACGGCCCGCGCATGCGGCTGCGCGACGGCCGCGCGGTTCCGGCGTTCATGTCGCAGGCGTTGCGCCACGAGGACGTGACGGTGTTTGGTGACGGCACGCAGACGCGGAGTTTTTGTTATGTGAGCGACCTCGTGGACGGCGTGCTGCGCCTGATGGACTCCGATACGAGCGATCCGGTCAACATCGGCAACCCTCATGAAGTCACGATCGAGGAGATCGCACACATCATCATCAGGCTCCTGGGCTCCCGCAGCAGCGTGGTCTACCGCCCTCTTCCGGTCGACGACCCAAAACAGCGCAGACCGGACATCACCCGGGCGCGAACGCTACTCGGCTGGGAACCGAAGGTGGGACTCGAAGAAGGTCTTCTTGCGACGGTCGACTACTTCAAACGCAGGCTCGCCACCTAGAGCTCTCTTCATGAGTACCGTAGTGTCCGGCTTCAGCCGGACCAGCCCGGTGGCGCCGAAAATCACTAGTCCGGCTGAAGCCGGACACTACGTTTGAGAGATCGACGTGGTCTCCGGTTCATTGATCAAGCGACGCAGCTTCAAGAAGTAGTCGATCCCTGAGATCAGCGTCACGCCCAGCGCCGCCCAGATGAACGCGTCCACGATCGGCGCCTGCTCGCGGCGGAAGTTGTAGTACATCACCACCAGGCTCGTGACGATGTAGGTTGCGGTGGCGAGCTTGCCCCATATTGACGGCGTGAACGTGCGCGGCCCGATCGCCAGACTGATGATCGCCACGACGGCGATGATGACAATGTCGCGGCTGATGACGAAGACGGTCAGCCAGAGCGGCAGATGATTGGCAAGCGGAATGGCTGGCAGCGTGAGCACGACGAACGTCGTAACAAGAAGCAGCTTGTCCGCCAGTGGATCCAGCCACGCCCCGAGACTCGTCCGCTGTCCGGCGCGTCTCGCGATGAGGCCGTCCAAGGCGTCAGTGATGCCGGCTACGAGAAACGTCACGAGCGACCATCCCAGATAGCCGTACACGACCAGCAGCACGAACGCCGGGATCAGCATGATCCGGAGGATCGTGAGCTGGTTTGCGACTGTCAGATTGCCCACGGTGGCTCAGCGCTGAGTGATGGTGAGGTCGCGGAGCCGGAGGACCACGTCGGCGGCTTCGGCGCCCGAAACAGGACGCGCCACGTCGAAGCGATTGCCTGCCGCGAGAGACATGACTCCCGAGGCAACGGCCACCGAGGCGGCCGGATAGGTGAGATGGCCGGCCGACATGTCGGCGATTGTGGGCCGCGCGGTCAGATGCGGTCGCAGCTCCGGCCGATTCGCCGCCACCAGCGTTACGATGCGGCTGACGGCGCTGGCGAGATCCGCTCGTGTGATCGGAGCTCCCGGCTGGAACGTGTGGTTCGCGAAGGGCTCGATCACTCCGGCGCGGGCGACAGCCGCAATCCATGAAGCTGCCCAGTGACCGGCCACGTCGGTGACGACCACTTCCCGGGCCGGAGCCAGGCGCAGGACGTCTTCGAGGCGAATGCCGATGAGTGCGGCCAGGTCGCCGCGCGCAATTTGCGCCGACGCGGGGATTGCCCGGAACTCGGCGGGAAGCTGCGCGTCCCGCGCCCGCTCCGCGATGACCGCGAGCCGTGCGCTCAGGTCGGCACTTGGGTCGATGCTCGCCGCCTGCCGGTATGCGGCCTCCGCGCCGGCAAGGTCCTGTCGCCCTTCCAGCACCTCTCCGATCTGAATCAGTGACGCGGTGTCGGCAGGATCGAGCTCGACGGCGCGTCGAAAACGAATCAGCGCGACGTCGATGTTCCCCTGCCGCAGCGCCACGAGAGCGAGCTCGCGGTGGAGAAACGCACTATCCGGCGATGCCGCCAGCGCGCGTTCGTACGCCGCGGCAGCCTCACTCAATCGATCCGCTGCAGTGGCGGTCCGCGCGGTCTCGATCAGGTCCTGCAAGCCGCGAAACCGCAGGACGTCGACGATGCGGCGCACTTCGGTCAGCGACGCGTCAACGGCCAGTGCCGCCTCGAACGTCTCCACCGCCGCCGCGTCGCGCTTCATCGCCAGCAGCGTCTGACCCCGACCGATGAGTGCCGGGACATAGGCCGGAGCAGTCCGGAGCACGGCGTCAAAAGCGCCAAGCGCCTGGTCGAAGGCCGCACCGGCGAGAGCGACGTACGCGCTTCCGGCGCGGGCCGGGTACAAAGCCGGCGTTCGTTTCAGTGCGGCGCCAAACTCCAGGTCGGCGCCACGAAGGTCCTTCGCCTGCAGAAACCGCCACCCCCGGTCGACGCGAGCCAAATCGCTCGCGCCACCCAGGCCCGGCGGGATTGTCGGATACATGAAGTCAGGAAAGGCTGGCGACACCGCGACCGGCGGGGCCGGCCTCGCCGCGCAGGCAGCCGCAATACAAGAAGCCGTCACTAGACCCAGGGCAAGCCGCTTAGCTCGCATTGGCGTTTTCTCCGGGTGTCTCTGGCGTCGTCAGGCGTGCGACGTAGCGCCGTGGCACGTCCGCCTCGATGACGACGCGTCCGTCCGTGGCGACGTGGCTGACGACACGCGCCACGCGATAGAGCCGCGCGATCTGTTCACGGTCGAAGGGATTGGCACCGTCGAAGGTAATAGTAATGCGCCGCGTATCAAGCGCAAGGCGGGAGGCGATCATTTGTACGAGGTCGTCAATCCCCTCCCCCGTGTGAGCCGAAATCAGCGCCGCCCCGGGATCGCGCTCGGCAATGCGCCGACGCTCGTCGGCCGTGATCGTGTCCACCTTGTTGTATACGTCAAGCCCCGGCACATCCGCCGCGCCGACTTCCTCCAGGACCCTCCGCACCGCTGTCACATGGCGGTCGCGGTCGGACGACCCAGCGTCGATCACGTGCAAGACGAGATCGGCCTCGGCGACCTCTTCGAGGGTTGCTCGAAACGCTGCGATCAGCGTATGCGGCAGTCGATCGATGAAACCGACGGTGTCGGATACCAGCAGCTCGCGCCGGTCGGGAAGACGGACCTGACGGACGAGGGGATCCAATGTCACGAAGAGCGCATCGGACGCGACCGCCCGCTCGTTTGTCATTCTGTTGAACAGCGTGGTCTTCCCGGCATTGGTATATCCCACCAGCGCGACGGTGGGCACGGACTGCTTCTGGCGTCGCTCGCGAAGCTGCGCGCGGCGCTGACGGACATGATCGATCTCCTGCTGAATCGACCGGATGCGGGTGCGGATGCGTCGCCGGTCGCTTTCGAGCTTCGTCTCACCAGGACCGCGCGTGCCGATGCCGCCTCCAAGGCGCGACAGGGCGGTCCCGGCGCCCACGAGGCGAGGAAGCAGATACCTGAGCTGCGCCAGCTCCACCTGCCACTTGCCCTCGCGGGTCCGGGCGCGTCGCGCAAAGATGTCGAGAATGAGCTGCGTACGATCGAGAACCTTGCGGTCGAGCTTCTCCTCGAGCTGTCTCAACTGTGCCGGTGTCAGTTCGTTGTCGAAGATGACCAGATCGACGCCTGCCTCGGCGCACGCGGTAGCCAGCGCCGCGGCTTTGCCGCCTCCGATGAACGTCGCAGGATCCGGTTTGGGTCTTTCCTGGATCACCTGAAGCACGACGGCGGCTCCGGCCGCTTCGGCCAAGCCAGCCAGTTCAGCGAGCGACCGATCCGAGTCCACGCGACGCCCTGGGCCCGTTACCAGGCCGACAAGGGCCGCACGTTCAGGTCTCGATGGGGACACTTACTACAATAGCACCACGACCGTGACCGCTCGACGAGCAAAACCGAAGACGCCCGCCCGGCCTCGCGCGCCACTGCCCCGGCAGACTGGCGGCGTGCACGAGGACAAAACCAAACGTCCATGGCGAAGACGGAAGCATAAGGGCAAGGTTGACGAATAGAACGGAGAACCTGTCGTTCACACTTCTCGGTGCTCGCTTCTCGGTTCGTGTTCAGGTTCGGTTCCGCGTTCACTGTTCGGGGTTCGGGGCAGTCCGATGCGATAGAATCGCGCACCGGCTTGCAGTGGCGCTCCAACCGAATACACGGCTTGGCCCATACCGCATCCTCTCGGCCCTCGGTGCAGGCGGTATGGGTATTGTCTACAAAGCCGAGGATGAGCGCCTCGGCCGGCCCGTCGCGCTCAAGCTCTTGTCGGACGCCATCGGTCAGGATCCCTCCGCCATCGATCGGTTCCTGCTCGAGGCCCGCGCGGCCGCCGCGCTCAATCATCCGAACATCTGCACCATCTACGACATCGGTGAGGACGTCGGATGCCACTTCCTGGCGATGGAGCTGCTCGAGGGCCAGACGCTGCGGGAACGCCTCGGCACGCGTCCGTTTGCGCTTGCCGCGCTGCTCGAGATCGCCATCCCGGTAGCCGATGCGCTCGACGCCGCGCACCGCGCCGGCATCGTACATCGCGATATCAAGCCGGCCAATATCTTCATCACGACGCGTGAACAACCCAAAGTCCTCGACTTCGGCCTCGCGAAGATGCGCGCCGACGCAGCTCCCGCCTACTCGGCCATGGCCACGGTTGAAGCCGCGCCGGGGCACTTGACCAGCCCGGGCACGGCTTTGGGCACCGTCGCCTACATGTCGCCCGAGCAGGCGCGCGGCGAGGACGTTGATCCGCGCACGGACCTGTTCTCCTTCGGCGTCGTGCTGCATGAAATGGCGGCCGGCGCGTTGCCATTCCCCGGCAACACATCAGCGATCATCTTCGACGCGATCCTGAACCGGCCTCCGGCCGCGCTCGATCGCGTGCATCCGGACCTAGGTCGGATCGTCGGCAAGGCGCTCGAGAAGGACACACGACTGCGTTATCAGAGCGCCGCAGACCTGCGCTCCGACTTGGCTCGCCTCAAGCGCGACAGCGAGTCGGGACGCGTGGTCGCAGGTCCGCCGAAGCTTTACGCGAAGACGGAAGCCGAACACTACGTACGTGAAATGTCGGGGTACAGCCGACCAGGCGAACCGCGAACCCGCGCACTTCGAACCCGGAACCGAACCTGAACACGAACCGAGAAGCGAGAACCGAGAAGTGTGAACGACGCGTCTCCCGTCTCGCTCAGCTTTCCTCCACTGCCGGCGCCACTTCCATCGGGGGGTTCCGTTCCACCATCACCCTTCTGACGACGAAGGCGAGGATCAGCAACATCGCGACACCGACAACGAACACGCCGCGAATGCTGCGCGCCGCGATCAGACCGCTCAGCACGGGGCTTATCGCGACACCACTGAGCGAAGCGCTCGTCAGGAAGCCAAATGCGGTGGCATGCACGTCTTGCGGAATGACGGCGCCTCCGGCGGCAAAGGCGGTCGTGATCGACGTGCCGATGCACAGACCGACTACTGCCAGCGCCGCGGCCAGCAGCCATATATTTCTCGATACGGTGAACACACCGAGCGCTGCGGCGGCAATCATCACCGCCCAGATGATGACCACTCGCGGCGAGTGCTGTTTCAAGACCCGGCTGGACAGTTGATTGCCGAGAGCCGCGGTCAAGGCCAGCACCGAAAAGAGGAGTCCCGAGACGACCGGCACCTCCGCCGGTGAGTACCCGAGCCCGCCAACGTGCAGTGGCAGCACAGGGCCAAAGCTCCGATCGACGAGCTGCAGCCCGAACAGCACCAACATCACGAGTAGAAAGTTCTCGAACGCCAGAATCGACGCGAAGGGCGTGCGCTGGCGTCCTGCCGCCGGTCGCGGCGCCCTTGGCGGCTCCTTGAACAGCACGGTGATCATGATGAGGGCCACCGCATAAAACCCGGCGGCGACAAAAAAGGAGTTGCGGAGGCCGAAGATCGGAGCCAGCATTCCGCCGATGACGGGTCCAATGGCTGGTCCCATGCGCTGAGCCGTCTGAACCGTGCCTATGGCGATCGCCATCTTCTCGCGCGGCGCCGAGAGCGCTGCCATCGACAGGGTCAGCGGTCCGTAGCCTGCAAAAAAGCCCTGGACAGCCCGCAGCGCGAACAGGTGCCACGGCTTGGTGACGTAGGCCATCGCGCTCATCACCGCGATGAAGCTGACGAGCGAACGCTGCACGAGGAGCTTGTTCCCGAAGCGGTCGCCGACGCGTCCCCAGAGCGGCGCCGTCAGTGCGGCAATCGCCGGTGATACCCCTAGCGTCACGCCGGTCCAGAGCGCAATTTCGCCGATGTCGGTCACGCCAAGCTGGCGAATGTAGAGGGGCAGAAAGGGCATCACCAGCGTGAAGCCGGTAAAGCCCACGAAAGCAGCCGCCGTGACGGCCGCTTGGTTACGTTTCCAGGAATGCACTCAGAACCTGATTCTCACATCCTTCGTAGGATTGACCTGGATGCTGTCGATGAATCGAATCTGGTGCTGGTAGGTCTGCATCACAATCGACGTCGTGCGCGTGCCGTCGCCGAAAAACCGCACCCCGCGCATCAGCGTGCCGTCGGTTACCCCTGTCGCCGCGAAAATGATCCGCTCCCCCGAGGCAAGGTCCTTCGAGCGGTACACTCTCTTGAGATCCGTGATCCCCATCGCACGGCACCGCTCCTCGTCCTCCGGCTTGGTGATGACGAGCCGCGCATAGATTTCCCCATTCAGACACCGCATGGCCGCCGCGGTCAGCACACCCTCCGGCGCGCCGCCGATTCCCATCACGGCGTGCACACCGCTGCCAACGACGGCGGCCGCGATGCCAGCGGAGAGATCGCCATCGCCGATCAGCCTGATGCGCGCGCCCGTTGCGCGAATCTCCTCGATGAGATCGTTATGGCGCGGGCGATCGAGCACGATCACGACGAGGTCTTCGACGCGACGGCCGAGCGCCTGCGCGATCGCGCGGAGGTTGAACCGCACCGGTGCGTCCAGATCCACCACATCCTTCGAGCTCGGGCCAACGACCAGCTTCTCCATGTAGATATCCGGCGCGTGCAACAACCCGCCGTGCTCGGATGCCGCCAGCACCGCCAGCGCATTGGGTGCGCCGGTGGCGCACAAGTTCGTCCCCTCGAGCGGATCCACGGCGATGTCTACTGGTGGGTACCGGCGACCGTTGCTCTCTCGATGCGACTGGCCGACTTTTTCGCCGATGTAGAGCATCGGCGCCTCGTCACGCTCTCCCTCTCCAATCACGATCGTGCCGTCGATGGGGACCGAATCGAGCTCGCGTCGCATGGCTTCCACAGCCACCTGATCCGACTTGTGGCGGTCGCCCTGACCCATCGTCTGGGCGCATGCAATGGCGGCCTGTTCGACGACCCGCAGGAAGTCGAGCGAAAGATCGAGATCCATGAATCTGCGGCCTGTTGCATCGTCGATGTCAGAATCGGGTGAGCCGACCGTCCGCGTGAGTGTCATCAGCTTCTCCCTCGGAGCAAGTCACAAGGCACAAGATCCAAGTCACAATGAAGGTGCTTGGTGCTTTGTGCTCGGTGCTGTTGCGACTTGCGCCTTGTGACTTGTGACTTGTGACTTGTGACTTGTCCCGTCCCAGGCGGGCAGTGTACAGCGCGTCGGTCGATCCGTGCGGTACCCGAGCAGATAATCCGCCTGCATGATCTTGTGGATCTCGCGCGTCCCTTCGTAAATGACGGCGCCCTTGCAGTTGCGATAGAACCGTCCGACCGGATACTCGTCCGAGTAGCCGTTCGCGCCGTGAATCTGCACGGCGTCGCCCGCCGCCCGTTCCGAGGCGACGGTGGCAAACCATTTGGCGAGCCCGGTCTCTTTCGTGTTGCGCTTTCCAACGTTCTTGAGCCAGCCCGAGCGCAGCCACAGCAGGCGTGCCGCCTCGTAGTCCGACTCCATGTGGGCGATCATCTCTTTCACGAGCTGGTGCGAGCCAATCTCCACACCGAACGCCTTCCGTGCCTTTGCGTACCGCACGCTGGCGTCGCGACAGGCGCGGATGAGGCCGGTGGCGCCGGCGGCGACAGTGTAACGCCCTTGATCCAGGGCAAACATCGCAATCTTGAAGCCCTCGCCTTCGCGCCCGAGGAGATTCTCCCGCGGAATCTCGACCTCCTCCATCTTGAAGAAGCCGGTGTTGCCGGCGAGAATCCCCCACTTTTCCTTGAGCGTGCCGCTCGAAAAGCCCTTGAATGCGCGTTCCACGACGAACGCGCTGATCCCGGTGGGGTCGCGCTCCTTTTTCTTGTCGAGATCCGTCCAGGCAAACACGAGGAAATTGTCGGCGACATCTGCAAGCGAGATCCACATCTTCTCGCCCGTCATGACGTACCGATCGCCGCGCTTGATGGCGACGGTCTGGATGCCGCGCGCGTCACTCCCCGCTGACGGCTCCGTCAGTCCGTATGAGGCGATTTTCGTGCCCTGAGCCTGTGGAACCAGGTATCGCTGTTTTTGATCTTCCGTGCCCCATGAGAGCAATGTCAGGGAATTCAGTCCCGCATGGACGGACATGATGACGCGGAGCGACGTATCGACGTATTCGAGTTCCTCGCTCGCCAGACCGAGGGCAATGTAGTCCATGCCCGCGCCGCCGTACTCCATGGGCACCGAAATGCCGAGCAGTCCAAGTGACGCCATCTGCGAAAGAATTGCGGGGTCGAAACGGTGGGCCCGATCCAGATCGTGAATGCGCGGGGCAACCTCCCTGCCGGCCCATTCGCGAACCGACTGTTCGAGAAGACGATGATCCTCGGTTAAGTCAAAATCGACCATCCTGGAAACCGTACCACATTGTCAGTGCTTGGTGCCTCGTGCCTGGTGCTTGCGCGTCGGTGGAACAAGCCTGTCGAGTCATGCCAGACCAAGCGCCAGGCGGGGTGCACGACCAGGCACCACGAACCAAGTTCGCACCAGGCACCAAGCACGAAGCACGACGCACCGACTAGGTTCGCGTGATCGTGATTCGCGCGCCTCTCCCGAGCGTCAGCCGCTCGGCCGCACTACCACCGTTCACCGCGATCTCGAGATGCTCCGAGCTTCCAAACAGCGCGCAGAGCGCCCCGGGCTCGGCGTCGGCGTACGTGGCGACGACCTTGCCGACGGCCTCCGTCCCCGCGACGATTTCGACGTGGCCAATGCCCGCAAAACGCTCGAACGTCTGGCGGTCGACGTTGGTGACCAGGTTTCCGAACCGATCCACCCGCAGGACTTCAGAGATCACTTCCACGTCGGTGACCGTGGGTTCGGGGATGTTCAGCGACTGCCATGACGTGAGCGTCCGGCCGAACGCCGTCAGCTCGATTCCTTTGGCAAGCCAGGCCGCGGCTGGACCAAATCGGTCGCGCCCCTCGAAGGTTCGGCTGACGGTCGGGCGGGCGTACCGGCGTTCGGTCAGCTCCACCACTCGTTTGGGAGCCGTCTCCCTGAACACAAGCGTCAGCACGCCGTTGTCGGGTGCCACGAAACGATAGCCGCCGGCCTCAGCGGCAATCGGCCGCCGCGTCGATCCCACGCCAGGGTCGACGACGACGACGAAGACCGTTCCTGACGGAAAGAACTTGTATGCGGCGGCCAGCTCCAAGGCGCCGGCCATCACGTCGTGCGGGGGGATCTCGTGCGTAATGTCTACACAGGCAGCCTCCGGGCAAATACCGAGCACAACCCCCCTGACGGTGCCGGCGTAATGGTCTTTTGTGCCGAAATCGGTGAGGAAGGCGATGACGGGGCGCGCCATCGGCGTGGGCGGTAGCGTCAGTTCGCCGCAGGGGGTCCCGGGAGCGTGTTGGCGGCCGGCGGTTTCCGGAACAGCACCTCGCGCAGGTTGTTCTTGAGCAGGACATTCTCGGTAATCCGCAGCGGTTCGAGGAGGCGCTGGATGTCGCGATTGACCAGCGGACGCTGCTTGCCGCGGGCGGCCGCGTAGGGCCGATACTGAAGGTGAGTCCGGTCGACAACCACATGTTTCGTGTATGTCGCCCGGGGCGCCGATCGAGGGTCAGCGGTACCGAAAAGCGCCATCAGCACACCGTCGGGTCGCAGCACACGCTTCAGTTGCCGCGCGAGCCGCTCGGCGGAGGGACGCTCGAGGAAATCGAAAATGTCCCAGCAGAGGATGCCGTCCATACTTTCCGACTCGTACGGAAGGCGCGTATCGAAGAATGTGGGGAGCTCCTCCAGCTTCCCCTGCGCCACATGGCGGTCGATGTCCTTTGGCAGGTCCTCGAGGTAGATCTTGCAGCTCACCTCTTCGCGGAAAAATGTGACGTTGGGACCGACGACGGGACCCAGATCCAGGAGCACCGGCTGCTCACGGCCGCTGAGCCCGGCGAGGAACCGGTCCAGCACTTTGGTGGGGTGCACGGGCCCATCGGCATCCTGCTCATCCCTGCGCCGACGGGCAAAGAGATCGGAAAGAGCCACAGGTGATCTGTGATTTGCGATTCGCGATTGGTGACTGGCGATTGTCCGATGTGTGACCGGCGGCCGCAACCACTCACGAGCCGCAAATCACAAATCGTCGATCACCAATCACCAACGGCCAAGCTACCGTCCGGCCGGCTGCGCGACCTGCGCCGCCGGCGTCTGCGGTGGTACCACGGCGGCAGGCCGCTGCTGCTGTGAGCTCGGCTGCGGCGCCGCACGACGCTGCATGTCCACGCTGCCGCGGAAATGCGCCCCGTCGGCAATGGCCACTCGCGGCGCGATGATATCGCCATCGACCGAGCCGCCGTCACGGATTTCCACTTTGTCGGTAGCCGTGACGTTGCCATTGACCTCGCCGAGCACGATCAGCGCTTTGGCGAAGACCTGCGCCTTGATCTTGCCGTTTGGCCCGATTGTCAGCACGTGGTCCTTCAGTTCGATCTTCCCTTCGACCTGGCCCTCGATTGTGAGGTCCTCGCTGCCGTTCAGCTCGCCCTTGATCACCACAGACTTGCCAATATTCACAACGTCCCTCCCGGTCTGCTGCCGCGGCTCAGGCTGCGATGCCGACGAACTGGATTGACTGCTCTGGACGGTCGGCCCGGTGGGGGTTACCTGACCGCTCGTCGGTTTCACCGCTTCATCGCGCTTCCACATGTACGTTCCTCCGCCCTGATAAAAGGCTCGTTAGCGGCCCGTCACGATCCAAATAGGCGGACGGCCTGAGGAGAGCCCACAGAGTATATCGGCGCGAAGAAATTATTGTCTAGGCGTTTTATTGCTGAGACTTAGCGTGGATGCTACGATGCCGGTAAGGGTTTCCCCACGTGCCCCGGACTTACCTCGATCACAACGCGACGACGGCTGTCAATCCCGCCGTGGTGGACGCCATGGCGGCGGTGCTGCGGGACGATTTCGGCAATCCGTCGAGCGTCCACCACTTCGGGCAGCGGGCGAAGGCCGCCATCGACCAGGCGAGGAGCGCCGTGGCGGCCCTTATCGGCGCCGATCCGTCCGAGGTCGTATTCACGAGCGGCGGCACCGAAAGCGACAATTTCGCCATTCGCGGGGTTGCCGAAGCGCTCGGGCCTGCCCGGCGGCGGCACCTGATCGTGACGGCCATCGAACACGAGGCTGTGCTCAACACAGTAAAAGCGCTCTCGAGACACGGGTGGACCTCGACGCTTCTGGCGGTCGGCGAAACGGGGATCGCATCGGCCGATACGTTGAGTGCAGCGCTCACAGGCGATACGGCCCTCGTGTCCGTGATGCACGCGAACAACGAGATTGGCACGATACAGCCCGTCGCTGAGATGGCGCGGCTGGCCCACGAGCGGGGTGCGCTCTTTCACACGGACGCCGTGCAGTCGGCCGGCAAGATTCGGGTCGACGTCAAAGCGCTCGAAGTCGACCTGCTTTCGATATCGGCCCACAAGTTTTACGGACCGAAAGGGGTGGGCGCCCTGTGGGTGCGGCGTGGACTGCGGCTGTTCCCGATTCTGACCGGCGGCAAGCACGAGCGCAGTCGCCGCGCCGGCACCGAGAACGTCCCGGGCATCGTCGGGATGGGCGTCGCGGCCTCGCTGGCTGCCGCCAAAATGGACGAGGAGGCGCGCCGCGTTTCAGCGCTGCGCGATCGGCTCGAAGAGCGCGTGCTGCGTGCCGTCCCCGGTACGACGGTCAACGGCGCGCGATCGGCCCGGGTGCCGAATACGACGAATATCAGCTTCGATCGCGTCGAGGCTGAATCGCTGCTCATCGCGCTCGACCTCGAAGGCGTCGCGGTGTCAACCGGATCGGCGTGTTCGTCAGGAACGCTCGAACCCTCACACGTTCTCAAGGCGATGGGGTTTCCCGCGCACCGGACGCAGAACTCAATCCGGTTCAGCCTCGGTGCTGCGAACACCGACGCCGACATCGAGCGCGTCGTCGCGATTTTGCCCGGAATTGTTGAGAAATTGAGGAGCCTGACGCGGGTGCCCGCTCGGGCGTAGCGATCCGAACGCTCCGAACGACTGGAACGTTCCGAACGATCCGAACGGCCCGAACGACTTATATGCGCATCGTCGTAGCTATGTCCGGCGGCGTCGACTCGTCGGTCGCCGCTGCCCTGCTGGCGCAGGAGGGTCATGACGTCATCGGTCTGTCGATGCAGCTCTACGATCAGAGCGGCAGCCAGGCGTTCGGGAGCTGCTGCACGCTGGATGACCTGCACGACGCGCGACGCGTGGCGGCGGCAATCGGCATTCCCCACTACATCCTGAACTTCGAGCGGCAGTTCCACGACACCGTCGTCTCCAATTTCGTCCGCGAGTACGCATCTGGACGAACGCCGCTTCCCTGCGCCCACTGCAACAGCGACTTGAAATTCTCGACCCTTCTCGACCGTGCGTGCGGACTGGGGGCGGAGCGGGTCGCCACCGGACACTACGCGCGCGTGGGGCGCACGGAGCGGGGTCGTTGGGTTCTGAGGCGGAGCGCCGATTCACTCAAGGATCAGTCCTACTTTCTTTTCTCGCTCGCTCAGGAGCAATTGGCACGTGCCACGTTTCCTGTTGGCGCGCTCACGAAGCCCGAAGTGCGCGCTGAAGCGCGGCGGCTCGGCCTGCGTGTCGCGGACAAGCCCGACAGCCAGGAGATCTGCTTCCTGCCGGATGGCGACTACGCATCGTTCGTCGCGCGCCACCAGCCTTCCGCGGTACGCGGCGGCACGATCGCCCATCAGGATGGCCGTGTGCTCGGCCGCCATGGTGGCGTTCACCGGTTCACTGTTGGACAGCGGAAGGGCCTCGGCGTAGCCACGCCGGTGCCGCTGTACGTGCTCAAGATCGAGGCGGATTCGGGAACCGTGACCGTTGGTCCCCGCGCGGCACTCGAGCAGACCATCCTCACGGCTTCCGGCGTGAACTGGATCTCCGTTGACGCGCCTGCATCGTGGCTGCCTGTCTCGGCCCAGATTCGTCATCGTCATCGAGCCGCCACCGGCCGTGTTCGTGCGCTCGAGAGCAGCCGCGCCGAGCTCGTTTTCGATGCACCGCAGGCCGCCATCACACCAGGTCAGGCTGTGGTCTTCTACGATGGCGATACGGTCGCCGGGGGCGGCTGGATAGAGGGCGCTCGCTAGGCTTCCCTGCCCAATCCTGCTCAATATGGCAGTCGAGTTGCTTAGCCCGCACGCATGACTCGACTCTTCCAACTCATCTGTATTGCCACCGTACTCTGTGGGAACGTTTTACCGGCTGCCGCGCAGACCCCCGACACAGGGATGCTCGCAGCGGGTGTCGACATAGGCGCTTTTTTCCCGGATGACGCGTTTGAGAACGCGCTGACGGTCGACGGATTCGGCGAGCTGTACGTCACCCCTCGGTTCAGCGGCCGCGCCTTGCTGGCGTGGACCAGTCCGGGCGTCAATGGCCGCACGGAGGATCATTTCCGCCAATTCAAGCTGCTGTTCAACGGCGTGTATAACTGGGAAATGGGTGTGTGGCACCCGTACGTGACGGCGGGTGCAGGCGCCTATTTCGTGCGGCTCCTCCTGGATGACCGTCCGGATCCCGAAGGGGAAACTCGCGGCGGGCTCAACTTCGGCGGGGGGATCGAATATTTCGCAACAGCGCTCACCACCGTCAAAGGCGAACTTCGCTGGGACGTGGTCAGCGACCCGCCAGGTCTTCCGGACGCCACCGGCCTCACGATCACAATCGGGTTGAAGCGCTACTTCTGAAGACGCTTCAGCAACTGGATCTGCCCGGCATGGTACGAGTCGTGTGCCGCAACGCCGGGACAGGATCGCACCTTACACAGTCACCTGCTGGGTTTCGTTGAGGTGCTGGGGAACGTCGTCAAGATATCGCTCGGCGTCGATCGCCGCCATGCAGCCCGACCCGGCGGCCGTCACCGCCTGGCGGTAGACGTCGTCCTGTACGTCGCCTGCGGCAAACACGCCGGGCACACTCGTGTGCGTTCCGTCGTGCGTGACGATATAACCGTTCGCATCGAGCTCGAGCTGGCCTTTGAAGAGCGATGTATTTGGTGTGTGGCCTATGGCAATGAACACGCCGTCGAGCGGCATCTCACGAAGTTGCCCGGTCTTCAGGTTGCGGACGACGATGCTGGTGACCTCGCCCTTGTCGACGCCACGGATATCGGCGACCTCGGAATCCCAGATGAAGTCGATCTTCGGATTGGCGAACGCCTTGTCCTGCATGATCTTCGACGCGCGCAAAGTGTCCCTCCGGTGAACAACGGTGACCCTCGACGCAAATTTCGTCAGGTAGATCGCCTCTTCCATGGCGGAATCGCCACCGCCGACGACCGCAATCGGCTTGCCGCGGAAGAAATAGCCGTCACACGTCGCGCACGTCGACACTCCGTGACCGGACAGCTTACGGTCCGCCCCGATTTCCAGCCAGCGCGCCGATGCCCCTGTTGCAACGATTAGGGCGTCGGTGGAAATCGGCTCCTTGTCGCTCAGCGCGATCGTGAACGGCCGACGGCGAAGATCAACCGACACGACGTTCCCGGCAAGGATGTCAGCGCCGAAGCGTTCGGCCTGCGCGCGCATCTCGCCCATGAGGTCGGGACCCATGATGCCATCCCGGTACCCCGGCCAGTTCTCCACCATCGTCGTCAGCATCAGCTGACCCCCCGCTTCGAGTCCCTCGATGAGCAGCGGCTTCAGGTTGGCGCGCGCCGCGTACAGCGCCGCCGTCAACCCCGCAGGACCCGAGCCTATGACGACAACTTTTCGATCAGCCATCAGAGGTGCTTGTCGATCATGCGGGCGATGTCTTCTTTCGGCGCCAGCCCGACGAGCGTATCCGCAAGCTGACCGTTCTTGAACAGCAGCAGCGTCGGGATGCCGCGAATCATGAAACGGCCCGGCACGTTCGGGTTCTCGTCGACGTTCAGCTTGCCGACCGTGGCGCGGCCGTCGTACTGCCCCGCGAGCTCCTCGACGATGGGCGCAATCCGCCGGCACGGGCCGCACCACTCGGCCCAGAAGTCCACGAGTACGACGCCGCTCCGGATTTCCTGATCGAAATTGGTATCAGTAAGCGTTCTCAGTTTGTCGGATGCCATCTCACACTCTCTCTGGTCCGCCGGGCACGTTGCTTGGCCCCCGGCCTATGCCTCAATTGTCGCTCGTTCGTAAGCGGCTACGTACTTCCGCGCCGACGAGTGCCATGAAAAGTCCTGCCGCATCCCATCGCCCTGAATTCGTCGCCAGACCTGCCGGTCGGCGTATGTCCGCAGCGCGTGCCGAAGCGTTTCCAGGAGTGCAGCGGCCGAATAGGCGTCGAACGTGAAGCCAGTGCCCTCTCCCGTGGACGGATCGAAATTCCGAACCGTGTCGTGCAGGCCTCCGGTTGCCCGCACCACGGGTACCGTCCCATACCGGAGGCTGTACATCTGATTGAGCCCGCATGGCTCGAACCGCGACGGCATCAGGAAGAGATCCGCGCCACCCTCGATCAGGTGAGCGAGAGCCTCATTAAACCCGATCCGCGCGGCGATCCGATCCGGATACCGCTCGGCGAGGGCTCGCCACAGGTCCTCGTACCGTTTCTCGCCGGTGCCCAGCAGCACGAACGAGGCGCCAAGCGTGGGCAGCTCAGCGGCAATCTCCGCGACGAGATCGAGGCCCTTCTGGTCGACCAGCCGCGAGATCATTGCCACCAGCGGCCGACACCGATCGATGTTCTTGGCCGGCAATCCGAACGCCTCGAGCACCCGCCGCTTGGCGGCATCCTTTCCTTCCAGGTGTGAGGCGTCGTAGGGCACGGGCAGGTATCGGTCGCGACAGGGATCCCACTGATCGTAATCGATCCCGTTCAGGATTCCGACAAGGTCGTCGGCGCGTTTCCTGAGGATTCCATCGAAACCGAAGCCAAAAGCGGGTGTCTGGATTTCCTGGGCGTATCGCGGACTGACCGTCGTGATGAGCGTGCTGAACACGATGCCGCCCTTGAGCAGGCTCATCCGGCCCCAGTATTCAAGGGCGTCGACACTCATGAGCTCCCAGCCGAGACCCAGTCGTGCCACCCAACTGGAGTCGAAGATGCCCTGGTACGCCAGGTTGTGAATCGTAAAGACCGTTGCGACGTCCCGGAACGCATCGCTCGTGCTGAACTCCCGGGCGAGGAGCACCGGGGCTAGGCCTGTCTGCCAGTCGTGAGCGTGGACGACATCGTAGCGCTCGCCGGATGAGACACTCCACTCGAGCGCGGCGCGCGTCAACAGGGCAAACCGCGCTGGGTTATCCGTGTAATCTTCGCTGCCGACCCCGTACAGTTGCTCCCTGTCGTAGTACGGCGGATGATCGATGAACAGCGTGCGAACCTCCCGATCGCTGGTGGCGTACACGGCGACATCGACGGACTGACCGTCCAGCGGTACGGTCACACGACCGACGCAATCGCCGGCCGTGATGCCTCTGTAGCGTGGAATCACGACGTCTACTGACTGCCCGAGTCGCGTCAGCGCGCGTGGAAGCGCGCCGACCACGTCGGCAAGACCACCGGTCTTGGCGAACGGTACGCACTCGGACGCGATCATGAGGATCCGCATCGTTGGCAGTATCTCCTTTGCGCGCTCCGCGCGCCTAGGTCATCGGCCTTGATATGATGGCCGCGTGGCCGACAAAACTGTTCGTCCGTCGCGCCCCGGCCGTGCGGAATCCCGAGAGGCCATCGAGCTTCGCGCCCTGAAGCAAAGACAACCCGAGCTTGCCGATGCCGTGGATATGCACCTCGAACTGCTCGAAGTGCAGCGTCGCATCCAGGCCCGCATCCCGCTGCCCTCGTTCGACTTCGATGAAGGAACGTTCAAGTCTCACCAGCTCGAGGCGCGTCCGCTGCTCCGGTTTCGGGACATCCCGCTCGAGCTCACCGAGCTGAGGCTGGCCGTACGGCAGACGGCAGATATTCTTCGCCGGTTCGGCGCCCTTGACGAAGCGGATTTCCAGAAGATCCAGGCGCTCGGCCGCGATGAATCCCTCGCGTCGGTGCTCGGGGAGTGGTACCGGGCGGGCGTCGAAAGGCACGTGGCGGCAGCCGTTGCCGCGCGGCCGGCGGGCATCACCGAGGCTGTCAGCAGCGGAGCCGACGACGAGGTCTTTGCGCTTGCGATGCGCCCATTTCTCTCGCGGTGCGCGGAGGTTTTGCAGCAGCGAACGGAACTGGCCAGCTGGCAGCATCCGCACTGTGCTCTTTGCGGCGGCGAGCCGGAGCTTGCCGTCATCACACCAACGGCCGAGCGGCACTTGATCTGCGGCCGGTGCGGCCTCCGCTGGAATTTCGAGCCGCTGACGTGTCCGTTCTGCCGTAATAGCGACCGAACGCGCATCACGTCGTTTGCGACACCCGATGGTCAATACCGCGTGTACGCCTGTGATGTATGCACGAGGTATCTGAAGGCGTATGACGGACGGCGAGCGACGCGTCCTGTGATGCCGGTTGTCGACAGCGTGGCCACGCTACCTCTCGATGCGGCGGCGATGCAGCGGGGCTATTCGGGCTAGTTGCTGACGCCGGCGGCTTCGACGGGCGTTCCCCCGAAGAGATCCTGCGCCTTGCTCGTCAGCCAGTTGAACAGGTGGCGAGTCTCCCAGAATCGCCCGGCATTGGATCGGGCGCCTAGTACGACGACAGCGACCTGCGGTCCACCCTGAGGCAGACGAAGCAGCGTCGCCAGACAATAACCTGCCTTTCGAATGAAGCCCGTCTTACCGCCCAGCACGTCGACGTCACCGTTCATGACGAGCTGATTGGTGCTGTGAACGGTGATCGTGCGACGGCCGGCGCGGATGGAGTGATACTGCTTCTGCATGATTTCCGCGATGCGATGATCGCTCGCGACGTGTGTAATGAGGCGCGCCATGTCGTACGCGGTGGAGACGTTGTCGGACAGCAGCCCAGAAGTGTCTGTGTAATGCGTGTTCGTCAGTCCCAGCTCAGCCGCCTTTTCGTTCATCCGCACGATGAAGCCCTGCGAGCCGTGCGGTGACACTCGGGCAAGCGCCCGCGCCGCTGCGTTGTCTGAGGCAATCAACAGCAGGTGCAGCAGATCGTTCGTCGTCACCTTATAGCCCGCACGGAGATACGTCGTCGAGGCACGGAGCACGTCCGGGCGCTGAATGACGACCTCGCGCGTGAGGTCAGGATCGTCTTCGAGGAACACCGCTGCCGTCATGATTTTCGTGATGCTTGCGATCGACCGCTGGTCCTGCGCGTTCTCTTCCCACAGGACTTTTCCTGTTTCCGGACTGTAGATGATGGCGGCTTCCGCGCGGAGGTCGGGCACGGTCGCGCCGTTCTCGTCGAGCTTGAATCGCGGTTCCTGCGCCTCGCGCAGCGCCATCGCCGCCGCGGCCCGTCGCGATACACGCGTCGATCGCGCACGGGTCGTTGAGGCGCCCGTCGTGTAGACGGTCAGTCGCTTGCCGACCTGGAGCGCGTCGCCCTGCAGCCCATTCCACGCCTTGATCGACGTGACGCTCGTGCCGTACCGCCGGGCAATTGACGAGAGCGTTTCGCCACGTCGAACCGTGTGCGTGGCCTTTTGGCGCTCGGCACCAACAGCGGATGTCGCCGACTGATTGAGCGTTTCAAGGGAGAGCGGGATCTGAGGTTCGCTCGGACCGCGCGGGGCGGTCTGGGCATTTGCCGTGTTTGCGAGCCCACACACGGCCAGAGTCATCACACCAAGTAGGTGAACCGTCCTGTTCAGCCGGGTCTTGATCACGAGCAACCCCTTGCGCGACAAGTTGTTACGGAGTGTGTCGGCATTTTAGCAATATTTCTGTAGCGCGCAAGGGAGTTTTGACAGCACTGGGGGGTCCGAGGGTACCCTCTGCATACGAAATCGGCGGCGTATCGGCCACGCCGCGGCGGTTACGAACACCAAGAACAGTGCCACCAGATCTCTCCGGAGACGCCTACGAGCAGCGGGCTGCGTTGCGAACGGCGGAGTTTTCCGCGCTGCGGCGTACCGTTTCGGGACGCGGGACCGCCAGGATGGTAATCATGCCGGTGGCCTTCGCGGTATGGGCGAGCTTGGCGCTGGTCCTGTTTCTATTCGGCCAGCTTGCAGCAACGAGCCTGCTCCCCCTCGCTGTGCTCGTGGGCGGCTTCGAAGCCATCCACGCTCTGCACGTGGGATCCGAGCGGATTGGAAGATATCTGCAGGTTTACTACGAAGCCGCACCGGACGGACCGCAGTGGGAGACAACCGCCATGACTGTGGGGCCTGCGCTCCCCGGTGGGGGTGTCGACCCGCTATTCTCGGTCGTCTTCGTCCTGGCGACCGCGATCAACCTGATTACAGCTTTGGAACCACTCCCGACGTGGGAAGAGATCTCGGTCATCGGCGCGTGTCACGCCGCTTTCGTGTTTCGTGTCGTCCGTGCACGGATTGCAGCCGCACGTCAGCGGGCGGTGGAGCTCGAAAGCTTTCGGGCGTTGCTACTGCGCGAGCGCGATCGCGACTAAGAGCGCGCGCTGGGTCCCCTGCCACGAATCAGTCGTATCGAAGCTTTCGTCCCGGGTGTGGGACCCTGTCCCCCTGCCCCCGGCGTCAATTGTGATCGCGGGAATGTTCAGGCTCAACGGAACGTTGGCATCCGTAGACCCTTCTCCAAGCTCCGCCACCGCTCCAAGCGCGCTCGTCACGGACACGGCCGCCTGGACGATGGGCGAGCTTGCTGCGACAAACCCGGCAGGCCGTTCGCCGACGAGCGTCTTCGTCACCGTGAGGCGTCCCCGCTGGTCCCAACGAGCGTTTTCCGCTGTCAACGCCTGGTCTACGGCCTGGTGAAAGCTCGCATCGAGGGTGCGGAGCGCCTTCTGGTCGACCGAGCGCACGTCGACTTCCATCCAGGCTTCCCAGGCAATCGCGTTCACGGACGCGCCGCCACCAACCCGTCCGACACTGAAGGTTGTCTTGGGATCCGATGGCGGCCGTACGTCGGCAAAACCGGCAATCGCCCGACCCAGGGCATGGATAGGATTGGCAATCCCGAAGGCGCCATAGCTGTGGCCCCCCGGGCCGGAGAACGTGACGCGGTAGCGACGGCTGCCGACCGCGATATGTGTGATGCCGAAGCCCGCTCCGTCGACGCCCACGAACCGATCGACCTGCCCCTTCAGGGTCTCATTGAACAGCGCTTTCACTCCACGGAGGTCGCCGAGACCTTCCTCGCCGACAGTGCCGACGAACGTGATCGTGCCGGTTGTCTCGACGTTCGCACGATTCAGCGCGCGCACGACCGCGAGTACAACCGCTAGACCCCGGCAATCGTCGCCGATGCCGGGACCGTGGAGGACCGATCCCCGGCGCGTCACGGTGACATCCGTTTCCTCCGGAAAAACAGTGTCAAGGTGCGCACTGAACACAAGGTGAGGTCGGGCGGCACGACCAGGGCGCTCGCCGAGGACGTTCCCCTCGCGGTCGATCCGCACATTTCTCAGGCCGGCCGCCCGAAATGCGTCGGCATACGCCGCGGCGCGCCGCGCTTCCTTGAATGGCGGCGCGGGAATCTCGCAGAGACGCACCTGGTCATCGATGGTTGTCGACTCCTCGGCGCGCACCGCTTCCAACGCCGCGCGCACTACCGGGTCGCCCATCAGGCGCGAGCCGACCTCCGTATCCATCTGCGCCGCAGCCGGACTGGAAGCGAGCAGGACTGCCGCGGGAAACGCGATCAAGTGCACCTGGCGCATGTCTTCGAGACTCTAACATCCAATCGGTTGAACGGGATCCACTGAGTCGGTGGGGCGACACGTGGTGCGGTGGGCCGGCCACGCCATCACACGGGTCGCACCGAATTGGTGCCGTTCGTCTACTGCAATTTCCTCGTTATTCCGAATGATCACTGAGTGGGCGTAACAGGACGCGCCCGCTAAGCTCTTCGGTACAGAACTTGCTACGCCCACAACTGGAGGACGCCAATGAGTCTGGTGCGGCTCCTGGGGTTTCGGACACTGACATGCGGATGCGTCATCGGCCACTATCGCGAGGTGGCGACCAGCCGCGAAGTCACCTACGTCGAAGAAAAGGGACCGGGGTGCGATCTCCACGGTCATCGCCGCAACCACACCATCACCCAGGATCGCGTCGCCGCATCCGCGGTTCCGTTCGCCATCAAGGCTTCCTGACAACGCTGATAACGCGATGGCTTGTACCCACGCGGTACAATCGCCGTCGTGCGCAGCGCTTCCTCCCCACAGGCCCTCATACAGTCTCGCAGCGCAAGCTACCGGTTCTACCTTGACGATTGCGTCAACGTGCTGGAGCAGCTTGCTGAGGCCTTTGTTGACGTCATCGTGACATCACCACCGTATAACCTCGGGGTTCAGTACCGCAGTTACGACGACACGATTCCTCGCGCGGACTATCTCGAATGGACGGCGCGGTGGGTGCAGAAGGCCGCAGCCGTGCTGGCGCCCGACGGCTCGCTGTTTCTGAACGTCGGCGCGAAGCCCACCGATCCATGGACGGCGTTGGACGTCGCGCAAGCCGCGCGGCCCTACCTGCGGCTGCAGAACACGATTCACTGGATCAAGTCGATCGCGATCGAGAAAGCGGCGGCCGGCAGCCGCGCCGGATTGGATCAGGATCTGGCGGTGGGGCACTACAAACCAATCAACAGCCGCCGCTTCCTCCACGATTGCCACGAGTTCGTCTTTCACTTCACACCCGGCGGCAACACGCCCCTCGACCGCCGCGCCGTCGGCGTTCGTTATCAGGACGCGTCGAACATCGGTCGGTGGCGTACCGCAGGGTCTGGGGTTCGCTGTCGCGGGAACACGTGGTTCATTTCCTACGAGACGATTCAGGACCGGGAGAAGGAGCGCCCGCACGCGGGCGGCGCTCGACGGCCCGCGCCAGAAGCCTCTTCCGGGTATCGACCCCTTGACTGTTGACTGACACGCGACTGCATGCCCCAGGACAGCTAATCTGCCCCATGGATCTGCGACAGCTTGAAATCATCCGTGCCATCGCCGATACGGGCTCGTTTACCGCGGCCGGCGAGAAGCTTCACGTCTCGCAGTCGGCCATCAGTCGTCAGGTGCTGCTCCTCGAAGCGGAGCTGGGTGAAGCTGTGTTCGACCGGATCGGCCGCCGCATCCGCATCACGCCGACCGGTGAATCGCTGCTTCAACTCAGTCATCGTGTCTTTCAGGATGTGCAGGACACCGTGTCGGCGATCAGCGATACGCGCGAGTCGCTCCGTGGCACGATGCGGCTCGTGGGCGGCATGACGGTGTGCTTGTACGTGTTTCCGTCGCTGCTTGCGGAGGTCCGCCGGACCCACCCGAACCTCGACCTCAAGATCAACGTTGGCAGCGGCGAGCGCTCCACTGCGCTGCTGCGCTCGGGCGCAGCAGATCTCGGCCTCGTGACGCTGCCGGTCGAAACGGGCGATCTCCAGCCGGTGCCCGTGCTGGAGGAAGAGTTGCTGCTCATCATCTATCCCGCACATCCGCTGGCCAAGAAACGCGAGATCCGGCCGCCGGATCTGACGCGGCAGCCGTTCATTCTCTTTGAAACGGGTTCCATCACCCGGCGCCTTGTCGACGAGTTCTTTACGCGAGAGCGAATCGAGCCGGAAATCGTGATGGAAACCGAGAACGTCGAGATCATCAAGGCCATGGTGCGCAACGGCCTGGGTATCAGCATCATCCCGTGGCAGGCGGCCACCGCTGACGTGCGGGCCAAGCAGCTGCACTGCAGCCGCATTGCAGGGCACGCGCTCCACCGTCAGACCGGCTGGCTGTATCCGAAGATGCGCAGGCTGCCGCGCGCAGTGTCAGAAGTGATGCGCGTGTTCGAGCAGATGCGCCCCAAATTTCAGGCGGCGGTACGCGCGCCGCGGAATTACTGAGCGGGCGCCGGACGAAGGCTGTACGACGTGCGCGACCACACCTGCACCCCGTTGCGCGCGGTCTTCACTTCGATCCGGCGCGTCCGCTTCAGCGGGTCGGGATTGCTCGAGTAGTAGCCCAGCACGTAGTAGTCGCTCGTCTCGTTGTCGATTCGCTTCAGCGCGCGGTCGAAGTCGTTCTGATTGACAACGGCGATGCCGCCCGTCTGCTCGGCGAGCACGCGCAGGCTGTCCTGGGTCTCGCGAATGTGCTCCTGCCACTCCGCGGTTTCAACCTGCTGATCGAGGTCGGGACCAGCCACGAGTCCTCGCGGGTCGATCGTATAGAACGTGGCGTTCGCACGGTTGGCGGCGCGCGTCAGCTCCGCCAGCTCACGCACCAGATCGGCTTCGGCAAACTGCTGCCCCTGAAACCTCTGGTTTGTGAAGGGATCCAGTTCCTCGGTTGAATCACCGAACATCTCGGCCTGATACTTCAGCCGCGACGTCGCGAACGGATTGAAATCGTAGCCGCTGCTGATATACAGCACCGCCTTGCGCCGGTTGCGCAGGCTCTCGAGATTCCGCATCAACTGATACGCCGTCGAGAACGCCACGTGCGCCCTGTAGCGCAGCTCAGGATGACCTTGGGAGCTCTGCGCGGTCTTGATGATGTCTTCCGGGCGAAGCCCGCTCCCCGCGACGCGCTTGATGGCAGACTCGAGGACCTGCCGGTCGTAAGTGAGCTGCTCTGAGATAGACGAGGTGCCGGTCGAGACGATCCCGAACATGTCGCCATCGTGAATGAGGTTGCGCAACATCCGCGTCATCAGATCGCGAGTGCGCGGCGTCATGCGGAAATCGAGATGCAGGTCGTCGATGAAAATGAGGAACACACGTCCGGCGGCGTCATTGGTCGGGCGGGCAGCCGGAAGGATGATGCCTTCCTGGACCGGAGCCGGCGGCGGCGCCTGCACGTTGAACACGCGGCCGCCGTGTGTGAGGACGAGCGACACGATGTCCTGTTTCACGCCGTCCTCGTAGACTTCGAACTCGTCCGTCTTCAGATCGGATACGAACTGTCCCTGCCCGTCGCGCGCAATCACGTCCGTCGTGACGAGATCGACCTGGACGCGGAAGGTCGGTTGCTGTGGAGACGGCTGCGGCGCGGCCTGCTGCGGCGCTGCGGCGCCTGCGCTCGAGACCAACACGAAGGCCGCCAGTACCAACCATTTAGCGGTATTTCGCATACGGCGGATTATAGCAGGCGGGCTAAGATAGCTGCCCATGCGTATCGCCCTTGCCGCGGATCACGCCGGCTATGAAATGAAACGCGACCTTGCAGCCGCGCTGCGCACGCAGGGGCACGACGTGCTGGACCTCGGCACTCACTCCACGGCGCCGGTCGACTATCCCGACTGTGCCGAGTCGGTTGCCGCGGCGCTGCGCGATCGGCGCGCAGACCGTGGGGTCATCGTGTGCGGCAGCGGCGCCGGCGTCTCCATCGCCGCCAACAAGTTTCCCGGCGTCCGCGCCGCCGTGTGCCACGACTGCTACACCGCCCGGCAGGCCGTGGAGCACGACGATCTGAACGTCCTCTGTCTCGGTGCGCGCGTTGTCGGGCCGGCGCTTGCCAGCGACCTCGTTGCCGCGTTTCTTGGCGCCGCGTTCTCGGGTGAGGAACGGCATCAGCGCCGCCTCAACAAGATGCTGGCGATCGAAGAGCGATTCGCGAAAACCTGACACCAGATCTATCGTGGCTGCTGTCGTCCTATCGCCCGACGCGCTGCCCGCGTAATCATCGTCGTCGAGACGATGATCGCCACGAGACCGACGACGAGCAATGCGTAGTATTCGGGTCCGCGCGGCGGTGAAACGCCTGCGGCAAGCGCAGCCACATCCCCCACGACCTTGCCGTAGTAGGTGTACATGATGATCGCCGGAATCATGCCGACGAGGGCGATGACGAAGTCGACGTATCGCACGCCGCTCAACGCGAGCGCGTAGTTCAACACGTTGTACGGGACCAGTGGCGAGAGACGCAACAGGAACATGATCCAGACGCTCTCGCTCATGATCGCAGCCCGGACCGTGGCAACGCGTGGATCGCGCGTGATCCGCTGCATCCAGGGGAGGTTCGCCACTCGCGAGCCGACTGCGAACACCACCGACGCCCCCAGGGACGCCGCAATGAAGACAATGATCGACCCACGCCAGACGCCGAACATCGCACCAGCGGCGACGGTGAGGAAAAACGCCGGGGCAAGCGTCACCGCCGCGGCGATATAGATAAGCGTGAACAACACCGGTGCCCACGGCCCGACCTGCGTGAGCTTCAGGACGGCAGGCGCCAGCCAATCAATCACGTGTCGGTAGACGGCGACAGTCTGGGGGGTGCGGCGTCCGTGGACGCCTTCGACGATCGACGCCGGCGCCGGCGCCGGGAGAACACGCGCGCCAAACGCTCCAGCGCCTCGGCGGCACGCAAGAGCCCTTCGGCAATCTGATCGGCATCGGTCCACGCGGTCGGATTCAGGCGCTCGGCCAATGCCGTCAACGCTTCCTGGCGCGCAGGATCCGGCGTGCGCTGTGGGATGCGGCCACGAATGATCGGGTACCACTCGCTCAAGAACGCAATCTGCTCGTCGGGAGTGGCGCCCTGAAGAGTGGACGGGATGGACGGCCGTGCGGGCGTAGGCGCCGGTTGGGACTCTTCCGTTGCCGGGGGCGGGGCTTCGGGCTCTTCATCCGCGCGCTTTCGTTTTCGCGGCCGCCGAGGCTCCGGAGCACTTTCGACAATCTGCTGATTGGCAAAAACAGACTTCCAGTCGAACGCAATATCCGGATGCTGCGTTTCTATTTGCCGGAGCACGTCGGGTTCGAACGGCTCACGACCGACACGCACGCCGCCGGGGGTCCGAAATACGTACAGAATTCCCGACCGCTGCTTGTTGCCATCGCGATGCCAGTGCATCAAGTACGTTGTTTCGTACCCGCGTTTGTCGCGGATCACCCGCAAGAACGGCACGAACTACTTCCGTTTCTGTGCCCTTGCCGGTCGGGAGGCCTTCTTTCGTCCTGCGCCGCCGCGCGCGCCGGACGTCTTACTGGCCTTTCGTCGCGCGCCCGAGGAAGGTGCCGCCCGGCGCAGCCCCCGGGCCGCGGCTGGACGGGTCGGGCGCGGTCGCTCCGCGGGCACCCGGCGCGCTGCTGGTCGGGTGGCGGAATGGGGTTTCTCGTCGCCTGCGCGTGGGGTCCGTTGCACCAGCGTAAACCGCACCTGGTCGCCAATCGCGGTGTAAGCCCAGATCTCGCCCACGGCGATTTGCAGCTCGCCGCACAACTGCCGGGCGACGTCGATCATCGAGGTCGGCACGTAGAGATGAAATGCGCCGCGCAGCCGGGAAAACGTCGCCCACTGCGACATCGCCTCGACCTTGCTGACCGACTCGACGGTTTCCACCTCGACAACGCCGACTACTTTCCGCCCGCGCTCGGCAGATAGAAGCACCAGGTCTGGATACCAGGGCGATTGCCCTACCGCGACCGAGGTGCTCTGCTCATTGCCGGGATTGATGGCGACTTCGAACTTTCTCTTGTATTTCGCCTGGAGCAGGCGAATCACCCGATCGTGCTCGAGCTGCTCGCGAACGGGCCGCACGAGGATTGGGCTCAACGGAACCTCCGGAAGCGGCGCAAATCGGCTGAATATAGCACGATATCCAGTGGCGCCTTGACGACAGATCTAGGGCGTCCCACAATAGGTCGTGTCCTCCAGCGGTAGCACGACGGCCGCTCGCGTGCTCATCGTCGATGATGACGTAAGCGTCACCGATACGTTTTCGCGGATGCTTCGCCTCGAGGGTTACGAAGTCTGGGCGGCACACTCGGCAGACGAGGGCCTGACGCTGGCGCAGACACATCACCCGCACGCGGTCATCCTCGACCTGCGGATGCCGCTGACGAGTGGCCTCCAGTTCCTTCGTGCGATTCGCGCAATTCCTGGACTGACCAACACCCCGGTGGCGATCGTCACCGGCGATTACTATCTCGACGACGCGCAGTCGAGCGAAATCCAGGCGCTCGGCGCCGAGTTGCGCTACAAGCCGCTTTGGCTCGAAGAGCTCGTGTCGCTGGCGCGCGAACTGCTCAGCAGCCCGGTCCGAGACTGAGCGCGCGTGCCGACGTCTCGTTTTCTGAAGGCGTGTCGGCAGGAGCCGGTCGACGCAACCCCGGTCTGGTTCATGCGGCAGGCAGGCCGCTACATGGCCGAATACCGCGCGCTGCGCGCCCGGCATTCGCTCCTGGAAATTTGTCGAGCGCCCGATCTCGCCACCGAGGTGACGCTGCAGCCGGTTCGCCGCGTCGAAGTGGATGCCGCCATTCTCTTCTCCGACTTACTGCTGCCGCTGGAGCCGATGGGCCTCTCCTTCGACTTCGTTCAGGGGGAAGGTCCGCAGATCGAGCGCCCGATCGACTCGCCCGCTGACATCGACCGGTTGAAGTCCTTCGAACCTCGAGCGGCGCTGTCGCACGTACTCGAAGCCGTTGCGCTCATCCAGCGCGAGCTTGCGGGACGGGTTCCGCTGATTGGATTCGCCGGAGCGCCGTTCACGCTCGCGTCATACGCGATCGAGGGGGGGCATTCCAACACCTTCGCCAAGACGAAATCGCTCATGTACGGTCACCCGACCGCATGGCATTGCCTCTGCGATCGACTCGCCACGGTGGTGGCAGATTATCTCGCCGCACAGATCGAGGCGGGCGTGGACGCCGTGCAGCTGTTCGATTCGTGGGTCGGCGTTCTGAATGCCGCCGATTACCGGGAGTTCGCGTTCCCTCACACGCGGCGCATTTTCGACACCATCGGGCAGAAGGTGCCGACGATCCATTTCGGTACCGGCACCTCGGCGATCCTCAGCGAGCTGCGCGATGCGGGCGGCGACGTCATCGGAGTGGATTGGCGCATTCCCATCGACGTCGCGTGGCAGCGCGTCGGCTTCGATCGCGCCGTCCAGGGCAATCTCGACCCGACGCTCCTCCTCGGCCCCACCCATCGCATGTTCGGTCAGGCCGACGACATCCTGGCGCGCGTCGCGGGGCGGCCTGGTCACATCTTCAATCTCGGGCACGGCATCCTGCCCTCGACGCCGGTCGAACACGTTCAGATGCTCGCTCAGTACGTCCATAGCGCTTCACGCGCACCGCGATGACTGCGATCGGTGTCGTTCACGCTTCTGTCTTCTCGGTTCTCTGTTCGTGTTCAGGTTCGCCCCGGTCCGGCTAGAGCCGGACACGACGTACATGGACGCTGCGGCAGCGTACGTAGTGTCCGCCTTCAGGCTGACCAGCCAACACGGAACCGAACATGAACACGAACCGAACAGGAAGAACATAGAAGCGTGAACGACGAGGTTTTCGATGTGGTCGTCGTCGGAGGTGGCATCGCAGGACTCGCCGCCGCGTACGAATTGCAGCGCCGCGGTCTTCATGTGCGCGTACTCGAAGCGACGGCCCGGCTCGGCGGCGTCATTCTGACCGAGCGCTTTGACGGCTGGGTGGTCGATGGTGGCCCAGACTCGCTGCTCGTGCAGAAGCCGGCCGCAGTGGCGCTCTGCCGCGAGCTCGGCATTGCCGATCGTCTCGTCTCGACGCTTGAGCCGCGCGCGGCGTACGTCCAGCGCGATGGGCGCCTGCACGCCATTCCGGAAGGTTCCTTTCTTGGTTTTCCGCTGCGCGCCAGCGCGCTCGCGAAATCGTCGCTGTTCACCTGGGGCGGAAAACTGCGCATGGCGTGCGAGGTTGCCGTGCCTCGTCATGAGGGCGATGGCGACGAATCGATTGCCGCTTTCGTGCGGCGGCGTTTCGGCGTCGAGGCGGCCGACTATCTAGCCGAACCGCTGCTGGCGGGCATCCATGCAGGCGACGCCGAGCGTCTGTCGATGCGTGCATTGTTTCCGCGCCTGCTCGAGGCGGAACAACAGACCGGCAGCGTGATTCGCTCGCTCCGCGCGCTCCGGATGCGACCGTCATCCAGGGGCGCGTTTGTTTCGCTGCCAGGCGGGATTGGCGAGCTCATTGAAGCGCTCGCAGCCGCGTTGCATCCCGGGACCGTCGTCCTTTCGGCGCGCACAACTCATCTTCGGCGCGCGGCGACATACACCCTCAACTCGGAGGGAGGAGCGTTCGGCGCGCGCGCCGTCGTACTGGCCGTTCCGGCTTACGCTGCGGCCAGCCTGCTGCGCGGCCTCGACACGAGACTTGCCGGTTTGTGCGACGCGGTGCCGTACGCATCAACAGCCACCGTCGCCCTTGGGTACCGCCGCGAGCAGGTCCGTCATCCACTGCGAGGATCGGGATTCGTCGTGCCGCGCGTCGAACGTAGTCCGCTGCTCGCCGCCACATGGGTCACTTCGAAATGGCCGGGGCGTGCGCCCGACGGCTGCGCCCTCGTGCGCGCGTTTCTCGGAGGGGGCCGCGATCCGAATCGGCTCGATCGAACCGACAATGAGCTCGTGGACTCGGCACGCGAAGAAGTGGAGCACGTGCTCGACATCGACGGTGCACCGATATTCGGACGCCTGTTTCGCTGGCCGCGGCAGAATCCGCAGTACGAGGTTGGGCATCTCGAGCGGGTTGACGCAATCGAACGACGCCTCTCGTCTATTCCTGGAGTGTTTCTCGCCGGCAGCGGCTACCGCGCGATCGGCATCCCTGATTGCATTGCGGACGGAACGCAGGTCGCCGCCGCGGCCGCGGAATACGTCGCGAGGGCGTAAAATCCGGGAATGCGCGTCGCCCTCTTCTTTCTCCTGCTCCTTGCCATTGCTCCGTCCAGCGCGCAAAGCGCTCGATCCTCCGGCACGCTCACCCCACGCATAGACACTCTTCTTCGCGGTATCAAAGCGGCCGACAGGGATCAGCTGGCAGTCTCAGAGGAAGACGGGCGATTCTTGCGCGTACTCGCCGCGGCTGGTGGTGCGAAATCGGTGCTCGAGATCGGGACCGCCAGCGGCTACAGCGCCATCTGGCTTGGCCTCGGCGCGCGTGAAAGCGGGGGACGCGTCGTCGCCATCGAGTACGACGCGCGGCGCGCGAAGGAAGCCGTTGCCAACATCCGCACCGCCGGCCTGAACGACGTGGTCACCGTCATCCAGGGCGACGCGTTCAAGGAGATCCCGCGCCTGCAGGGCACCTTCGACATGGTGTTTCTGGACGCGTGGAAACCCGACTACAAGAAGTTCTTCGACGTGGTGTTTCCGCGTCTGACCCCAGGCGGTGTCTTCGTGGCGCACAACGTGGTCAACAAGAAGAACGAGATGGAGCCGTTCCTCCGAACTGTTCTGACGCACCCAGCGCTCTTCACCACAATCGTCTCGCCCTCGCACGAAGGAATGTCCGTTTCGTACAAGACAAAATGAAACCCGTCCACATCATTGGTGTGCCGCTGGATCTTGGGGCGGGCCGCCGGGGCGTCGACATGGGACCTTCGGCGCTCCGCATCGCCGGAATCGGCGACCAGATCGCCGCGCTCGGCCGGACCGTCGTCGACAAAGGCGATCTCCCCGCGCCGATTCCCGAGACCCAACGCCCCGCCGACAGGCGAAAAAAGTACGTCCGCGATATTGCAAAGGTCTGCCAGAAGCTGCGGGACATCGCGCTCAAGTCGCTCGACGGAGGCGCCGTGCCGCTTGTTCTCGGCGGCGACCACAGCCTGGCGGCGGGTTCGGTCGCCGCGAGCGCCGAATGGGTGCGACGTGCCGCGTCACTTCCGCTTGGCCTGGTGTGGGTCGACGCCCATGGCGACATGAACACCCCGGAAACGACGACGAGCGGAAATGTGCACGGGATGCCGCTGGCCGCGCTGCTCGGACATGAGCCGGCTGAGCTGTCGTCGATCGGTTTTTCGCCGTCCGTCCTCCCAGAGCACACGGTCCTGCTCGGCATCCGCAACCTCGACGATCAGGAAAAGGAACAGATCCGGAGGTCAGGCGTACACGTCTTCACCATGAAGGACATCGATCGCGACGGCATTGCGCGGGTCGCCGAACGCGCGCTCGCCGTTGCGGCCGATGGAACGGGCGGCATTCACGTGTCGCTCGACATGGATGTGTGCGACCCGTCGATCGCCCCTGGCGTGGGGACAGCGGTGAAAGGCGGCCTCGACTACCGAGAGGCGCACATGGTGATGGAGCTTGTGGCCGACTCGCGCCATCTCGTTGCCCTGGACATTGTCGAAGTGAATCCGACGCTGGACATCCGCAATGCAACGGCGGAATTCGCGACAGAGCTGGCGCTCTCGGCGCTCGGCAAAAACATTCTGTGATCACTGCCTGGCGAGAAGCCTCTCGATGTCATCCATGACGCTGTTCATCGTCCGCATCGTCACCTCGAGCGGTTCGTTCGTCGTCATGTCGACGCCCGCCTCCTTCAGCAGCTCGATTGGGTATTTCGACCCACCGGAGCTGATGAAGGCGAGGTACCGCTGCCTGGCAGCGGTGTCGCCCGCGAGCACCTGTTTCGCCAGCATCTCGGCCGCCGTGAACGACGTGGCGTACTGGAAGACGTAGAAGTCGCTATAGAAGTGCGGGATGTAGCTCCACTCGTGCGCGACGTAGTCGTCCACGACAACGACGCCCTGATCGTGCCCGTAATAGCGCTTCGTGATGTCGAGGTACAGCCTGGCGAGCGCATCACCCGTCACCGCCTCGCCCTTGAGCCCCATTTCATGCACCCGCAACTCGAATTCGGCGAACTGCGTCTGCCGGAAGACCGTTGCCTTGATGCTTTCGAGATAGTTGCCCAGCAGCGAAAGCCGCGTCGGCTCGTCCTTGATCCGCTCGAGCATGTAACTAATGAGCAGCGCCTCGTTGAAGGTTGACGCCACCTCCGCGACGAACGTCGGGTAGTCGGCCGTCGGATACGGTTGCACCTTGTTCGAGTAGTAGCTGTGCATCGTGTGGCCGAGCTCGTGCGCCAGCGTGCTCACGTCGTTGTACTGACTGAGGTAGTTGAGCAGAATGTAGGGGTGCACGTCGTACGCGCCGCCGTTCGAGTATGCTCCCGAGCGTTTCCCGTCGGCGGGGTACCAGTCGAGCCATCGCTCGGAAAACGCACGCCGCAGCACGGAGACGTAGTCGCCGCCGAGCGGAGCGCTCGCCGCGATCACAAGCTGCTGCGCTTCTTCCGGCGTGTACCTCAGGTTCACGGACGCGACAAGCGGTGCATAGAGATCGTAATAGTGCAGGTTGTCCTGGATGCCCATCATCCGCTTCCGCAACCGGAGGTACCGGTGGAATGTCGGAAGGTTCTTGCCCACGCCTTCGATCAATCGCATGTAGACGGAGACAGGAATATTGGAACGGTCCAGCGACAATTCCAGAGTCGAGTCGTACTTCCGCGACTTCGCGTAGAACAGCGACTTCTGGACGCTGGAGTTCATGGTCGTGCCGAATGTGCGCCCGAAGCCCCCGAGGGACTGAAAGAACGACGACATCGCCGCTTGCCGGTCCAGACGCTGGGGCAACGTCCGCAGCTCGGCGTATCCTGCCTGGTCCACCTTCACGCTGCGCCCGTCGCTCAGCGTAATGGTTGGATACGGGAAATCGGCGTTGGAGAGAATTCCGTAGATGTTCGACGCCGACGCCGCCAGCGGCTGGGCGTCAGCCAGCAGCTTCTCCTCCGCGTCGGTGAGGGTGTGGGCCGCGCGCCTGAGAACATCGCGCAGCATAAACGCGTACACATGGAGGCGCGGCTCCTCTGCCAGGAATTGCTCGATCCTGGCGCTCCCGACCCGCAGGATCTCCGGCTGTATGTAAGAGGCCTGCGCACCGAACTCCGCGGCGAGCTGCTGCATTTCCTGCTGCATGCCCTGTGGCTCGCTCACGCGCGTGTCCTGGTCGGCCAGCATGCTTGCGTACACATAAAGGCGCGCGATCTCTTTGTCGAGTCGCGTCATCGTTTCGAGGGCCGCGGCGAGCGTCTGGGCTGAAGACCCCAGCTTGCCCGCAAACGCCCGCACACTCGGAACCTGACCTGCCAGCCGCGTCTTCTCGACACGCCAGGCAGCGAGATTCGGATAGATGTCGGCGAGATTCCACGTGTACTTCTCGTCGACCTTGGCGCGATCGCGCTCCTGTCCTGCCATCACCACAGACATACTCGTCACCGCCACTGCCAAAACAGCAGGCAGTAGGCAGTAGGCGGTAGGCACTGGATAAGGAATGGCTCCGCTGCCTACTGCCCGCCGTCTACTGCCTACTAGCTGTAAGCTCACAAACCCCTAGTTTATGATGCCGTTCGATGCCGCGTCTTCCGTTGCGTAACGACTGGGCCGACCTGAACGACGAGCAGTTGCTCGACCTCCGGATGGCGGAGCTGCCCCTGGCCATTGAGGGCACGATCGCCGAGCGAATCGCGCAGTTTCAAGGGGAGCTCGAGGCGCGCGGCCTCCGCTTTCCCTTGCACTTCTACCTCTCCGACGAATGGTTCACCCCCGACGGGGCCACAGCCATCGCCGTCCCCTTCTACCTTGCCCATCCGCGCCTTGCCAGGTTGGAAGAGGCGCAGATGCTCGAGGTCGAGGGCGGCGAGCACGAGTGGTGCATGCGCATTCTGCGCCACGAGGCGGGACACGCAATCGACAATGCGTACCGGCTCCGTCTCCGTCGCCAGCGTCGCCGGCTGTTCGGCCTTCCTACCAAGGCGTATCCGGAGTTCTACACGCCGAAGCCGTACAGCAAGAGCTTCGTGCTCCATCTCGACTCGTGGTACGCACAGAGTCATCCTGACGAGGATTTCGCAGAAACGTTTGCGCTGTGGCTGACGCCGAACAGCGAGTGGCGTCAGCGGTACGCGGGATGGCCGGCGCTGAAAAAACTCGAGTACATGGACGCGCTCATGAGCTCGATTCGCGACACCCCGCCCCGCATCGTCAACGCCGGCGAGGTCGATCCTCTCGCAAGGCTGCGAAAGACGCTGCGTCAGCACTACCGCAACAAGCGGCGCTACTACGGAGTGGACCACCCGAATTTCTACGACCGGGATCTTCGCCGACTGTTCTCGGAATCGTCGCAATTCGCCGGCAACATCACCGCGGCGCAATTCCTCGCGCGCATCCGGCGCCCCACCCGGCGGCTCGTCTCGGGATGGACCGGTATCTACCAGTACACGATCGACCAGGTCCTCGAGGAAATCATCGCACGCTGCCGCGAACTGAAGCTGCGCCTCGCCGTCCCGGAAGAACAGGCGCGGCAGGAGTTCGCCGTGCTGCTGACGGTGCAGGCGATGAACCACCTCCAGAGCGGCGGTCACCGTGTGTTTCTCTGATGAAGAAGCTCCGCATTCTCGCCCTCGTACACGACCATCTCGTCCCGCCCGAGGATACGACAGGCATCGACGTGCTCGAGGCCGAATGGAAGATGGAGTACGACGTCATCGAGACGTTGAAGGAGATGAGCCACAGCGTGCGCGTCCTCGGTCTGCACGACGAGCTCGGGAGCATCCGGCCGACCGTCGGTCTCTTCAAACCGCACATCGTCGTCAATCTGATGGAGGCGTTCGCGGGCGTGACGACGTTCGATCAGAACGTCGTCAGCTACTTAGAGCTGCTCCGCCTGCCCTATACCGGCTGCAACCCACGCGGGCTCATCCTGGCACGCGACAAGTCACTCTCGAAGAAGCTGCTCGCCTACCACCGCGTCGCCGCGCCCGACTTCGTCGTCGTTCGCCGGCGCCGTCCCGCGACACTGAAGAAGCGAATGCGGTTTCCCGTCATCGTGAAATCGCTCTTTTTCGAGGCATCGACCGGTATCTCGCAGGCGTCCGTTGTCGAGAACGAAGAACAGCTGGAACGCCGCGTGGCGTTCGTTCACGAAAGCCTCGGCACGGCCGCCATCGTGGAGCAGTTCATCGATGGCCGCGAGCTGTACGTGGGCGTGCTCGGTAATCAGCGGCTCGATGTGTTCCCGGTGTGGGAGATGTCGTTCGCGCAGATGCCGGAGAACAAATGGCGCATCGCGACCGAGCGGGTCAAGTGGAGCACGAAGTACCAGAAGCGTCACGGAATCGTGACGGCCGCCGCGACACTCGATCGAGACCTGGCGCTCCGGGTTCAGCGGATAGCCAAGCGCACGTACCGCGCCCTCGACTTGAACGGTTACGCGCGCATCGACCTGCGAATGGACGACCAGGACCGCATCTACGTCCTGGAAGCGAATCCGAACCCGAACCTCGCCTACGGCGAGGACTTTGCGGAGTCGGCGGAAGTCCTCGGTGTCTCGTACGAACGGCTGCTCGACCGTATCCTGACGCTCGGCCTGCGCTGGGAGCCCGCCCGCACCGGCTGACGGACAGCTCTCCGATCAGCTGCTCTTCATGGCGGTCCACATCGTCACCGGGCCGCCACTGCGCACGGTACCTTCCATCCGATTACCGGCGACGCGACCGGTATACTCCGCCGTTCCAACCGTGAACCGGATCTGATCGCCGCGGAGCTTGCCGTCCGCAATCGGCTTCCCGTCAAGCGTGCCCGTCACGATCTGGAACTGCTGATCGAAGAGGAGATCCCCGTCGCCGATGCGCCATGTGCCGCCGACCTTGGCCGGCACAATCCACAGGAGCGCCGTGCACCACGCGGTGCAGCCGTTCTCGATCGTGACGGTCTCGTCAGGCGTCCACCCTTCGATGCCGAACGTGTTCGAGACGATGCGACTGCCAGGTCTCAGATCGAGAAACTTCTGCCTCAACTGAAGCATATTGCTCGGCAGCAGGAACAGCGCCATCACCGAAGCCTTCGAGATGTCGGCTTCGTACATGTCGCCCTCGACAAACGTCGCCTTGTCGGCAACGCCCGCGGCGGTGGCGCTTCGCTTTGACAGTTCCACCATCTTCGAATTGAACTCGACGCCCATCGCGCGCGCGCCACGCTTGGCGGCCGCAATCACGTTGCGGCCATCGCCGGATCCGAGGTCGATGACGAAGTCCTGGGGGGTCACCTTGGCGAGGGTGAGCATCGTTTCTACCAGTTCCGGCGGGGTTGGCACCCACACGACATCCTTGCCAGCCTGCCCGACCTGGGGAACGAAGTCGTCCTGCGACGAAGGCGCCTGGGCGCCCGTGCTCGCTGCCGCGAAGACCGCTAAACAGAACGCTGCGAGCGTTCTCCGGTTGCAGAATGACCTGATCATCGAACTCCTCCCACGCACTGCTTAGCCCTGCGTCTGATCCTCATTGGCGCCAAGAACGTCCTGCGCGATTGCGACCTCGTCGCGGGGTAACCCCTGCTCGTCCAGCGCGCCTTCGGCGTTCAGGTTGCCTTGGTCATCCGGCCCGCCCTCGATGGTCCCTTTGCGCAGGTCCGAGTCGCCGGCATGGAGGTCCACCTGGGGACTGTGCAGGTCGCGGTGTTGGGTCATGCTTCCTCCGGTGCAGTCGCGAGGCCAAAGGGACGTCAAAGGCCCGGTATCTTACCCCCGATTACGATTCCGGCCGATACCGATGGTCGGCTGGCCGGCCACGGAGTCGGATCACCGACATACCTTTACCACCTGCTCGTCATATTTTTCAACGACTTAGACGGCGTCACGCCAGGGTCCTCGAATTGCTCAGCCCGAGGGCATGACATCTCAGGTAAGGCGATCCCTCCGCTGGGGCACCGCGCTCGTCCTCATCGCGGTTGCACCTTTCTTCCTGGCCACGCCGAGGGCACAGGGCAACTCCAACTCCTCCGGTTCGTCGAAGGCGCAGGCGGCCACCGCACGTGTGGACGCTGTGCTCGCCGAGTGGCTCGGACGCGGGGACAACGACGGCAGCCTGCGCGTCATCATCACGATGAAGCCTGGCACCAAACGTGGCCTGATTCGGGCACTGCAGGCGCAGGGTGCCACCATCAGCCAGGACTACACGATCATCGAGGCCTTTGCGGCCGACCTGCCCGTCGGGCTCCTGCGCGCTCTGCAGAAAAACCCGGACGTCGTCTCCATCTCGAGCGACGTCGAGGTGCAGAGCACGGGCGTCTCGAGCCCGGTAAGCGGCACCGCCCTGGGCTCCGGCTACTCACTCCGGAACACCCTCGGGATCACCTCGACATACTACGACGGGGAAGACGTGACGGTGGCGGTGATCGACTCGGGCATGCTGCAGGATGGCGGCAGCACGTCCCGAATCAAGACGACACGCGACTTCACCGGAGGGTATAGCTTCCCGTGGGGTTCCAGTCCTCGAGATGGATACGGGCATGGCACGCACGTGGCCAACATCATCGGCGGCGACAAGTCGGCGGCCTTGGGGGTCGCGCCGGCTGTCTCGTACGTCAGCCTTCGAGTGCTCAACGACAACGGACAGGGCCGGACGAGCCACGTGATCAATGCGGTGCAGTGGGCGGTTTACACGCGGGGCTGGTACGGCATCGACATCATCAATCTGTCGCTGGGGCACCCGATCTACGAGCCGGCCGCCACCGATCCCCTCGTGCAAGCGGTAGAAGCGGCCGTGCGCGCGGGGATCGTCGTGGTCGCGTCCGCCGGAAACCGGGGCACCAACCCACAGACCGGCGAAGTGGGTTTCGCGGGCATCAGCTCACCTGGCAACGCGCCGTCGGCGATCACTGTTGGCGCCGTGAAGACGTTCGACACGACCCGGCGGACCGACGACCTGATCGCCGACTACAGCTCGCGCGGCCCGACCTGGATTGACGGTGCCGGAAAGCCGGACATCGTCGCTCCTGGTCATCGGATTGTGTCGGCGGCAGCAACCTCGCAGACGCTGTACCAGAGCTATCCCGAGCTTCGGCTGACCCTTGACGGTCGGCCGTACATGAAGCTCAGCGGCACCAGCATGGCGGCCGCGGTCGTGAGCGGAACAGTGGCGCTGATGATTGAGCGCGCAGAGCTTCGCTACGGCGCCAAGCCGTCCCCGAACGCCATCAAGGCGATGCTGCAGGCGAGTGCGTTCCCGATGAACGACGCGACCGGCACGCCGTATCACGTCCTGGTCCAGGGGGCGGGGTCGGTGAATGCCGGTGGCGCCACCGCGCTGGCCCGGGCGATCAACCCGACGTTGCCGGTGGGCAGTTACTGGCTGACCGAAGGGGTGACCGAATCCACGACGATCGACGGCCAGAATATCGTCTGGGGCGACAACATCGTCTGGGGCGACAACGTCGTCTGGGGCGACGCCATCTACACGAACAATATCGTCTGGGGCGACAACATCGTGTGGGGCGACAACATCGTCTGGGGCGACAACATCGTGTGGGGCGACAACATCGTCTGGGGCGAGAACATCGTCTGGGGCGACAACATCGTCTGGGGTGAGAACATCGTCTGGGGCGAGAACATCGTCTGGGGCGAGAACATCGTCTGG
>DATCJA010000148.1:0-17916 GCA_036507475.1 Vicinamibacterales bacterium
CAGCCGGTCGGCCAGCTCCGGCTGGCCGGCCAGGATCACCGACACGAGCTTTTCCCGTGCGGTCTCGATGTTGGCGAGGAGCCGTATCTCTTCCAGCAGCTCGAGGGGCAAGCTCTGCGCCTCGTCGATGACGAGCACGCTCGACTCGCCGCGCTCGCGGCGCGCTGCCAGCAGCGCCTCCAGCTCCAGGAGCAGCGTTGTTTTCGAGGTCGTCGCGCGCGGGCTGAGCCCGAAGCGCGTGGCCAGCATCTCGACGAACTCTGTCCGGCTCAGCGCAGGGTTCTGCAGCTGCACGCAGTGGACCTGCTCGGGCTGTCGTTCGAGCGCCGTGCGGATGACGGTCGTCTTTCCGGTTCCCGCATCGCCCAGGAGCAGCGTGACGCCCTTCCTGCTCGCGATTGCATATTCGAGATTGCTGAGCGCTTCGCGATGAGCGTCGGTCAAGACGAGATACCTCGGGTTCGGCGTCAGGTCGAACGGCCGTTCGCTGAACCCGAAGAACGATTCGTACATCAGCGCACCCAGCTCACGATGTCGTCCATCATCCAGACGATCACGGCAATTGCGCCTGTCATAGCGACGAGTGACGCCGAGAAGGCGACCAGCCGCTTCTGCCTGGCACGCTGGCGCTCGCGATGCGTGCTCATGACGGGGATCACTGCCACCACCGGCAGCGAAAGGCTGAGCGTCACGTCGTCATCGGTGCGAAGGGTCGTGTCGCGATATTCGAGGAGCGCAATCAGCCCGAGACCAAGCGCAAGTCCGGCCAGTGCGCCGAGCATGTTGAGGCGGGGACGGTCCGGGCTGAATGGCCGTTGGGGCAGACGCGCCGCGTCGAGCAAGCGGAACTGCTCGCCAATCTGGCGCCGCTCGAGGTCCGCGGCGATCCTCGACTGCTGGCTTCTCTTCAGCAGCGTCTCGTACTGTTCCTGTATCGTCGTGTAGTCGCGTGTCAGCTCGGTTTCCTCCGTTTCGCGCATCGGCGCCGCCTCGACCTTGGCGCGATAGGCCGTGAGCACACCCAGAAGACGCTCTTCTTCCACGTGACTGGCCGCGATGCGCCGATCGAGAGTCTCACGCTCCGTCTGCAGGCCGGCCAGTCGTTTCTGCTCCGCCGCACTCAACACCGGACGCGCCGACGTCCCGACGCCCACCGGGCTGATCAGCTCCTCTGCCTGCGCTTTCTGTTCGAGCTCGCGGACGACACGCTGCGCACGAATCACGTCGGGGTGTTCGGGCTTGAGTCTGAGCTGCAATGCGCGCAACCCGTCGCGCGCCTGCTGGAGCTGCTCGGCGGCAGGCTGCTCTGTCTGGACGCCTTTCGCCGGTGCCGCCGGCGCAGCCGCCGCGCTGATGGCCATGAGGTCGGCCATCGTCTTGTCGAGCACGATCTGACGGTCCCTGTCTCTGTTGATACTCTCGGCGAGATTCTGAATCTGGTTTTGCGTGCTCTGCATGACCGCCAGGTTCGACTGCACCTGTGAGGGGAGCTCACCCGCGTACCTTCGCTTGAACTCCGCAACCCTCCGCTCGTAGTCCGCAAGCCGACGGCGCGCCTCTTCGAGCTGCGTCTCGACGAACTGATTGGTCTGATCGGCCTGCACGGTGCGATCCTGCAGGTTCTCGGTGATGAACTGCGACGCCAGACGCTCGGTGACCTGCAGCGCCGTGCGCGGGTTGTCCGACGTGAACGATATGGTGAAGTAGCCGGGCTGCTCGCGCCTCGACTGCGCGCGGCCGATCTGCAGGGAGATGTCCCGCCGCATCAGCTCGACGACGTCCTCCATGATCATCGTGCGACGTTGCTCTTCGTAGAGGTTCAGCTCCTGGATGATGCGCTCGAGCCGCGTTCGGCTCTGGATCTCCTGGCTGATGGCCTGAAGCCGGGCGCCGAGACTGGCGGTCACCGTTGACTGGACGTAGTTTTCAGGCACCTGCTGGGGAACGACCCGCACCTGGGCGTCGGATCGGTACCGGTTCGGGAGAAACTGCGTTCCGATTACCGTTCCCAGCGTGATGATGACGAACGGTACAATGGCAAACCATTTCCGCCGCCACAGGATCTCTACGTAATCTTCGGGTCGATACGTCTTTCCCGGAAGCATTAAGGCCTCCTCGCACTTTGGTACAGCGGAACCCACGCGCTCACGAAGACGCGAATGCTTTGGCGCTCGAGATCGTTGGGAAAACCGGGCGCAACCATGATGCGCTCACCGAACACCTGCCGATAGTAGGAGTAGGTCACCCCGGAGTTGATATAGCGCGTCAGAGCGACGGTCAGCGCCGCGGAGCCCCCGTAGAGCTGCATCCGGTTGCCATCCGAGTTGAAATATCCGCTGCCTCGGAGCGCTCGCGCCGTGACCTGAGCTTGAACGCGGCGGTTGAGGAGGCCTCCCACTCCAGCCACCGCGGTATCGGAGAACACCGGCTCGGGCCAGGTTTCCACGTACGACAACCCCCGGTTATACGAGAGCGACGCACTCCATGAACGGCCGATTTCGTGATTGAGCCGGGCCATGCCGGTGGCCCGAAACCGCATCGCCTCGCTGCGCGACCGGCGCGAGGCGGTGCTACCCGTTCCGAACGACATGGTCGTCCGCCGAGAAAAGGAGAGCGCACGGTTGTAGTTCACGCCGGCATTGACGAAGTGGTTCCCGAATTCGCTTCTCCCGTAGAGGGCCCTCGAGTACCCATACCCAAGCTGCATGCTGAGATTTCTGGTCATCGCATAGGCGTAACCTGCGCTCGCGCCGTGGCTCGCGAACCGATCCGTGAGGACGCCCACGCGCTCACGGGCCCGATAGCCGTACGAAGCCGAGAACGTCCCGCGAGGCGTCAACCGTCGCCCGTAGCCTAGGCCGGCGTTATACGAGAAGTAGTGTTCCAGCGATGTCGGAAAATCCTCGTCCACCGTGAGGGGATCGAGAAACCGAGACTCGAACAGCGACGGCGTCATCGAGCGCAGGCTGTACGGCTGATACGACGCTCCTGCCTGTGCCGAGAAGCCGGCACCCAGGCTCGCCCCTGCCCCGACGCTGGCGTACTCTCGCCTGATGATCCTGCCTCCGAGGCTCGGATAGTACCGGGCGGTCGTGCCAGCCGTTGCTCCCAGTCCCACTGCCGCGCGATTCAGCGAATACGAAAGAACGGCCGAACCGGTCGTCACACCACCCCGGAACTGGCTGCCGACGTCGCTGATCCGTCCGTTTCGTCGGCCGAGTGCGTCGGCGACGAGGTTGGTGTCCCATCCGGTGCCGAGCGACCCGGTTGCGGTGAGAGACTGCTCGGTCTCGCCCACGCCTCCGGCAAACAGCCCGCGGTAGGGTCGCTCCGAGCGCCACTGCGCGTCGGCTGCAGACACGGCCGTCAGCGCTGACACCACGACGATCAATGCGGGGAACACTCTCATGGCGTGCGAGGTCCTTCCTTGCTATGGAACGACCACGGTGTCGCCGGGCAGCAGCTCGATGTTTTGGCTCAGGTTCTTTCCCTTCCGGACGTCTTCATAATTGAACCGTTTGGCAATCTGCTTCCCGGCTTCTGTTCGCATGATCAGGATCCTGTCGTTGTCGGCGTACTCGTTGAGGCCGCCCGCCATCGCAATGAGCTGCATCACCGTGGTTGGTCCAGTCAGCGGATACTGGCCGGACTTGCCGATTTGACCTGTGATGTAGACCTTTCTGCTGTTGATCGCCTTGACGACGACGGTCACGCTGGGATCCTCGACGAACTTGCTGGCGGTCGCTTGGATCCGCTCGCGCAACGCGTCCGGCGTGAGGCCAGCCGCGTGCACGTCGTTGAGCAGCGGCACGGTGATCATGCCGTCCGGCCTGACGGCGGCGTCCGTCGACAAATCCTTCTCGCGCCAAAAGACCACCGCAAGTACATCCTCAGGACCAATCACATAACCGGGCGGCGGTTCTACGGCGCCAGGCACGACTGGTGCGCCTGTCGCGGTCGCCGGCTTGGGTGCGGCACTCGAAGGCGCGGTTGGCGTCGTCTGCGCGAACGCAGGCCCACTCATCGAGACGACAGTCATCACTACTGCCATCACTACTGCAAGGGTTGGCAACACGTTATGCGTCCAGCTCGTTGTGATCTTCATGGTCGTCATGGCTCTTGCCCCACTTGGCTCAGCGGAATTCCTTGAACGGCACCTGGCAATCGTGCTTGCGCAAAAAGTTGAGAAACCGCTTGTAGTCGCGCGACTCCATGTTGAAGAGCCTGGCCACGATCTTGTAATTGCCTCGCGCCTCCTGAAGCCCTTTGCGGACGACGTCGCGCACGTTGGAGCGGGTGATTTCGCGCTGCATGTAGAGGGGATAGACGACGGTCCAGAACGACTCGCGCTGTTCGATGAGCTTCCTGTACAGGTCGTCGGCGACCGTGCGCCGCCTCTCACGATGGGGCCGCGATGTCGAACCATTGCGGGCTTTGATCTCGTTCGGCAGATCCTCTGGACGGATGGGCTCGGTCCCGCCGTTGACGGCGATCCGCTCGATGACGTTCTGCAGCTCGCGCACATTCCCGGGCCACATGTAGTCCACCATCATGGCCATGGCTTCCGACGACACGTCGCGCGGGACGTACGCGTGATCCGCGAAGGATCGAAGGAAGTGATTGGCCAGCACGGGAATGTCTTCTCGCCGCTCCCGCAGCGGCGGAACGGTGAGGTGAATGACGTTCAGGCGGTAGAACAGGTCTTCGCGGAACGTCGCCTGAATAATCATCTCTCGCAGGTTTCGATTCGTGGCGGCGACGACGCGAACGTTCGCGTGGCCGGCGATACGATCGGCGCCGACCTTCTGCAGCTCCCCCGTTTCGAGGAACCGCAGGAGAAGACCCTGCATGCGCAGCGTCATCTCGCCAATTTCGTCCAGAAACATCGTTCCGTGGTCGGCGAGCTCGAGCTTGCCCAGCTTGTCGCGGTACGCGCCGGTAAAACTGCCGCGCACGTGGCCGAACAGCTCCGATTCGAGCAGCGTTTCGGGCAATCCTGCGCAGTTGACCGCAACAAACGCGCGCTCCGCACGACCGCTCCCGTTGTGGATGGCCTGCGCGACGAGCTCCTTTCCCGATCCGCTTTCCCCTGTGATCAGCACCTTCGCGTCAGAACGTGCAACCCGCTCGATCTCCGCTTTGAGATCGACCATCGCTGCACTCTCGCCGACAAGCAGGTTGGGTCGGATGCCTCTCATGCCTCTTGCTCTCCAGTGAAACTCGCCGCGATGTGAACACGCGGCGCATGTCTCGCGTGCGCGACTGATTGGGATCTTGGAGCGCGTGCTCCAACAAGGGAACTCGCGCGGCGAAGTCTCGTTTTGCAAGGAGGTCGCCACCGCGACGGCCCAGTCGGTGATGTCTACTAAGTATTGGTGAGACGAGGCTTACGGGATGCAGCTTGCCACGCCGGGAAGAATGTGTGTGCGCATTCGCACCAGACCCGGATTCCGAGTGGAACGGCGCACAATGACAAAAGTCTGCTTAATGGATTACTAATGACGCGGGAAATAACGGGAAAAGGCGCGCAGAACGTGACCACCGGCGCCATCTTTTCGACGCCGGCGTCCGCCCAGATCGCCGCGCTCGGATACATGTCGGGCGGTGACGGGTTTCCGACTCGGCAACCGAAACCCATGTTCCACGTTCCGGGTTCCGGGTTCCGAGTTCACGTTCGTGGAGGCTCGAACCCGGAACCCTTGAACCCGAACTCGGAACCCCAGCACATGGAACGTGAAGTTGCGCCAACCTCGAGCACGCGCACGGGACAAATCCCAGCTCAGGTAGAGTTCTGGCACCGGCGTTTTTCTAGACCGACCATTCGTGGTCGCGAAGTCGAGCGCAAGAACAAGAAAGAGCGTTGATTGTGTGAGTTGCCATGCTGGCACGGCACTGCACGCGACTGCGCTGCATGGCAAGGTCAACAATTCGCCGAAATCGTATCTTTCCAGGAAATGACAATTTCGTGCGAAGAAAATCTCCGTGCTGCACTAAAAAGTTCTTCCATCTTCTTGACTTCCGTCTGCAGCCCGCTCACAATTCTTTTTCTTTCGCGACCTGAGGCCACGTTATGAAAAAGGCAATGACTTTGGTGGGAGTTAGCGCAGCAATTCGCAGCGTCGAAGAGGAGATCGATCACGCTGCGCGCTGCGACGCCAAAGTGCTCATCACAGGTGAAAGTGGTGTCGGCAAGGAAATCGTGGCGCGACTGATTCACGACGGCAGCACTCGAAGCCGTGGACCTCTCATCACGATCAACTGCGCCGGGTTCCCCGACTCGCTGCTCGAGTCAGAGTTGTTCGGGCACGTGAAGGGAAGCTTCACCGATGCGCATCGCGACAAGCGAGGCTGGCTCGAGGCGGCCAACGGCGGAACGATCTTCATGGACGAAGTGGGCGAGATGAGCCTCCGCATGCAGGCTCTCTTGCTCCGCTTCCTCGAGTCGGGCGAAATTCAAAGGGTTGGCTCCGATCGGCGTCTTCCGCCGGTCGACGTTCGCGTGGTCACCGCGACGCACCGACGGCTGGTCGAGCATATCGCCGACAAGACCTTTCGTGAGGATCTGTACTATCGCCTCAACGTCGTCCACATCGAAGTGCCTCCACTTCGAGAGCGTCGCGAAGACGTCGTCGTGCTCCTCAACCACTTCCTTCACATGTTCTGCGAGGCGTATCAGTTGCCCGTACCCGAGGTGACGCCGGAAGCGGTCACCTCGCTCGCCGGTTACGCCTGGCCGGGCAACGTGCGCGAGCTGAGAAACGTGGCCGAGCGGATCGCACTGCGCTGCAGAGAAGGGCGCATTACTCTCGACATGCTTCCGATCGAGATCACGCGCGAGCGGCGCGTCTCGGTAGCGCCTCAGGCTGCAACGGTGCCGTCTGGTTCTCAGGTGATCCTGGAGCGGATACTCAACGACGGCGCGTCGTTCTGGTCTGAAGTCTACGAACCGTTCATGGCGCGCGACCTCACGCGCCAGGACGTGCGCGAGCTCGTTCGTCTTGGACTCGAGCACACACGCGGCAATTACAAGATGCTCGTCGCCTATTTCAACATGCCGCCAGAGGACTACAAGAAGTTTCTCAACTTCCTCCGCAAGTATCAGTGTCACGTTCCGTTTCAGCGCTTTCGCATGATGCCGGCGACGCCGCTGAAGCGGGGCTCCAATCTGGCCACGGCGTGACCGCCGTGCGGAGGAGGGACTGCAGTTCGGTGTGCTCTAGGTTGAACGGGCTGAGATAAGCCGCTCCCACCTGCCTGGCTTCGCGTTCGGTAGTCGGGTTCGCATCACCAAAGACGACAGCCGGAATTCCTTTTGCCCGCGCGCGAAGCGCAAGGTGCAACCCGTTGTACGCACCGAGCCTGACTTCTGCGATCACGACGGCCGGCATGGCGTCGAGCTGCTCGCGTCCTGCGCTGTAAGAGGTGGTCACGGCGGGCTCGCAACCCGAGCGGCGAAGCCACGTAACCAGGGCCTTGACCAGCTGTGTGTCCTGCGCGACGACCAACACCTTGTGTGACTGGTCCATGGGTCCTCTTACACGGCGTATTACGCAATTTACACGCCGAGTGCCCGATCACCGAAATTGTTAGGATTTATTGAACCTTCGAGCGATCAGCGATTCCGGTTGAGCGGGACGCGCAGCGGGAACGTCGGCCGGGGCGCAGACTTTAGGTGTCCAGCCGCAGAAACAAAATCAGGATCGCAGAGTGCGGCGCGTTCGATGCGAGAGCGATTCGTCCCGGTCGCTGACCGCGGGGACGAGCTCGTCCCAGGATACGAATGAGAGCGGCGCCGCCGAATGAATCGACTGGGGCCTGACGCTAACGGGGTGAGCGATGGCTTGAATCGTGTTCAGGAGCTGCGACCTGTCCAGCTGGTGCGTGAGGTACGCCACGCCGAGGCGCTCGGCTTCGCGCTCGAGCACCGGGTCCGCGTTTCCCACGACGATGGTCGGAATGTCGCTGGCCTTGGCACGAAGAGCGAGATGCAGTCCGTTGTAGTCGCCAAGGCGGATTTCTGAGATGAGAATCGACGGACCGTCTGCGAGACGCGACTTTCCGGCCGAAAACGACGTGACGAGAATGACCCCGCACCCGGCTTCCGTCAACCAACCCGTAAGGGTCGCGGCCAGCTGAGGAGTGGGAGCGACGACGAGCACGCTCAAGGGATTCATGGGGCACCTTCCCGCAAGGGTAAGTACGCGCTAACGCAAAGGGACTGCCATAGGTGATCCGACCAATTTTCTGGTTTTTCCGGAGTTCTCGAGACTGGCGGGTCGCGTCGGGTATGAAAAAACGTCGCCGGATGGCTGCTTTTGCGTCGTTCGTTTCGTATCGGAGGGCCGGTGGGGTTCGCTCATGGCCCGCCTCGCCAGAGCCGATACACAACACGTGGCAATCCACGACGCGGCGTCGCACCGGACTGCCTGGCTTTTCACCCGCGGCGACTCCTCCGTCACGATGACCGTCAGCGAAGACGCGTCCGGCATCGCCCTCGTCGTCCTTGGCCCCGGGGCCGCGAGCGCCACCTACCCGTTCACCCAGATGTCGGCTCTGCGGACGTTCGCAGAAGCTCAAGAACAGAAGCTCTTCGACGAAGGATTTCACCTGCAGGCCGTCGCGGAACGACGGTCCGGGCGAGACCGGCGAAGCGCTTCCCGCTCGAACCTACCCGATCGCCGAAAGCCCAGGTCGTAGCCCCCGGAACCGCCGGAGATCACGGGCCGCTCGCAGGTACAATCGTCGCTCGGTAACGAATCTCCAATCGGACAAAGCTCCAATCGTCAATTGAAGAATGGAAGGCTGGCGAGGATGGGACGAGTACGCGCCGTTTTACGACTGGGAGAACGCGCGTACGCTCGGGCGGCGTGATGTTGCGTTCTGGCGTCGGTTTGCGCTCGACGCTCCGGGTCATGTTCTCGAGCTCGGCTGCGGAACGGGGCGCATCACGCTTCCTCTCGGTCGCGCCGGTGTGCGCATCGTTGGCATCGATCGGTCGGCGCCGATGCTCGCTCGTGCGCGCCAGCGCCTCACCCGCGCGGGTCTGAGCCGTCAGATACAACTCATCCGCGGCGACATCCGGCACCTGCCGTTTTCTGTTTCCGCCTTCACCACCGTCCTGGCGCCGTACGGCGTGCTGCAATCGCTCTTGCGAGAACGGGATCTTGCGGCGACGCTCGACGCCGTCCGTCGCGCCCTGCGACGCGGCGGCGCTTTTGGATTGGAGCTGGTCGCCGACCTGCCCGCGTGGGAAGAGTACCGGAGGCGCATGAGCCTTCGCGGGTGGAGGCGGCGCGGTGGCGCCCACGTGACGCTGGTCGAAACCGTTCGACAGGATCGCGCGCGGCGTCTCACGATTTTCGACCAGGAATTCACCGAGCGCCACGGCCGCCACCGCCGCACCTCCCGTTTTGCGCTCACGTTCCGCACGCTCTCGGTTCCGCAGACGGTCCGGCGGCTCGAAAAAGCCGGCTTTGCGGTCACCGCTTTGCTCGGCGATTACCGCGGAGGCCCGTGGGATCCGCGAGCTGAGGTGTGGATGATATTGGCAAGAAAGACGTGAACATAGAAGATCACGAAGATCACGATTCACTAACGTCCCGAACGATCCGAACGGCCGAACGATCTGAACGATCTGAACGATCTGATAAGATTCCGCTGTTCTAGAGGGAGTTTTCCCATGTCTGGCCATTCCAAGTGGCACACCATCAAGCACAAGAAGGGCGCTGCCGACGCCAAGCGCGGCAAGGTGTTTACGCGGCTCATCAAGGAGTTGACCGTCGCCGCACGAAACGGAGGCGGTGATCCGGACACCAACCCGCGTCTCCGGACGATCATTGCTGAGGCCAAAGCGAACAACATGCCGCGAGAAAACATCGAGCGGGCGATTCGCAGAGGGACCGGTGAAGAGCCCGGTGTTTCGTATGAGGAGGTCACCTACGAAGGGTACGGGCCCGGGGGCGTCGCGCTCCTGATCGAAACGCTCACCGACAACAAGAATCGGACGGTCGGTGAGATCCGTCATCTCCTCAGCAAGCACGCAGGCAATCTCGCGGCCGAGAACAGCGTCGCGTGGATGTTCTCGCGAAAAGGTCAGGTCGTCGTCGAAAAAGGCAAGGTGGACGAGGACAAGCTGCTGTCGGTCGCGCTCGACGCCGGCGCCGACGACATGAATGACGACGGCAGCGCGTGGGAAGTCGTCTGCGCGCCCGAGCAGTTCGAGTCGGTGCGCGACGCGGTGAAGGGGCTCGGAGTCAGTCCCGCCACCGCGGAGGTCGCGATGGTGCCGCAGAACTACATCAAGCTGGTTGGCAAGGAAGCACAGCAGATGCTCAAGCTGATGGAGGCCATCGAGGACCACGACGACGTGCAGCACGTCTGGGCCAATTTCGACGTCGAGGAGAAGGAGATAGAGGCCTCCCTCGCGTGAGGATTTTCGGCATCGATCCGGGCTCCGAGCGCACCGGCTACGGCTGCGTGGAGACGGACGGCGGTGTCGCGCGCCTTGTGGTGTGCGGCGCCATCACCGCATCGCCCGGCGACGCTTTTCCTCAGCGCCTGGCGGGTATCCATCGTGAGCTCGTGCGGCTGCTGAACGGCTGCACGCCCGACTGCGTCGCCATTGAAGATCTGTTTCACGCCGTCAACGTGCGAAGCGCGCTCAAGCTCGGACACACGCGCGGTGTGGCCATGCTCGCCGCCGTGGAGGCGGGATGTCCGGTGGTGGAATACACGCCGGCGGAAATCAAGCGAGCAGTCGTCGGCTACGGCCGCGCCGAAAAGCATCAGGTGCAGCAGATGATCAAGCTGCTGCTCGGCCTCGCGCGGCCTCCCTCGCCGCACGACGCAGCGGATGCGCTTGCCGTCGCCATCTGCCACCTGCATTCGATACCGCCCGTCGGGATCGCAACGGGAACGGGAACGGGAACGGGATCCAGGATCCGGGATCCGGGATCCGAATCCCGACGGTCGGACGCCGGAGCCCGGATCCCGGATCCCGGATCCCGGGGCCAGCGGCCCCGCACGTGGCGTCACTACCGTCCACCAACGTCCGGATGATTGCGTTTCTCCGCGGGACGGTTCACGACAAGCAGCCAAATCTGATCATCGTCGACGTGCAGGGCGTCGGATACCAGGTCCATGTGCCGTTGTCGACGTACTACGATGTGGGTGATATCGGAACGGAGGTTGCGCTCCGAATCTACACGCACGTGCGTGAAGACGCGCTGCAGCTATACGGGTTTCTCACCGCTCTCGAGCAGCAGCTGTTCGAGCGTCTCATCGGCATCAGCGGCATCGGACCGAAGCTGGCGGTCGCGGTGCTGTCGGGCATCGAGCCCGGTGAGCTCGTCACTGCGGTGCAGCGAGCGGACGTCGCGCGTCTGACGGCCGTTCCCGGCATCGGGCGCAAGACCGCGGAGCGCATCGTGCTCGAGCTGAAGGATCGGCTCGCTCAGCTCGTGGTGACCGGTGTCGATCGCACGGACGCGGTTTCGTCGGGCGACAGACTTCGCGACGACGTGCTCTCGGCACTGCAGAATCTGGGCTATCATCGGCCGCTGGCTGAGAAAGCTGTTGATTCCACGCTGGCCCGGATCGGTACGGCCACTTTCGAAGAGGCGCTCAAGGCTGCGCTTCGGGAGCTGATGCGGTAACGTAAGCAACAAGTCACAGGTCACACGTCACAAGTCACAACGCATGGCGAAATGTCATCCTTGCCCTTTCATCCTTCGACTTTTGACTTTTGAGTTTTGACTTGATCTCGTGAGTGATCGCCTGATTGCCGGTGGCCGCCTCGATGAAGACGCGCAATACGAAACGGGCCTTCGTCCACGTCTTCTCCACGAATACATCGGACAGGATCGCGTTCGCGATAATCTGGTGGTGTCGATTGCTGCGGCCCGCGGCCGGAACGAGGCGCTGGATCACGTGCTCCTCTACGGTCCGCCTGGACTCGGGAAGACCACGCTCGCCTATGTCATCGGCAACGAGATGGGGGTGGCCGTACGCGCCACCGCCGGTCCGGTCATCGAGAGGCCGGGTGACCTTGCCGCGATGGTCACCAACCTGCAGCGGCACGAGGCGCTCTTCATCGACGAGATCCACCGGATGGCGCCCGCGATCGAGGAGATTCTGTATCCGGCGATGGAGGACTACGAGCTCGACATCGTCATCGGTCAGGGTCCGAGCGCACGGTCCGTCAAGGTGCCGCTGCAGAGGTTTACGCTCATTGGCGCCACCACGCGCGCGGGGCTGCTCTCCGGTCCGCTTCGCGCCCGCTTCGGCATCGTCCATCGGCTTGACTTTTACGAGGAGCACGAGATTCACGAAATCGTGCGCCGCTCGGCGAATATCCTGGGCGTCAACATGGAAGACGCTGCCGGAAGGGAAATCGCGCGCCGGTCGCGCGGAACGCCCCGGATCGCCAATCGCCTCCTGCGGCGCGTGCGAGATTACGCGCAGGTGCGTGCGGATGGCAGCATTACGGTCGACGTCGCTCGCGCCGCGTTGCAGCTGCTCGAGGTGGACGATCGGGGGTTCGACGAGCTCGATCGGCGGCTGCTGCGGACGATCATCGAGAAATTCAGCGGCGGCCCCGTCGGCATCAACAGCCTCGCCGCGGCCATCCACGAGGAGAAAGACGCGATCGAGGACATCTACGAGCCCTTCCTGATTCAGGCAGGATTTCTCGATCGAACACCGCGCGGCCGCGTCGCTACGGCGCGTGCGTACGAATACTTGGGGCTCGCAGCTCCAGGGAAGGACTCTCGTTTGTGGTGATGACTCACGAATCCAGCCGCGCCATCTGCGCGCGCATCGCCAGTGTTGCCGGTTACGTCCCACCGCGGGTTCTCACGAATGCGGATCTCGAGAAGATGGTCGACACGACCGACGACTGGATCATGAAGCGCGTCGGCATTCGCGAGCGGCATATCGTCGACGCCGGCGTGGCGACGTCCGATCTCGCGAAAGAGGCGTCGCTCATCGCGATCGAGCGCGCCGGTCTGACGCCGGCCGACATCGATCTCATCCTCGTCGCCACCACGACACCCGACACGTTTTTTCCGAGCACGGCGTGCGTGCTTCAGTCGAAGATCGGCGCGACGCGCGCCTGGGGATACGACCTCGGCGCCGCCTGCTCCGGATTCACCTATGCGCTCACCACCGCGGCGCACCTCGTCGCCGCGGGCGGCAGCCGGCACGCGCTCGTCGTGGGCGCCGACGTCATGTCGAGCATCATCGACTACACCGACCGCACGACGTGTGTGTTGTTCGGCGACGGCGCCGGCGCGGTCGTCGTCAAGCGCAGCGCGGACGGAGAGGCTGGCATTCTCGATTTCGAGAACTACGTGGACGGCAACGGAGGGCCGGCGTTGTGCATGCCGGCGGGCGGCAGCCGGATGCCCGCAAGCTGCGAGACGGTAGAGCGGCGTCTGCATTACGTGAAGCAAGATGGTCAGGCGGTCTTCAAGTTCGCGGTGCGCAACATGGAAGTGGTCTGCCGGCGGATTCTGGAGCGAAACGGTCTCTCCGGGTCACAGATCGATCTGTTCGTCCCTCATCAGGCCAGCAGCCGGATCATTCTGGCGTCAGCAGAAAAGCTCGGCGTTCCGCGCGACAAGATCGTGATCAACATCGACCGCTTCGGCAACACGACGGCCGGCACCATTCCGCTGGCCCTCAACGACGCTGCGGAGACCGGCCGGCTCCGGCCCGGCAGTGTCGTCCTTCTGGCGGCGGTCGGCGCAGGCTTCACCGTCGGCGCAGTGCTGCTGAGGTGGGGCTGAGACATTGAGGAATTGACGAATTTACGGATTGACGGATTTACGGATTGGGACCCACGACGGGCACGACGATCACGAACGATCAAGAATGGTTCGTGTCCTTCGTGTTCTTCGTGGTTGCCCTTCGTCAATTCGTCAATTCGTAAATGCGTAAATCCGTAAATCCACGATCATTAACCTCCCGTCAGGCCCAGCGACTCGTCACCCTCCGGAAGTTCGCGCAACTGCTCGACTCGGCGCTCGTCGTGCCGGGCACGCGCTATCGAATCGGGCTCGACCCCATCCTCGGCCTGCTCCCCGGCGTTGGCGACTTCGTATCGCCGCTATTCGCCATCGGTATCCTCTGGCAGGCTCTCGATCTCGGCATTCCCCGCGTCGTACAGCTGCGGATGATCGTCAACGTGGCTATCGATGCGCTTCTCGGTGCGGTGCCGCTTGTCGGCGACCTGTTCGATTTCGTCTGGAAGGCGAACGACATGAACATGGCGTTGCTCGAACATCATGCGGCGTACGAGCATCGGGCATCTCCGGGCGACTGGTTCTTTGTGGCGGTATCGACGCTCGTCATCATTGCGATCGCGGCAGTGCCGTTCGTGATGGCCGCCTGGATGATCGCGGCCGTCCGGCAGTATTTCTCCTGAAAATGGCTCGACGTCGGTCGAAGACGCCGCCGCGCATCTTTCTGTTGTCGCCCGCGAACTGCTCGGGCCGGCGTGCGCAGCTCGTGCTGGCGCCGAATGCGCAGTTCGCCCTCGCGCGAGAGTTGCAGAGCCGCCAGGGCGCGGCGCTGGGGGAGATCTTCAGCTTCGTCAGCGGGCTCTACTTTCGCGGCAAGCTGGCGTACGCACGGCATTTTGCGCGTCCACCAGAACCCGGCGATCCCCTCACAGCGGGAGGCGTGCTCGTGATCACACCGAACGCAGGGCTGCGCGCCGCCGACACGCGCGTGACGGTCGAGTCCTTTCGCGTCTTTGCCGACGCCAGAATCGACCTTGCCAACGCCAGCTATCGACGGCCGCTCGAACGCGCCGCTCGCGCGCTTCAGGCGGCGATCGGCCCCGAGTGTGAGGTGGTGCTGCTCGGAAGCGTCGCATCCGGCAAGTACGTCGATCTGTTGCTGCCGATCTTCGGGCGGCAGCTCCTGTTCCCGTACCATTTCGTCGGGCGCGGCGACATGAGCCGGGGAGGGTTGATGCTTCGCTGCGTTGCTGCCGGTCTCGAGCTGGAATATGTGCCCATCGAGGGTGCCGTGCGTCACGGTCCGCGCCCCCCGAAGCTGGAACCATTGAAGCGGATGAGGAATTGACGAATTTACGAATCTACGAATTGACGGATTTCAAATCCGTCAATTCGTAAATCCGTCAATGCGTAAATCCACGATTCTCATTCCCACGGATGTCGATAGCGCGACGGTGTCGGCGACCGGCCGCGAAGTACGACTCACGAACCTCCGCAAGCTGTTCTGGCCCGAGCTCGGCATCACGAAAGGCGCCTTGATCCAGTACTACGCCGACATCGCGCACGTGCTGCTCCCTCACATCAGCGATCGCGCGATGGTCATGAAGCGCTATCCGCACGGGGCAGCAGGCCCCTTCTTTTTCATGAAGCGCGCGCCGACGCCGAGGCCAGACTGGATTCGCACGTGCCGCATCGAGCACGAGTCGGGAAACGTCATCAACTTTCCGGTGATCGACGATCCGGCGTCATTGCTCTGGATCATCAATCTCGGCTGCATCGACCTCAATCAGTGGTACGCGAAGTGCGACGACATCGATCGTCCGGACTACGTGCATTTCGACCTCGATCCCGGACAGGGCGCGTCTTTCGATCAGGTCCGTGAGTGCGCGCTGATCCTGAAAGAGGCGCTCGAGACGCTCGGCATGAACCCGCTCGTGAAAACGAGCGGCTCGAAGGGCATGCACGTGTACGTGCCCGTTATTCGCGGCCCGGTGCAGAAGGCGGTCTGGACGTTTGCGAAGGCGCTGGCGCTGGAACTGGCCTCCCGGCACCGTTCGCTGATGACGTCCGAGTACCGTGTCGCGAGTCGACCGGCCGCGCGGGTGCTGGTGGACTACAACCAGAACAGATGGGGCAGCACGCTCGCCAGCGTGTACTCGGTGCGCCCGACACCGCGTGCCACGGTGTCCACGCCGCTGACGTGGGCGGAAGTTGCCGCCGGCGCGCGGATCGAGGACTTCCGCCTCGACAACGTTCCGGCGCGCGTCGCCGAACGCGGCGACTTATGGAAGGCCCTGCTGGCCGCCAAGGGGCGAACCAACTTGGAGAGATTCCTTCAGGCCAAAAACCAGAGGGCGAGGCCGACGCGATCCTGAAGCGCTTCGTTGATCGCAACGGCAGCCTTGCGCCTTCGGCCGGCGGCTTCTCTGTCCTATCAATCACCGTGTCCCAGCTTGCCTCCATTCGCACGCGGGCGCAGATTCGATCTGTGTGTCTCCAACTGAGTGGCCGATAGGAGGGAATGTAGGACACCCGGAATGGAATTGGCCGATTTCGATTTCGACCTTCCGGATGAGCTGGTCGCACAGAACCCGCCCGCGGCACGCGGCGGATCGCGATTGCTTGTGATGCATCGCGCCAGCGGAGCGGTCGAACACAGCAGCTTCATCCGCCTTGGCGAGTACCTGCGAGGCGGCGATCTTCTGGTTCTCAACAATACGAAGGTGTTTCCCGCACGGCTGCTCGGCCACCGCGTGCCGAGCGGAGGAGCGGTCGAATGCCTGCTCATTCGCCGACTGCCGGCGCCGGTGTTCGATGGCGGCTCTTTCTGGGACGCGCTCATGCACCCGGGACAGAAGCTGAATGTGGGTGCGCGTGTCGTCTTCGAACGCGCCGGCGAGCGGCTCCACGGCGAGGTGATCGCGCGGCACTTTCATGGCCGTCGCACGGTCCGGTTGTGGTCGGAGGAGCACGTCGATGTCGACAGCGCGATCGATCGGATCGGCCACATACCGCTGCCGCCGTATATCAAGCGAGCCGATCGACCCGCCGATCGCGACCGCTATCAGACCGTGTACGCGCGCGACCGCGGCGCGGTTGCGGCACCGACGGCCGGTTTGCATTTCACGACCGAGCTGCTCGAGACGCTCGCCGCCAGGGGTGTTGAGCGAATCGAGGTGACGCTGCACGTCGGGTACGGGACGTTCAAGCCGATTCGCGTCGAGCGCATTGAAGAGCACGTCGTCGACCCGGAGAGCTTCATCGTTGCGGCGGACGCTGCTGCGGCGCTCACACGCGCCCGACGCGAGCGGCGCCGCATCATTGCCGTGGGCACGACGACGGTTCGCGTGCTGGAATCGGTGACCGTGGGCGAGGGAGATCGGATCGAAGCGCAGGAAGGGCAGACGGACCTGTTCATTCGCCCCGGACACCAGTTCCGGCTGGTCGACGGCATGATGACGAACTTCCACCTGCCGCGATCCTCGCTGCTCGTGCTCGTTGCGGCGTTCGCGGGACGCGACCGGATTCTTGCGGCGTATCGCGAGGCCATTGCGCTCGGGTACCGGTTCTACAGCTACGGCGACGCCATGGCCATACTGTGAGCGAGAAGGGGGAAGGGGAAGGGGGGAGGGAAGATCAGCGTCGGAGCGAGTTCACGAGTCCATGCAGCATTCGGCCGATTTCCTCGGCGTCAGCAATGATTGCTGTCGTTTCCGCGTCGCTCAGGATCTGCAGCTTCTTGGCGAGCTCGATTTGTGTCTGGAGTTCGTTGACCGATCCTTTAGAAAACCGTAAATGATGCACGTACTCAGGTGTGTAGTAGCGGCCGAAACCCTCCGCGATGTTTGACGGGACGGACACGCACGACTTGCGAATCTGGTGCCCGAGGACCCACTGGTCATCTCGAGGCAACTCCTTCGACAATCGATAGCAACGCTCCGCAAGAATCATCGCCTTTTGCCACACCACGAGGTCGCGGAACGAGGCGATCTTCGGCATCACGCAGATCTGACGCATGGGACGTGCCCACTCGAAACTCCTCAAACAAGGCGCCAAAATCGGAGCCGCATTGCGAAATCGAAACAGTCGGCGAGACGTTCTGTGTCACGGAATTGCCGCCCTCTATTTCTCCCCCTCCCCCCTCCCCCCTCCCCCCTTCCCCGTTCCCCGTTCC
>DATCJA010000149.1:0-9699 GCA_036507475.1 Vicinamibacterales bacterium
CAGTAGTGTCCGGTTAATTTCAGGATCATCGACTTGAAAGCCAATAGTGACGCGGGGTTCGGGGCAAGAGGAGGTGTCCCCGACTTGAATTGGAAATCGCCATGTGCGCTAGCGTTCCGGTGTTCACGAACCCGGAGCCGACATGTATCTTGGCAAGACGCTGTTCGCGCAGGTCATGGAGTTCCTGCCGTGGAAGACCTTCCATCGCATCGTGGATCGCTACGCCGGCGATCACCGGATCCGGACCCTCAGTTGTGCGGAACAGTTTCGCATCATGGCGTTCGCGCAGCTGACCTACCGCGAGAGCTTGCGCGATATCGAGGCGTGCCTGGCCGCGCAAGCGGGCAAGCTGTACCACATGGGCATCGGCGAGGCGGTGGCGCGCTCGACGTTGGCCGATGCCAACGAAGTGCGCGACTGGCGGATCTACTGCGAGTTTGCCCAGCGGTTGATCGTCAAAGCCCGGGCGCTCTACGTCGGCGAGGACTTCGGTGTGGAGCTGGCCAATACCGTCTATGCGCTCGATGCCACGACCATCGATCTGTGTCTGTCGATGTTCCCATGGGCACCCTTTCGGTCCACCAAGGCCGCCGTGAAGCTGCACACGCTGCTCGACCTGCGCGGCTCGATTCCCACCTTTATTCACGTCTCCGATGGCACGCTGCACGATGTGAATGTCCTGGACTTGCTCATCATCGAAGCCGGCGCCTTCTACATCATGGACCGCGGCTACCTGGACTTCGAGCGGCTCTACGCGCTGGACCAGGCGGGCGGCTTCTTCGTCACGCGCGCCAAGCGGAACCTCGATGCCCGACGGGTGTACTCGTCGCCGGTGGATCGCCGCAGCGGGCTGATGTGCGACCAGACCATCGCGCTCAACGGCTTCTACGCCGCCAAGCACTACCCCGGTCACCTGCGCCGCATCCGCTATCGCGATGCCGACACCGGCAAGACCCTGGTGTTCCTGACCAATCAGTTCGCGCTGCCGGCCCTGACGATCTGCGCCTTGTACAAGTGTCGCTGGCAGGTCGAGTTGTTCTTCAAGTGGATCAAGCAGCATTTGAGAATCAAGCGTTTCTACGGCACCTCGGAGAACGCCGTCCGCACACAAATCTGGATCGCCATCAGTGTCTACGTCCTCGTGGCGATCATCAGGAAGCAACTCCAGCTCGAGGTGTCCTTGCACACACTGTTACAGATCTTGTCGGTGACCCTCTTCGAGAAACTCCCCCTGCAACAAGCAGTTGCGGGTATCGACCCGTTCACCGATGACGCCGTTTTGCCTAACCAACTGAAACTATTCGAGTTTTAACCGGACACTACTGAGAGCCAATGATTGTTCCTGGCCGTGAGGCCCTTCCACGCGGGGTCGCCGATGGCACGTTGGGCCATCGCCAGCGGAACGAAGACCTGAGGCCGATCCCTGAGCGTGTTGCCGGAAAAGCCCGATGGCGCCACGCCGACAATCGTCATGGGCTCACCGTTGACGACGAGCGCCTCGTCGACCACAGACGGATTTGAGCCGAAGCGTGTGGTCCAGTAGTCGTAGCTCAAAACGACGACGGGATGGCCGCCTGGAACGCGCTTCGGGTCCGAAGAGCCGGCCAACCGCGGGCCTGACGCCGAGCGCCGGGAAGTACTGTCCCGACACGAGCATGCCCTCACCCTCGGACGTCCGACCTCGGTACGCAAGATTGGCACCGAAGTCTTTATGCGCCGCCATCCGGAGCGCTCCGGTCTGGAGCTGTTCGAGATCGCGGAAGAGCGGGTAGCTGAAGGTCGCCTCAGAGCCTCCTGCACTGCTCGTGGAATTCCATCCGGGGCGAGGCCCCGGCGACGTCACAAGAACGATCCCTTCCGGCGCCGGCACGGGGAGGCGGCGCAGGAGCAGCCGGTCGAAGACGGAGAAGATGGCCGTGTTGACGCCGATGCCGAGGGCCAACGACAGCACGGCGACCGCGGTCATCAGTGGTCGGTTGGTCAGGGAACGAATCGCGTAGCGGAGGTCTTGCCAGATGGCTTCAGTCATTGTTGATTCGTGATCTGTGAGTGTTGAATCGTTGTTGACTGGTGAACGGTGATTGGTGATTGCCATTGCTGCAGCCGCAGCGCGTGACAGCCAGCCGCTCGATGCGGCCAATCAACACTCCATCAACAATCGAGAATCACCGATCCCCAACGAATCAATAATCAAGAATCGAGTAATCACTAATGTGCCGCCCCCGCCATCGACTCTTCCACGACGCGGCCGTCGAAGAGATGAATCGTGCGCTCGGCGTGGCTGGCGTAGCGCGCGTCGTGGGTGACCATGCAGATCGTGGCGCCACTCTGGTGGAGCTCTTTCAGCAGGTCCATCACCGCTTCGCCGTTCTTCGAATCCAGGTTGCCCGTGGGCTCATCCGCCAGCAGGATCGACGGCTCGCCGCAGACGGCGCGGGCCACGGCCACGCGCTGCTGCTGGCCACCCGAGAGCTGACTCGGCAGGTGTTTGGCGCGATGCGCCATGCCCACGCGCTCGAGCGCCGCCGTCACGCGCTGCTTCCGCTCGGCGGCGCGCATTCCGCGGTAGGTGAGTGGCAGCTCCACGTTCTCGTACACGGTGAGGTCGCCGATGAGGTTGAAGCTCTGGAAGATGAAGCCGACCTCACGGTTGCGCACGCGGGCGCGCTCGGAGAGCGACAGCGTGGTGGCTGGGCGGGTGTTGAGCACATACGTCCCGTCGGTGGGCGTGTCCAGCAGGCCCAGGATGGAGAGCAGCGTTGACTTGCCGCAGCCAGACGGACCGGCGATCGAGACGTACTCGCCCCGGTTGATCTCGATATTGATGTTGTCGAGCGCGTGCGTTTCGACCTCGTCCGTGTAGAACACTTTCCGGACGCTATCCAACTTGATGAGCGGCGTTGTGTCGGTCATCTGATTCCTCGGTGAAAGTTCAAAGTGAAAAGCTCAAACTTGGAAAGTAAGTGGATGGGAACTCTTGAACTTACTTCGCAACTCTGAACTTCGACCTTCCCACTGTCCTGCTTACCGCCTACTACCTCAACCTCACCCTGTCGAACGCGTCCCAGGCGGACATGTCCGACAACACGACCTGGTCACCCTCGTTCAACCCCGATTTCACTTCGATCGCGTTCACCGAACTCCGGCCGAGCGACACCTGCGCGCGGGAGGCGTCGCCCGAGGCGCTCGTCAGCTTGAAGAGACCGACCGTACTGTCCTCCTGGCCGAGCGACGGGCGGCCCACATAGAGGATGTTGTCGAGCCGTTCGAGCTGAATGGTGCCGTCCACGCTCAAGTCGGGCACCGCACCGCGAGGCAGCTCGCCCGTCAATGAGACGTCAACGGTGACCGTTCCGTTCGCGGCCGCAGGATCTTTTCTGCTCACCACGCCCGAAATGATCCCGTTGCGAGTGTCGATTTCCGCGGACTGGCCAACCTCGATATCCTTCGCCTGGGTCTCTGCGATCTTCAGCTCGGCCTTGAGCCGTGCTGGATCGGCCACGCGGGCAAGATTGACGCTGGGACCGACGCGTTGGCCAACGTCAACCGGGACCTGCTGGAGCACACCCGAGAAGCCGGGCCGCACCTTCAGCGCGGCTAAGCGGCTGGCTTGCAGCGACGAGATCGCTCGCGCCTGATCGACGGCCGCCTGCTGGACGCGGACCCGCGCGTCGATCGACTGCCGAGCCGACGCCAGACGCTGCGTCTCGAACGCGAGCCGCTTCTTGAGCGTGTCCGCGTTGATTTGTGACTTCTTTCTCGTGATTTCCGAGATGAGTTTCTCTTTGGCGAGCGCCTCGTCAGCCTCGGCCTGCATGCGGGCCTGCTCGAACTCGGCATCGAGCGCCGCCGCCAGTGACTGCTGCGTCAGCAACTCGTTTTCGAGCTGCACACGCAGGCTCTCGAGCGCAGCCTCGGCCGATTGCAGCGCCAGGCGCGCGCCGAGTGCCTCCTGTTCCACCTGAGGGTTGCTCAGTTCCAGGATCACGGTGTCGGGCCCAACCTGGGCGCCGGGTCGGAGCAGGATGCGCTCGACGCGGCCATCGGTCGTTGACGGCAGCCACCGCGTATCTTCCGGGACGAGGGTGCCGAGCCCGCGGACCTGGCGCACGATCGAGCCCCGCTTCACCGTGTCGATGAGGACGGTTGCGCGCTCAACGCTCGGCGCGGCGGGCTCCATGCGCGCCAGCGCGATCGAGACGGCAACCAGGACCAGGACTCCGACAGCGGCAAAGAGTGTCTGACGGAGCTTTTTCCGTCGGAGGATCGCTGGATCGCGCGTAATGTCAGGCATGTTCTCGCTGGTGGTTCGTGGCCGGCCGCTGATCGTCCCTAACCGGCCGCAGAATACTCAAAGCGTATGCCACGACGGGCAGTTGGCCAACTGCTTTGCTCATAGGCAGTTGAGGCTGAGCGGCACACCGCTCCGTTCGGGCGGCTGTTCGCTCGTGGGACGAGCCTGTTCGGGCACGCACAGGAAAAAGGGTGCGAGGGTGCGACGGTGCGAGGGCGCGAGGGTGCGAGGGCGCGAGCATCGGTCTACGTCAATGACGCGACTACCACTGTCGCATCGTCTTGGAGTGGGCCACCGGTGAACGAGGCAACTTGCTCGAAGATCGCGCCAACCAAGGATGTCGCATCGGCACCGCGGTGTCGTTCGATGGTTCGAAGCAGGCCGTCCTCGTCGAACTCCGCGCCTGCCGCCGATCGGGCCTCCGTGATCCCGTCAGTGAAGAGGACGAGACGGTCGCCAGGCTCGAGCCCGACTGCGCCTTCTGCGTAGCTGGCCTCCTCGAAGATCCCAGTCACCATGCCACCAGTGGTCAGGCGCTCGACGGTTCCATCCCTCCGTGCGACCACTGGTGGGTTGTGGCCGGCGTTGGTATAGGTCAGCAGCCGCGTGCTCGAGTCGTACACGCCGTGGAACAAGGTGACGAACCTTCGAAGATCCGTCTGTCGACAGAGCGCCCGATTGGTACTCGACACCACCTCGCGAGGCGATCGCTCCGACGAGGCGAATGCGCGCAGAGACGCCAGCAGATTCGACATCAGGAGCGCCGCGGGGAGCCCCTTTCCGCACACATCCGCGACGGACACCGCCAGGCGCGTGTCGGAGAGCTGAAGCGCGTCGTAGCAGTCTCCGCCGAAGGCGGCGGCCGGCTCCCACCGCGCGGCCACGTCCAAGCCAGCCGTAGGGGGAAGAGCAGAGGGCAGGAGCGCCCGCTGGATGGCTTGCGCGTCGGCCTGTTCGGTTGACGCCAGCGCGTCCGCACGCCGCTCGGCCTGACCGTCCTCGATTTCACGCATGATGGTGCCAGTGAGGATTCGGTTGTCCCACGGTTTGTGCACGAACGTGCGGGCGCCGCGCCGCATGGCCTCGACCGCCGTGTCGATGCTGCCCCAGCCCGTCATGACGATGACCGGGAGCAGGCGGTCGCGCGCGTGAATTTCGGTGAGCAGGTCGAGGCCCTCACGGCCAGACGTCGTGTCGCGGGCGTAGTTGAGATCCATGAGCACCAGGTCGTACGTCTGGGCGCCGAGGTGGTGACGGACTTCCTGAACCGAGGCCGCCGGATCGACGTCGAGCCCCACGTCACGAAGGAGGAGTCGGAGCGCGGCGACGATATCGGGCTGGTCGTCGGCGACCAGAACGCGCGGGGCGGCAGGTGGCGGCACACGGTGCCTGCACTCAAGCGACGTGCCAGGATACGGGGTTCGCGGGTTCACCAGTGCCCGGGTGCCCAGGTTCTGGTTCCACCGGTTCTGGTGTCCGCCGATGGGACGTCCTCGTTCGCTGGCGCACGGTCGGTCAGCGCAAGGTACGCCAAGCGGTAAACACGGGCCTGTGCCGACAGCGCCAATCGATGGCCAGACGATCCATCAGTGTGCGGCAATCCTGCGCAGTCCAAGCACTTGACTGCCGTGCACCGCGCGGGAAGAATGGCCGCAATCTGACATCGCGTGGGTGGTCGATGGCCCTGCCCGATTGGTGCTGTCCACCCATACGACGTTGGGCCTCAATTCACATCGCGACCAATCGCGACCGAAATTTCGAAAAGGCCGCTTCGAGGCGTAAAATCTCAGAGTGACGGTTCGGTTCTACATCGATCCGGACACGGAGCAGCCGCACGTCTACGGCCACGCCATCCTCGAGGAGGAGGTGGAGGATGTCTTGGCGCGACCCATGGAGGATCGGGCTGGTCGCGATGGTTCAAGGATCGCACTCGGCGAGAAAGCCCTGAAGGCCTTGCGGCGGCGGCAGAGGAAGAAGCCATGAAGAAACAGAATCGGTTCCCACCAGGGTGGGACGAAGCGCGAGTACATCGGGTCCTCGCTCACTACGAAGGTCAATCCGACACCGAGGCCGTCGCTGAGGACGAGGCGGCGAACCGATCAACGACGACGACCGTGATGAAAATACCGGTGAAGCTTGTGCCGGCGGTGAGGGCGTTACTGGCGAAACGCCGGGCGAGTTGATCGACGCTGAGGCCCAACGCGGCATGCAGCCGGCGGCGCTGGCGTGCCGTGCGCCCCGCGGCTGATGCCGCATGTCTAGGCGGACCTGGATCTTACGTCCAGGGGCGAATGCCGACAACCGCCCGCCGGCGCGCGTTGCACCAGACGACCACTGCTGCGAGTCTGAGTGGCCGCTGGTGAACACTAGCCGTTGGCAGGGTCACTGCGAGTTATGCCCACGACCGCGAGATACGTTCACACCAATCTGGTTGCCAGAGACTGGCGACGACTTGCCGCCTTTTACGAACACGCCTTCCTCTGCACTCGCGTGTTGCCAGAGCGCGACCTCGCCGGTGAGTCCCTTCAGCGTGGATCCGGCGTCCCGGGCGCTCGCATCCGGGGCATTCATCTGCGTTTGCCGGGCTCCGGGCCCGACGGCCCTACGCTAGAGATCTTCCAGTACGCCGAGAGCGTCGATGCGCCGGAACCGGTGGCCAATCGCGTAGGTTTCGGTCATGTCGCTTTTGCCGTTGACGACGTGATTGCCACTCGCGATGTCGTGCTCGCCTCGGGCGGCACCACACTCGGCAGTGTTGAGGTGGTCGTGATCCCAGGTGTGGGAAGGATCACTTGGACGTATGTGCGCGATCCGGAGGGCAATATTGTCGAACTGCAGCATCGCGAAACCGAACACGCACCGGCCTGACCGGGTGGCCGCCGCCCACTGACCACGAGATGGGGAATTGAGTATGCCGACCGAGATCGACGATCTCCGCGAGCACTTCGACCGCTACCGCGCTGTGACGCTCCAGCATCTCGAGCGTCTGGCCGATGAGCAATTGTCCTGGCGGCCTCGCCCGGATGCGTTCAGCTGCGGTCAGCACTTCGTGCATCTTGTCCAGACGGAAGACTTCTACATGCGGGGGTTGTTCCAACACGACTGGGACCCGGAGCGCTTGCGCTTTCCGAAGGCGCTTCCACGCAAGGCCGAGTTGAGAGAGCAGCTCGATGCGGTGCGACAGTTCACGCTGAACCATTTCGCCACACTCACCAGCGAACAACTGACGGCGATCGTTCCACCGATTCTTGGCTCGACTGTGACGTGGTCACTCCGCTCATGGCTGTGGTACGTGTTGGAGCACGAAGTGCATCACAAGGCGCAGCTGGCGGAGTACCTGCGGCAGATAGGGACTGTTCCGCCATTCTTTGCGTTTGTCCTTCCAGACGGGCAGCGGCCTGACATCAAAGCGCGCGCTGACCTTGGCGGCATCTGATTTCAGGGAACGGGATAGCTCGACACGATGTCGCGTCAGGCGGGGACGACCGCCTGCGGCCGCCCGAAGCGAGGAGCGTGGGTGGTTGGTGGTCCGCGGGCGGTGGTGTCCGTCCCTGGGACGCCGCTGTTCGCCGACGCACGGACGACGACAGCCGGCGGTTCGCAACCCCGCGGTTCCTATTGACCGCCTGCATGGCACGCAATGTGGTTAGGGAGCGGGGGCTCGGGATTCTGGACTCGGGACTCGGGATCAAGAAAAAATGAAACACGCCTATCGCGATCGACACGGACTGCCCTGGCTGGACGATGCCCGGCGGGACGTCCTGCATGCCCTGCGCGCGTTGCGGAGGGCGCCGATGCTGGCCGGCGCGGCCGTCGTGACGCTGGCCGTCGGCATGAGCGCCGTCGGCGGGATCTTTGCCGTCCTGAACGCTTTCATGTTCCGGCCGATGCCGGTGAGTCATCCCGAGGAGCTCGTGTCACTCGGCACGGGGCCCGATAGTCATGTGTCCCTTCCGCACGGCATCTCGTTTCGCGACCTTCAGGACTACCGCGCCCGCCAGAACGTCTTCACGGACCTGCTGGGCTACACGGCAAGCGTCGGGGCACTCGACGTTGGCAACGACACCGACCGCGCGACGCTCTATGCAGTCACGGACAACTATTTCTCGCTCCTCGGGGTTCAGCCGGCGCTTGGACGCCTCATTCAGCCAGGCGAAGGGCAGGCGCGCGGCGACGCGCCAGTCCTCGTGCTCACCCACGAGTACTGGCTGGCTCGGTTTGCTGGCGATCCATCGATCGTTGGTCGTGGCGTTCGACTGAACAGCCGGCCGTTCACCATCATAGGGGTCACGCCGCAGCCCTTCGACGCGGCGCATTCCCTGATTCGTCCGCAGGCGTACGTACCGCTCTGGGCGCACGACGACCTGATGAATACCGCCGCGAACGACTCGATCCTCGAGCGCCGCAGCCAGCATGCGTTGTGGGTGCTGGGACGTCTGAATCCCGGCGTGTCGTTGACGCAGGCACGCGCGGCGCTGCAGGTGACGACGGCGGCGCTCGCCAGAGAGTATCCCGCCACCAACAAGGACGCGGAACTCGTGGTCATGCCCGAGACGCACGCCCGACCCAACCCGAACGTCGGTCCGTTCTTCCGCGTTGTCGGGATGGCCTTTGCGGCGCTGGCCGTGCTCCTGCTGCTCGTCACGAGCGCAAACGTCGCAAACCTGCTCCTGGCCCGCGCCGTGACGCGCGAGCGTGAAGTGGCGTTGCGGGCGGCGCTTGGGGCCGGTCGCAGCCGGCTCGTGCGGCAGCTCCTGACCGAGAGCGTCGTGTTGGCACTCCTGGCTAGTGTGGTCGCGCTGCCGGTTGCTGTCATGGCACTGCGGGCGCTCGAGCAGGGGACCGCCGCTAGCACCTCGATCGTCACATTGCGACCCGACTTCAGTCTGGACGCGCGGGTACTCGGCGCGGCGCTCGTGCTGGCCCTCGTCGCGGGGCTGGTCTCGGGGCTCGCGCCGGCGCTCGTCGCTGCGCGGACCGATCTGAACGCCGTCCTCAAGGCCGGCGGCCGCTCGCCGTCCGGGGAGCCCCGCGCATTCCTTCGCAGTACGCTGGTGGTCGTACAGGTGGCACTCTCGCTGATGCTGCTCGTCTGCGGCGGCCTGTTCGTGCGCAGCCTCGATCACGCGCGGGACGTCGAGATCGGCTTCGATCCCGACAACGTCGTCGTCGCCAGCGTCAGGCCGAGCGAGGCCGGCTACGATTCGGCTCAACGCCTGACGTACTTCACGAACGTACGCGACCGGATTCGGGCGTTGTCCGGCGTGGATCGCGTGGCCTGGGCGGAATGGGCGCCGCTGGCGACGGTTACGGGATGATGGCGGACCGCGTGAATCAGCGCATGCACGAGATGGGCGTGCGGATTGCGCTCGGGGCTCGAAGCGGCGATATCCTGCGCGATGTCC
>DATCJA010000150.1:0-8945 GCA_036507475.1 Vicinamibacterales bacterium
CTTGACGCCAACTTCCTCCGACTTACCAGGGCGGCGTAGTGCGAGCGCGTACGCGAATGCTCGTCTCACGCCGTTCAGCGACCACAATAAATGGAGGTTGAACGTCAATCGAGGACTCGCGTAACGCGTCGATCATGGCGAGGACGAATGCCGCTGAGATGTGTCCGGGGCGGAGGTAGACAATCCCGACGAATGATGCGCCGCCACGCATCTCAACCTTGCCGAACGCGAGATCGTGCGTGACGACGACGCGATGCAGGGCCGTTGCGCGTTCCAGGACTTCGCCGTCCCCACGACCGATCAGCCGCTCGTCAGCGGCGGACCGCACGTCGCAACCTCGTGCCCGAAGGCCGGCGACTACGTCAGCGGCGATGTTCTCGTCGGTAAGAAAGGGAAAGTCGAGTGGCCTCACGCCGTGGTCTTGAGATCCCAGACGTGCTCGCCCTTCAGCACGTCTGCGGCATACCGAAACGCCGCCGCCAAGCCATCCTGCGTGAGCTGCAGGTACTGTGCGAGAATCTGCTCCTGCGTCGCACCGCTCGCCGCCAGTTCGAGGAGGAACTCGACGCTCAATCGCGTCCCGCGGACGCACGGTTTGCCACCGAGAATCTTCGGATCGGAGACGATCAGCTCTTCAGCCATCTCGAATCCATTCTAGCTCAGGATCCTGAGTGTAGTCGTCGGCGCCAGGCGCGTCGGCGAGCACGTCGACGCAAAGCGCGCTCCGTCTGTGCACTGGGGCATCGCTCCATCGGCGATCAGAATGGGATCTCTTCATCGTCGAATGCGCGCTCCCGATCGCCTCGCCGCGACAAACCGCGGCGCGTGGGCCTGGGCGGAGGCGGAATCGCCGGAATCGGCGAGATCGGCGCACCGGTGTCGAGTGCTTTCGCGATCGCCCGCAGCTCCTCACGTACCTGTGGCAGCACCTCGGGATCGATCGAGCCGTGCACGAGCCACTGCTGCAGATCGTCGGCCAGATTCACGAGGTAGCAGGCCAGATCGCTCAACTGGCACGCGGGATCCCGGACGCGTTCGGGCACGTTCACCTCCAGATTCGTCGCTGAAGGCTTGCGCGATTGTTGCTCGTGCCCACGCGCGTGCTGGTCGCGGGTGTTGCCGCCGAAGCGCTTCCGGTAGCACTCTTCGATGAACTCGCCAACCGGGAGCTTCCAGCGCTGGTGCGGGCTCGGGCGCAAACCCGGGAGCTTCTTCGGATTCATGCCGAGCGCACGCGCCATGTCGACCTGCCGCGCAGTGAGCTGGCAAAACTTCTTCGCGCTCGTCCATGCCTCCCTGTCGTGCGCTCGACGCTTCTTCGTCATGCTCGCACCTCGATGCGGCGATTCCGCTCGCGGGCGCCTGTGAAAGAATACGTCATCTCGATGACCAAGCGTGTAGCCGCATCGATGGGATCAAACGGAGCGCCTGTTTGAAACTGTTCTGATGCGGGACGCTTCATCGCGGACGACGCTGGCTTCTCCTTCGTCCTCAACCTCGAGACCGTTGAACAGCGACTCTCGACCTGTCTGACCGCAGGGCGCTTCGTCGTTCACGGGCACCAGCCCCCGCGACTGACGGTGCTCGCGATCGATCGCGCGGTGTGGAACACGTGTCAACTGAGTCCGAACCCCTTGGCTGCACCGCCGGAATCCGGTAGCCTCTCGCGCATGGCCAGCGACCGGATTGCTGTCCCCTACAATCACAAGCTGCAGCGACTCGAGGCGCTGCTCGCTGGCGTCGAGCGGGCCGGGGACTTCTTTGTCCAAGGCTCGCTGGACGCGCCGATCCCGCGAGTCGAAATCGACGGCGTCGGCGTGCTGTCGTTTCCGGTCCCGGGCTCGCAGATTGAGGCGGTCATCAAGCGGGCGCATCGCGCGCCGTATGGCCGCGGTGAGCACACGATTGTCGACACATCGGTCCGCAACGCCTGGCAGCTCGACTCGCCCGATGTGCGGATTGGCGGGAAGGCCTGGGAGAAGACCTTCCGTCTGATGATGTCGACGGTCATTGCTGGACTGGGCTGCTCGGGCATGAACGTGTCGGCGACTCTGTACAAGCTGTTGGTCTACGAGACAGGCGGTCTTTTCCGTGCGCATCGCGACACCGAAAAGGCCGATGGCATGTTCGGCACCTTGGTCGTGGTACTTCCCTCGGTTCACGGTGGGGGCGAATTGATCATCCGGCACGGAACACGCGAGGTCAGCGTGAATCTTTCAAGTCCTGACGTGTCGGAACTGAGGTTTGCCGCCTTCTACGCCGACTGCGAGCACGAGGTGAGACCGATCACCCATGGCAGCCGCGTCTGCCTGACGTATAACCTCAGCCTGGCCGACAAGCGCAAGAAGAAACAGCAAGCAGCATTGACGGCGCCACTCTACGAAGGCGAGGTTGCGGCAGCCGCGGAAATACTGGGGGCGACGTTTCGAGAGCGCGGCGCACCCATGAAGATCGGGTGGCTGTTGGAGCATCAGTACAGCGCCGCCGGGCTTTCGTTTGCGGGATTGAAGGGCCAGGATGCGGCACGCGTCCAGGTGCTGAGTCAGGCCGCGGAACGGGCGGGATGCGCCGCGTACCTTGGCGTCGTCCATATCGAGGAGACGGGTCCGGCCGAGCCGCATTTCGACATGTACGGGTACGGCCGTTCGCGTTTCGGATGGCACGACGAGGACGCGTCCGACGAGGAAGAGGATCTCGATGAACGGGGGCACGGCGCGGTTCGCGACGACTTCGATGTGATCGAGGTGTCAGATGCCTGGCACTACGTGGATCACTGGGTAGACGCCCAGAATCGATCCGTCGATTTCGGCAGGCTGGCCCTGAAGGAAAACGAGCTGCTGCCAGCCGGCGCCCTGGACGATGCCGTTCCCGACGAGCAGCGGCTGACCGAAGCCACTGGCAACGAAGGAGCGAGTTTTGAGCGGTCCTACCGCCGCGCTGCTCTCGTCATGTGGCCTCGCAATCGTTCCGCTGACGTGCTGCTGCAGGGAGGCGTGCGCGCGGTCATGCCGTATCTGAAGGACATCGCCCGGCGCCGCAGCCTCCCGTCTGCGTCACGAGCGGAGCAAGCGGCGGCTCGTTCGATCGCAAGCCGGATCCTCAGGGCGTGGAAACGCGAGCTTGCCGTTGCCAGCGGACTCATGGATGGGGAGGAACCGAGTCGACCCGACATGGTCACGGTCCTCGGCCAACTGGGGGATGCCGCGCTTCTCGAGGCGTTCGTCAACGACATCGTGGTGCGAACATACGACGGCCGCGAAAACGAAGCGCTGGCCGCCAACGCGGCCTTGCTCAGCCCACGAAGGGCGGGTGAGTTGTTCGCCAACTTGGCGCGCGCTCACGTACCGTCGCATCGCGGAGAATGTGTGGATCTGCTTTCGCGCCTTGTCCAGGAACAAGATCGAGCACCCGACTCGGCGTGGCCGAGCGGATTGCGGAAGCTTGCCGCGGCGATCATCGAGGCGCTCCCAAAACGACAGAAACGTGCCGCTACGCCTGATCTGGATTACGGGCTGGGGCGCACGCACGATATTCGGAGACCCACCGAGGCGGACGCGGAGATGGTGGTCACGCTTCTCGACAGCCTTGCGGCCATCGATGCCCCGGACCTGCGCCGCGCCGCGTGCGACGCCGTTGCGACCGCCCACTCATTTGACTCGGCCCGAGTGATCGTCACGGCGCTCTCACTCACGCGCGTGCGAGGCCGTAAATCCATTTCCGCAGATGACGACTACCAGTACCTGTGGCATCACGCCGCGGCGATTCTGCTGGCCCGCAGTGAGCGTCCGCCGGAAGCCCCGAAGGACTGGCGTCAGAAGGGGAGGATCCGCTGCACGTGCAGCGACTGTCGGGAGCTGCAGAAGTTCGTGCTCGATCCGGTCGAGCGAACGCATCGCTTTCGGCTGCGCAAGGATCGGCGGCGGCATTTGCACGAGCAGATCCAGCGCCACGGTTTGGACATGACACACGAAACCGAGCGCCGGGGGTCGCCGCAAACCCTCATCTGTACGAAGACCCGCGGCGCCTACGAGCGGCGATGTGCCGAGCACAAAGCCGACGTGACGGCAATGGCCACGCTTCTTCGCATCATCGATGGAGCGCGGGGCGAGCTCGCGACGCTCGCAGCGCGGATGGCTGACGCCACGGGTTCCAAGCTGGAATGAGCTCTGAGACCCAACGTCCATGTTGACAATCGGCGCGTTGGGTGAATGGTTTGTGGCATCGTCAATCACGGCATCGATGTCGGCCGCTGGAACGCTAGTTCGGTCACGTCGCGACTGTGCAGCCGACTGTTTCGAGAACGCGAATCTGCGATGGGTCCACGAGGCGTACCTCGGCCTCACCGGCGAAAAAGGTGGTCAGGCGGATGTTGGAGATGGGCGTCCGGGCGACCACAAAGTGCGGGCCGAACTTCCTTTCGGCGACGCAACGCTCAAGGGAGAACGCGCTCGTCGCCGCCTCCCAGAGGTCGTGCGCAAACCTATCCGATTCGATGTCCAAGCCAGCCTCGGCGGCCAATCGGTCAGCGAGCCAGGTCCCGTCGTTCAGGAACGCAGTTTCACAACGTTTGGTCCGGTCGTGGATGGTATTGAACGAAAGCGACGACTCCGACAGCATGCTCCACTGCAGAGCGAGGTAGCGGTTCCAGGTCCGCTGGTTGGCCAGCTGCTGGAGATCTCGGTCCCAACTCGGATACCGGAACGTCTTCTGTCGTTGGATTCCCCGATAGAGGAGGACCTGCCCCTCTTCCACGTGGGGTTGATCGGCCCAACTGATCCACTGGTAGCTACCATGTTGGATGAAGAGCCACTGGTCTGACTCGTCATGTCGGCTGAGTTTTGCCCGATACACAGCAACAGGCGCGCACAGCTTATTCTCAGCGAAAGACCCTAACGAGAAGTACACGCGATGGATTTCGTGCCTTCTCGCCTGCCTCCAGAACTCAAACAAGGGTTTGACTTGATCCCGAATTGGCGTCCCGAAATAGTAGTGGTAGCGCTTGGGAACGCTGCAATCGAAGATCTCCGGCAGGATCCAGCTGTACTGGAAAAAATAGTCTGTGGCAGGTGGATTCTCCGGCGTGTACGCCAGCGGGCCCTCAGACGCCAGCCACGGTACGCAGGTCGCCGAGTCAATGAGAGTTGACGTCGAATGCCGTTTCGGCACGATGGCGCGCATTTTACCAACGGTCCTGGCTACAATTGTCTGTTGGCTCGCGCAGTCGGTCGAGCATCGGATGCTGTTGGCTGCTTGCGCATGTACTGGCAGCCGCGCTTTCAGCGCTGATGGCCCAATCCTCGTCATCTTCGCTCCTTGGAGTCGTAGGTCCCACACACGTTGATGCCCAACGTGCGCGCCGGGCCCTGATGCCACGGAAGTGGCCGGCGATGACGCGCACGCACGCCAGCCCGTCGGCAAGTGTCACGACCGGGATGTCTTTGTCGAGCATTCTCTCGCAGCCCGCCGGTGATTTCTTGTCACGGGAACCCACGACCGGCAGCTATATTGGCCTGTAAGTGATCGCGGCACATTAGGAGGTGTTACACAATTCGCCGTGTTTTCGCTTGAGTCGCAGCCGTAACTTATTGATTCTAAATGGAGAGATGTCCGAGTGGTTGAAGGAGCACGCTTGGAAAGCAATGCTGGCGAAGCCCACCGAGCAACACCGGAACACCTCGTCGCGCAATCAATGCAACGAGTTAGTACCTTGACGTGTCGCTCGATGTGACTCCGCATTAGCCGGCATTTGTAGGCGGTCTCGGACCGACGTTACACAGTTTCTACACAATCTCCGCTTCGACTTGTCGGCGCAGGCACCAACCGTTTCCTGGGCGTCTCGGCTGACGCGATGCGCGCCATTTCGCCGCCGTTCGAATCGCGAGCGGCCGGACGCTCGAGCTGGTCGTGCCCCGATCCTAAGGGCGTAACCGGGTGCGCACGCGTAGCCGGGTGTCATCCACGGTCAGCGATTCGACTGTCTCAGCAGCAGGCCTCAGTTCCCGCCGCCTTTGACATTCGGCCCACACACGGTTCCCTGGTAGACGAGATCGACGGTTTGCGGGACCGTGCCCGTGTGAGATCTGCCGTCGAATGTCATCGTGCCGGTGGCTTCGGCGTACTTGCCCGACCCCCCGACGACCGTCAGGTCCACATGCGAGATGAACTCGCCCGGCTCACCGGGCACGGGCGTCCGGGTAGGAACGCCCGTGGCGATCAACACGTCGCCTGAAGTCGTCAGGAAGACGTCATACGACTGCACGGGAGTCAGGCTGGTGATGAACACGGTGCTCGCGCCGTTGAGCACCCCAGTCACCGTGCCCAGCAGCCTGCCGAACTGATCGTTCGACGGAATCCTGGTCTCCGCGATCGAGCCGCGAACGTAGTGGCAATCGGCCCGAGCCTCGACTGCCGTGCCGGCCACCGCCACGCACAGCATCAGCGCCAGTTGTGTGTGCCTTGTCATAACGAAACTCCTCTCTCCCCAATCTCAGCCTGCCGGTTCCCATGCGCCGGCCTTGACGTCAGTCGGGCTTTCTACCCAGATAGGCGCAAAAGCCGCGACGGAGCTATCAGTCGAAAAAAAAGAGAAAGGCCGCATATAATTCGGTGCTCAGCACCATGCATCAGGGCGGGAGCGCTGGTGAACCGGTTTCGGGCGACGTCAGCTCGCTTCTCCGTGCGTGGAGCGACGGGGACCAGCGTGCGCTCGCCCTGCTGATGCCGATCGTCCACGACGAGCTCCGTCGTCTGGCGCACCACTACATGAGGCGCGAGCGCGCCGGCCACAGCCTGCAAACGACGGCCCTGGTCAACGAAGCCTACCTGCGGCTGGTCGATTACAAGCGCATGCACTGGCAGAACCGCGCCCATTTCCTCGCCGTTTCGGCTCAGGCGATGCGCCGCATCCTCGTCGACTACGCGCGTCGCCACAATGCCAAACGCGGCGCGAGAGCGGAGCATGTGTCGCTCGACGCCGAAGCCGTCATGTGCACCGATCGCTCCGACGATTTCGTGTCCCTCGACGATGCGTTGAACGGGCTGGCGGAGCGGGCACCGCGCAAGGCACAAGTGGTCGAGCTTCGATTCTTCGGCGGACTGAGCGTCGAGGAGACCGCTGAAGTCCTCCACGTCTCGTCCATCACTGTGATGCGCGAATGGAAGAGCGCCAAAGCCTGGCTGTATCGCGAGCTGACCGGCGGAACCGTCAATGGATCCCGAACGGTGGAATCACGTCGATAAGCTGCTGCAGTCGGCGCTGGACCGTCCCGCGGCGGAGCGCGACGTGTTTCTGCGGAGCGCCTGCGGCGCCGACGAGCAACTGGAGGCCGAGCTTCGCTCGCTGCTCGCGGCGCACGACCGCGCGGACGGCTTTCTCGCCGCCCCGGCGATCGATCTGGCCGCACGCCGCGCGGTGAGACGTAGCGACGGCGACGGTCAGGTCGGCCGCGATTCACTGATCGGTCAGACGTGTTCGCACTACCGCATCGTCGAGAAGCTGGGTGGCGGCGGCATGGGCGTCGTGTACAAGGCTGAAGATACGCGCCTGGGCCGCGTCGTGGCTCTCAAGTTCGTCTCCGACGAGCTCTCACGCGACCCGGAGGCCTTGAGCCGGTTCGCGCGCGAGGCGCAGACGGCGTCGGCGCTCAACCACCCGAACATCTGCACCATCCACGACATCGGCGAGCAGGACGAGCGGTCGTTCATCGTCATGGAGTATCTGGAGGGCACGACGCTGAAGGATCGGCTCGCCGCCGGTGCGCTGAGCTTGAACGCAGCCCTCGATGTGGGCACGCAAGTCGCCACCGCGCTGGACGCCGCGCACACTGCAGGCATCATCCACCGCGATATCAAACCCGAGAACATCTTCGTCGGGCCGCGCGACCACGTGAAGGTCCTCGATTTCGGCCTCGCCAAGAGCGGGCCGGCCACACCGCAGGCGGACGTGACCACGATTGCCGGCACGCGGCAGGGTGTCGTGATGGGAACAGCCGCCTACATGGCGCCGGAGCAAGCCCGCGGAGAGGCAGTGGATCACCGCGCCGACATCTGGAGCGTCGGCCTGGTTCTCTACGAAATGGTCAAGGGGACGCGGCCCCCGCAGGCCGTCCGGCTGCGCGTCGAGGCGTCGCCGGAGTTGGAGCGCATCGTCTCGAAGTGTCTCGAGACTGAGCGCGAACTTCGATATCAGAACGCCGCCGACCTGCGCACCGATCTCGAGCGTCTGAGAAACGGGCCAGCTGCGCTCGCGCAGCATCCGGCGCTCGCGCGCCGCGCGTTATGGCTCTCGATCGGCGCGGCCGTCGCCGTTGCAGCCGTAGGCGCGGGTTGGATTTATGGCAACCGTCCCGCGAAGCTGACCGACAAGGACACGATCGTGCTCGCCGACTTCGCCAACAGGACCGGCGATCCGGTGTTCGACGGCACGCTGCGCCAGGGACTCGCGGCACAGCTTCAGCAATCGCCGTTCCTCAGCCTCATTTCGGATGATCGCATCGGAAAAACGCTGGCGATGATGCAGCAGTCGCCGGAGACGCGGCTGACTCCCGAGATTGCTCAGGCTGTGTGCGTCCGAACGACAAGCGCCGCGGTGCTCGATGGATCGATCGCCAGCCTGGGTAGTCAGTACATCCTGGCCCTGCGGGCGAAGAACTGCTCCACTGGCGACATCGTCGCCGACGAGCAGGCGCAGGTGGCACGAAAGGAAGATGTCCTCGGCTCGCTGAGTCAGATGGCCACTCAGGTCCGCCAGAAACTGGGTGAATCGGTCGCCACCATCGAGAAATACTCCAGACCGCTCCAGGAAGCGACGACGGCATCTTTGGACGCGTGGAAGGCGTTCACCGCCGCGAGGCAGGTGTACTTTTCATCCGGCCGCGCGCGGGCCAAACCGCTGTTCGAGCGTGCGATCGCGATCGACCCGGACTTCGCGACCGCCCATGCGCAGC
>DATCJA010000151.1:0-10355 GCA_036507475.1 Vicinamibacterales bacterium
CCGCGAAGCGGCCTCTTGCTGCTCGGCCACGACAGCCCCGATGCGGTTGCCTTGCGCGGTGTTGCGGTGAGTCCCGTCGAGACATTTGGAACGGCCGACGGCGCAACATGGCAGGCGTGCGAGATCGAGCATGAGGACGGAATCACGAGCTTCAGACTGCGTCATGGCGGCGAACTGGTGGGACGCTTCCAGTCACCTTTGCTTGGAATGCACAACGTGCGGAACGCGGTGGCGGCGGTCGCGGCTGCCAGCAGAGCTGGTGTGCCGGTCAGCGACCTCATCGCTGGTCTGCGAGCCTTCAGAGGCGTCAAGCGACGACTCGAAACGGTCGGCGTTTGCCAGGGGGTTACGGTGATGGATGATTTCGCCCATCATCCAACCGCCGTGCACGAGACGTTGACCGCATTGCGTACGGGTTATCCATCGCGGCGCATCTGGGCGGTCTTCGAGCCGCGCTCCGCCTCGTCGTGTCGCCGCGTCTTTCAGGACGACTTTGCACGTGCCTTCGGCAGCGCTGACGAGGTAGTAGTCGCCGGAGTGTTTCGCAGCTCGCTTCCCGAGACCGAACGTCTGTCCGAGGATCGCCTGGTCGCCGATTTGCGCTCGCGGGGTCAGCGCGCGAGGTTCATCCCAGAAGTGGACGAAATCGTGCGCACAATCGCTGCCGAACATCGCACTGGCGACATCGTCGTGTTGATGTCCAACGGAGGGTTTGGCGGGATTCACCAGAAGCTCCTGCAGGCGCTCGACGCCGTCGACCGCCCTAGAGGCACGGAGGCACGGTAAATAGGTGCTTTCCTCCGTGTCTCTGTGTCTCCGTAGCGTGTAGAGGGATCGGCGTGCGCATCCGCGAAGCGGGCGACTCGGCGATGCTCATGGAGCTCGGCGCCCCGCGGCCGGAAGCCAGCGACGCGATTGACGCTGAACTCAACACGCGCGCAATCCGAATCGCCCATGCCATTCGCCAGCGACGCATTGCGGGCGTTCGCGACGTGGTGTCGGCATTTCGATCGGTGGCGGTCTTTTTCGACCCGCTCGTGACCGATGTCGCCGCAGTAACTGGAGCGCTCGAAGCTGGCCGCGATGACGAGCGGTCCGAAGAACCCGGTAAGCTCGTCGAAGTGCCCGTCGTCTACGGTGGGGATGCGGGGCCCGACCTCGCAGACGTCGCCGCGTTTGCCGGCGTGACACCAGAGGCGGTGGTCGAACGCCACGCTTCGCGAACGTATCGCGTGTTCATGCTCGGGTTCCTTCCTGGATTCCCGTACATGGCCGGCGTCGACGACAAGATCGCCACGCCGCGACGGCCGACGCCGCGCGCCAGGGTGCCTGCGGGATCTGTTGGGATCGCGGGACGGCAGACGGGGATCTATCCGTGCGAGTCGCCCGGTGGTTGGCAGATCATCGGTCGAACTCGACTTGAAATGTTCGACCCGGAGAGATCGTCTCCGGCGCTGCTGGCGCCCGGCGACATCGTGCGGTTCGTGCCGGTTTCCTCAGGCACCGACACTGTCGTAGGGCGCGGCTTTACGCCGCGCCAGGCGGGCCGTGAAGGCCCGCCCTACGCTGGTCCTACGTACGATCTCGCGACGCGCTACATCACGGTTCTGCGGCCCGGGTTGCTCACAACGATTCAGGACGCCGGTCGATGGGGATATCAGCACCTCGGTGTATCCGTATCCGGACCAATGGATCCGTTTGCGCACCGGTTTGCCAACTCTCTGCTCGGCAACGCGCCTGACGCTGCGACGCTCGAGGCAACCATACTCGGTCCGGAGTTGCGGTTCGAGCATCGTGCCCGGATTGCCATCGCCGGTGGCGATTTGCAGCCGACGCTCGATTCGACCCAACTGTCAACCGGCGACGTCGTGCAATGCGCAGGAGGCAGCGTGCTGCGCTTTGGCGATCGCCGTTCGGGCGCCCGCGCCTATGTTGCGGTGGATGGTGGAATCGCTGTGCCGCGTGTCCTGGGCAGCCGCTCGACGCATGTGACGAGCGGCCTCGGGGGCATGGATGGACGAGCGCTGCGTTCAGGCGACCGCATCGCGCTGGGCCCTTCACCATCGCCTTCTTCCTCGCGGTCGAGTCTGAGGCATGGTTCTTACGGCGCGGGCGACGCGCTGTTGCGCGTCATGAGGGGTCCGCAGGCCGACGACTTCCATCCTTCGGCGCTGGACGTGCTTCAACGCACCCGCTTCACGATTTCACCGCAATCGGATCGCATGGGCTATCGGCTGAGGGGTGGCACGCTTCCCACGCTGCCGGCAAGCGGTGAGATGACCTCTGGCGCGACCGTTCTCGGCGCTGTCCAGGTGCCTCCGTCCGGACAACCCATTCTGTTGATGGCCGATCGACAGACGACGGGTGGATACCCGCAAATTGCTGTAGTCATTACGGCTGACCTGCCTCTCGCTGCACAGCTTGCGCCGGGCGACACCGTACGCTTCGAGTTGTGCAGGCGCTCCGATGCCATCGCCGCACTCACCGAACAGGAAAGGGTTTTTCTTGGCGACGGATGAGCGGGTCATCCGGCCGCAACCGGCGGTATCGCTCGGTCCCTTCACGACGCTCGGCATTGGAGGTCCTGCGGAGTGGTTCGTTCGCGCCACCAGTGCCGAGCACGTGGCCGCTGCGCATCAGTGGTGCCGCGAGAAGAATCTTCCGCTGTTCGTGATGGGCGGCGGGAGCAATCTGGTCATTGCGGACAGCGGCGTGAACGGCCTCGTGTTGCAGATGGCGATTGGCGGCGCCGACTTCGCTCCCCGGCGCAACGAGACGATCGTGCGCGTCGGCGCCGGTGAGCCGTGGGACCGGGTGGTTGCGTCGGCGATTCTGCACGGTCTCGCGGGCCTCGAGTGTCTGTCCGGCATCCCCGGAAGCACCGGTGGGACGCCCATTCAGAACGTCGGCGCGTACGGACAAGAAGTGTCGGACACAATCGCGGATGTCGCGGTGTTCGACAAGACGACAGCCCGCATGACCACGCTCACCCGAGTGGATTGTCGCTTTGGATATCGGACCAGCCGTTTCAAGCGAGACGACGGTGACCGTTTCGTCGTGTGCGAGGTAAGGTTTGCGCTGCGCCCGGGGTCGCCTACCATCACGTACCCGGACGTGATCAGCCATTTGCAGCGCAGCGCGATATCGTCTCCAACGCTCGACGACGTACGGCGGGCGGTTCTTTCCATTCGGCGACGAAAGGGCATGGTGATCGATGAGACGGACGCCGACACACGAAGCGTCGGATCGTTCTTCATGAATCCCGTTGTCACCACCGATGTTCATGCGGGGCTTGAAGCTGCGTCTGGGGGAACCGTGGCTGGCTTTCGGATGCCGGACGATCGCGTCAAGGTGCCGGCTGCGTGGCTCATCGAGCAGGCCGGGTTTCCGCGCGGATATCAGTCCGGCCGTGTCGGCCTTTCATCCAAGCATCCGCTGGCCCTCATCAACCGTGGAGGCGCCACGGCACGAGATGTGCTCGAGTTGGCGGGGCAGATCAAACGGCGTGTGGTACATCGATTCGGAGTGTCCCTCGTGCCGGAGCCGGCGTTCGTCGGCTTTGGAGACGACGCCGACGTGGCGTATCTGACGGGGCGACGCGGCGGCTGAAGCCGCCGCGCTACGGCACCAGAGCGTAGAGCCATGGACCAGCTGTAGAGCGCACGCTTCAGCGTGCGCGGTCATACGCGCGTTCACGAGAGGATTCATGTCCACATTGCTGATAGACGGCGGGCACCGGCTGCATGGACGCGTGGCCGTCGAGGGAAACAAGAATGCCGCGCTGCCTCTTCTGGCGGCGTGCCTGCTCACCGAAGAGGAATGCGTCCTGACGAACGTTCCCCGGATCGGCGACGTCGAAGTCATGGCGCGCCTGCTGCTCGACGTCGGCGCCGAAGTCGACGGGATTGGCAGCACCACGCTGCGCATCCGTGCGCCGCGTTTGCGCACTCATGCCCCCGATCGCGCGCTGGTCGGCCGGCTGCGTGGCTCTGTGCTGCTGCTCGGTCCTCTGCTCGCCCGGCTTGGGCGCGCGCATATCGCGCCCCCAGGCGGCGACTTTCCCGCGCGCCGATCGATCTCCACACACCTCGACGCGCTCGAGGCGATGGGGGCCAGGCAGAGTCGCGGCGACGATCACATGCTCGAGGCGCCCGATGGGCTGAAGGGTGCGTCGATGTACCTCTACGAGGCGTCCGTCACAGGCACGGAGACTGCGCTGCTTGCAGCGGCGACAGCCCCAGGATCGACTGAAATCCGCCATGCCGCGTTGGAACCTCACGTCGTCGAGCTCTGCGAGTTCCTGCAGAAAATGGGTGTTGGCCTGTCCGGCATCGGCACGCCGACGATCCGCGTAGAAGGTGTGTCGCGTCCGCACGGTGCCGAGCATCGGCTCGGCGGTGATTACATCGAGGCGGGAAGTTGGGCGGTGGTTGCCGCCATCACCGGCGGAGAAATCCACATCGAGGGGGTGCGCGAAGTAGAGGTTGAAGTCGTGGCGGCGGTACTCAACCGCATGAACATTCGCTGCGGCATGCGAAACGGTGTGTTCGAGGTGAAGCCGTCGACCCCGAAGGCGGTGCGTCGCATCACAACCGGTCTGTGGCCGTCATTTCCAAGCGACCTGATTAGCCTCGTCACAGTACTTGCGACGCAGGCCGAAGGGCGCACCCTGGTGCATGACTGGATGTATGAGCTTCGCCTTTTCGCGCTGGAGCAGTTGAGCGGCATGGGGGCCGATCTCTTTCTGGCTGACGCGCATCGAATCATCGTCAGCGGACCCGCTCGCCTGCGGGGAGGCCGCGTGCTCGACAGCCGGGACATCAGGTCTGGAATGTCGCTGATCGCCGCAGGGCTTGCGGCGGAGGGCCAGACACGCGTGCAGCCGCTCGAAATTGTCGAGCGCGGCTACAGCCATCTCGTCGAGCGACTCCAGGGGCTTGGAGCCAAAGTGGCGAAGGTGGAGTAGATGAGTCTCAGGGCAGTCCGGCTGGCGGCGGGCCGGGCGCCGGCTGTGGCGCCGGCGGCTGAATCGGAGCCGCTGGAGCGGGCGCACCAGCGGGAGGCGCCGCCGGCGGGGGAGGCGGCTGCTGCTGCGGTGGCGGCTCTACCGAAATGGGCAAGTCGATCACACCTGTCCCCCCGGCGCCACGACCAACGCGGAACGGCCGCAGGTCGTCCTCAGAGAGCTCCAGCACCCGGATAATGTGCGGCGTCAGCGTCAGGACGATGTCGGTTTCCTGCGTTTCGCGGCGGTTGTGTGCGAACAGTCGGCCGACCACTGGCAGGTCGCTGAGGCCAGGAATGCCTTCGGCAATGCGTCGCTCGTCATCACGAATCAGACCCGCGAGCAGGTTCGTCTCGCCATCGCGCAAGCGGATGACGGTGCTGATTTCGCGATTCCCGAACGTCGGCAGGCCGCCAAACCCCGTTCCCGAGATACTGCTCACCAGGATCTTCAGCGCGAGCGATACCTCGGCGTCGTGGTGAGTGCGAGGCGCGATGTCGATGTTCACGCCGATGTTCTCGTAGTTGAACGACGTAATAGGCTGCTGCGCGACGCCGCCCGTTGCAATCGGGGCGAACGTCGTCACTGGCACCGGCACACGCTCGCCGAACCTGGCAGACGCAGTCATGCCCTCCGACGTGCGCAACTGCGGATTGGCCAGGACCCGCGTGTTGTTGTCTGTTTTCAGCAACCGGTAGAAAAGGGCCGGCACGTTGGTCAGGAATACGCCTGATTGGTCGAGGTTCCGCAGATCCCGAAGCGTGAAGTCTTCGCGGTTGACGTCGGCCGTGCCGTTCACGCCTGGCGCCCCGGGAGACGCAATCTGCAGTCCGTATTCGAGGAGTCGCGTGCGGTCGATCTCGAGCAGCTCGACGTCGATGACAACCTCGGGCCGCGCCTTGTCGATTGCGGAAATGAGCCGCCCCGCGGCCGCCACACGCTCGGGCGTATCCTTGATCGACAGCGCGTTTGTTGCCGTGATCGGGGCCAGGCGTCGGTTGTCGATGACGATGCGGAGGAGATCGAGCGTTTCCTTGACATCCGCGTTGCTCAGGTAGAACGTCCGAACGATCTCGTCCTCGTATTCGGTCCGCTTGGCAGGCGTGTCGGGAACGACCGTGACCGTTCGCTGCGCCGTGACGCGGTAGAAGTTCCGCGTGGCTGTCGACAGCGACGTCAGCGCGTCCTCGACGCTCGCATTTCGAAGATCGATTGTGATCGGCTGATCGCGGAACTGCGGGTCGAACACGATGTTCAGATTGGCGAACCGGGCAAGTGCCGTGTAAATGTCACGGGCGCTGGCGTCTCTGAACGTCAGTGCCGCCGGCAGGCGGACATCCGGAGGAAGCTCGAGGCCGGGTGGCTGCAGGTTCCGCGAACGCTCGATCAGCGTTTCGAGCTGGGTTTTGCCCCCGCGCGAGCCGGCGCCCGCCCGCGCCTGGGTCTGCACCGAGTTCAGCAAGTCAACGATGTTGGGATCCGTTGGATTCAGTTCGGCGGCGAGCTGCAGTTCGACCAATGCTTCGGTCAGGCGTCCCGCCGCGTCATGCCGGCGTCCACGCATGAAGTGCGCTTCGGCCGCACGCAGCTTCGATCGCTCCAGTCCGAAGTGTGCATCCCGGTTGTCGGGATCCTGCTGAAGCACCCGGGTATACTCGACGACCGCCCGGTCGTAGTCCTGGGCAAGCTCGGCGTTTCTTGCGGATCGGAGCGCCCCGGTGGTCGCACAGCCCGCAAGGATGAGCGTGAGCAAGAGAAGAGGCGCGAAGCGGCTATTTGCGTGTGCTGTCATCGCTGACGACGTCGGTGCCAGAGGGAATACGGAACGCAAACTCCTTATCGGATATTCCCTGATTTTCCTTAAGATTGCTGAACGTCAGCGCCGAATCTCCCCCTTGTCGGTCGCGTGTCGTCAGCGCGCGGATCTGCATGGTCGCCGGATCCACGGACACGACCAGATACTCGTATTCCGGCTCAGCACGCCTGGGTGTCAGCTTCAGGGCAGTGGTACCGGGAACGGTTGATTCGGCATGTGCGGCGGTGAAATCGGAGACGATATCGCCCTTCCCTGCGAGGAAGAGCGCAGGCGTGGTCGCTTGATCGTCCGGGGGGAGGGTCGTGACGATAACCTGCTTGTCCGCAGGAATATGCGAGTACACCTTGCGGCCATCAGAGACGAATTCCTTTTTCTCCGGCGCGGTGTACGTCCATCGCATCAGTCCAGGCTTCTTGATGAGCACGCGCCCCCGTTCGGTTGTCTGGGTGCGTAGCACACCCCCGCGATAGGTGTGGACGAAGTCTGCCGAGAAATCTCGGACGCCCCGGTACCGCTGCTGGAGCGCTTTGGCCACAGCGTCCGGCGATGGACCGCCCTGTGCGGTGATCGTCAGCGGGAGTACGCACAGGGCGAGGACGAACGCGATACGAGCCATCGTTGGATCCCCCACAACTTACAAGGTTCGCGCCAAGCTGCTGAGTCTTGCTGGAGCCGCATTCAGCGGCCTACGGGCCATTCTGCGCCAGCTGAGGTGTGGCCGCCGGGATACGGTAGCGTGGCTCGACTGCAAAGAGACTGGCTGCGTAGTACGGCCGCGAAGGTCGTCCATCGCGGCCGATCCACACCAGGTTCACGCCCCGCTCCAGTATCAGGATGTGATCGCGGCCGCGCAGCACGTGTCCGAAGCCGGCGCGCCGGAATGTGTCGAACGGGAGCCACGAATCCATGCGGACGGTAAAGGGTTCGTCGGCGACGCGAACCCTTTCGGTAAACGGGCGATTCGAAGCGCGGTACGTCGCCGGCCGGTCGCCGGTGATACCGGCAAACAATTCGTACGACGAGGGCTCGCGGGGAGGCACGTTGCCGTTCGTCAACGCTGACAGCGCGCCCGTCAGGACGTCAGGGTCCAGCCGCCTGTCGAGCGGGGGTGTCAGAACGGCAAGCACGTACGGCATGCCTCGCGGCACCTGAGCGAGCGTTTCGGGCAGAGGGGGCACGGCAGCGTCCTCGACGAGGGGAAAATGGGCGCCGTACGACGCGACCACTTCAGCCGCAGCGCCGGCATTCATGACGACGTCGCGCCCCAGCCGGTGGTTGTCCTCGACGACAAACGGCCAATGCGGCATGACGTCCCCGAGCCGAACCCACGCGAGGTCGGTTCGTGCGTGACGACCCGTGTAGAGAAGCACATTCTCGAGCTGCCAGTTCAGTTCCGCGACGAGCAGCGCGTTTCCTTCGTCGACGCCGCGCGCGAGTTGCGCGATGAGTTCTTCGCCACGCCGGTCGTCATGTCGATCCACAGCCGGCCAGGTCGACCAACCACGCCATCCGGCGTAAGCCAGGGCGGCGGCGACGAACGTTGCCTGCAGGGCAGGCCGGGCCATCCCTCGACGACTCGCATCGCGCCACGGCTGTGCAACGAACGCAACCGCCGAGCCGGCGCAAACCGCGGTGAAGTAGTGGCCGGGTAGAAAGAAGACGTGCGAATCACCGACGTTGTACGTAAGCGCAAACATGGTCGTGATCGCGTACGCGGTCAGTGCGAGCACAGCCCAGGGACGTGACGTCCGCCAGAGGCCGACAGCACCGGCCGCAGCCAGACCCATCCCAACGACGCCGAACTGCTGCCGTGCATCGAACCACCACATCGCGAGCCGGTCCCGAGCCTGATCGGGCCTGACGCCGAACACCATCGTCTCCCGCCAATCCTGCTTGGTGACGTCGAACCAGAACGCGGCCACCCTCTCCGTCCACTCGTTGGGGGCACTGAAGGAGCCCCACACCGCCATGAAGTTCGGCGCGTACTGCAGGGCAGCCACTGCGACGACCAGCGCCGTTGCCATGACGAGCCGCGGCCGAAACAGATCGCCAGGTATCGGGTGGACTTGGATCAGAAACAGCGCAAACGGCAGCAGCAGGAGAACCATGCCGAGGTGATTGCCAAACGACGCGGCGTACACGCCGAAGAACACGAACAGGCGCAGAGCGTTCGGGCGTGTGGCGAACGCGTGCAGGGCCAGCAGGCACAGGCCGATCAACGTCAGATGCAGCGAATACACCTCGGCGATCACGGCTTGCGTCCAGAACGTGTACGAGAAGGCAAGCAGGGTCCCAGCCACCGCGCCAGCAGCGAGCGAGCGCGTCACCGAGCTGCACAGGAACGCGACGAGCCCCACGGCTGCCGCCGCCCACACGGCGGAGAGGAGATTCAGCGCGCGGGCAGGATTGGCCGGACTGGTGTGAAGGACAAACGGACGTGCCAGCGCGTAGTAGAGCGGGTATGCCTGACGCGCGCTGACTTCTGGCCAGAGGACCGCGGCTTGAAATCCACCCGTATCACCGAGATCGACTCCCGGCAGGAGCGTCTGGGTATACGCCCAGAAGGCGAGGGTGGCCACAACGCAGGAGACTGCGATGCGCTCAGACACGCCTGCGTTTCCGGGCAATGAACGCGCGGACTTCGTCGATGCTCCGCGTGTTGAGCACGTGCCGTGGCTCGAGCCATCCGCGGCGTGCGGTACCGATCCCGAACTGCATCTGGCGCGCGAGCGCCTCTACACGGTGGCAGTCGCTGTCGACGACGATCATGACGCCGGCGGCGGCCGCACGCCGCGCAAGAACGCCGTCCATGTCGAGATGGCCCGGGGCGCCGTCGATCTCCATTGCGGTACCCGTCTCCGCCGCCGCCTCAAACAGGCGGTCGAAATCGATCGGGTATCCCTCCGAGCGGGCTGGCGCGCGGTTCGCAGGATGGGTAATCACGTTGACGAGGGGGTGGTGGATGGCCCGGAGGTAGCGCTCGGTCAGCCGGGTGCCGTCGTGGCCTCCCGCATCGTGCAGCGACGCCAGGACGATGTCGAAGCCGCGAAGCTGTTCGTCATCGAAGTCGAGCGTTCCGTCGTGCATGATGTCGACCTCCACTCCATGCAGGACCTCGACACCGCGGACGCGTGACCGTACGTGGTCGATCTCCTTGCGCTGTTTTGGAATGTCGTCGGTCGCCAGCGTTCGCGACGACCACGCGCGCTCCGAATGATCCGTAATGGCCACGTACTCGTACCCGAGCTGCTTGGCCGCGCTGACCACGTCGGCAATCTTGTTCTGGCCGTCGCTCCACGAGCTGTGCGTGTGAAGATCGCCTCGGATGTGCGGTTCCGCGATCAGATTGGGCAGCTGGCCATGGTCCGCAATCTCGATTTCATCGCGGCCACTCCGTAGCTCGGGTGCAATGTAGGGGAGCTGGAGGTGATCGTAGAACTCCAGTTCGGACGCCGACGTGACGGCCTCGCCGGCCGAGCGAGACAGCGCGGCCTCGGAAAATCGAAGGCCACGGTCTTCCGCGCGCTTCTGCAA
>DATCJA010000152.1:0-28687 GCA_036507475.1 Vicinamibacterales bacterium
GGCCTTCCTGATGCAGTATTTCGACTGGGTGATCATCGATACGCCGCCGGTCATGGCGGTCACGGACGCCTCGCTCGTCGCGAACCTGGCGCACGGCGTGGTGTTCGTGGTGGGCTCGGAGATGACGAGCCGGCGCGTGGCGCAGCGAGCCGTCGAACAGCTCGAGATGGGCCAGGCGAGGTTCCTGGGCGCGGTGCTGAACCGAGTCGATCTCGAGCACAACGGTTATTACTACTCTCGTTACTACCGCTCGGATTACGGTGGCTATTACGGTCCACCGGGAGCGGCACCCATTGGCAGACGTCAGTCGATCAACGTAGGCGACGCAGTCGCAAGGGCCTCAAGAATGAGTGCAGGGGCAGCACGCGTTGCCACGATCACCGCCGGCAAGGCCGCGCGAGTCGTCGCCGCAGTTGGGGCGCGTCTGAAGGTCGGACAGAATTTCCGAATCGAGAAACATTTGTAGTTCATTTGCCGTCCTTGATGGTCCCAACACGGCTGCTGTAACCTACCGCCATGTCGTTCATAGACAACGCACTGGAAGTCCTCAGGCAAACCGAAGCATCCCTGCATTCGGTGATCGCGGACGCGCTCTCAGCTAAAGCGTATGAGGAAATCGCCACTATTGCAGCCATGGCTGAGGCGGTTGCCGCGATCAATCCTGGACATGCGCGCGCCAAAAAACCGAAGAGGAAATCGGCGAGCCGCCCAAGTCTCGCTGCGCCCGAAGCCATCGGTGCCGAGGGCGACCAGGCGCCACCTGCACCGGCCACTGAAAATCCGAGAACTGCCGAACCCTCCTGGATGCGGCCGAAGACGTAGCCCGGATTGCGTTGCTGTCGTTCACGCCGCTAGATAGTGGTCTAGTTTCGAGACCATTATCCGCCGCTAGAATCGCTTGCGTTCCAATAAGCCGATAACTGTCAGTGACTCTCTGGCAGGTTGCTGAAAAGGCCGCAACCTGACGCGTTTTTCATCAGCCTGCTAAGGTTCTGGAAACCTCTCGTCCGGGTTGCGCTGCGATCCGGATGTAACTCACGGAGCGAAGCTGTGCCTGACTTTCCGCTGCGCCGACCGCTCGTTGGACTGGACCGCTATACGGCTCCTTACGAGGATTTTGTACCCGTTGCGCGCCTATACATCGAGCCGTACTAGCGGTCCTAGGCGCGCGGAGCGCGCCAAGAGATGCTGGCCAACCAGCCGAGGGGCGCTGCCGCGGATATCAAGGGGCAGGGCCCCTTGGCTGGTTTTCGTATGCGGTGTGAGCGTCGCTGTCGGCTGCGGCGCGCCGAACGAGGCCGCTGCGCGCATCGAGCCCACCTACGACCCCGCGACCGGACGGCTGCAGCTCCTGAAATACGACGCGAACGGTGATGGAAGAGTCGATACCTGGAGCTACATGGACGGCGCAATGGTCGTCCGCATCGAGATTGACGCCGATCACGACGGCACGCTGGACCGGTGGGAGCATTACGGCGCCGACGGAGCGATCGAAAAAGTCGGATCGTCACGCTGGCACGACGGGAATCCCGACTCGTGGGCCTACTACGCGCAGGACGGATCCATTGCGCGACTGGAGCTGTCGACGCACCGTGACGGCAAGGTCGATCGAATCGAGTACTACCAGAAGGGGGTGCTCGTCCGCGCCGAAGAAGACACCGGCGGCGACGGCAGGATCGACAAATGGGAAGCCTACGAGGGGTCTCGGCTGACCTCCGTCTCCTTCGACACGACCGACACCGGACGTCCCGATCGCCAGCTCACCTACCTATCCGACGGCAGCGTTCGTGCCGAAGCCCTGACGCCCAACACAGCTCAACCGTAAGGGCGCGCCCCCCTACGCCCGAATGGGGTGCCTGCCGCCAGATCCTGGATCGACGGCGCGCATTACAGTCGTCTGGCGATCCGGCCGAAACTAAAGAAGGACAAGCAATTAGTCCGTACTGGCATTGGCTGGAAGCCGGCAAAAGTCCTAACTGTCGAGGTAGTTACGATGCGTTACATAGCCGCGATCCTTGCCCTGGCCGCTTCGTCGCTCCTGATGCCTTCGTGGGTAATCGCACAGGGTGGACCCGCCGCTCGGGCAAATACCCTCGGGGGCGGGGGCGTCAAGGTGGTGAACCTGGCCCCGGTATCCATCAGGGGCACCGTCCTGTCGTCGACTGGACAGCCGCTCGCCAATACGGCCGTGCAGGCGCGGAACCTGTTGACCGGACGGATTGCCGGGTTCTCATCAACCACAGGAGCCGGCCAGTTTTCGATTGTCGGATTGAATGCCGGCAGCTACGTGCTCGAGGCGGTGGACGCCACAGGTCAAGTCATCGGTACGAGTTCATTTGTGTCTGCGGCGGCAGGAACGACCGTCGCCGTCACCGTCATCGCAACCAGCGGCGCGCTGAGCGCGGTGAATACCGTAACAGGTTTCGCCGCAACGCTTACGACAACCGCGGCGGAGAGCGTGAAGTATGCTGCAGTGGCCGCGGGCGTCGCAGGACTGGTTGCGCCCGTTGACGTGCAGACTGCGAGTCCGTCCCGGTAAACAGGCGCCCTGTTTCCGGCGTTCGGAGAGGGCCTTCCGCTCGACGGACCGTCCCGTTCAGGCAGAGCGATTCATGCGACTGATCGTGTCGCGGGGACGCCGATGTGGTCGGATCGCGTTCTTCGCGCTGGCGTGTTGCGCGCCGCCCGCACTGGCTCAATCACCGCCCGAGTCGATGCCCGATCCCGACGCGGAAGCGACAATGCGAATCGGGCCCCTGTCGCTGAGGTCTACAATCGCGCTGAACAACATCGGCGTCGATACGAACGTATTCAACGTCGCCAACACTGAAAACCCGCAGAGCGACTTTACGATGACGTTCACTCCCGCAACCGATCTATGGCTGCGCATGGGACGGACGTGGCTCACGGGACGCATCGACGTGGACTGGGTGTATTACCGCACCTTCGCGTCGGAGCGGTCGGCGAACGCAGATTATCAGGTCGGGGCGTCCCGGACGCTCGGCCGCCTGGCGCTGAAAGGCGCCGCGCGGTATCTCAGCACCCGTGAGCGTCCTGGATTTGAAATCGATGCCAGGTCGGACCGCATCGAAGCCGAGGGAGACGGCGGCGTCGAAATGCGCGCGATGTCGCAGACGTACGTTGGCGGACGGATCTGGCGCCGCCGTGTCGAATTCGATCGCGACGAGGTGTTCCGGGGCGTCAATTTGGCCGAAGAGTTGAACCGCACGATCGACGGTGGCGCGCTGACGGTGCGTCGAGTGCTGACGCCGTTGACGACGGTGTCGCTTCAGATTGGCCGCGAGCGCGAGCGGTTCGTGCTGTCTCCGCTGCGCGACGCGGATTCGAGTCGGATCGCGGGCACCGCGACGTTTCAACCGTTGGCCCTGATCAATGGAAACGCAACGATGGGATACCGGCGGTTTACGCCGCTGGCGGCCGATGTGCCGCACTATCGGGGCCCAACGACAGCCGTAAACCTCTCATACACCCTTTTGGGGATAACGAGGTTTGGCGTCGATGCGTCGCGCGATGTGCAACCCTCGCTCGAATTCGAGCATCCGTACTATCTCGAGACCGGCGTAAGCGGGTCGGTGCAGCAGCAGGTCTTCGGGCCCTTCGACGTCCTCGCGCGAATCGGCGCCAGACGGCTGGCGTACCGCGATCGTCTTGGGGTGGCGCCAGCGGTGTCGAACCGAACAGACCGCGTGCGGGCGTTCAGCATCGGCGCAGGATATCGCCTCGGGACCGACAAGCGGATCGGATTCACGATCGATCGACAGAATCGCACGTCCAGCGTCGATGCGCATGAATATCGCGGCGTGCGGTTTGGAGTATCGCTGACCTATGAAACTTAGAACGCGGATGTTCGCAGGGCTCGCGCTCCTGCTCTGTGCGACCGCACGTGTGCCCGGGCAGGCGCCGGCACCGGAGGTGACAGCCGCAAGGCCGGCGGAGCTGCAGTCCGCGGCGCAGCCGATCGCAAATTACATCGTCGGGGCTCAGGACGTTCTGATCATCACGTCGTACGATCAACCCGAGCTGACGGGAAAGTTCACAATCGAATCCGACGGGAGCTTCACCTATCCCTACATCGGACGGGTGAGCGTGGGCGGGATGACGCTTCGCAGCGTCGAGACGGCGCTGAAGAAGGAGCTCGTCAGCCAGGGTTTCTTCAAGGACCCGCAGATCACCGTGGCCATCGATCTCTATCGCAGTCAGAAGGTCTACATCGTCGGAGAAGTCCGGACTCCCGGGGCCTATCCGATGTCCGGTGACATGCGGCTGGTCGAAGCGCTTGCGCTTGCCGGGTCGACGCTGCCGACGGCAAGCGGCGAGGCGGTCATCGTGCGCGCCTCGACCGAGTCGCTTGTGGTGGAGCCCACAAAACCCGCCGATATCAACGACGTCCGCAACGACGATCCGAATCGGGTCGCCCGTGTCGACCTTCGCGAGCTTGAAAACGGCGATCTGCACCAGAACGTCGCGCTGCGCAACGGCGACACGATTTTCATACTCCGCGCCGAGAACGTCTACGTATTCGGTCAGGTCAGGAATCCGGGCGCGTACCCGCTTCGCCAGAAGAACACGACGGTGCTTCAGGCCCTGTCGCTGGCAGGGGGCGTCACCGACCGCGGGTCCACAGGACGCATTCAGATCGCCCGCATCGTCAACGGCAAGAAAGTGGAGATCAAAGCAGCGTTGACCGATTTCGTCGAGCCTCGCGACACCATCATCGTTCCTGAAAGGTTCTTCTAGACCGCGTACCCGCGCTGGCTCGATTATTTACATGAGCAAGATAGCGCACCCAATCGAGGCGATTCACGGTGTGGCGACAGTGCCGCCCGAGGCAACTGCACCAGCCGCCACAGGCCTCCCAGCGTCCGTTCCTGTCCCTTGGGGGGGTGACGATCGGATTCCGCGCCTCTTCCTGGGCACCGGCGATCTGATGGTTCTGGGGCTTGCGCTCGTGGCGGCGAGTCTGTATGCCCCGTCGATACAGCGGCTGCTGCTGCCTGGCGGGCTCTTGAACGGCGTACTCCCGTCGGCGTTCCCGACACCAATTGCGGCGAGGCCGGAGCTGTTCCCCCCGCTGTCGGAGGTCGTCTGGCTGCTTGCGGTCACTTCTCCGGTGACCCTCGTCGCGATGGAGCTGCTCGGAGGGTACCGGCGCCTCGTACCTCAATCCGCGTTCCGCGTCGCTCTGACAGCCGTGGGGTCACAATTCGTCGCCATCAGCTTCAGCGCGCTCATCGTGTTCGCGCTCAGGCTGTCGAACTCCAGTCGGGTGGTCATCTTCACGTACGCCCTCTTCTCGGCTTTCGGTCTGCTTGGCTATCGCGGCATCGTGTGGGGATATCAGCGACGACGCCTTGCGACGGGTGTCTACGCCAAGAACGTGCTTCTCGTCGGACAGCCGCGCGGCGTTGAATGGATGGTCGAGCACTTCCGGAGAAACATTCCGGAGAGCGAGTTCAGGCTCGCCGGATGGCTGCGCGTCCCTCCGCCGTTCGACAACCACAACCCCGAGCGCCGCCGGGATGATGCGCGTCGGTACATTCCGATCGAGCAGCTCGGAGAGGTGGCGAGCCTCGGCGAGCTGCTGGTCCATCACCCGATTCATGAAGTGATTGCCGTGCAGTCCTCGGTCGATCGCGAATGGCTGCGACCGGTGATTGAGTTCTGTAACTATTTCCGTGTCCGGCTGCGCATTATTCCGGGAGCGTTGCTCGTCGGCAACCTCCAGGATCTGCACATGGCTTTCCACACGGACCCGTTGCAACTTCCGGAAGTCGTACTGGCGCCGAGAAACCTCGACGAGTCCGCCCTGTTCGTGAAGCGTGTGATCGACGTGGCAGTCTCGGCGGCACTGCTCGTGGCAACGGCACCGTTGTTCGTGCTGATTGCGGTGGGCATCAAGCTGACCACCCCGCACTTGTCTGTGTTCTATCCGTGGCGCGTCATCGGTCTGAACGGACGTCCATTCACCGGATACAAGTTCACCACGATGGTGGCGGACGCGGACGAGCAGAAGCAGCATCTTCTGTCCCGGAACGAGATGCAGGGGCCCGTGTTCAAGCTGAAAGATGACCCTCGGGTCACCGGGTTTGGCAGATTTCTGCGCAAGTACAGCCTCAACGAGCTGCCGCAGCTCTGGAGCGTGCTGAGGGGCGACATGAGCCTGGTCGGACCGCGTCCCGCGTTCCGGCACGAGCTCGCACGGTACGAGCTGTGGCACAAGCGGAAGCTGTGCTTCAAGCCAGGTCTGACGTGTTTGTGGCAGGTCAGCGGGCGCAATCGGATCAGCGACTTCGACGAGTGGGTACGTCTGGATCTCGCGTACATCGACCGCTGGAATCTGTGGCTGGACATCCGCATCCTGGGGCGCACGGTCTGGGCGGTCGTCTCGGGAACGGGTTCGTAGGGATGATGTATCGCGAACAGAGCGCCCTCGGCGGTTTCACGACGCGCAGCGGGGGGCGGGGTCGTCGGCCGACCGTCGCGACGCCGCGCGGTTCGAAATCCCGCATTCTCGCGGGCGCAGGCGCAGCGCTCGTACTCGGTCTCGTCTTCCTCATGCCGTTTGCGGTGCGGCCCGGGGATACCCCGGCGTACTACCTGGGCCTGACGCTGTTCCTGCTGACTCTCCTCCCGTTGGTGGTCCGCCTCATGGCAGGCGATCTCGACGTGTTCGAGCCGATCGTCCCCATCTCGCTGCTCATCGGTCTCGCATTCGGCATCAGAGCGATGTACCTCGTGTACGACCCATCGGCGTCCTTTTCAGCGCGGCTGGCGCGCGTGTCGTTCGACGACTTCCTCGGGCGCGCACTGATGATGGCGCTGGCCGCCTATTGCGCGCTGCTGGTTGGCTACTACCTCGTCGCGGCCCCCGCGGTTCGTTTGCTGCGTGACAGACCATATGTTCCAAGGAAGACGTGGCCACTCAGGGTGAACGGCGCGAAGATTCTCACCCTCGTCGCCATCGCTCTCTTTGCGATGGTTGTCAAAGTTCAGATGGGAGAGCTCGCCGGACCGACTGGGCTCGACGACGTCACAAGCGCCACGTTTGTGCTCGGGGTCCTGTCAACGCTCGCTCAATACGCCGCGTGCGTTCTCGCGCTGCACATTGCGGCCGGCGACGATCGGCCGTGGCTTCGTCTCGCGCTCTGGTTCGGCGTACTGCCGTTGGCGGGACTGCAGGCACTCGCATTCGGCGGTAAGACTCCGATCCTGCTGGCCCTGTACACGGTGATGGCGGCGCGCCATTATGCGAAACGCCGACTTTCGGTGCCGCTCGTCGCCGCGGGGGTGATCGTCGCCGTGCTCGTCGTGTTTCCGACGGTAAACGCCTTTCGCGTTCCCTCCGATCGCGCGTTGGCGGCCAGTTCCACAGCGCCATCAATTCAGGAGTTCGCCTCGAAAGTCACGGCAATTCCGTCGCTTTTTGCCGGCATGCGGGCATCCGAATACGCGCGGTTCGCCGCAGAGAGCGTGCTCGGCCGCGCCAACGGCGTCGATTCGCTGGCCGTCATCATGAAATACGGCCAGGCCGTCGATCTGGGCAACCCGACCGCGTACTGGCAGATACCGCTCTACGCGTTCGTCCCGCGCGCGATCTGGCCCGAGAAGCCCATCATTCTCACCGGCACTGAATTCGCCCGCCTGTTCGTGACGCCGACAGAAGAGGGGCTGAGAGAGTTTCCGTCGATCGGCGTTTTTCACGTAGGCGATCTCTATGCCAGCTTTGGCGCCAGCGGCGTGCTGATCGGAATGTGCCTGCTTGGATTCCTCTTTCGCGTCGTCTACCAGATCTTCGATCCGGCGCGCTCACCCGATCTCGGCATGAAGTTCCTCTACATCGTTCTCCTGTGGGGGATCGTCAACGGGTTCGAATCGGACATCCCCACCATCTATGGAAATCTGCTGAAAAGTCTCGCGATCTGGATCGTGATCAAGATGTGGCTCAATGCGCGCGCACCCCGGACCGCAGCCAGTTACAGCCCGCGGGGAATCCGCCCGTCGGTTGTCGCTCCTCGGCCTCGCGCCAGATTCACCACCGCGAACGTCCAGCGATGAGCGACCGACCTCGCACAACGGGATCGGTCACGTTTGCCGTCGTCGTTCCCGTCTACAACGAGGCCGCCGATATCGGCGCGACGTGTGAGGCGCTGCTCCGGCTCGTGCCGGCACCAGATGAAATCGTCTTCGTCGATGACGCGTCGACGGACGAGACGCCGGGCATCGTCCGGCGGTACTTGGTACGACCATCCATTCGCCTGATCGTGCAGCCCACGAACCGCGGACCCGCTGCAGCGCGGAACGCCGGCGTGAGCGCAACCGTCAGCGACGTCATCGTCTTCGTCGACGCCGACGTGCTGCTTCCTCGGGACTTTCTGGCGCGCCTGGCGCGTCACTACGAACAGGGCGCCGATTCCGTGGCCGTCGAGGCCGCGGTTCCGACGACGGATGCCTCGTACGAGCGATTCTTTCAGGCGCAGCACCACTACCTGTACGGAGCCGAACGGGAAGTTGGATGGAGCCAGGCGTTCTCGTGCCGGCGATCGCTCGCCATCAGGGCTGGCTTGTTCCCCGAGGCGCTTCCGGTGCCTGGCGGAGAGGACGGCGAGTTCGTCCGGCGCCTTTCGGCGTGCACGATGAACCGCGTCACCGACAAATCGATCGTCGTGCACCACGTGAGCCCGAGCACGATGAGAGACTTCTGGAAACAATGGCAGGGTCGAGGCATCGCGGTGCCGTTCGTGCGTCAACGAGTGCACCAGATCAGATGGCCGATACTCATCGTGGAGCGACTTGCCGCGGCCCTCTGGTCGGCGCTTCTCGTTGTGACGGTTGTTCCGATGATCCGGCGCGCGGCGCTGCTGACGCCGCTCAGCGCACGCGGATGGTCGGACCTGCCGCCGTTCTTCGGATTGAGCATCCTGCAGCTGCTCGCTCAACGCATCGGGGAGTGGAAGGGAATGTTCCGGCTCTACGCGTCGCGTCCGTCAGATGCGCGTTAACATCGCCAGTTTCATTGGTGGCATTCACCTCTTCGAACTCGCGCGCGAACTCGACAAACTGGGAGCGCTCGGCAGGTACTACACGGCGATGCCATCCTTCAAGGTGACAGGCGTCGCCCGGAGCCGCGTCGCGACGCACCCGATCGTTCTGTTGCCGCACTTTGCGTTGCAGCGTGCGCGCCTTCAGCGTTTCCAATCGCGGCTGAACTGGACGACCACGGAGGCGTTCGACCGGTGGCTCTCACGCAGTCAGGGTCCGTGCGACGTGTTCCACGTCGCCTCGAGCTACGGGCTTCGCGCCATGCGCCAGGCGAAGGCCTGCTACGGTTCGTGGACCGTCTGCGACCGGGGATCGACGCACATCCGCGTGCAGGACGAGTTGCTGCGCGAGGAAACGGCGCGTACTGGTGAGCCTGCGCCACCCACAGATCCGCGGTTCATCGAAAAAGAGGAAGCGGAGTACGACGAGGCGGACGCGATTTTCGTCCCCTCGACATTTGCGCGCCAGTCGTTCCTCCACGCGGGAATCGATCCGCGCAAAGTCGTGGCGATCCCAATCGGGATCAGGCTCGAGGAGTTCTTCCCGGTTCCCAAACGCGACGACACCTTCCGCGTACTGTGTGTCGCAATGCTCTCGGTGAGAAAGGGAATCGGGTACTTGCTCGAGGCGATGTCGCAGCTCGCCCTGCCGAACAGCGAGGTCGTCCTGCGCGGAACCCTCCTGCCGGAATCGCGCGGAATTCTCTCGCGTTACGAGGGCCAGTTCAGGCTGCAACCCGCCCTGCCGAGAGCGCGGATGCGAGATCTGTATTCCCAGGCGTCCGTCTTCGTCTTGCCCTCCATCGAGGATGGATTCGGTCAGGTCATCGTGCAGGCGATGGCGTGCGGGATTCCGGTGATCACGACCACGAACACGGGAGGCCCGGATGTGATCACCGACGGCAAGGACGGCTTCATCGTTCCCATCAGAGATTCACGTGCAATCGCCGAACGACTGGAGCACCTGTATCGGCATCCGGACGCGCGCGAGGCCATGGGTCACGCCGCGCTCGAGACGGTCCGGAAGTGGAACGGGTGGGAGCGATACACGAACCAGGTGCTGAGCACCTACAACCAGCGGCTGCCCCATCACGATGCACGCTAGCGGATCTGGCCACGACGTTCCGGTGCTTCGAGCGGCGCTCCCGTCCGTGCCGGCACCGCCTCGGCTCGGCGACACCATGCCGGCTGTCGCCGCGCAATCCCTCCGTCTCGTCGCCAACCAGACGATCGTGGGCTTCGCGTGGACCGCATTCGCGCTGCTCCTCGGGTTCGCCACGAAGGTACTGCTGACGCGCAAGATGCCCGCCGCAGACCTGGGCGTCCTCCTTGCGGCGCAAGCGTTCACGAGCCTGGTGATTGTCGTCGCCGAGCTCGGCCTTCCAGACGCTGTCGTTCGGTATGTCGGTGCGGAGGCGTCGCTCCAGGCGGCGCCCAGGCGAACTGTGTACAGGGCAATACGGATCGTCGCGGCGTCGGCTCTGCTGACATCCGGCGCGGTGCTGGTGGCGCTGTTCTTGTGGTCTGGATCCTTGATGTCGGCGGATGCGTTGTGGGCCACCGCCATCCTGACACTCAGCCTGCCGCTTCTCGCCGTTGGCGATGTCCTGGGGGCCGCCTACCGGGGGCTCAACCAGCTTGGGACAAAACTTTTCCTGATCGACGTTTGTCGCCCGGGCCTCGTCGCGATCTTGCTGCTTCTGTCCCCGCTCGCGCTCGCTCGCCGCGCGCCCTACGTGGCCGGCTTGTACGCGCTGGGCGCGCTGCTGGTGGTAGCGGCCCTGTCGGTGTTGTTCGGCCGTGACAGGCGATGGCGAAACGCTGGCGCCAGCACGTCCATGGAACTGCTGCACTTCGGCGTTCCTGTGGCCGGTGCCGCAATGCTCGCGGGACCGCTGGTCAACGGCCTCCTGCCGATGATGCTTTCCGCATGGACGGGATCCGCGGCCGTGGCCCTCTACGGCATCGCCTTGTCGCTGCAGGGAGTGGTGGGGCTGCCGCTTGGCATCTTCGAGCAGGTCCTCGTGCCGGTGTGGGCTCGCATGGTCGTGCGTGGAACGCCGGACGAACTTGGCCGTTCGTACCAGCAATACGCGGGCATCTGCTTCGCCTTCGCCACGGGTCTCGGAATTCTATTGATGGCCAACGACCGCGCCGTCTTGTCGTTCGTGTTCGGCTCAGGCTATGCCGCAGCCGCCCCGGCGCTCCAGTACGCGGTTCTCGCCGCGCTTGTCGCGGCGTGGGCGGGGCCCAATGAGGCGATGCTTCGAGCGGTCGGCCTGTCGCGCCCGATTTTCGCCGCGAGGCTCATCACCGCGGCAGCAGGGACTGTCACCGCGGCGATTCTCATCCCTCGGTACGGGCTCATGGGCGCGGTCTCTTCGTTTGTGCTGGCGGTCGTGGTCTTGAACGTCGCGTACGGGACCGCCCTCTATCGAGCGAGGCGCATTCATCCGTTCACCTGGCGCCACGCGGTGACGACAGCGGCCGCGCTTGGCGCAGTGATCGCGGCGACTGCGCTGCAGAGCACGTATCCGGTCGGCGGCTGGATGACTGCACACGTCCTCGCCATCCTGATCGTCGCCGCCAACGTCGACCTCCGATCGATGTTGGGCGCCGTTCGTGACAGGGCCGTGGCACTGCGATGAAAGCGAGCGATCCGTACCGCCTGGCGGCTGTCACGTCGCATCCCGTTCAGTATCAGGCGCCGCTGTTCCAGCAACTGGCGTCTCACCCGTGCATCGAGCTCTCGGTTTTCTACGGCGACGACCGGAGCGTCGCCGGTGAGATCGACGGCGGCTTCGGGGTCCAGGTTCAATGGGATCGCCCGCTTCTGGAAGGCTATCGGTCCATCTTCCTCAAGCGGAACGCGAGCGCGCTCGGCCGGCTAGGCCGGCTGGCTGCCGACGCCAGCATCATCCGATACCTGCGGCGGGGGCAATTTGACGCCGTCTTCATTCATAGTTACGCGACGCCCCTTTCCCTGTTGGCCTACCTGGGCGCGCTGGCGAGCGGCACGCCCGTCCTGTTGCGAACCGAGTCCGAACGGCTGCGGCCACGGCACGGCTGGACGGAAGCGCTGAAGGAGCTCGTCCTGCGACCCCTCTTCGCGGTTACGGCCGCGGTTCTGGTGATCGGCGAAGCCAACAGACGATTCTACGAACACTATGGCGTGTCGCGAGGCCGGCAGTTCCTCACACCCTATTCAGTCGATAACGAATACTTTCTCGCTGAGCGCGGTCTCTTCGAGCCCTCGAGGCAGGAGCGTCGCCGAGCGCACGGATGGTCCGACGATGTCGTGGTGGTTGGATTCAGCGGCAAGCTGATCCCGCTCAAGCGCGTAGACGACCTGATCGACGCTGTCGCGGAGCTACAGCGCGAGGGCCTAGGTGTCGGGCTGCTCGTCGTCGGCGACGGGCCGAGCCGGACGGCGCTGGAGGAGCGAGCGCGCTCCCATCAGCTCAAATGGACGGTGTTCGCGGGATTCAGGAATCAGTCCGAGCTGGCAGCGTCGTACGTGTGCATGGATGCGTTCGTGCTCCCGTCACGCTCCGAGACGTGGGGCCTCGTGCTCAATGAAGCGATGTTATTTGGTCTTCCCATCATCGCCTCCAGCATGGTCGGAGCAAGCGAGGACCTCATCGAACAGGGGCGGAACGGGTACGTGGTTGACGTTGGGGACGTTCAGTCCCTCTCCGACGCGCTGCGGACCCTGGCCCGATCGTCCGAGATGCGGCGCAGCTTCGGCCAGCGGTCCCACTCCATCGTGCAGCGGTACTCGCATGACGTGTGCGTACGTGGAATCCTCGAGGGCCTCGAGTACGTGACTGGGCGACTGCGCTCGACTCGACAGGGACGAGAGGCGGCCAACACGGCACCGTAATGGAAGGCTGGAAGACGCGCGTGTACGCCACGTACGCCGACACCAGTCCGAGCGCCGATCCGGCCCGCGCGTCCGGACGACGCGAACGGCAGCGCTACCTTCGGCGATACCGACGATTCCTTCCACACGACGAAGCCGCACCCATGCTGGACATCGGCTGTGGAGCTGGCGCTTTTCTCGATGCGCTGCGATCCGAAGGGTACTCGTGCATCGAGGGAGTCGACCTGAGTCCGAGCCAGGTGCGTGCGGCTGCGGCGCGCGGGCTAACGGGCGTGACGCTCGCGCCGGCCGTCGAGTACCTCCGAGCGCGGCCCAACCGATACGCGATGATCAGCACATTCAGCGTGCTCGAGCATCAGACGCGCGCGGAGCTGTTCGAGCTGCTCGACGCGATTACGAACGCCCTCAGACCCGGAGGATGCCTGATCGCTGTCGTGCCGAACGCGAAGGGGCTGTTCGGAGCGCACGTGAGGTTCGCCGACATCACGCACGAACTGAGCTTTACGCCGATGAGCGTCTCGCAGATCTGCGCTGTTGTCGGACTCGAAGCTCCTGTCGTCCTCGAGCATGGGCCCGTGATTCACGGCGTGATCAGTGCCATCCGGTGGACCTGCTGGCAGGCGATCCGCACGGGCCTCCTGTTCGCGCGACTGGCCGAAGGCGCCGACTGGCGATGGCCTGTTTTCACCCAGGACCTCGTGTTCATCGCCCGCAAGCCGGTGAACCCCGGCGCCGTATGACGCCTTCAGTGTTGATGCTCGGAGGGCCGGTCTCCACCGAACATCCCAGCATGAATCGATACGCGCAGGAGCTGTTCCTCGCGCTCGGTCGTGCGTCGGACGGCTCGCACAGCATTACGCTCGAGCAGCCTGTCGAGAGACGGTATCTTTCCAGACTCTGCGACCACCCGCAGGTGCGGCGGATCGACAGCGCATGGTCACGATATGTGGCGTACCCGCGATCGATTCAAGGTCGAACGACCGCGGCGTTTCACATCCTCGACCATGGGTACGCGCAGTTGATCCGTTCGCTCGACCCCGAACGTACTGTCATCACATGCCATGACGTCATTCCACTGCTGGCGTCCCAGGGTGTGATTCCTGTCGACGTGCCACCAACGGTGGCCCGCACGTTCAGGTTGCGCATGACGCAGCTGGCAAAGGCTCGCGCCGTGATCGCTGTTTCTGGGGCCACAAGAGGCACACTCGAGCGGTACACAGCAGTCGACGCCGATCGCATTGTCGTCATCCCGTACGGCGTAAACCCGACGTTCAGGTGCCTGGCGCACGCGAGAGGACCGCGACGAGCATCGGCCGGGATGGACGACACATCGAAGGTCGTCCTTCAGGTCGCCACGAAGGGACGATACAAGAACACGCCTGTGCTCCTGCAGGCGTTCGCGCAGCTACGCGCGCGCGTTCCAGACGTGACGCTCGTCCGAATCGGCACGCCTTTCTATCCTGACGAGGCGGTTCTCGCCGAACGACTTGGCATCGGTGCCTCGATCAAGCAGCTCGGGACGATAGGCGACGACCAGACCCTTGCCGAGTGGTACAACGCCGCCGACGTCCTGGTGTTTCCGTCGATCTGGGAGGGATTTGGCTGGCCGCCGCTCGAATCGATGGCCTGTGGAACTCCAGTCGTCGCGTCGAACATTCCCGCCATCGGTGAAGTCGTCGGCGACGCCGGCATCCTTGTTTCACCCGACGATCCATCCGCTGTGGCAGTTGCCGCCGAACGCGTGCTGACCGACACCGCACTGAGGGTTTCGCTGCGGACCACAGGCCTCGAGAGAGCCGCTCGCTTCACCTGGTTGAACGCGGCCACACGAACGCTCGCTGTGTACGACAGCCTGCTTCAGTAGAGCGCCGAGTCGTGCGGATCCTTCACGTCATCCCTGGCATCGCCGTCACATCGGGCGGGCCACGGAACCTGCTCGGGCTCGTCGACTGCCTGGCACGCCACGGTGTCGAGACGACGCTGCTCACTACAGACCTTGGCACAACGACACCGACGGATGTGGCGCTCAGCGAGTCAGTGACCGGTAATGGCGCAACCTGTGTCACTCACAGGGTGTGGGCCATCGGCGGCCGCTACGGGCTTGCGCCATCGCTGGCGCAGACACTTCGGCGCACGGTCGGCGCGTGCGATCTCGTTCACATCCACTGGCTCTACAACTTTTCGTGCATCGCAGCCGCGCGTGCGGCGCTGGCAGCCGGCGTGCCATTCGTGGTTCAGCCGCACGGCAGCCTCGACCCGCACCTGCGCAAGAAGAATTGGCTGGTCAAACATCTCTACATGGCGACCGTCGGCCGGCCGCTGCTCAGCAAAGCGGCCGCAGTTGTCTTCGACACGCCCGAGGAAGGGCAATTGGCAGCGTACGTCCCTCGACGTCCCGAATGGACGGTGCCAACCGGGCTAGTGCGTAAGGATTTCGAACGCCTCCCGCCCCGCGGCACGTTTCGCGGCGAGTTCCCGATGGTCGGCGGGCGTTTCTTGTTGTTCGTCGGACGACTGAGCGCCCAGAAGGGCCTCGATCTGTTGATCGGCGCGTTCGAGCGCCTCAGACGCGCACACCCCGATCTCTGGCTTGTCGTCGCCGGCCCCGATTTTCGAGGCTACGAAGCGGACGTGCGAAGCATGGCCACCCGGCTTGGGGTGACCGATCGGGTGCTATTTGCTGGGGTTTTGAGCCACCAGCAGAAGTTGGCCGCTTTTGTGGACGCCGAACTGTTCGTCCTGCCCTCTTACGCCGAAAACTTCGGTACGGTGGTTATGGAGGCGCTCATGTGCGGACTGCCCGTGGTGATCTCGGATGGAGTGAACACCCACCGGGAGCTCCAGTCGGAGGGGATCGCCAGGGTTGTTCAGTGCTCCGTCGACAGTGTCGCTGCGGGCATCGAGTCGGCGCTCGCCGACGCGGGTGCACGCAAGCGGATTGCTGCGGCCGGACCCGCGTTCGTCAACGCACATTACACCTGGGATGCCATCGTCCCGAACGTCATCGCGTCGTATGAGGACGTGATTGCGCGAGCCGGCCGCGGCCAGACCAACCGGTCATGAAGATCATCGTCACTGGTTCAGCCGGGTTCATCGGGTCTGCGTTCGTCCGTTACATGGCGACCGTACCGGGCGTGCTGACAGTCGGCATCGACAACCTTTCGCGACGGGGCGCGACGAACAATCTCCGCTGGGTGCAACAGCACGTCGCCAATCACGTGTTCGAGCGATTGGACGTCACGTCGGCCGCGGAGATGAACGACCTGGTGCGCCGCCATCGAGATGCCGACGCGGTCGTGCATCTGGCAGCGCAGACGGCGGTCACGACATCGGTAGACGACCCGCGACGCGACTTCGAGGCGAATGCGCTGGGCACCTTGAACGTCCTCGAAGCGGTCCGACGTCATGCGCCTTCCGTTCCCGTTCTGTACGCGTCCACGAACAAAGTGTACGGGAGCCTGGAGCACGAACCGTTGACGCGAGGCTCCGAGCGGTATGAATTTGCTCGCGCTTCCCAGGGCATCAGCGAAACATATCCGCTCGACTTTCATTCGCCGTACGGATGCTCGAAGGGCGCGGCCGACCAGTACGTCCGCGACTACGCGCGAATCTACGGCATGCGCACAGTGGTGTTCCGGCAATCGTGCATATACGGTCCACGTCAATACGGCTTCGAAGAACAGGGATGGGTCGCATGGTTTGCCATCGCCGCGGCCACCGACGCGCCCATCACCGTTTACGGTGACGGCTTGCAGGTGCGCGATCTTCTCTGGGTCGACGACCTCTGCGAGCTGTATCGACTTGCGATCGCGCGGATCGACCGCGTAAGCGGCAACGTGTACAACATCGGTGGAGGACCGGCCAACGCGCTGTCGGTCAGAGACGTGCTGCGCATGCTGGAGCTGTTGTACGGCAGGTCGCTGCCAGCTGCGCACGGACCCTGGCGACCCGGCGACCAGCGTATCTTTGTCGCCGACACGGCCAGCGTCACTCGTGATCTTGGATGGGCTCCCGGGACGACGGTGCACGTGGGAATTCCCCTTCTCGTACAGTGGGTGCAACAATCTGCTCGCGAAATCGAGCACGTCGCTGTCGGCGCCGGACAACTGGCGTGAGGTGTGAATGTCAGATACGCGAGCCGAGCTCCTGCAGCGCGCCTATTACGCGTCGACCGCCGCCGCCTATGACGAGGCTCACCTCGAGGCGGCCGAGCATCGACTCGGGCTGCAGATCATGCTCGCGGCGATCCGGCACTACGAGTTCGGGTCGGTCCTCGATGTTGGATCGGGCACAGGTCGCGCTCTGACATTTGTCAAGAACGAGGTGCCGACGCTTCGAGTGGTCGGCATCGAGCTGTCACCCGAACTGCGCGCCATCGGTTACAGGAAGGGACTGACACCAGAAGATCTCCAGCACGGGGATGCGCTCCATCTTCCGTTTGGCGACGAGTCATTCGATCTCGTGTGTGAATTTTCTGCCCTCCATCACATTGCGCGCCCGGCACAAGCCATATCCGAGATGCTGCGGGTGGCCAGGCGAGGCATCTTCATTTCGGACACGAACAATTTCGGCCAGGGCCCACTGTTGGTGCGGCTCATGAAGCAGGCCCTCAACGCGGTCGGTCTGTGGCCTCTCGCCGACTGGGTGAAAACGGGCGGCCGCGGCTACTCGGTGTCCGAAGGCGATGGCGTCGCCTATTCGTACTCCGTGTTCAACGATTGGCCGCAGATCACACGCCAGTGTCGACTCGTGCATGTCGTCAACACCGACGGTGGAGGAATGAACCCGTACCGAACGGCCGCGCATGTCGCGGTATTGGGCTTGAAGGCCTAGGGTGTTTCACTTCCCCGTACCACCGAGGCACCGAGACACCGAGGAATCATTCCAATTCGACCTCGGTGCCTCAGTGTCTCGGTGTTCTGTGGAGGCAAAAACGGGGTATAGGAACCCAGCGATATGAGCCATACACGTACGAACAACAACGACCTCGTCGTCGTCACCGGCGCTGGTGGGTTCATCGGAGGACACCTTGTCTCCGATCTGCTGCGCCAGGGCCACCGATATATTCGTGCCGTCGATATCAAGCCCTTCGACGAGTGGTATCAGATTGCACCCGGCGTCGACAACCGTCGGCTCGATCTGCGGCATCGAGACGCCTGCGAGGAGGCCGCGGCCGGTGCGCGCCAGGTCTACAACCTGGCGTGCGATATGGGCGGCATGGGGTTCATCGAGACCCACAAGGCGCAGTGCATGCTGTCGGTGCTCATCAACACACACATGCTGATGGCGGCGCGGGACGCGCGCGTCGAACGCTACTTCTATTCATCCTCCGCGTGTGTGTATGCGGCAGAGAAGCAGACGAGAGCGGACGTCACGCCGCTGAGAGAAGAAGACGCATACCCGGCGATGCCGGAGGATGGCTACGGCTGGGAAAAGCTTTTCGGCGAGCGGATGTGCCGCCACTTTCTCGAGGACTTCGGCCTGGAGACGAGGGTGGCCCGCTATCACAACGTGTACGGCCCTTGCGGCACGTTCGAGGGTGGGCGCGAGAAAGCGCCTGCGGCAATGTGCCGCAAGGTCATCGAGGCGCTGCGTTCCGGCAGCAGGAACATCGAGGTGTGGGGCGACGGCGAACAAACGCGCAGCTTCATGTACATCGACGACTGCCTCCTGGGCACTGTCACTCTGATGGCGAGCGACGTCCGCGAGCCGCTCAACATCGGGAGCGATGAGCTCGTCACGATCAACCAGCTTCTCGACATCGTCGAGGACATCGCCGGTGTGAAGCTCACGCGTCGATATATCCTGAACGCGCCGAAGGGGGTTCGCGGGCGTTCCAGCGACAACACGCTCATCAGAAAGAGGCTCGGCTGGGCGCCGACGACGAAGCTGCGGGACGGGATGGAGCGGACATATCGCTGGATTTACGACCGCATGATGGCGCCCGCAGAGGAGCGCCGCGTCTACTCGTGAGCGTGCGCCGATGATGAGCCTGATCCGTCCGCTCCTGTCGCGGGCGATTCGGCCGCGGCGCATCAAGGCAGGTCCGCTCCGCGGCACCTGGCTGGTCACGTCCTGGCACGATTATCCCGCCGGGGTCCTCGGGCGCACCGAACGTCCGCTGCTCGAATGGTTCTCGAAACACGTTCGTCCGGGCGACACCTGGATCGATGTCGGCGCGCATTACGGGTACACCGCGTTCGCGCTGTCGCAGTTGGTGGGCACGAGCGGCCGCGTGTTCACGTTCGAGCCGGTTGCCATGACAGCCGGATGCGTCGACCAGGGGCGCGCGCTCAATCGTCTGGCACAGCTGACCGTGTTCCCAGTCGGTCTCGGGGCGGCGCAGACGCTGGAGATGCGCCGACTGCCGCTCACGAGAGGGATGGCCGACACGACGCTGGCATCGGGCGACGCGCGCGCGTTCGTCGACGTGCCGTTCGTCCGGTTCGATTGGCTGTGGCCCCTCGTGCACGGCGTCAATGACGCCGTGCACGGCATAAAGATCGACGTGCAGGGCATGGAGCTCGACGTGCTGGATGGAATGCGCGACACACTGAGGCGATGGCGGCCTCCGGTCGTGATCGAGCTGCATACCGGTGTGAGCCGGGAGCGGGTTCTGAGCCTCTTGAGTGAAGCCGGCTACTCGAACCAGGCCATCGCGATCGACCCGGCGGACGGCGAAGGACCTGCGCGCCTGCTCGACGATCGGAGTTACGCCTTCAACCCTGCGTGAAGATCAATCCGTGGCGCGTTTCTTCATCATCACGATCAACTATTCGCCCGAACCCAGCGGGTTTGCCCCGCATGTGACGGCGCTGGCCGAGCACCTCGCACAGCACGGACATCGCGTGTCCGTATTCACCGGATTCCCCTTCGCGCCCCGGTGGCGCAGGCGTGAGGAGGATCGAGGACGCGTGTTTGCGACCGAGCGCAACGGCAACCTGACCGTGCACCGGCTCACGCACTTCATTCCACGACGGCCGTCAAGCGCCTGGCAGCGGATGCTCATGGAAGGTTCGTTCAGCGCGGCCGGATTCGCCGCGCTCGTCGCCTCCATCCTGAAATCAGGCCGGCCCGATGCCTTCATCTATGTCGGCGCGCAGCCAGCCCTTGCCATGCTGACCAGAATTGTTGCGGCGCTCGTGGGACGCCCCTATCTGGTGCGCATTACCGACCTGGCCGCCAGGGCCGCCGTCGACGTCGGCATCATCGGCCATCGACTTTTGCGGGTGTTGGACGCCTTCGAGTTCGCCGCCTACACAAAAGCCGCGGGGGCGGCCGTGCTGTGCGACAGTTTCGAACGGACACTCGGCGAGTACGGTTATCCGTCGGATCGCATTCGGGTGATCGCCAATCCCATCGACGTCGAGCAGGTGCGACCCGTTGCTCGGAGTGGCCGCTTTCGCGCCCGCTACGGGATTCCGGAGGATGCCTTCGTCGTCATGCATGCCGGAAGCATGGGGCTGAAACAAGGTTTGCTGAATGTGATCGCTGCAGCGGATCTGACGCGCGACTCGGATATCCATTGGGTCTTCGTCGGCGACGGCGAGGTTCGCCCGCAGCTGATCGCCGCGGTTTGCACCAAGGGACTCCAGGACAAGGTGCACTTCGTCCCCTTTCAGCCGGACGACGCCTTGTCCGAGACGTTTGCTGATGCCGACCTGCTGCTGGTGAATCAGGTACAGGCCGTGAAAGACACACTGATCCCTGGAAAGCTGCTGACCTACATGGCCGCCGGCCGGCCCGTGCTGGTCGCGGCCAACCCCGAGAGTCAAGCCGCGCAGCTCGTTCGCAGTGCAGGCGGCGGTGTGCTCATCGCGCCTGAGGACCCCGCGGCACTGGCGGCCGCCGCGCGCGAGTTCCGTCACGCCGATCGCGCCACCCTGGGCTCCCTCGGGAGCCGAAACCGTGCGTACGCCGAAGAACACTTCGATCAACACAAGGTCCTCTCAGAGCAGGAAGAGTTTCTGCTGCAGCAGATCAGGTGATGTCCACCGCTGTGCTGACGCTCGTCACGCTTGGAACACTGGCGTTCGGCGCCGTATATCCGTGGGCGTACGCGCCGCTGTTCGCTGCCGCGGCGACGATTGGCGTCGTCGGCCTGAAGCGGTATGGCATTCCGCCGGCCCTGCGTCCCGTTGCGGCCGGCCTGCTTACGCTCTGGGCCATAGTGGCCATTCAGCTCGTTCCGCTGCCTGCGCACGTCGTCCACGCCGTCAGTCCTTCAACCACTGCCGTCGTGGGCAGCTACAGCTTGGGGTTCGCCGACAATACCGCATGGCTTCCGCTCTCCATTGACCCCGCGCGGACGCGCGTGGCGGTTGTCGGGCTGGGTGCGCTTGGACTGTACGTGCTCGGCCTTCCGGCTCTTCTCGACGGGCGGCGTCTCCGCTTCTTTCCGCGGGGGCTCGCACTTGTCGCGGTGCCGCTGGCGCTGTTTGCCGTCTATACACGCGAGCACAACAACGGCCTCATCTACGGGTTCTGGAGGCCGCTGGACGGTGGCGGGGCCGATCAGGCGGGCCCGTTCATCAACCGAAACCATTTCGGCGGCTGGATCCTGATGGCGCTCTGTGTGATGGTGGGATGGTTGCTGGGCAGCATCGAGCGCGCATTCCCCACGGACACTCGCCGCAGACGCGGACCGATCGTCGCCGACGACGACGTCGGCGCAGTGCTGCTGATGGGAACCGCCGTGGTGCTTGGCGCGATATCGCTCTTCTGGGTCGTGTCTCGATCGGCGATTGCGAGCTTCGGCGTGGCCATCGCTGTTTTTGCATGGCTCGCGTTGAAACGCCGTCACCTGGGCACGGTGCAGCGCTCGCTCGTGATGGTGGCACTGGGAGTTGTGCTTGTCGTGGGCGTGTCGTGGCGCGGTCTCGACACCCTGGTACCGTGGTTCCTCGACGAGCGTAGCCTCCTGAGCCGCGTCGACGCATGGCGCGATGGATGGGGAGTGGTCCGCGATTTTCCACTCCTGGGGACCGGCCTCAACACGTACTCGCCGGCGATGCTCCTTTACCAGACGCGGAACCCTGGGTTTCACATGGCGCAGGCGCATAACGACTACTTGCAGCTGCTGGCCGAGGGAGGCGCCGCGATCGCGATTGCAGCAATGGTGACGGCGGTGCTCTTGATCCGCGCGATCCAGAGAACGCTGCGCGCTGCGCGAATCGAGGCTCGAGGCTACTGGATTCGCGCGGGAGCGGCGGTGGGTCTGATGACGATCGCGTTCCAGGAGCTCGTCGAATTCAGTCTTCAGATTCCTGCAAACGCGTTCCTGTTCTGTACTCTTGCGGCGATCGCCGTCACGCGGGTTCGCGCAGACACCCGAGACGACGTAATGCCGCGTGGTAACATCGACGTGGTGAAGGGATCCGCCGGTGCCGTACTGTCCTAAGTGCCATTCGACGAATCTGCGCCGCTCGCCCACGCGAAGCCGGTGGGAGCGATGGCGAAAAGAGATCACCGGCAAGCGTCCGTATCGATGCCGCGCGTGTCACTGGCGCGGATGGAAGTCGATCGGCATCGCGGGTGGCGATCCCGCATCGCACGCAGTCGCGCCCGATCCGCCCAATCTGAAGGGCACGGCGCTTGCCCGAACCGACCCGCGCGTCGAGTTGGATCTGAAAGCGCTCGACAGGTTCCACAACACCGGGAAGGACGACGCCTGACCATCGATGGCGCTGCGTATAGGATTCGATCTTGACGGCGTGCTTGCGGATATGGAGGAGGCCATCGTCCGCGAGGCGGTCACGCTTTTCGGGATGACACAGGCCGCCGCGCCTGAGCAGCGGCAATCGGCTTCGATGGCCGACCTGGTGCCCGATGAAGTGGCCGATGATGCGCCCCTCCGGCACGAGGTACAGCTGACGACGCGCCAGCGCCGGCAACTGTGGCGCCACATCCGCGGGATCGACGGGTTCTGGGAATCACTCGATGAAATCGAGCCGGGCATCGTCGAGCGTCTCGCGCACACGGCGGACAACCGCCGCTGGGAAATCATCTTCCTGACGCGCCGTCCCGCGACCGCAGGCAGGACCGCGCAAGTCCAGTCACAGCGGTGGCTCGAGAAGAAGGGGTTCCGGCTACCGAGCGTCTACGTCGTCACCGCGTCGCGCGGGCTCATTGCCACGGCGCTCACCCTCGATATCGTCGTCGACGACACTCCGGAAAACTGCGTCGATGTGGCCTCCGATTCGAAGGCGCGCACGATCGCGATCTTCCGCAATCAGGAGAAGCTGCCGCCACCGATACTCAACCGCATGGGGATTCACATCGTTGACTCGACGGCAAAGTGCCTGGATCTGCTGGTTGAAATCGATTCGAGTCTGGCGCAGCCGCAGCCCAGCCGCATCGAACGCGTAATGCGCACGCTTGGCCTCAAAGAACCCACCAGCGTCTGACCCACGTCACTCAACGTACGTAGTGTCCGGCTTCAGCCGGACCAGCGCGGCCGAAAGCGCCTTAAAGTACCATCGTCGCCGTGATCGTCCGGAGCTTCAACGAGTGGAGCCGGCTGCGTTCCGTCGTTGTCGGGCGGGCTGACAACGCCCGTGTGCCGACTCATGACGTCAGCCTGAGAGCGGTCAACTACGCAGGGTCCACGCGCACGGTCCCGAGCGGACCGTATCCGCAGCGCGTGATCGACGAAGCCAACGAAGACCTGGAACACCTCTGCACGGTCTTTGCGACTGCGGGCGTGAGCGTCTATCGCCCAGAAATCCCGCGTACGGATGTGCGGCACGGCGCAAATAGCTGGTGCTCGGACGGGTATTACGCATTCTGCCCGCGGGACGGTCTCCTGGTGGTCGGTGACACGATCATCGAGACGCCAATGGCGCTGCGCGCGCGCTATACCGACGCATTTCCCTACCGGCGCATCCTGCAGGAGGCGATGCTGGATGGCGCGCGCTGGATCGCCGCGCCCAGGCCCCAATTGCCGGACGATGGGTACGAGGAGGATGCCGATCGCGATCGCAAGAGCCTCCGTAATCTCGAGCCGGTGTTCGACGCCGCCAATGTCCTGCGAGCCAACGAGGACCTCTTCTTTCTCGAAAGCAACAGCGGAAACGTTCTCGGCGCCCAATGGCTGCAGCGCGCGCTTGGCCCCGAGTACCGGGTGCACGTGTTGAAGGGAATCTACAGCTACATGCACCTGGACAGCACAATCAGCTTGCTGAGGCCGGGGCTCGCCCTCCTCAATCCCGAACGCCTCAACGCCGCGAACGTCCCGTCAGCGCTCGAGAAGTGGCGCATTCTGTGGTGCCCACCACCCGTCGATATCGGGTTCTTCGACCCCTACGAGCATGCGAGTCTGTGGATCGGGATGAATCTGCTCATGCTGGACGAACAGACGGCCATCGTGGAACGGTCGCAGGTTCCGTTGATTCGCGCCCTGGAGCAGGAAAAGATCACGGTTGTGCCGGTGCCGATGCGTCACGCCCGCACCCTGGGCGGGGCCGTTCACTGCGTGACGCTCGATCTCAAGCGGGACTGAGCAGCATCCTTCGGCGGTGTGTGTGACGCCAGTGTGGTTCGCATCAGACCCCGCAGGCACGTCCACGCCCCAGCGGCGTACACCTGCGGCAGGCGCCAGCGCGAGAAGACGCCTTGTGGAACCGCCTCCGTATGAACGCGCCACGTCCGCCTGGTGCCGAGCGCGGCTTCAACGACGTACTTCGCCGTTCTCCACTTGTGGTGCGTCACGAGGAAGAGAAACACGGCATAGCCGGCGAGATCGGCCCTCGACCTGAGGTATTGCTCGCGACGCTCATCCGGCGTCGTCGGAACTGGGTGTCGCACGCGGGCCTCAGGCGTGTACACCACCGTGTGGCCGCTCTCGACGAGCTGCGCAAAGGCTCGATGCTCTTCCCCGCTCGACAGGAGCGCCCCTCGTCCCAGTCGTTCGTCGAATCCGCTCCACTGCTCGAATACCCGGCGCCGGAACGCCATGTTGTTGCCGTTCCCGATACCGCCGAAATATGCCATTTCGAACCAGAGCGGGTGCGTGCGATCGAGGCGAATCATGTCGGGCCCCAGATCGGTCGTGTCAAGCGCGCTCCCGACGGGTTCTGCCTCGAGCAGCGGCAGCGTCCGTCCGGTGACCACGGCCACGCGTGGGTCGCGAAATGGCGTTGCCAGGTGCGACAACCACGCGCGCTCTGGGATCGCGTCGTCGTCGGTAAAGGCAATCACCTCGGACGAGCAGGCGCGTGCTCCCGTATTCCTGGCGCGACTGAGTCCCGCGATCGGTTCCACGAGATAACGCGCTCCCCACCGCCGCGCGACGGCATGTGCACGACCATCGCTCGGCGCGTTATCCACGACCAACACGTCGAAGCGCGGATACTCGAGAGCCGCCAATGCCGGCAGGCAGCGATCCAGCGCGTCAGGTCGGTCGCGCGTGCAGACGACAACCGAGCACGTCGGCGCAAACGAGTGCGAAGCGGTCATCACGCGTCTGATCCTAATCCCGTTGGCGAGCTCCATTGCGATCGAGCAGCGCGTCGTAGATCCCAGACAGTTCAGCGGCCATTCGCTCGGCCGAGAAACGCTCCCGCACGCGGGCCTGGCCTGCCGCTCCCATTGCGCTGCGGCGATCGGCGTTCAGCAGCAGCTCGCGCAGCCGAGCGGCCAGAGCCGTCGCGTCCCCCGGCGGTACGACATATCCGCTGCAGCCGTCCTCGATGAGTTCTGGCAAACCGCCCGCGGACGTGCCGACAACCGGCAGGCCTGCGGCCATCGCTTCGAGCGCGGCCATGCCGAATCCTTCAGCCAGAGAAGGCTGCACGAAGATGTCCCACCGCGCCAGCCACGGCCAGATGTCGGCTTGCCAGCCCACGAAAGCGACGGCGTCACATAAATCGAGTGCCCGTGCTTCCTGCTGGAGCCCTGCCTGTTCGGGCCCCGCTCCGGCTATCTCGAGGCGAACGGCGGGGAACTCCTGACGCAGGAGGGCCAGAGCACGGATGAGATAGACGATGCCTTTGACCGGCACCAGTCGGCTGGCAACGCCCAACACCGCCGACTGGGGAGAATTGTGGCGCTGCGTAACGCCGCGCCCTGAGTGTTGAGGAATCCGGATGCCGTAATAGACGACTCGTGGCGTCACGCCGATAACGTCCCCCGCTACCGCTCGCGACAGGGCCACCACCTGGTCGGCCATCCAGGGCCGAATGCGAATGGGCCCGGTCCTGCCCGCTTCAGCGCCGTTGTAGTGCAAATGAAGGACGATCTTGGTTCGAACCGCCGATCGGACGAGAAACGGCGCGGCGCGCCCGCCGAAGTGCAGGTGGACGATCGAAAACGGCTCGCGCCGCAGGCCGCGCCAGAAGCCAGAGGCACCAACCACCTCATGGCGATCGCCGCTCCAATCGAACGTTCGCACCGCGATACCCGCCGTGGCGAACTCCTTCGCCAAAGGACCCTCGCCGCCCAGGAACCATGCGGCCACACAGAATCGTCCGGGATCCAGCGCCTGCGCGAGCGTTCGCACCATCCGGCCGATGCTCGCGCCATGCTCGTGCGCGGTCGCCAGCACGTGCAGCACGCGCGCCGGCGTCATCGTTCAGAGCGGAGCAGACGACCCGCGGTCGCTCTGAGCCGTGAGCGAATCCGTAGGTGCGCGCGCCATTCATGCGCGGGATACCGGCCGAAACGCACGCGACATGTCAAAGCGAGCGCTGAATCATGGGGCTGCACGATGCTACGACGCAGGCTATGAGGATCGCTCGATCTCGAGTTCGTGCCTTGCACACACGAGAATGCGCACTCGAACGCCGAGCGCACGCAGTCCTGGACCGCCTCATTCGTGCGGCCGAACGGATACGCAAACGATGGGACTGCCAGGCCGGTAACTTCCGCCAGATCGTCTCGGCTGCCCCGAACCTCCCAGTCCAGATCGCGGCGGGAGAGCGTCGTGAGATCGGGATGCGTGCGGCTGTGCGCGCCGAATTCGACTCCACAGGCGGCCCACTCCCGAATCTGGTCGGCGGTCATCAAGCGGTGCGACCGCGAGCCGCGCGCCTGGTCCCATCGGTTTTCGCCGCCGATGCATCCCGTCACGACGAAGATTACCGCGCCGAATTCGTGGCGTCGCAATACCGGCAGCGCATGCCTGGCCAGGTCGGCATACGCGTCGTCGAACGTCAACAGCACGGGCTTCTGCGGCAGCGGTGTTCCGTCGCGGCGCCACGCGAGCCAGTCCGAAGGACGAATCCCCACGTAGCCTCGCCGCACCAGCCACTGCACGTGCCGCTCGAACCGCTCGACGGAAACCGTCAACTCCGGAAACGTACCAGGCCGCGAAGGCCCGACGTGGTGATAGAGCAGCACAGGAAGCCGCACTCACGACCTCTCGAGGCGCCAGCGATCCACTCTGGACCGGATGCGGGTGACAAGTTCGCGCCACCCATACGATCGCCACTGTCCGACGCGCGCGGCCGCCCGCGCAACAGCGCTGGGATGTGCCGATTCCGCCGCGTCTTGCTCGGCGCGGATGTCCCACGCCGGTCCCCACGCCGGATGAAGGACGGACAAGTCGAGATTTGGATAGTCCGCCAGAAACGCCGCCTCACCTCGTCGCGCGTACGCAACAAGGTCATCCGGGGCGCCATACCGCGTTCGATATGAACCGTACCACTGGTGCCACAGAACAGGCGCATCGCCGTCTGTGAGGACCGTTCCGATTCCGTACCTGGAAGTGTGGAACGGCAGCAGGTACTTGTGGCGTCTCAGCTTCTGTCCAATCCCGTGGTCGTACTCGTACTCCCATGCGCCGTAGCTGCGGCGTCCGCGCACGCCAGACAACCCCCATCGTGCTCTGAACGCGCACCAGTCGAACATCAGCACGGGACCCGCCACCTGCCCCGGAGCGAAGCGCCACCAGCCACCCGTCGAAGGCATCGTGGCGGCCGTCTGGGGACTGTCACGCACCCGCTCCTCCATGCCCACGAGGTCCCACCGATCCTCCTGGAGCCCTGCGAGCAAACCATCCAGGCTGGACAGCAAAGCCGTGTCATGTTCGATGATGCAGACGCACTGGGTCTCACATCGTGCCAACAGCCGCAAAAGCGCGTCGATGTAGCCGCATTCCTCGAGCCAGTACTGGATGCCGAATTCCGCCCGATGTGCCTCCATTTCTTCCAGCCCTCCTCCCCGCTTCGACACCAGAATCGGAGAGGACGGATAGAGCGTTCGAATCGAGCCGAGATGAACCCGCATCATCTCGCAGCCCGACCAGTACGGTGTCAGAAACGAAAGTGCGTCGTGCCTCTGATGTCCGAGTGACACGCGGTTCCCCGTCATGCTCCAAAGAATGCGTGGATGGCGTTGCAGATCCGCGCCACGTCGTCGCGCTCGACACGCAGGGAGGATGGAAGCCAGAGCATGCGTCGAGATACTGCGTCTGCCACTGGAAACGAACCAGCCATTTGAAATGCGGGTTCGGCGTGCAACGCCGGATAGGACGGCCGTGTGCCAATGGCGGCCCGTCGCAGGTGCTCGGCGAGTCTGTCGCGAACATCTGGTTCGACGAGCACGTCAACGAACCAGGGGGTCACCTGCGCGAGATCGGTTGGCGGCAGCACGACCTCGGTCACTCCATCGAGCAGCTCACCATACCACGCGAATAGCCGCCGCTTCTGCCCGATCATCCCGGGCAGCCGCCGCATCTGCTCGAGCCCGACGACCGCCTGAAGGTCGGTGAACTTCAGGTTCCAGCCGACGCGCAGGTAGTGGTCCG
>DATCJA010000153.1:0-18840 GCA_036507475.1 Vicinamibacterales bacterium
GAGATTGAACGGGCGGTGCACACATCAATGACGCCTTGGTCGTCGCCGAGACGATTCCCCCCACCGCGCGATCGGTGAGCGTGGGCCTCGATCGCGTCTCGCTGCCGATGGAGGAACCCCGTCGTCGGCCCGTGGGCCGCCTCCGCAAGGAGGCCCCGGCGCGGCCCGTCCAGCCCGTCTATCGAATGGCCTATTGCACGACGGTCACGTTCCACGACGCCACGGGAACGGCACTGCACACGATTCGCCATGGCGCGGTGCCGACGGTGGACGAGTTGTGCGATCGAATGCTGGCCGACGTGCTCGCCATCCGTGAGCAACGGCCCGACCTTGCCGTGATCCTGCTGTCGGATGGGGCCCCGGAGCTGCGCGCGCTCCCCCGGAGTGCCCTCGATGAGGAGACGGTGGGCACGCCCCTCTATGAGCTCCTGGACTTCTGGCACCTGCTGGAAAAGCTCGCCGCCGCCGCGCGTGTCATCTATGCGGAGTCGGAGGCGCCGGCAGTCCTCGCACGCTGGCGGGTTGATCTCCTCAACCGCACCGCCGCCCCTGACGCCACCCTGGCCGCGCTTGAGCAGTCTGGTCGGCAGCACGTCCGCGTCGGGGCGAGTCGGCCGGTGCACGAGGCCATCACCTATATCGAGAATCATCGCGAGCTGCTCGGGTATCCCAGCGCGCGCCGTCGGGGCCTGCCCATCGGGAGTGGTATCACGGAGGCGACCTGCAAAACGCTTTTCACGGTGCGCATGAAGCGCAGTGGCGCGCGGTGGAAGACCGAGACCGCGCGCGATGTGATCAATCTCAGAGCCCTCGCCCTCAGCGATCGCTGGGAGCCTGCCCTTCAGCTCACGCTCGCGCCGCTGCGAAAGGCCGTCCGCAAGGTCGCGTGATCAGGATGGGAACCACACCCGCCCAGCGTGTCTGCAATTGTCGGGCGACCCGGGCAGGGGCCGAATGGGCTGCGCTGCTGGACGGTTTGGGGCTGTGGAATCACCGGGTTCACGTGCGACACGAGCGACGCGACAACAGGGCTGTTCCCCGACAACGTCGGTCCCCAGGAATGGCTCAGGACCGGTGGCAGTTCAAGCAGGTCAGCACCACCACCACGAGTGGCGTCACGATGACGTGGCGCGCGCACCCGAGCCGACGAGCATGTTCTTGTTTGGAATCGGCCCCGGGTGCCTCGGCGTACGCGTCGCGGCGCCGGCAGAAAAAGAACTCCTAAGTACCACCAGAATTCTGATTTCCAGATCGGAGTTTGACGAAGGGCGGGACTCTCCGGGTCCCGCCCTTCGCTTTTCTAGGGGGTCGGCGACGCGCTGCGTCGCGGGTTTGACTATGGCGTTGACGGGGAAGGCTCGAAGGCGGCCACCGGCGCCGGCGGGATTACAAACCAAGCGATCACGTATACCAGCACGCCGCAGATGACGGCGCCCGGATAGATGGCCAGGACGACGGCAGCAATCCGCACGAGCGTCGAGTCAACCCCGAAGTAGTCCGCGAGACCGCCGCAAACGCCAGCGATTTTCCGATCGGCTGTCGACCGCTGGAGCCGCTTGACAGGGACCTTCGGCGGCTCAAGGCCGTCGACCGGCAGTAGCACCCAGGCCACCCCGTAGGCAATCAGCCCGCCGATGATGATGCCGGGCACCACCGACAGAATCACCCATGCGAGCCGCACCACAGTCGGATCCGTGCCCAGATACCGGGCCATTCCGGCGCAGACGCCGCCCAGCTTGCCGTCTGCCGGCAGCCGGGTAAGACGTCGCGGCCGTGTCGGTTCCCCCACCGGCGAGCCGCAATAGCGGCAGAACGCCGAGTCAGCGTCGATGTCTCTCGAGCAACGATTGCATGTCATGGATCGCCCTCCAGACGGTCCTACAAGGAGATACGGAACCCGTTGAGGAAGGTTTCACGGGCGCACACTGCCATAATTCTGCTACCCGATCGATGCCTGAGCTTCCAGACATCCACCTCTATCTGCACGCGCTGGAACCGCGCGTTGTCGGCCGCCGAGTCACCGGCATCCGTCTGACGAGTCCGTTTCTACTGCGTTCGGTCGAGCCGCCGCTCTCGAGTATTCCGGGTCGCACCATCACTGCGCTGAGCCGGCTGGGCAAGCGCATCGTCTTCCAGCTCGAAGACGACCTCTTCTTGGTTTTCCATCTGATGATCGCAGGCCGCTTCCGCTGGAAACCGCCCGGAGCGCCGGTTCCTGGCAAGATTGGCCTGCTGGCCATCGACTTCGAGTACGGGACGCTCATCCTCACCGAAGCGGGAACCAAGCGACGCGCGTCGCTGCACGTCGTCGCTGGCCGAGACGCGCTTGCAGAGCTGGATCCGGGTGGCCTCGAGGTGTTGAGCGCCGACATGCCGGCGTTTCAACGCGCCTTGAAGCAGGACAACCACACGCTCAAGCGAGCGCTGACTGATCCCCACGTGTTCAGCGGAATCGGCAACGCCTATTCAGATGAGATCCTTCATGCTGCGCGGCTGTCGCCGTTCAAGCAGACGGAATCTCTGACCGATGATGAGGTGCGCCGGTTGTACGACGCGACACAGCTGATGCTGGCCGAGTGGATCGAACGGCTGCAGGCGGAAGCGCGCGACGAGTTTCCCGAGAAGGTTACGGCTTTTCGCGAAGGCATGGCCGTGCACGGCCGTTACGGACATCCATGTCCGGACTGTGGCGCGCCCATTCAGCGTGTGGTGTACGCCGACAACGAAGCGAACTACTGCGCGAAGTGCCAGACGGGCGGGCGGCTGCTTGCCGATCGTTCGCTGTCGCGTCTGCTGCGTGACGACTGGCCTCGGACGCTCGAGGAGCTCGAACGCAGGCGCCGCTGGTCATGAAAGTCTGCCCGGCACGCGTATGATCTGATCCAGCTCGAATGTCATCTCGTCTGGCGATCATCGCCATCGGCCTCCTCCTCTCGTCGGCGAAAGTCGTCAATGCCCAGCAGGCGCCCGAGTTGCGTTGGGGCGGTGACGCGGAAGGGGGCGCTCCGTTCGTGGAGGCGGATCCGCGGGATCCCGCTCGCCTCATCGGATTTGACGTCGAGATCGCGGAACTCCTCGCACGCGATCTCGCGCGCGCACCGCGATTCGTACAGGTCGCTTTCACGAGCCTCGACGCGTCGGCGGCCCGCGGCGACTTCGACATCGGCCTGAGCGGCATCGAGGACGGTCCCGCACGCCGCACACGGCTCGCCGTCACCGTCCCGTACTACGAATTCCGGGAAATTCTGACCGTTCGCGAGGCGGACCGGGACCGGTTCCGCACGCTTGCAGACCTGCGCCGCCGCCGAGTCGCAACACTTGGAGCCACACTGGCCTACGACATGCTCGTCGCAGCGCAGGCCGAGCACGGAATCGTCCCTGTTACCTACGAAGACGACGTGCATCCGTACAGCGACCTGGCGCTGGGAAGAGTAGACGCCGTCGTCCTCGACTACGTGCTGGCTGAGCGTGGCGTGGCGCGCAACGCGGGCCTCGCGAATCAGGAGGCGGAACTGGGCGTCGGCCGCTATGTTGGTGTCCTCGCGCCCGACCGGACTGCGCTGCGCGACCGCATCAACGGGATTCTGCAGCAGGCGATGCGCGATGGCCGGCTCGAGGCGATTTTTCGACGCTGGAATATGTGGAACGAAGACCAGCCGCGGCTGTACGCGCGCGTGCTCGCGAGCGACGCCACGGAGATGCTGCCGGCGAACGCAAGCGCGGCAACACTGAACGTCTGGGATGCGACGCGTCGCTACTTCCCGTCGCTTCTCAACGCGGCCCTGATTACCTTGATGCTGTCGTGCGCCGCCATGGTGCTCGCGGTCGTCGTCGGCGTGTTGATTGCGAGCGGGCGCGTGTACGGTCCGCGGCCGCTGAACGCGGTGCTGACCGGGTACGTCGAAGTGATACGCGGCACCCCGCTCCTCCTGCAGTTGTTCGTGTTGTACTTCGGCCTTGCGTCATTCGTGCAACTGCCGGCGTTCCTGGCCGCGCTCATCGGACTTGGCTTGAACTACGCCGCATACGAGAGCGAAATCCATCGCGCTGCGCTCGAGGCGGTGCCGCAGGGACAACTCGATGCCGCCCGCACTTTGGGTTTCAGCGATGCGCAGACATTGGCGCTCGTGCGCGGGCCGCAGGCCTTCCGCCTGGCGTTGGCGCCGATGACGAATGACTTTGTCGCGTTGTTGAAGGACAGTTCCCTCGTCTCGGTGATCACGGTCGTCGAGCTCACGAAGCAGACGTCAATCTTTGCCGCCAACATCGGCAGCTGGCTCGTGCCTGGCGCCTTGTGCGCCGCCCTGTACCTCGTGTTGTCACTTCCTCTTGCGCGGCTCGCCCGGCGCATCGAAAAAGGGTGGCGGCGCGAATGACCGGGCCAACGACAATCGACGTGCGAGATGTCGCCATCGAGCGAGGGGCCCGCCAGGTGCTGCACGGAGTGTCATTCTCCGCTGCCCGAGGTGAACTGCTGGCGCTCATGGGCGTATCGGGGACCGGCAAAACGAGCCTCCTTCGCGCGCTCAGCGGGCTCGATCCGATCGCCGCCGGCGAAATACGCATCGGCGACGTCCATTTGCAGCCCGGGCGCGTGCCGCGTCTCCGTGAGCTGCACCGGTCGGTGAGCATGGTGTTTCAGTTTCACCACCTCTTTTCGCACATGAGCGCGCTGCAGAATGTCTGCCTGTCACCTGTGCACGTGCTCCACGAGTCGCGCGCGGCCGCCGAGCGTCGCGGGCGCGGCCTGCTGGAGATGCTTGGCGTCGAGTCGCGGGCTGACGCGATGCCTCACGAGTTGTCGGGCGGCGAGGCGCAGCGGGTCGCGATCGCGAGGGCTCTTGCCGTCGATCCTGGGGTGCTGCTGATGGACGAGCCCACCGCTTCCCTAGACGAGGCACGCCGACGCGATCTTGCGGCGACGCTGCTGCAACTGGCGCGTCAGGGTCGCACCGTCGTGGTCGCAACCCACGACACCGACTTCGCCCGCGCCTGCGCGCATCGCGCCGTCATGCTGGAAGAGGGGCGTATCGCTCGGGAAGGCGGGCTCTCCGACGTGCTGCGCGTCTTTTGACCTTTGACCTTCAACTTTTGACCACTTTTGACTTTTGACCTTTCACCTACGAGAGACTGTTTAGTGCCGTTATGCGGCTCGAAACGCGAATTTTGTACTCGTTGCGTCGGAAGCCGCATAACGGACTAGGGCGCGCGAAGCGCGCCAAGAAGATACTGGCTAACCAGAGGGGCGCTGCGGGGATATCAAGGGGCGGAGCCCCTTGGCTGGTTAGAATAGACGGCATCTCCGTGATGCATGATTTGAACCTGCGCACAGATGCGCTCTACATCGAGCTCGACTCCGAACGTCAGATTCGCCACCGCAACAAGCTCCATTATCGGTTTTTGCACTGGCCGATCTGGGTCTTTGTCTTCTTCATCGCGCCGGGCCCGCTGACGTTTGTTTTCATCGAACGAGGATTTCGCTTCGATCCCTGGGCGCTCGCATGGCTGTCAGCGGTATTGATTGGCACCGCGGTCGCCGGGTATCGAGGTCGTCTGCCCGGTTGCGAGCCACAACCGTACATCGTCCGTTTCACGGAGGATCGACCGAATCCCCTGTACCGGCGCGTCTGCTACACGACGGCTTGGGGTGAAGTCGTCGCGTTCGCCCTGCTCAACACCGCGGGGCTCGCGTATGCCGTGGCGGTCGGGGAGTGGCGACTGAGGGAGATGTACGACGTGGCGTATTTCCCGATTGCGGGGACGCTCTGGGTGGCTGGCGCGGCGGGCCGGTTGCCTCGGGTCGCATGGTCCACGAAGGGGGAGGGACACGAGCGACGCTACTTCTACGGATCGGTGTGGGCGGTGGCCATCGCTCAGCCTGTCCTATGGGGGATGTGGAAAGTACTGCCGGTGAGTCGGACGGCCGACGTCGCCAAGCTGACGGTTTTCGTCGGCATTCTCGCCTGTGTCGGCCAGATGGCGCGTCTCGGGCTGCTGCCGCGCACCAAGCCGATTGTGCCAGGACAATTGGCAGTCAGCGATTAGCGATTGATGTCTTCCGCTTCGATCGACGCGCTTACCTCCGGCACCCTCAAGTACCTGCGTGAGCGCTGGTGGAACGACCAGTTCAACGAATTTCTCGTCGAAACGCTGCGTCCGCGTCCCGGCAACCGCATCCTGGATGTCGGCTGCGGCCAGGGCGAGGCAGAGGTTCGCATCGGTCGTCTGCAGATTTCGCAGATCCGCCTGTTCGGCATCGATCTGATGATCGAGCGCGTCATGGTGGCCAAGCGTGAGACCGCGGCGCACAACCAGCGCGTGGGATACGCCGCAGCGGACGCCTCCGCTCTGCCGTTCCGCGATGGTGTGTTCGACTCGACGTTCTGTGTCGCCGTGCTCCAGCACGTCGGCGACGTTGATGCAGCGGTTCGGGAGTTTGCTCGCGTCACTACAGCGGGCGGACGCGTCATCGCGGTGGAACCCGACAACAGCGCGCGGTACCTCTACTCGTCGATGCCAGTCGGCCGTCGCGCATTCGAGCTGTCAACGCGGTTCTTCGCCGCGCTCATGGCCGCGCGGGGTGACACGGTGGATGGGGCCGTAGGGCCGAAGCTTCCGACGCTGTTCGCGCGGTACGGCATCGAGCCGCTGGACGTCCGACTCTTTCCAGTGTCCTGGTCTCGCCTTGGTGCGCCATCCGAAGACGAATGGAGGCGGCGCGGCGACGCTGTCGAGAAGGCGATCGCTGCAACGGCAGCCGACAGCGTTCGTGCCATCGGCCGAGAGTATTTCGACGCCCTTCAGGCGTACGCACGGGAAGCGAAAGAGGCGGGTCCGGCCTTCGTGGAGATCCAAAACACCATGCTGTTTGCCACAGTCGGCCAGAAGGTCGGGTGAGGCATACTAACTAGTCTGGTCCTTCCCTCAGATGAGCCAGCTCAGCTCGTTGTTAGCGGCCCTCGAACTCACGGGTGGTGAGCGAATCGTCCTTCGTTCCAACGAGCTTCCACACCTGATGCTTCGCGATACTCGCCACGATCTCGGCACTGCCGCGGTGCCGACGACAACCGGGCTCGAGGCGCTTGCGGATCAGATCCTGTCGCCTGCCGGGAAGCAGGCATTGGCCGAGCAACGCGTGGCTGTCGAACCGCTGGTCGAACATGCATCCGCCATTCCGGTGCGAGTCATGGTGCGGCGAATCGGCGCTCAAATGTATGTTGAGTTGCAGCGTGACACCCAGTCGTCGGACACGGGTCACGTTGCGGCGACAGCGGCTGCAGCAGCGCCAGTGATGGCACCGTCGGCATCGGCAGGTCGCCTGGTGTTCTCAACGGCGCCCGCGACCGAGGTCTCTGCAGCGGAACCGGTGCCGCCGCTCGAATCGGAGCCGGAGCGCGTGCCGAAATCGGAAGCGCCCGGCGTGGTCGTCGATGGCTCGAAACGCCCGGCCGACGTGGGCGCGCTCGACTACCTGATCCGTCAGGCGTTGCGGCGTAAAGCGACAGCCCTTTACCTGCGCGGTGGACACGCACCCCTCGTGCGAGTTGGCGGCCGGGTGGAGCCGCTGACCGCCGACCCGTTGGAAGCCGCCGTTATCGAAGCGGTTGGTGCCGCAGTGATACCCGGGGACGACCCGCGGCGTTCCACCTCATCAGCCGTGTGGGTTCGCGAGTACGAAGGCACCCGTCAGAGGTGGCACGCCTTTACAGACGAGCGCGGACCAGGCCTCGTTGTCCACCTGGCCTGGCGAAGCCCCGAATCCCTCCTCCAGCGGGATATTCCGCGGCGGGTCAAGCGCATCTGCCAGGAGGATGACGGCATCGTCGTCGTGTCTGCGCCGGCAACCGCCAACGTGCTGCAGATGATTGCGGCTGTCGGCAACTGGACTGCCAGCCGGCGGGCCGGATACCTCATTTCGATAGAACCGCCTGGCGGGTTGGAACACGAGATTACCGGGACATTCGTCAGCGCTCGCAGGGTCGGCGGGGCCGATAACGAAAGTGCGGCTGCCATTCGGCGGGCGGCGCACGAGACGCCCGACGTCCTCGTCGTTGCCCTGACGTCCGGAGTGGCCGCAGAGGAAGCGCTTCGCGCCGCTCGGCCCGGATGCCTCGTCATCCTCGGCGTCGTTGCGCCGACTGCGCCACGCGCCCTTGAATCACTTCTGGCGAATGTGTCACCGCAGCACGAGGCCGAGGTGCGTCAGTCGCTCGCGGCGTCGTTCGCCTGCGGTTTCAGCTATCGTGCGCTGCATGCGGCAGGTGGTGGTCGGAAAGTCGTGTATGACCTGCTCATCGCCACGCCGGATGTACGCGCACGGCTCGAGCGGTGGGACGTGGGATCCCTGGAGAAATTTCAGCGATCGGGCACCGACGGGATGCGATCCTTGGATGCCGCACTTGCCCACGCAGTCCTTCGAGGCGACATCTCCGTTCGCCAGGCTGCATCCCATGCAGTCGACCGGCGCGAAGTCGTCAAGATGATTCGGCAGTCTGCTCGTGAGCGCCTGCGGCTGCGCCCCTGATTCCTGGGCCCTGAGGCCTGAGGCCTGACCAGGTTATGTCGGGATGATGCCGTTGGCACGCACCAGGAGGGCACGAGCAAGATCCGAGGGCAGCGGCTTCGAGAACAGGAATCCCTGCGCGATGTGGCAGTTTAGGTCTCGGAGCTTCTGGGCCTGCTCCTCGGTTTCGACGCCTTCCGCAATCACTTCCATTCCGAGCACGTTGCTCAGGCTGATCAGTGCATCGATGATGCGCCGGCTGCGGGTGGCGTCGCTGGATGCGATGAATGAACGGTCGATCTTGATCGTGTCGTAGCTGAACCGGTTCAGATAGCTGAGCGACGCGTAGCCGGTGCCGAAGTCGTCCAGATGGAACTTGACGCCCAGCTCGCGCAGCGCCGTCAGCTCCGCAACGGTCGCGGACTCGTGCTGCAACAGCGCATTCTCTGTAATCTCGAGATGAAGCGATTCCGGCCTGAGCCCTGTCTTCTCGAGGATGTCGGCGGTGCGGGTTGCGAACTCCGGCTCGGCGAACAGACGCGACGAGACATTGATGCTGATTGACAGGTTGGCGAACCGCGGATCGCTCGCCTGCCAATCACGCATCTGATTGCACGCATCGCGCATCACCCACCAGCTCAGCGGTCCGATGACCCCGCATTTTTCGGCGAGCGGAATGAACACGTCCGGCCCGATCACCCCGCGGACGGGGTGAAACCACCGAAGCAGCGCTTCGAAGCCGAGCACCTGCAGCTGATCGAGGGACACGATCGGTTGGTAATACGTCACGAGCTCGTTTCGGCTCAACGCCGAGCGCAGGTCGGTCTCGAGCTCCAGCCGCTGCAGGGCGGACTCGTACATGACGCTGTGGAACACGCTGTACGACCCCGTGCGGCTGCTCTTGGCTCGGTACATCGCCATGTCCGCATCACGCAGCATGTCGCCGGGGCGCTCGTACTTGGGCTCGCTGAGAGCGATGCCTATGCTGGCGGTCGCGTACACCTCCTTGTCGCCGATGACGAACTTCAGCGACAGCAGGTCGTGGATGCGTTCGGCCACCCGCGTCGCCTCGTTGATGCCGCTGATGTCGGTCAGGAGGATCGCGAACTCGTCGCCGCCCAGCCGGGCAACCGAATCGCCTGGACGCAGAAACATGCTCAGTCGCTTCCCGAACTCGATGAGAAGCTCGTCACCGGCGGCGTGCCCGAGGCTGTCGTTGATGGTCTTGAAGCCGTCGAGGTCGAGGAACAGTACGGCAAACGTCCGCTTGGGATCCCGCCGCTGCTGTTTCAGCGTCAGGCCGAGGCGGTCCAGAAAGAGCGTGCGGTTCGGCAGGCCGGTCAGCGTGTCGTGCAACACTTCGTGCACCAGCCTGGCCTCTGCGAGCTTTCGATCGCTGATGTCAGTGAGCGAGCCGGCAATGCGCGTCGCGCGGCCCGTGGCGTCGCGGATCGCCACTCCCCGACACAGCGTCCACATCGTCTGGCCGACGCCGTTTCTCATCCGGAACTCGTGTTCCAGATATGGCGAGTCGCCTCGAAGGTGTGCGTTCAGCGCCTGATCGAGCCCGACCTGGTCTTCGGGATGAACGCGGTCGAACCACGTTGCAGGAACCGACAGCTCGTCACCCCCCTGCAGGTGGAGCATCTCGAACCATCGTGGCGAGAAATGAACCTCGCCGCGAAGCAAATCCCAATCCCAGATTCCGTCACGCGCGCCGGCCACAGCCAGCGCATAGCGCTCTTCGCTGGCCCTGAGCGACGCCTCCGCTTCCTGCCGCGCGATCGCGTACCGAATGGAGCGCCGCAGGAGCTCCGACGTGATATGGCGCTTGACCACGTAATCCTGCGCCCCCTCGGCAACCATCGCGACGGCGGCTTCCTGGTCCTCCATGTTCGTGAGGATGACGACCGGCACGTTCGGCGCCGCGGCCCTCACCCTGTGAAGGCTTTCAATGCCCGAGCCGTCAGGAAGGTTCAGGTCGAGCAGCACGACGTCGTAGCGTTGCTCGGCAAGCCGGCCGATGCCGACGAGCAGCCGCTGCACGTGTTCGACGCGAGCCGACGTCCTTGGAAAGGTCGCGATTTCGTCACGAATGAGTCCGGCTTCGAGGCTGTCGTCCTCAATCAGCAGGATGCTGAAGGATTCCTGCTTCATAAGCGGGGGGCGCGTGGGAGTAGCAATCACAGCCGTTATGTGGGACGGGCGATGTCGTTTGGGTGGCGGGGCAGCGAGACGTAAAACGTGGAACCGTCCCCCTCCTTGGATACACACCAGATGCGGCCGCCGTGCCGCTCGACGATACGCTTGCACAGAGCCAGACCGATGCCGCTTCCCGGATATTCGTCGCGTGTATGCACGCGCCTGCCAAGGTCGAAGATGCGTTCGGTGAATTCCTGCGGGATGCCGATGCCGTTATCCTGGAACGCCAGCTGCCATTGGTCTCCGCGAGGTTCACAACTGACGGTGACGACGGGACGCTTGCGGCCGCGGAACTTGATGGCGTTCGACACCAGGTTCTGAAACAAGTGAATCAACTGGTGCTCGTCCCCGACGAACACCGGAAGAGGAGCAGCCGTGATCTCGGCCTGAGCCTCGTTGATGGCTGTACGGAGGTTGTCCAGCGCATGATCGAGGCAGGCGTTGAGGTTGACCGGAGACGGCTTCGCCGCACTTTCCGTTACCGTAAGATACTCGATCATTCCGTCCAGCATGCTGCCCGCGCGCTCGGCGCACTCCAGCACCTGCCGCAGTGTATGCGCGGCGACGTCAGTCGTCTGGAGGGCCTGACCACGCCTCGCCAGCCGTGCTATCTGCTGCACCGGTTCCCGGAAGTCGTGCGAGAAGACCAACGCGATTTCATGCAGGTCATCGCTCCCCCGGCGCTGCGAAGCCGACTCGGAGACCGCTGCGTTCATCGAGCCGGCAGCGGCCGCACCATTCTTGCGTTCCAGAACCTCTGTGATGATAGTCGCGAGCGCGAGGAATCCCGTGCTGTTCTTCCGGACGAGCCCCTCACACGCGAGGCCTGGATCGAGGGCCCGCGAGGCAATGTCCAGCTCATGGCCGAACAACACGATGGCTGTGTTCGGAGCTCGCCGTTTGAGACTCGCAATGAGGTGGTCGACCTTGGCCCACGCGAGATCGGCGGCAACAATCACGACGTCCGGGACGCCGGCCTCGAGCGCAGTGGCGACGGCCAGTGCATCCGGCGCCATCGTGATCGTGGCATTCGGCAGCTCCCGTTCGAGGAGAAGCCTGGCAAGGGTGCGGTCCCCGGCGCTCGAGTCGATGAGGAGAATCGACGGAGCGCGAGTCATGGGGATGTGCGAGGCCGAGCCGATAGGCATCGGTCGCGGCGGCGTGCGCCCGCCGACGGCACCAGGGCCGGCGTCTGCAGCGTCCAGACGGAGTCCGCACTGTGTGCGCCGAATGTTACCAGCCAAGGGCTCGCCCTTGATATCCTGATGAAAATGCCCTTGGCTGGTTGGCAGTATCTCTTTGGCGCGCTCCGCGCGCCTAGGACCGCTATGCGGGGACTAACGAGTCCACAATTCACGCAACGAGCTGCATAGCGGTCCAATATGCGGTTATGGATGGGCAAAGGTCTTGCCGTTGGGGGCCTGATTCGAGCGAATTGGGGAGTGGCCGAAGCCCAGCAATATCTCATGTCGAGCCCACCGGCCAGCCCGTCGAACCGCTGGCCGAATGTTCGCCGAGCGACAAAAGTCGGCACGGGAATGGATTTATCGGAGCTTGGCGAGGGTGCGGTGGTGGGGCGCTCCCCCCACAGGAATGTCCGGGAGAGCTGTTAGAACAGCGTCTTAGTTCGCCTCATCGAGACGGACGCTGACGATTTTGAGAAAGCGGACCGGCGTTCCGCTCTTCCTGGCTGGTCGGTACTTCCAGGACATCGCGGCCCTGACCAGTTGCGCGTCGTACGAGGAATGGAACGACTTTCGAAGCGTTGCGGCGATGACGTCACCGTTCTCGTCGATGACGACTTCCAGAATCCCCTGCCACTCTCGCTGCGGTCGCCCCGCCAGCGCCGAGGGCAGAACCCAGCGCGGCAACACTTGATTGAGAGCCTCGGGGGCGACGAGGTCCGGCTCACCGTCGCGGTACACGATTGGCAGGACCGGCGCAGCCGATCTCTCGCTGTTATTGTCGGGCGCGACGGGCGGCGTAACCGCCGGCGCGGGCTCGGGACGCTGCTCGAGCGCTTTGCTCAAATCGCGGAACGCCGACGCCACGGTACGAAGGTCTGCCGACGTTGGAGCTCCCGCGATATCCGGATCGTTCAAGAGCGTGAGCACACGCTCGAACTGGGTGCTGGACTGCGGATCCTGCCGGTCGAAGGCGGCCTTCGCGTCGGTGTAGGCCCGCTGCACGATCGTGGGCAGCAGCGACTGGCGGACATCCTTGAACATGGTGCGAACCCGCGGCGACACTTGTGAAAGCTGATAGAACGGATCCGCGGTCACCATTGACGCGATCGCATCACGCGCTTCAGTCCTCCGCTCGAGAGCAATCAGACAGAGCAAGCGGTACTCGCTCGCCTCGTTTGGCCTGGCCGACGCGGGGTCCTTCGCCATCTGATCCAAGACCGCGAGCGCTTCTTCGTACGCCGCGGACCGGTAGAGATCCTTGACGCGGTCGATCGTCTCGTCGCGTGCGGCAGCGCCGGACGCGAAAGCCAACCATGCGATAGTCGTGAGGAGAAAACCTGAACGTGCGGTTGTCATGCTGTGCCTCGCACGTGTGTGGACGTACCTGTTATCGCGGGATGGAAAATCGTAGCGCGGAGATCCGCGCGACGCAAGAGCAAATCGCTGTCACGCGTGCACAAATCTTGTGTATGATCCGCCGCAAGGCACGCCGTGGCGTCGAACGTTCCTGAACTCGAGCAACGTCTCCTGAACCTGCAGTCGCAGGTGGAGCGACTCTGGCAGGTGGCCGAAGGACACGTTCAGCCGATGGAACAACGCTTGGCGGGCATGGCAGACCAGTACGCCGAGCATCTGCGGCGGTGGGCCGTCACCGCCGAGCGCCACTCACGAACGGTGACGCAGCTCGAATCGTATGTCAGCGAGTGGAAGGACGCGAACAGTCGCATCCAGCACGACACCTTCCAACGGCTTCGTGAGCTCGAAACGATCATCCAGCACGAATGGGAAGCGCTGAGAACGATTCACGAGCAGCCGGTCAAGGAGCTTCGCGAGCAGGCTGCAAGCCTGACGGAGGTCTGCATCGCGACTGCCAACGTCGCGCAACAGGGGTTCGACCGCGCTGAAGCGCGGCTCGCCTCGTTCGAGGAGGATGTGCACCTCATCTTGAGCGAGTTTGGGCGCGACCTGCAGTCGGCGGTTGCCGAGATGAAGGCACGGCCCGAGCATCCGCCGGCACGCCTCGATGGCTCTGCGCCGTGGTCCCTGGACGATGTGACGCGCCTGCACGGTCAGCTCCGTGAGTCGGGCGGCGGCGTTCGCCCGGTCGGCACTGTGGTCGGATCCCCTGACGAAGCCGGGACCCAGGGTCCGCGGGAGCTCCCCGCTGCGATGGCGGCCGGGGTCGAGGATCTTCGGCCGTGGAAATGGCGTCTTGCGGTAATCGGCCTCGGTGTGGCGGTGATCGCTGTAGGTGGGTTTGGATGGCACCTGCAGAATCAGGTGCAGGTGGCGGCAGGACGGGCGCAGCAAGCTGAACTCGATTCGCAGAGAGCCGCAGCCGATGCGGCGCGTCAAGCCGCGGCGGCGCGCGAGGAAGCCGCTCAGGAGATCGCCAGCGCTCGGGATATGGCGAACCGCGCGGAGCGGATCGGCAACGTGCTTGCCGCTCCCGATTTGATTCGTTACAGCCTTTCCGGCGGTAGCGGCGCGCCCACCGCCTCTGGGCAGGCCTTGTGGAGCCGCACCCGAGGCTTCGTGTTCAGCGGATCTCGAATCCCGCCTCCTCCCCCAAGCGGAACGCATCAGGTCTGGCTGTTGACTCGACTGGCGCCCGTGAAAGCCTCGACGTTCGTGCCTGCGCCGGATGGAACGGTCACACTCGTGGAGCAGGGGCTGAACGTTCCCCGCGCGGTTGTTGGCGTCATGGTTACGGCGGAGGGAGCAGGCGGAAGCGATAGTCCGACTGGCGAACCTATCCTGAGCAGCGTGCCGCCTGTGCAGTGATGCGCCGAGTCGGAAAGCCTGCTCGGCGTAATTCAAAATGCAAAAGTCAAGATGCAAACCATGCGAAATGTTTCAGAAATCGCGGCGTTTGCATTTTGCAGTTTGCATCTTGAATTGAGGTTGCAGGCTTTTTCAGCAACCTCCCCTCAGCGGTCGAACGTCGTGCTCGCGCGCGCCACCTCCTCGGCGCGCACGATGATGTTCTGACGCCGCTCACCGAGGTCCGGGTGGCGGAATACGACCTCGTGCTCCCCGATCGGGATCTCCAGATTCGCCAACGGCGTTTCGCCCACCGGCCGGTTGTCGATCCAGACTTCGGCCCATGGCTCGGCGTTGACGCTGATGCGACCTGGCGGCACCGCGATGGTGACCGTCGTGATTTCACCGGCGCGGAACGTCACCGCACGGCGGGCCCGGAAGCCGAGGGCGGCGTTTATCAGATCGAGCTGGTGGGTGCCGGCCGTCGTGACGATCGGTCCGTCTGCAGACGAGCCCAGCACCCGGTCGCCCTGGAGTACCTTGAGCTCGATGGGCGTTGCCAGTCTGACGCCCCCCGAGCGCTGGTTGTTCGCGGCCCGCGCGATGGTGGCGGCGAGTGCATCGGCGTTCCGGCGCTCGGCGTCCAGCGCCGTGCCAGGGATAGAGGCGCCGGCCTCGGCGAGGACTGATGGTGCGGCTGGCACCTGAGGCGCCTCGACCTGAATCGCTGGGACGACGGCCGCCGGGGGCGCTGTCGCTGCGGTGCTCGCCGCTGACGCAGACGGTTCACGAACGAACATCGTCGCGATCACGACAGCTTCCACCAGCGCCACCGCTGCCAATCCGACAGCAATCGAAAGCCGAGCTTTTCGCGATCTGAAGGTCACCGCCGGCGTCCGCGCCGCCACCGCCGACGGGCTCGGCGATCTCGCCGGCTCGGAGTCTGCAAAAACCAGCAACCGTGAGCCGGGGCCTCCCGATTTCGATTCGATCTGGAGCGTCTCTCCACGATCCGCGATTCCGCTCTCGGGCATGCGCGGTGGCGTCCCCGTAGGCGGTGTCGAGTCGCTGACCTGGACGCCGTCCAGCGAAAACCCGTTTGCCATGTGTCCCTCCTGTCCGCTCGTCTGCCCGGTCGACTGAAACATCACGAGCGGTGTCGCGAATCCATTGACATCGCCAGCCTGCAAGAACTCGAACGCGCGAGACGCGGATGCTGAGGGCAATCGACGGAGATCCGCATGTGCCTCGGCAGCCGAGCGATAGGGACGATCGCCCACCTGCAGCGCGCGCTCGAGCCAGAGCCGCAGCGGATCGCTGAATAGACGCGATCGGGTGGTGGTCGCATTGCTCCACTGGTCGAGCAGGAAAGGCAGGCGCTGCTCGAGGTCCACGGGTGTGACGCGGCGGGCCAGCAACATCGAGAGCGCCAACACCCCCAGCTGGAAGACGTCGGCTCGGGCGTCCAGCCGAGCGCCGCCCGGGTGGTCGACTGGTACGAGAAGGCCAAACTCCCGCCACAACTCTGCAGGCGAACGATCGAGGTGCCGAAGCGCGGAGCCGAGCACGTGTTCGCCGATGCGTACCCGGCCATCTGTTGTCAGGATGACGCGGTCGGCGGTCAGCGCCCCGTGGGCGACGTCATCGCCTGCGGACTGCAGAATCGAAAGCGGCTGAATGACCTGGCTCACAACCCACGTGACGAATGCAGGGTGCAACCCCTTCCCAAGCCGTGGTTCGGCCAGAAACGCCGAAAGGCGTCGGCCCGGCGCGTACGTCGAGACGAGCACCAGCGATCCATCGGTCTCGAGACGCTCCACCGCGCGGATGGCTGGAAAGGCGGCATGGGTCAGCCGACCGAGTCGACGCACGCGCTCGTGAAGAACCTCCTCGAATCCGGGAGTGTCGACGAGCGGTGCGTGGAAACGGAGCATCTCGAGAGTGTCGCTGTCGGTGTTGTCGAACATCAACAGCCGATCGCCAAATCCGTCCATCAGGCCAGGCACGTAGCAGCTGGCTAGACCTTCGGCTGGCAGAGAGTCCGTTGAGCGTGGACCAGCGACCGTTTTCATCCGTCAGGAAGCCCGAGGTGGGATGCTCGTCATTCTGCACGAAACGAGATCGCAGTCAAGTGCAGAGCACTCGATCGTGCACGCTTTGAGAGCGCGAGTACGTTTTTCAGGAGGGCGTAGTGTCCGGGTTTCCGCCTACGCCTCCGGCTTCGGCGAGACCACGCCGTAGCGCAAAGCGCGAAGGCGGGCAGCCGGACCAAGGGCTTGCGGACGCGCGCTTGTCGATCGTTATGCGTCGGTAAGCTGGCGACAGATGCGCTCGGCAGACTCCAGGACGGCGACAGGAGCTTCTGGAGCGGTTCGTCCTGCGAACATCGACGCGACCGTCTGCAGCTGGCGCATGTTGCCGGGCCAGTGGTGCGCTCGGCAGCTCGCGCGGCATTCGTGCGTGAGCCGCGGGACGGCGACTCCCGTTCGTCGCGCGTAATACGCGGTGAAGTACTCCAGGAGCGGCTCGATGTCCTCGGGCCGCTCGCGTAACGCTGGAATGGGCAGGTAGAGCGTGTTCAACAGGTAGTACAGCTCTTGACAGAACGCGCCGGTCGCGAGTTGCTCCGCCAAAGACGCCCTGGTCGCACAGACAACTCGGACGTTCGGGCGTCGATAGACCGATTTCGTGCCGACCGGCTGAATGTTGCCGGTGGCGACGAATTGCTTCAGGCGAGCTTGCGCCGCCGGTGACAACGCGTCGATATCTTCGAGAAAGACGGTGCCCCCGTCTGCGCGCTCGAGTGCCCCGGCCGTGCTGTACCGGTAGCCGAACAGGCGCGGTTCGAGATCCGTTTCGAACTCGGCGCAGCGAATGCTCACAAACGGCGCCCGGCTGCGGATGCTCTGTCGATGGATCAGCGTGGCGAGCCGCTTCTTGCCGACCCCGTACTCGCCTGCAATCAGCACCCGCACAGGAGCGCGCGAGGCGAGCGTAATGTCCTGCCGCAGCTCGCGCGCCGCAGCGCTGGAGCCGACGAGGATTCCCGCAATTTCACCCGGATTGACTACACCGCGATGCGTCACGGTCGAGGTGGAGAGCAACCATCTCGCCACCGCGCTCAAACGCGCAATCACGAGGAATCCGGGCCAAATTCGAGGTGCCAAACGGTCGCGGTTGTGTCGGCGGAGCGTCAGGGAGGGGTTACAGCGTCGAATATCCGACAGGGCCTTATTTGTCCGCTGCAGCAGCGTGTCGGGCGAGCATCATACGCTCCCACGTGCGAATCAGGTGCAGGTACGCAGAACGCTCCTTTGCGTTCAGATCCTCCGGTCGTCGCCACTCGTCGCTGCCAACTCTGGCTTTCCCTTCGCGAAAGTCGTACGTGATGCGGCCGCCTGTTCCGGTGAACGCGATCTGGGCCGGTCGCGTGATCAGGCCGAGATACTGAAACACCGTTCGCGACGAGTTCGTCGTGACCGTTGGTATCGCTTCGGGGTCGTGCGGGTTGGCCAGTGCTGTCCCAATCGCGTCTCGCAAATCAGCCTGCGCGAACGGCTCTTCGATGGCCAGCGGCAGATTGGACACGACGAGCGGAATTCTCGTCTGCGCGTCGTTCAGCGCGTATCCGTGGCCGAGAAAGCCTTCGTCGAACAGGCTCTCGCCATGATCGCTCAACACGATGATGCCCGGCTCGCGTCCGAGCGCCTTTCGCACGCGCGCGAGCACCTCACCGATCGCACGGTCCACGTTCGACGCCGTGTTCATGTACATCTCGAGAACTTCGTCGGCGCGCTCCGGCTCGATCCCGGACCGCGGAACGATCGGGGCGTCGATGAGAGGCTGGATGTCGCGATGGTGGTATGGAAAGTGTGTGTCGTGAAAGTTCACGTACAGGAAGAGCGGCTTGTCACGGCGTCTTCCGTCCAGGAAGGCCCCGACGCGCTCTTGCACGATGCTGTACGGCACGGCCAGGCTGCCGGCAGTTGAAAATTCCGAGTAGCGGCGCTCCCGATCGGCCCGTGCGTCGTAGGCGACGTCGGCCCGTTCGAAGCCGATGCCCTGCTGCGGGCCGCCGAACGATTCGTCCTGTCCCGAGAAATACGCGACTTCGTACCCCTGCCGCTTGAAGTCGTCTATCAGCGTGTCGCCTCCGCGAATGTCGGCGACGCTGCCCGAGAAGAT
>DATCJA010000154.1:0-29051 GCA_036507475.1 Vicinamibacterales bacterium
TCTGCGGGTGGTTGCTGCCCAGATTGGCGAACGCCTGCTGGAACTTGGTCAGGTACCACTTCGCCATCAGCCGGTTCTGCGGCGAGAGCTGGTAGTCGAACCGGGTCCCCCCCATGTTGACGGTGTTGGTGCCCGTCAGCGCGATGTCGAAGCGCGGGAACCCCGTGTTGGCGAACTGGGTGCGCGGCTCGCGCTCGTACTCGTAGTTGCCGAAGAAATGGAGCCGGTCCCGCAGGATCGGGCCGCCAAAGGTCGTGCTGTACTGCTGATCCTCGTAGGGCACGACCCGCCGGAGCACGGGGTCCTCCGCGTTCCAGCTCGAGCTCCGGAAATAGCCGCCGAACGAGCCCGCAAACGTGTTGGTGCCCGAGCGGGTGATGGCATTGACCTGCGCCCCGGCCGAGCGCCCCTGCGTCGCGTCGTAGCGGTTGGAAATGAACTGGAATTCCGCGATGACATCGCGGCTTAATCGCGGCTGGCCGCCGGGTCCCATCATACTGGTCACCTGCACGCCATCCATGTTCACATGGAAGTCGCGGACGTCCTCGCGATCCTCGACCGGCTGTGGAACGGTGCCGGCCGCCCCCATCGCGGTCGTGCGGTTGCCCGGCGCCAGCAGCGCCAGCGCCGTCCAGGAGCGCCCCTGCACCGGGAGCTCGGACATCTGGCGCGGATCGATGTTGCCGCCGAGGCTCGAGCCCGTGGTGTCGAGCAGCGGCGCCTCAGCGGTCACTGTGACGGTCTCTTGCAACGACGTGACGCTCATCTGCACTCTGAGGTCCGCCGTCTGACCAACGAGCAGCTCCAACCCGCTTTGCGTGATCGTCGTAAAGCCGGGGAGCTCGAACGTGAGCCGAAACGTGCCGACGCGAGCGCCGATCCGAAAGGTGCCGCGTTCGTTGGTAACGGCCACAAAGGTGTTCCCTGTGGCCTCGTGCACGGCGGTTACCGTGACACCGGGCAGGACGCCGCCCGTGGAGTCGGTCACGTTGCCGCTCAGTATTGCTTCCTGCGCGAATCCCGCCACCGGCATGGCCAGGATTGCGCACACTGCGAGGAGCCGCCGGACGACTGGTGCTGCCATTGAATCCTCCTCATATCAACGAGCCTCGACACCCGATCAGTAAAGATGACGTGATAACCGGGATTAGGCCTGGGTAACCGAAGGATCCGCTATCCGACGTGCGCGCATGATGGGCCCGCGGAAGCGGCGTTGTCAAGGGCCCGGAGGAAGAACAGGAGTCAGGGGTCAAGGGTCAGGGGACGCTGACTTCTGCCCCTGGCCCCCAACCCTTTTAGGTCTTTGATTAGTGGGTTCAGACCTGTCGAATCGCGAGCGCGCGGACCAGGCCGAGCGGCAACGGGATGCGCTGCAACGTGATTAGAAATGGATGACTTCGCGCGTCCCGAAACATCGTCTAAGGCCGCCTAACGTCTCACTTCAGAGGAGGTGCCGATTTCGTTTGACCAGAAGAGGAGCCAAGCATTGGCAGATGAAATACGGTACCAGGGAACACGCCTTACGACACAGCAGCGAACGCCGTGTGTAACTTCAATCCAGTACCGCCACCAGTGACGGAACGGCCAGTGAACAAAACAGATCGTTGATTTCGTTTGGAGGAAGCGGACTTCGGCTCTCGATCCACCAATTCAGCACGAGGATAACGTTTGACGCCACGTAGTGGACCAGAAGATCCGGTGGTATCAGGCACAGCATTTTCCGGCGGCGTTGAAGTTCTCGCAGATCATCGCCAATCAGCTCTGTGAGCACCTGCTGAAGGTGCTCGTGAACGATCGCCCATCCATTCGTCCGAACTTTCACGGTATGCCGGTGCCGCTCGATGTGCTCGAAGACGGGAAGGCTGAACCAGACAAGTCTATCGGACCGCGGTGTCGACGGTGATAGGGCGGTCGGTTGCGCTGAGCAAAGCAGGTTGTGTATGCCGCCGACAAGTAGATCGTCCTTGTCACGGAAATGTGCGTAGAGGGTCGAGCGGCCAACGTTGGCGCGTTCGAGGATCTCCTTGACAACGATGGAGTCATAGGGCTTTTCCCGAATCAGTGAGCCGAGCGCCTGATGGAGGTGCTGTTCGGTACGCTGAACCCTGCGGTCCTTAGTTAGGCCCTTTGTCGGGCATAGTCACATCCCATTCGGAAGCTGAGCAGAAGATGGGGTCGAGGTTGTCTTCAGGAACGCGATCGTCGAAGCACTTCCGTATCCCGACGCCCATTTTGATGCCGTCCTGAGCACATTGATGCTTCATCATCTGCCCCGCAACGCGCGCCGACAGTGCGCAGGTGAGATGCGGAGAGTGCTGCGGCCCGGCGGACGGGTTCTCGCCGTCGACTTCGGACAACCACATGAGAAGCACCGAGGCCTCCTTTCGCACTTTCATCGGCATGGTCACGTTGCGCTGCGCGACCACAATGCGCCGCCCACAACGACACACAATCCTTTCGTGTTTTTGCGAATGAAGAACAAGTGTGTAAGATGACGCCGGCACTCGGTGAAGGAGGCTTACCAGGGTTGCCCGCTTTTCTCGCTGAATGCATCCCCCGATGAGACCTCGTTGAGTCCAACGGCTGTTTGCGATGGAGGTGGTGAATGATGCGACACATTCTCGGAATCGTGGTCTTCGCCGCGCTGTTCGGCGCCGTGGTGCTCAGCGCGCATGAGCAATTTCGAATTGTCGGCAAGATTGTAAAGTTCGAGAAGCTTCAACTTGAGGTCACGACGAACTATGGCGAAAGGTTCTTGCTCAGGTTGCAAGAAGGCACACTCATCGAGCGCAACAAGAAACGCGTTCCGGCGACGGAGTTGAAAGCCGGACGGAGCGTCGTTGTCGATGTCAGCGGCGACACGCTCTACGATGACCACCTGTTTGTGATTTCCGTCATGCTCGTGCCCGCCTCGACTTCATCTTCCAAGAAATGACGACCACCGATATAAGGGGTTGCTCCGAGCTTCGAGAGGTGAGCGCCGATCCACGTGGATTGACCCACGATGAAGAGCGGCCTGAAGGTGATGAACAATTCTGTCTTATCAAACAGATCGTGCGATTCGTTGCTCGCGGATCGTTGGGATTCGGGGATTGATTGGCCCGACCGCCGGCCTGAGGTTGCCGCCTCGCAGGATGCAGCGGGAGGAGAAGAAGTAGAACGACCCAAACGCGGGTGGCTGAGTTGCGGCTCGCCCAGGAGAGAAGTCGACGGCTCGAATTCCAGCAATGACATTGCTGCGCCCGTGCCGAATGTCCCGCCGACTCATTGGGTGCGAAGCGGAGACAGTGGAATGTGATCGCCAGCTTCCCCCTGGATTTCAATGATGCTTATGTGCAGCGAGTGATCTGCTGCCTCTTTCGCGCGGACCACTGATGCCTTACGAGCCTGCCGACCTGGGACCACTCTCGTGTTGGCCTCGTAGATGGCGGCATCCGCCAGGTTGTTGGCCCCAATTCGAGTCAACGTAACGATGTGAAATTCGTCATCGACCCGGTGCCCGAATTGGTACCTGCCCTTACGCACGAGAAGATTGCCAATCTTCAGATCTTCGCGGAAGTTGACGTCACCGTTCTTACCGACGTTGAACGATGCGGTCGTTGGTCCCTCGTGCGGCCCGTCGTGAGCGGCGATCGGCCGGGCCAGCGCGAAGGCCGCCAACGCCGCCGCCAGCAAGGTTGCACGCCCTTTCATCGCGCAACCGCCTCGCCTCGGATCATCCTCTCCACCTACCGAGCAGCAATGGCCGGCACGATGCGAATTTCGAGCGCCAGAGAGTCGTCCTCGGTATCCCCGTACGCGTCCACGACCACGCTCTGCCCGGGCCTCAATTCCTTGACCTCCACTTTCTTGTTGTCACGACTGACGGCGGTCTGCTTGTCGAGTCGCACCGACAGCGTCTTGCCCGCTTTGTTCTTCACCGCAAGCATCGAGTTCTCGTATTTGACGACCGTACCAATGATACGGAACTCATCATGCGCAAACGCGGCACTCGATCCGAGTGCCAGCATCGCGATGGTGATGGCGATTCTCATGAGTGTCATTTCGACTGCTCCTATTCGTTAACCGGCGCGATCGTCTCCAGCGCTCGGACTTCCCGTGCCTGCCGCGTACCGTCGTATCGGAATTGATGGGCGCTTGCGTAGAATCCTGCCGTCGTCAATCTGATCGTGATCGTCTCTCCCCCAGGATTTTCCCAGAACCAGCCGTGAATGCCTGAGAACGGCGCAACGAAGCTCCCGTCCGCACGGCGCCTCGGCTCCTTGTCGTACGACTGTACCGCGCTGGAGGGGGCTCCATCCGGGTCGCCATGAAAATCGTGGACGACACCGCCGCTCGCCGTCCAGGAAAAGAGCATCGTGGCGTCCCTCTCGAGGTGGTACTTGAATTCCACGTATTCGTACGGGCCCAGCACGATTTCCCTGGAATCCAGCTTGTACTCGCCCGGATAGAGCGCCATCTGCCCGATCTGCGTGGGCGCCAGCGCTTCACCCTCCGGCGGAGGAACGGGAGCCATCACGCCGCCCGCGGACAACGCAGACAAGCCGAGTGCCTGGCCGGTTCCCAACGGATCGACGCCGTACTCTGCGGGCAACACGGCCGTGACGAGCACGATCATCGCCACGACGAATGCCAGGGCGGTGGCTTTCAACAGTGCTCGCGCTGACGGACCCTCCGCGACCCGACGATCCGCGCCTGCGCTGGTTTCGATCGACATTATCGAGATCCCGAAGCAGCGACGGCAGCCAGCCGCGTGACCGCGGTGGGACGCAACCCCTGGGGACCGTTCGTCCAATCGGTCATGGTGCCATCTGCAAAGCGCTGCCGGAGCGTCCACACGATCTGCGTCCCCTGTCGCGGATTGCGGGCCACGAACCCTACTTCGATGAACTCTCCGGGCTTGACGTCCACCTGCCAGTTGATCGCGACGATGCGGTCGTCCTTGCGCTTGATTTCATGTTTCCACGCCGATGGCGCCAGCAGCACTTCGACAATCACACCCTCGGGCACTTCCAGTTCCGCGGCCGTTGTGGCGACTTTGCCTTCGGAAGGAATTCGAACCGTGTAGCGTTCTGTTGCACCCTGCGTCGACTGCCGCGGCCAGATGCTCACGTGTGCCTGCGCGACGACGGGAACGAACAGAAACAGTGCGGCGACGGCGACCCGAAATGACGTCATCACTTCCTCCTAGCGCGCGTTGGCGCGTTGAGAAACGCGTAATCAAACGGACATCGGTACGAACGCAATATTCAAGAGCACAGAGGCGCCAAGGAACAAGGCGGACGGCCACTGGGCCGTCGGCTCAGGAGAGGAAGGCGGGTGGGGCGCGAGGCTCAGAGGGGCGGCCCTCCGGAGGTCCATGGCTGCGCACGATGTCCGGCGCCTGCCGCATGACCGACTCAGGGACGGGCGGCAGCGCGAAGCCGACGGGAGGAAGTCCCGGATGGATGGCGGTCTCGGTGTGGACAGCCAGGAAGACCTGCAGGTAAGTAGTTCGGCCGGACTCGCTGTCGGAACCGAGCGCGCGCGTGCCGGCCGGCCAGCCGTGCTGCTCCACGTGATGCCCGCCCAGGTGAGCGTGAACGACGCGTGGGCCGCCGTGGTGATCGTGACGATGGTCGTCGAGATGCGCGTGGACGAGCGACGCGCACAGCGCCCCGCCCTGGAGGGCCAGGGATAACCCGATCGCGATCAAGCCGCGGGGCATGGGAGACATTCTAACGGGATCCGGGATCCGGGATCCGAAAGGAACGGCAACCCGGGGATCAGGGCAGCTGTTTGCGGATCCCCGATCCCGGATCCCCGATCCCGGCCTTATTGAAACATCTTGTTCTTGACGGGCTCGCCTGCGCGGAATTCATGGGAAAGGTTGTAATAGCCCGCGCTCGTGAGAGTGACGGTGATCTCCTGATCCCCGATGTTTTCCCAGTACCAGCCGTGAATGCCGGAGAACGGCGCCGCCAGGGTGCCGGACGCCTCGGATGCCTGGCTCTTCTCGTACGTCTGCGCGTAGCCGCGAGGGCCGCCGTCGGGCTCGGCATGAAACTCGACGTTCACGGGACTAGTGGCTTTCCAGGAATACAAGAGGGCTTCCCCCTTGTCGAGCCGGTACTTGTATTCCATCCCCTGGCGGGGACCCACCTTGAACTCCACGGTTTCGCTATTGAAGCCTTGTTCCTGCGGCACGATCAGGACTGCCGCCTGACCCGTACCCGTCGTCGCGGCCTGCTCGAGCGCCTGCACCTGCTGGCCGGTAATGCCGAGATCGAGGAGACCTGCACGCGCTCCCGTTCCCAGCGGATCGACGCCGAACTCCGCTGGAAGGATGAACATGACGAGGATGAGGCCCGCGGCAAGGAGGGCCGCTCCCGCGGCGAGAGCCAGACGGTTTCTGGCGTCGGTTGCAGTGTGTTCGTCGCGCGCATCTGCGCGATGGGGCGGGGCGATCTCTTCTTCAGTCATGGTCATAGTATCGGAAGGAAGTAACCGGACAGCTGATACCCCACCAGCAGGAAGCCGCACGCCATGACGATGGCATTCGTGGCAAACGCATGGCGCAGGAAGCCCTCGCGCGTCCGCCAGAAGGTCAGCGCGATGAGAATGCCGGTGAGCGCGAGAAACTGGCCGATTTCGACGCCGACGTTGAAGCTGACGATATTCACCACGAGTCCGTTGGGTGACAGTGTGAACTCCTGCAGCTTGGTGGCCAGGCCAAAACCGTGAAAGAAGCCGAATACCAGCACCGCGAGCCGTGTGTTGATCTGACGCCCGAAGAAGCGCTTGAAGCCGTCCATGTTCTCGAAGGCCTTGTAGACCACGGAGAAGCCGATGACCGCGTCGATCAGGAATGGGTTCGCGTGAATGCCGCCGAGAACCCCGAGCAGCAGCGTCGTGCTGTGGCCGATGGTGAAGAGGCTGACATAGAGGAGAACGTCCTTCAGCTTGTACAGAAAGAAGATCACACCGACGAGGAACAGCAGGTGGTCGTAGCCGGTCACCATGTGCTTGGCGCCAAGGTACAGCAGCGGACCAATGGCCTGTCCCTGAAGACCCTGGAGAAACACTGCGTCCTTGCCGGAAACGCCGTGCGCCTCCAGCCCCGCCGAACAGCCGAGCACGAACAGGGCGACGGCCGCGAACGCCAGCATCTGTCGGCCCTGAGCCCTGATCCCTGAGGCCTGAGGCCTGTTATTGCCGCTGGTATTTGGCATGGCAGGTATCGCAGGTGTCGTTGATTGCGGACCCGGCATCGAGAATACCCTCCTTGTCTTGCGCTTCGGCCGCTTTGATCGCCGACTGCCCCTTCTCGATCATCGCGCGCGTCATCGTAACCCAGTCGCTATTGTCGACGAGGCGGTTGCCCATCAACAAAAGATTCCCCGACTCCACGAGCGCCGCCGCCTGGCTGGCAAGCGCGGCCCACTCCTCGTCGTTCTGCGGCGCTGTTTCCTTGACACCTTCGGCATTGACGATGGTGCCAACGGCGCTGTACACGGCTGTGGCGGCAGGCATCGTGATGCCGTCCATCACTTGCTTGATGCTCGCCACTGCTTCTGGCTGTGGAGCCTCAACCGCGGCCGGCGCTTCACGCGTCGTGCGTGCTGCCGCTATTACGAAACCGATGCCGCTGATGAAGAGCGCCACGCTCACGAGAAACAACCACTGAACGGTTCGCATGCTCCTGCCGCGTCTTCCTGGGTTGCCGGAACTGAGCTGGGTTACCTGCCAATTATAGAGGGAACGCCGAGCATACCGCATGCGGCAATCGTGAAGGTGGGCACCCCGACTCGCTGTCTGAAGAATTGCTGAATTATCGTTCAGATAAGATCGCCACGTGGCCACTGGCATTCTGTCCGGGACGACCGTGCTGGACCTGACGCGCGTCATGTCCGGTCCCTACTGCACGCTCATGCTGGCCGACATGGGCGCTCGCGTCATCAAGATCGAGCACCCGACCCGGGGAGACGATACGCGCGCGTGGGGTCCGCCGTTCGTGGGCGGCGAGAGCGTCTACTTTCTCAGCGTCAACCGGAACAAGGAAAGCCTTACGGTCGACTTCAAGGATCCGGACGGGCGCCGCATCCTCGATATGCTCCTGGCGCGAGCTGATGTGCTCGTCGAGAACTTTCAGCCGGGAACGCTGCAGCGTCTCGGCCTCGACTACGAGTCCACCGCACCGCAGGCGCCGCGACTCGTCTACGCCTCGATTTCCGGGTATGGGCACACCGGCCCGCTGAGAGATCTGCCTGGATACGACGCGGTCGCGCAGGCCGAGGGTGGATTGATGAGCATCACCGGCGATCCCGACGGTCCACCGTATCGCCTGGGGCTGCCGATTGTGGATCTCGTGGCAGGTTTGTTTGCAGCCCAGGGCGTCCTGCTGGCCCTGCTGGCGCGCGCGACAAGCGGCCGCGGGCGGCACGTGGACATTTCGATGTTCGACTCGGTGGCGGGCCTCCTCACGTACCAGGCTGCCAACTACCTCACGACCGGCGACAATCCCCCCCGCATGGGCAACGCCCACGCGAGCATCGTCCCCTACGGCACGTTCGAGACACGCGACGGGCAACTGATGCTGGCCATCGGCAACGACGAACAGTGGCGACGCTTCTGCACGGCTGCCGACGTGTCGGAACTGGCGGACGACGCACGCTTCTCGACGAATCCGCAACGAGTCGCCAACCGGGCTCTGCTATGGCCCATCGTCGCGCGCGTCCTGCGCACACGCGATCGCCACGACTGGACGGCCCGCCTGCGCGAAGCCGGCGTCCCCTGCGGTCCAGTGCGGACGATTGGCGAGATGATTGTCGATCCGCAGCTCGAGGCCCGCGGGATGATCACCTCGATGCGGCACCCTGTAGCTGGAGACCTGCGTCTGGTCGCCAACCCGATCAAGCTCTCCGATACGGCGCCCATTGCGGACACGCCGGCGCCACTGCTCGGCCAGCACACTGAGGCGATTCTGACGAGCGAGCTTGGTATCAGCCCGGACGAATTCAAGGAGCTTCGGCGGCGGCGGGTTGTCTAGGCGGGTCCGCTTCGCGGCACCCGCCCCACGTACGTAGGCCGGGTGCCGCGGCTTTCGTCGTCGGGGAGCCGCGGACCCGGCGACTCATGCGCGGAGCGCGGCCAGAGCCTCTGCCCACCGATGGAGCTCGTCGAGCATGACAGTTGCCGACCGGTCGTGCTGCTCGGTGGCGTTGAACTGTCCTGACTCGCGATCGATGGCCTGCGCCACGAACGGAATGGTGACCGCTTCGGCGATTGCCACCATCTTCAGCGCCGCCATCGTCTGTCTGGTCGTCTGAACCGCGCGCAAGCCGCCCGATATTCCCCCATAACTGACGAACGCCGCCGGCTTGTAGTTCCATTCGATGAACAGATAGTCGAGCGCATTCAGCAGGGCCGGCGCCATTCCGTAGTTGTATTCGGGCGTGATGAAGACAAAGGCGTCGAGCGCCGCAACGACGGCGCTCCACTCCTTCTGCTTCTCACTTTCGTACTTCTGCAGGCGGGGATGGTGACGTTCGGCGAAGACAGGTAGATCGATGGCTTTGAGGTCGATGATCTCGATCTCGAATTTCGCGTGCTGCCGCGCGCGCTCGATGAACCATTGAGCGACCGGAAGGCCAACGCGGCCCTCGCGCACGCTGGCGATCACGACACCAAGTCTGGGCATGCTCGGCAGTATATCCAGACATTGGTGATTCGTGATTGGTGATTAGCGATTGGCCGCCGCAACCAGTTGCTGTTCCAGCCGCAACTGCGCGGCGCGTGCACAACCCTGCATAACGCGGAAATATCGTTGGACCCACTCGGTACCGATCTCGTATGGATGCGGACCGTTCCCGCGCCCGGCGAGGATCTTGTTCTTAGTGACCGCATTATCGAACTCGGAATGATTGGAGAGCAGAACCGTTGCGCCGGCGGCGGCAGCCTTCTCGGCCATCTTTCGCTGTGAGTCGATATAGATCTGGAAGTTCTTGATTCCCGGATCGGGCGTGTTGTTCACGAAGTTAAACGCTGTGCCCCCGGAATAAGCCACGTTGACGGGCCGACCGCGGTCGAACACCGTAAAGGTGTACGAGAGAGTGCCTGGCGTGTGCCCAGGCGTCAACCAGATTGTCACCGTCGCCCCACCGAGCGTGATCTTCATACCGTCGGTCGCAACGATGTCCTTCTTCGGAGCCATCGTCTTGTACCGGTTGGGATACTTCGCAACCGTATCCCAGTCCGGGGCGCCCATGACCATGCGGGGCTTGTATCGCGCCTGCAGCATTTCTGCGCCGCCGATGTGATCGCCATGGGCATGCGAAATGAGAACGTACTTGATGTTCCTGGGATCGAGTCCAAGCTTCTGCAGACCTCCGACGATCAGTCTCTCGGAGTTGTAGGGAAAGATCGTGTCGATGAGAATGATCCCGTCGCTCGTCGTCAGGGCCCACGAGGAGTGAATCTTTCCTCCGACGAAGTAGAGATTGTCGAACACTTTCGCAGGCTCCGCATACCAGGTCTCCGACGCTGGGGCTGCGGCAGGATTCGCGACATAGGCCGGCGCGACGTCAGTGGTGTTTTCGCCGCCGCTCTGCGGCAACAGACACGCTCGGACGAGCGTGCCCAGGAACTCGAACTCGGACGCATCCTTGGCCGACTGTACGGCTGCCCGGATCTCCGCCTCGAAGTCCCTTTTGACAGAGGTTTGCTGCGCGAACGTAGCCGGGACAGCAAGTCCCGCAGCGACAACCACTACTCCGCCAATTCTCATCAACCGTGGTTTCATGACAACTCCCGCATGAACGGTTTCCATTCACAGTTCAAACCAGATAGAGGCTCGTATATCTCACCGGAGAAAGCGAAACCGAATGGACGAAGACGCGCTTGTTCGTGCGCTTTTCCACGTTGGACGCGTGGGAGCGCCGCACCCGTCACGGCTTGCCGCTTGCCGACGCGTACTTGCGCAGGAACGCAACGAGCCGCGCACTCACCTCTTCGGGTTGTTCCTGCTGCACCCAATGCCCAGCGCCGTCCAAGAGATGGAATCCGACCATGCGCGTGCACGCGCTCGCCTGCATCTTGTCGACGGCGCCGGGCGTCTGGTAGACGCCCCAGTCGCTCTTGCCGGCGATGAACATGGATGGGACGTCGATGGAGCGGCCCGAAAACGTGCGCATCTCGGCGAGGCTCTTGGGATCGGAGCCTCGCCGCACTCGATAGCCCTGAAGGGCGCCGGTGAACCCGGTCCTGCCGTACTCGGTCGCGTACACTTCCACTTCGTCCTCGGTCAGCCACGTGCACGCCGCGATCTCGGACGCCGACGGCATGAAGGGCGCAACGGTCTCGGCCATGCCCTTGTCCTTCTCCATGACGTAATACGTGGGAATCTGCGCCATTTCTTCGGCGGTGCGCGCCTTCAACGGATGGGGCCTGTTCCCTTTCCAATCGGCGCTCTTGTAGTGGTAGTAAGCCCGAAAGAACGCATGCAGTCCCTGCGGCGCATTCAGCATGTTGTCATTGGCCCCCCGCGTTCGCTGATAGTTCTGGTAATACTTCCGCTGCGGGTTGAGCTTCGCGAGTTCCACGTCGAGTTCGTCGTCGGTGGGGGCGGGTCGTGGGGCGGCCGCGCCGTTTGCCGTGTCGAATGGGATCGACGGCGGTCCTTCGAAGGGCGAACTCAGAATCGTGACGGTGCGGAAGATGTCGGGACGTACCAAGGCCGCCCACGATGCGACTGGCGCGCCAGCGTCGTGCCCCGCCACCATCGCGATGTTGCGATAGCCGAGCGCGTAGACGAGACCGATCGCATCCCGCACCATGCTGAGCATTCGGAACGGATCGGGATCGGCGTCATAGGAATTGTCCGAACCCGTCGTGCGACCGTAGCCACGCTGGTCGGGAGCGATCACGTGATAACCCGCCGCCGCCAGTGGCAACATCACCTTGCGCCAGCTATACGCGAGTTCTGGAAAGCCGTGCATCAGGAGAATCGCCGGCCGGCCTGGCCTTTCGAACCCGGCCTCCAGCATGTGCACGGCGAGGCCATTGACGTTGGCCACGGTGCGCGACCGGATGCCTGCCGGGATCGTCCCGTTGCCGTAGGGCGAGGAAGTCGGGACGGCAGCAACCCCGGCGGAACGCGCTTGGCCTGGATGACGCACCAATCCGGCGGCCGCCGCAGCCGCCGCGCCGACGAACTCGCGCCGCGAAAGTTCACCAGCGGGATACTGTCCATCACTACCGAATTTCGGCGATGTTGACATAAGCATGCCCCATCTCCTTCATCTGCAGGCGTCGCTCGGTATGGTGTGAACTCTCGTCTCTGTAGAGGACGCCCAGATGGACGCAAAGCGAATCGCGATTGGAGCCACGTCCGCACCTCGACGGCGTCGAAGAGTTTACGCACAAGATTCGCGCTGGATCACCTGTTTGTCCAGTTCCGAATAGCGCACCATCGCAAATCACAAGTCACGAATCATAAATCGCTTCGAGTCCCCCGTTATGATGGGTGCGATGAAAGCCCTCGTCCTGCGCCGCCCTGGCGATCTCGTCGTCGCCGAGGTCGATACGCCACAGCCGCATGGCGACGAGGTTCTCGTTCGGGTCACGAACAGCGGCATCTGCGGCACCGATCTCAAGATCTACACCGGCGGCATGCCCGCGTCGTACCCAATCATCATGGGTCATGAAATCAGCGGCGACGTGGTCGACACAAATGGGGGCGGACACGTCCTGGCAGGCCAGCGTGTCCTGGTGGACCCGGTGCTGTACTGCGGCACCTGCGCCGACTGCCGCGCGGGACGCACCAACCTGTGCGCCACCGGCGGCATAATCGGGCGCGAAGTCAACGGAGGGTTCGCGGACTACGTCGTCGCGCCCCGCAGTCACGTGTACGCGCTGCCGCCGTCGATCGACAGCCAGACCGCACCACTCATCCAAGTGCTCACAACCTGCCTTCACGCCCAGCGGCGCGCCGACCTCTCGGCCGGCCAGTCGGTCGCCGTCATCGGTCTCGGCGTGTCGGGACAGCTGCACGTGCAACTGGCGAAGGCACGTGGGGCCGGCGTCGCGATCGGCATCACGCGGAGCGCATGGAAGCGATCGCTGGCAGGACAGCTCGGCGCCGACCTCACGGCAGGCAGCGGTGAGGAGGGGGTTCGCGCCGTCCAAGGTGCCACGGACGGCCACGGCGCCGACATCGTCATTGAATCGACAGGCCACGTGCAGTCGCTCGCCGACGCCATCGCCATGGTGCGCCCGGGCGGCACCATCGTCCTGTTCGGCATTTACACCGCTAGCGAAGGGGCGTTGCCGTTCTATCAGCTTTATTACAAGGAGCCGACGATCGTGAGCGCCCGCGCTGCAACGAGCGAGGACTTTCCGGAATCGATCGACCTCATTGCGCGCGGCGCCGTGAAGCTTGCGCCTCTCGTCACTCAGGTGCTGCCGCTGTCACGGCTTCGGGAGGCGCTGGGCATGCTCCAGAGCGACGCCGACGGCAGGATGAAGATCATTCTCGCGCACCGAGACCAATAAATGAGCGCTGACACTCTCGATCTACAGAAGCGTCGTCTGGCAGCTGCAGCCGCCGTCGAAGTCGCCCGCAAGTTCGTCGCCGACGTCGTCGCGCCCGCGTCGGCCGACCTCGACCGCAACGTCAACCCCGAGGACTGCTTCTCCTGGGACATCGTCGAAAAAGGGAGCGAACGCGGACTGCGGACGCTCACGCTGCTGCCCGAATACGGCGGCGGCGGCGCCGACTGCGTCATGACGGCGATGGTCGTTGAGGAGCTGGCGAAAGGGGACATGGGCGTGTCGGTGGTTTTCGCGCAGACGCTGAAGCTCATCCAGTCGTTCCAGGCGGCGGCAACCACCGAGCAGCGTGCCCGCTTTCTGCCACGGCTGCGCGACGACCATCGCGCACTGATGGCCATCGGTATGACCGAGCCTCAGACCGCGTCGAACTACATCATTCCGTATCAGCCCGCCGGCTTCGTCACGAGAGCCACGCGGAAGGGCAACGGATGGATCATCAACGGCAGGAAGCGCTTCATCTCGAACGGGAACCGGGCACGCCTGTATCTGCTGTTTGCGCAGACGAACCCCGACAAGGGGCTCAACGAGGGCAGCACGTGCTTTATCGTCGAACGGGGCGCACCCGGCTTCACCACCGGGCACGTCGAGGACAAGATGGGGGAACGGCTCGCCAACAACGCGGAGCTGATTTTCGATTCCTGTTTCGTGCCGGACGACGACGTGCTTGGCGAGGTCGATCGCGGCTTCGACGTGATTTCGCAGTTCTTCCCTGCGAGCAATGCGTACGCCGCGGCAAGCGTGCTCGGCGTGGCCGCGGCCGCTTACGACCGCTCGCTGACGTGGACGAGAGAGCGCATCCAGGGCGGCCAGCGACTGATCGAGCACGACATCATCGCGGCGCAGCTCGCCGAAATGCACATGCTCATCGACGCGGCGCGTGCCTACATCCACCACGCGGCGTGGAAGGCCGACCACAGAGACACCGGCTGGGATCCCACGCTGGGCGCCTTGCCAAAAGTGTTCGCGTCGGAGGTCTCCTGGAAGGTGGTGACCAAAGCGCTGGAACTGCACGGCGCGTATGGATACATGCGCGACCTTGGATTCGAGAAGCTCGTCCGCGATGCCGCCTGCTTCATCCACTCGGACGGCGTCAACAGGACGCTGTTGCTGAAGGCGGCGCAGTTCATCCGAGCTCAGCCGTAGAACCTGCCAAAGGCCGATCACGTTCGATGACCATCGACATACACACGCATTTCATTCCGCCCACATTCGTGACCGATGCGCGCGCGGGTCGTGCGGTCGACGGTGTAAAAGTGGTGCGACAGGACGCCACGGAATGGCTCCTCCATCCACAGGGCTACCGTTACCCACTGTCGCGCGAGTTTTTCGATGTGGAGGCAAAGCTGAAACAGATGGACGGCCTCGGCATCGACGCGTCGATCCTGTCGCTCAGCCCGACGTTGTTCTTCTATTGGCTCGACGGCGTCGCGGCCGGCGACTTCTGCCGGGAAGCGAATGATTCGCTGGCGGCCTTCGTCGCCCAGTCCGATCGCCTGCAAGGCGTGGCGGCGGTTCCGCTGCAGGATCCGGATGCCGCCGCAGCCGAACTGCGACGCGCTGTCGTGCGCCTTGGCCTGCGGGGAGTCGAAATCGGTACGACCATGGAGACCGTCCCGCTGGACGACCCGAGGTTCGAGCCGTTCTTCCGCACCGCTGCGGAGCTCGATGTGCCGGTCATCCTGCATCCGTATTACGTCGGCGCGCGCCCGCAGCTTGCCGACTTCTACATGACGAACCTCACCGGCAACCCGCTCGAAACGTGCATCGCGGCGAGTCGCCTCATCCTGTCCGGCTTTCTCGATCGGCACGCCGCCTTGAAAGTGGTTCTCGTGCACGCAGGTGGATTCATGCCGTATCAGGTTGGACGCCTGGATCATGGGTTCCGCGTCCGCGCGGAAACGAGCGCGGCGATTGCGTCGCCTCCCTCCACGTACCTTCGGCGCTTCTGGTACGACACGATCACCCACGCGAGCGTCCCGCTGCAGTTTCTGATCGAGCTGGTGGGCTCGGACCGCGTCGTGCTGGGAACGGATCTCCCCTTCGATATGGCCGACAATCGCTTCGACCACTACCTTTCTGCGATCGACCTCGACGCCTGCGATCGCGAGGCGATTACGTTCGGGAATGCGACCTCCTTGTTTGCTGTCGCTCAGAGTCGGGCGCGCGAATGAAGGTCGAGGGTTATCGGATCCACCAGTGGGGCGGCCCGCTTCGGTGGGAGTCGTTCGACGTTCCACCGCCTCAGCCAGGCGAGGTCCTGATTCGCGTCGAGGCGTGCGGTATCGGCCTCACCGTGCTCAACTGCATTCGAGGCGATCTCGCCAACGACGCGGCCAGGCTCCCCCGCGTCCCGGGACATGAAGTCGTCGGACGCGTTGAAGCGCTCGGCGCCGGCGTCACGTCGCCGCCGGTTGGCACGCGGGTGATGGCGTATTTCTATCTCGTGTGCGGGCGGTGCTCAGCGTGCCAGTCTGGACACGATTCGCTCTGCGCCAATCTGGCGGGGTGGGTCGGCGTCCATCGTGACGGCGGGTACGCGGCGTTCACCGTGCTGCCCGCGGGCAACGTCATTCCACTTCCCCAGTCGCTGCCGGCCGCAGTGGCGACGGCAATCCCCGATGCCATCGCCACACCCCTGCACGTCTGCAAGACCCGCGCGCGCATTCAGCAAGGCGACCGCGTCGGCGTCATCGGCGCGGGCGGAGGCGTGGGCATTCACATGGTCGAAATGGCCACGTTGTTCGGAGCCCGGGTGGCAGGCCTCGAGGCGAGCGAGAGCAAGTTCGACATCATCCAGCGGATGGGCGGCGTGCCTGTGCTGTCTCGCTCGTTCGACGACATCCGCCTTCCCCGCGACTGGGACGGCGGCACACCTACAGTCGTGATCGACCTGGTCGGCTCGAAGGACAGCCTGACGTGGGCGCTGGCGTCGCTTCCGCTTGGCGGCCGGCTCGTCGTGCTCACCACGTTCCGCGACGTCGACATCCGTATCAGCCCGCGCGATCTCGTGCTGCGCGAGATCAGCCTCCTCGGATCGCGCTACGCCTCGAAGGCCGAGCTGCGCGAATCGGCGGAGCTCGTCGCGGCGGGCAAGATCCATCCCGTCGTGTCGCGGGTCGTGCCACCAACGAACGTCGAGGACGTGCACCGCGCGCTGCTGGAGGGGAGACTCATCGGTCGCGGCGCGATGGATTGGACGGAGTGAATCCCTCAGTCTCTAGTCTTTGGTCTTTAGTCTTTGGTCTTTCGTGCATACTCGACTGAAGACTAAAGACCGACCAGGGACTAGAGACTAAAGACCAGAGACTAAAGACTCACGGAGCGGCGATTTTCCACGCCCCCTGTCCCATGCCGTCGCCGGTGGCGTCGCCCGGCTTTGCGTCCTTCATCCACTTGTACAGCGGCATGCCTTTGTAGGCCCACTGCTTCGAGCCGTCCGCGCGTGTGATGATCGTCCAGTCGCCCATCGGTTTCGCATCAGCCGCGGCCATGAGCGGCGGCCAGTTCTTCGCGCAATTGTCATTGCAGTTCGAGACGCCTGGCATGTCCTTCGCGAAGGTGTACAGCGTCATCATCGTGCCGTCAGCGAGCACCATCGCACCGTTAGCCGCCTTCATCGCATGCACGCCCGCTGGCATCTGACCGGCAGCGCCGCGTCCCTGTCCCTGCGCGCCGACGGGAACCTGATCGATTGCGAACGCGCATCCGACCAGCGCCGCCAGCGCCGCTCCAAGCATCTTGCCGTGCCGCATGGTTGTCTCTCCTTATCATCCAAGCTGATTGGACTTCGCGCTCCGTGAAGCCCGCCTTTCTGGCAGAGCTGGGTACGGAGACGACAGGCCGGCTACGTTAACACGCTCTTCCGACTCAATCCAGCAACGTGATTCGCGGTAGCCCTCCGACCGAATCCCGCAACGTGAATCGCGGTAGTGAATTGCGGTAGCCGGAGACCTTCGGGTCTCCGAGTCTCCGCGCGTTACGGCCGCCGACGCGCCAGGTGCTCGATGAGCGCGTCTTTCTCCGCGTCGGTGAGCGTGGCACCCCAGCCGATCATCTTGTCCATTTCGCGCCGCCATCCCGCCGCGTCGAGCCGTTGCTGGTCGACGAGATGCAGATCGTGACAAACCAGACAGCGCGTTTTCAGAAGGGCGGCGCCATCCACTGCCGCGCTGGCCTGCGCCGCTTCCGGAGCGGCTCCGCCAATCGCGGCCAGATAGTTGAGCAGCACGTTCCGCTCGACCTCGGGGATCACGGCGCCCCAGCCAACCATCTTGTCGATTTCGCGCGACCAGCCGTCGCGCGACAGTCGCTGCTGGACGATCAGACCGCTCCCATGGCACGTCGTACAGCGATTGCGCGTGATCTCTGCGCCTTCGCCCGAAGGCAGTTCCTGCGCTGGCTGCGATACGTCCAGTGCGCCTGGTAGCCGGAGGCCTCCAGGCCTCCGATATGTGGCTACCGACTCGCCGTAGATGACAATCGACGCACACCAGACGGTCGCCGCTGCCATGAAGATCGTGCGGTTATGTCCCGACATTGACACGGACCTGATCGATCGCGTTCCACACGTACCCAGCCGGGTTCCACTCTGGCACGATGGGCTGCGTGAGGCCGCGGCTGTCGGTCGCCCGGGACAGCACGACGTAGGAACCGCCTTCGGTCGGCCGCCAGAGGTATTCGAACTGACGCCAGGCATAGCGCGACTGATCGCGTCCAAGCTGCGCAGCCGCCCACGTCCGGCCGTTGTCCGTGGACACATCGACACGCCTGATCGCTGCTTCGCCCGCCCAGGCGAATCCTGATATGCGAACGGGCGCTCCGCGGGAAACGACAGCATTGGTCGCAGGCGTGGTGATGAGCGACTTCACAGGCAGGTTCCGCAGCGGCACCGTCTCCGACGGCGGTATGGCGCTTCCCGGTGTCGCCGGCCGGCGGGGATAGCGATATGCCGCCTGTACGAATGGCCCGTCATGATCCTGGGCGCTCACCTGGATATGCGTGAGCCACTTGACGGAATAGGCGCCCTCCCATCCCGGCACCACCGCACGCAACGGAAACCCGTGAGAAACGGGAAGCGTCTCACCGTTCATGTCGTAGGCGAGCAGCGTGTCGCGATTCAGCGCTTTGTCGATCGGCAGACTGCGGATGAAATCGGGCGCGCGGCCGATTCCAAGGTCCGCACCGTCGAACCACACATAACGCGCCGACGGCCTGACACCCGCGCGGCTCAGCAGATCCACGAGCCTTACACCGGTCCACGCGGCCGTCCCAACGGCGCCCTTCTCCCACTGAACGCCGGCGACGGGCGGATCGAAAAAGGCGCGTCCATTCCCGGCACACTCCAGCGTGACGACCTGCGTGATCGACGCCAGACTGCGCAGATCCTCCACACTCAGGTCGAGCGGCTTGTCGACCTCTCCTTCGACGCGGAGCCTCCACATGCTCGGGTCGATCGACGGCGTATAGAAGTGGGAGCGAACGTAGAACAGTTCGTTAGGCGTGATCCACGACGTCAGAAGATGCGCTGGTGTTTCGAGATCTTCCGGACGCGGCGAGCGAATGATCAGGCGATCCTTGGAGACGATCTGCTGCGCAAGGGCGGCTGCCGCAGGGAACAGGCTTGTGGCGGCAACGCCAGATCCGGTGCGAAGAAGCGTCTCGAGAAATGCCCGCCTGAGCACGGCTGCCTTTTTACCGCGTCCAGTGCCGCGGAGTCCAGCGGGGGCATTCGGCTTTGGGCTTTGTGACTTGTGACTTGTGACTTGTGACTTGTTAGGATGTGACCATGCTCCGGTCCGCGCGCTTGATCCTCCTGCCCGCGAGCGTCTTCGCCCTCGCCATCTGTCATGCCACCTGGCGGGACGGATGGACGAGGGTCGAGGCGCAGGGTGGCGCCGCCGCGCCGCAAGCTCGCGCCGACCGCGCGACTGTGGCGCGGCACGTCGACCGGGCGCGGCTCATGCGCGATGTCGCGACGCTGGCATCACCCTCGTTTGAAGGTCGCCAGACCGGCACGCCGGGGGGGCTCAAGGCGCGCGAGTGGATCGCACAGCAATTCGCGTCAATGCGCCTCACGCCGGTGAATGACGCCGCGTTCATGCAAACCTTTACCATCGCTCCCAGTAACGTTCGCGACACTCGTCCCGGCAGCCGCTCATCTCGCGCCGAGTACCCGGCGGCCAACATCGTCGGTCGCGTGGCGGGCAGCGATTCGCGTGGCACAACGATTGTGATCACAGCCCACTACGACCACGAGGGCATTCGCGATGGAGTGCTCTACCCCGGCGCCGATGACAATGCGTCTGGCGTCGCCGCGCTGCTGGCCGCCGCACGGCACTTCACGATGACTCAGCCGCGGCACCCGCTGGTGTTTGCCGCCCTCGACGGAGAGGAACTGGGCCAGCACGGCGCCAAAGCGCTCATCGCCTCCAACCTCCTCCCGCGCGGCCGCATCGGACTGAACATCAACCTGGACATGGTGTCGCGCAGCGACGCAAACGAAATCTATGCGGCCGGCACGTTCTATTCGCCGTGGCAGATACCGATTCTGCAGGACGTGCAAGCGCGCACCTCGGTCAAAATCCTCTTCGGCCACGACCGGCCGGCACACTTGGGCGGCGGCCTCGAGGACTGGACCCACTCGTCCGACCACGGACCTTTCCATGACGCCGGCGTGCCGTTTGTCTACTTTGGCGTGGAAGATCATTCCGACTACCACAAACCGACCGACACGGCCGACCGGTTCGACCGTCGGTTCTTCGGCGACGTCGCGGACATGATTGTCGAGGCGATTTGGACGTTCGACCGACGCCTGGACTGATGCCCCGGAGCGGGTCCCCCAAACGGCCTATCCCACATTTGGCCGATCTGAGGTAGGGTTAAGCGCCCCCGCAAGATGCGCGTCCACCTCGTCAACCCGAGCGACGTCTCGTTTGGCATCGCTGTGATCACGCCCCGGTGGCTGTATGTTCTCGCCGCGGCGACGCCGTCCACATATGGAGATCCGCACCTGATCGACGAGACGCTCGAGCCGTTCGACCCTTCGCAGGTTGAGAGCGGCGACGTGGTCGGCATCGGCATCCACACGGCGAACGCGCATCGCGGGTACGAAATCGGTCGATTCGCTCGCGAGCGCGGCGCGTTCGTCGTCTTTGGCGGCATCCACTCGACGCTGTATCCCGACGAGGCCCGGCAGTACGGCGGAGCGCATGCGGTGGTGCGCGGTGACGGCGACCTCGTGTGGGCAGCGGTCGTCACAGACTGCGCGGCGGGACATCCCCGCCAGACCTACGAAGGGGGACGCATCGAGGGACGGTCGTTCTACGGCGGGCGCTGGGACCTGCTGCCCAAGGACCGTTACATGTGGGGGTCGGTCCAGACCGTGCGCGGCTGCCCCAAGCACTGTTCATTCTGTTCCGTGTGGCGCACGGACGGGCAGCAGCCTCGCACGCGGGGCACCAGCGACATCATCGAGGAAATACGCGAGCTCCGCCGACACGGATTCCGGTTCGTCCTGCTGGCCGACGACAACTTCTACCCCGTGACGCTGAACGACCTGGCCATGGCACGGCGCCGCGCCGATCCAACAGCCCTGCAGAACCTGGAGGCGCTGCGGCGCGAGCGCTTCGAGCTGATGGAGCGGCTCGCCGAGCTGCCCGAGGAGATGGTCTTCCTCACTCAGATCACGATGGAAGCGGCCGAAGATCCGGCGTTCCTCGACGCGATGCGGCGTGCGCGAATCCGTGGCGCACTCGTAGGAGTGGAGTCGGTCACCGCGGAAGGGCTGAAATCAGTCTACAAGGATTTCAACCTCGCGGGAGACGCGCTCGCAGAACGGCTGCGGGTCTTTCGACAGCACGGCGTCCAAGTACTCGCCTCGTTCATTTTCGGTCTGCCGACCGACACGGCCGAGACATTCGAGGCGACCGCCGCGCTGGCGCTCTCGGCCGACGTCGCCTTCGCGCAGTTCGTCCTGCTGCAGCCGTTTCCCGGCACTGTCGACTTCGAGCGCTGGGAGCGCAGCCAGACGAATCAGCCGACGATAGACGACATCCCCATGACACGCCATTGGCTGCTACCGACGGCCCGGCGGCCCAAGGTGTACATGCCTCATCCGCATCTCGCGCCCGAGCAGATCCGCAACTACACTCAGGCCGTGTGGGATAAGTTTTACAGCCTTCCGGCCATCTGGAAGCGCGCCCGGTGCGTCAAGACGCTGAAAGCACGGCTGGCGTTCGTGCTCATCTCGAAGCTCTACCGGCAGATGTACGCGAATACGGGAATCGCGACCGACAGCGCGCGGCACGCCCGCGCCAACCGGATGGCGCGCCTCATCGCACGCCCGTGCAGACGTTTGTTCGTCGCGCCCGTGCGCGGAACCTGAACCGCTTCAAAAGTGTACGTAGTGTCCGCCTTCAGGCGGACCACTGCGCGTCCGGCTGTAGGTCCGGCTAAAGCCGGACACTACGTGCGATCGGCTTTCGACGCGTCGAGGCTAGTCCAGAAGGCGCCCGGACGTGAGGTAGCGGCGGTGATTCGATAAACGCTGGCTGATGCGCGTGCGTTGCATGCTGGAGCCGCGGATCACGGTCAGACTGTCGATCGACACCGGCAGCATCATCGATTCGCGCGGCTCCTCGAACTCCACGCGCGCGTACCGGATAGACGATTCTGCGCGCTCGATCACCATCGACGACGCCGCGCCGCGCCGCACGTGCTCGCGCGGGACATCGAACTCGAAGCGCGTCGTCAGTCGATCGTCGATCCGCAGCACCTCGTAGGTCGAGACATCCACCCAGATTCGGCCCCGAGACTGTCCGGGCAGCGACACTGTCACGCAGTCCTTCGTCCAGGCGACGTCCGGCGGGCGCGTGGCGACGCCGCGGTAGTCGATCATCAACGCCTCGCGGCCGTTCACGCGCGTGGTGCCGGCGAGCGAAAACTCTGATTCCGCCAGCCGCGTGGGCAGCAGCATCGCCAGCGGCTCGGGCGACACCGGCTTCGGATCCATGCAGCCTGGATCGCGATCCTGCCGCGCGGCCTTGCCGTTGACTCTCAGCACCTCGCGAAGCACGTTCACCTCCGGGACGCCGAGCGGTCCGACGTTTTCGGGATCCCACGCGACGCGCAGCTCGAATGCGAGCCGCCGGGGGAACGCATCAGGCGTCATGTCGGCTCGCAGCGGCTGAATCCACACGGTCTCGGTCGACACCACGGTCTGCGCGCGCGAGTACCACCGCTGAACCGTACGCCCCACATTCCTGAGGGTGTCGGCGAGGTTCACCGACGTCGCGTCTTCGGCCCCAAGTGACGCCGGCACGATACCCGCCAGCAGGGCGATGCAGATGAGCCAGCCGGCAAGGCATCGGACTTGTAACCGTCCGACCACAGACGTAGATTGCTCCGGTGGAGGTGCGCTATGGCTTCTGAAGGAACGAAATGCGCGCATCCGGTATGTGCGTGCATAGTGCCACCAAACGGACCTCATGGGAAGTACTGCAGCGACCACTGCAAGCAGGCAGGAAACAAGATCGAGCTGCGCTGCGACTGCCAACATGAGCCGTGCCGATGAGAGCACGGAGTCTCAGCCCTTCCTTCTTCGCTCTCGACTCGAAAAGCACGGCCGTTGTGCATGCGGACCAGCTGACAACGGCATTCAGCTTGCCTCGAATAAGGATGGAGGCTCCCTCGAATCAGGATAGAGACTCGGGGTCAGCGAATGCGAGAAGGAGAACGCCGGAACATCGCCACACGGGCCGCGGTAGTGCAGCGCGTCATCAATGGCGTCGTCCAGAACCCGAGCGTCACGCTGACGGTGGAGACGCTTCAGAAGTGGCTGAACATTCCGATGGATGCCGCCGAGCGCATCCTCGCTCGGCTCGCGTCGTCCGGGCTGGTCCGTGAAGTCCAGAAGGGTGTATGGGCACGCGGCACGTGGCCTGGCGCACCGCGCGAGTGGCAGTGACCGGCCGCTGACGCCTGTTCCCGTCTAGGCGGGTTTGTTCTTCTGCGACACCTCGTCCTTCGACGAGGACTCGAGTGACACACGCAGGGCCGCTGGTTTGAGGCGAGCCGCGACGACACCACGAACTGCGCTCACCAGCTTCGCCGCGTCATGAGACTCGAGCGCGAGCGCAAGCACACCGGTGCTCGTGGCCAGTTCCAGATCCCGCTGATCCACCGCCGCCGCCGTCAGGAGAATAGGCACGTGGCGCGTGCGGGGGTCCGCGCCGAGCTGTCTGCACAGCCTGAAGCGATCGTCGCGAAGAGACGCGTCGAACGTCACGACGATCACATCCGGCACATTTGCCACGGCGGATGCATACACATGCGTCGAGTCGGCCGCCGTTTCCACGGTGCACCCTGCATCGCGCAGAGCCTTGGTATAGGCCAGCCGGGCACTCTCGTCTGACTCGAGCAGCAGAAGGGAGATCGCCATCGGCGTTTGAATTCGGGTGATCGAGACCGTCCCACTATAGCCGAATTGGCCAATCCCTGGCCGCCGGAAGCCCAATCGACCGTGCAACGCCAGGCGGTCGCGAAAAAATTCGCCGTCAGAGTAACGAGACAGATAGCCGTTTTCTGACAGAAAATTCAGATGAGAAGAGGGGCAGGGCCTAGTAGACTGACCCTCGTACGCGGCTCCAGCGTTGAATCATCCAAGGGCTCGCCCTTGATATTCCGATGAGAATGCCCTTGGCTGGTTGGCAGTATCTCTTTGGCGCGCTCCGCGCGCCTAGGACCGCTATGCGGGGACTTACGAGTCCAAAATTCACGCAACGAGCCGCATAGCGGTCCAATGTCATGAAAGGAACGCAGATGCGTGCTTTCCGTTGGCTGTTTCTGACCAGCACCATAGCCCTCGTGGTTGCCTTTGCGGCCAGTTGCCGAAGTCAGCAGCAACAGCAGCAGCAGGCGCCCGCGGCGCAGGGCCCCGCTCCCGTCGCCACCATGCGCGAGATCATGCACAATATCGTCGAATACAACGCGTTCAAGATCTTCAACTCGGTGGCGGTGACGATCACGGCGAAGGGCACCGAGGAGAAGCAGCCGCGTACCGAAGAAGAGTGGGACGAACTCCTGCACGCCTCGATGGCGTTTGTGGAAGCGCCGAACCTGCTCGTCACGCCGGGGCGGCAGATCGCGAAGCCCGAGGAAATGAATTCGAGCGACGGTCCCGAAGAGCTGGTGCCCAAGGACATTCAGGCAAAGATCGATAGCAATCGTGGCTTGTGGCTGAAACACATCAACGACCTGCAGAACGTCGGCAAGGAGACCATGGCGATCGTGAACGCCAAGAACGTTCAGGGATTGTTCGAGATCGGCGAGAAGATCGATATGGTCTGCGAGAACTGCCACCTGGAGTTCTGGTACCCGAACGAGGCGGCGGCCGGGGCGGCCAAAGAGTCAGGAGCAGCAAAGCCTTCCGGTACGCAATGACCCGTCCGCTACTCAATCGGCTGGTGCTCGGGTGCGTCGGCGGTGCAGCGGCCGTCCTGGTCGCCGCCGGTCCACGCAGCGTCGCGGTTGAAGCACAGGGAGCAACCGGCACGATTGTCGGACACGTCCGGCTGACGCCCTCCGCGCCGCCCAGCCCGATCATCCGGATGGGCGGCGATCCGCGGTGCAGCGCCGCCGCCGGCGGAAAGCGCGTCACGCAGGATTTCGTGGTGCGGAGCGCGGACGGCGGCCTGGCCAATACCTTCGTCAACCTGCAGGGATCATTTCCCGCCACGCCCGTCCCGACACAGCCCGTCGCACTCGATCAGCGGGGCTGCATTTTCGTTCCGCGGATGGTCGGCGCCCAAGTGGGCCAGACGCTTCAAGTGACGAACAGCGACAACACCGCGCACAACGTGCACAGCCTGTCCACGCACAGCAACGCCTTCAACGTCAGCCAACCGCGCAAAGGCATGACGAGCAGGTTCCCGCTGAAATCCGAGGACGTCGTCATGCGCATCAAATGCGACATCCATTCCTGGATGGTGGCCTGGGTCGGCGTCGTGCCGCACCCTTACTTCGCCGTGAGCGGAGGCGATGGCTCATTCGCCATCGCCCGCGTGCCGCCGGGACGCCACACGATCCAGACGTGGCACGAGGCGTACGGACGGCTTACACGTACCGTCGACGTGAAGGCAGGCCAGACCGCCACCGCTGATTTCGTCTACACGGGCAAAGAGAAGCCGAGCGCCGCTGGCGTGATGGAGCTGGTGATCCCCGGCGATGTCCAGGCAGTCACGCTGATTGCCGGACGCTGACGCGCACCGGCTCTACAGAGCGACGCACCTTTCCGCGCAAGAACCGCCACGCGATCACCAGCGACGTCAGGCTGAGCGCGACGCCGCCCAGACTCAAGCCGATGATGAGCGGATACCACGCCCACGGCGTCTGATACAGCCACGGAAAATCAAGGCTGTGCAGGCCCTGATAGAGCCAGCGCTCCGTTCGGCTGCCGCGCACCTCCGCCAGCACGGGTGAGCCATCGGTCGAGTCGAGATACAGCCACGTCTGGTCGGGATCGTCGAACTTGGCGCGCAGCGCCGGCAGGTGGCGACCGCCGGTCCGATCGTAGTAATACGCGTCGTACCCAGTGAGCCACGTCACCTCGTTGGGCTCCATTCCCCCCATGGCACTCCGCGCCGCCGTCAGCAGTTCGTCACGCGTAAACCCTTCGCGTATCCCCGGCAGGCCGCTGTCGGCCGACACGAACACGCGGACCGGGCGCCGATCCTGCGGCGCATAACGGGCGGCATCCTGGTGCGGACGGGCCGAAATGTCGGGACGCTGGTACGCCGCGTAGAAGGGCGTGCCCATGAACTGCACGAGATCGAGCTCCTTTGGCGGAAATCGCTGTCGCAGCGCTGCCACCGCGTCGACCGGCGACAACTGGAATCGCGCGACGTGCACGCCGTCGCCGCGAATCGCGCGCACCTGAGCCCGCGTCGGCCCTGCGCTCGGAAACAGGTTCCACGGCGTCATCGTGAGCAACCCGCTGAACGTCCATGTGAACGTGATGACGCCAAACACCAGGCCCGCGTAGTGATGCCAGCGCAGCCAGCCCACATACGGCGTCGCAGACGTGCCTCGCATGAATCGGCGCGAAATCGAAAAGCGAAACACGCCAATCACGATTCCGAGCACGCACAGAACGCATCCGATCACCGACCCGTAGACGATCAGGTCGTTCCACAGCGGCGCACGCGCCCACCGCAGGGGCGTGAAGTAGAACCAGTGCATTACGGGACCGGCGTATCCCCAGAACCGGCTCGAGCGATCGGTTTTCATGGCGATCTCGCCGGTCGCTTCTGCCACATAGATCTCGGTGCCTGCCGCGTCGCCGAGCGAAACACGATGGAGCGCTCCAGTGGCGTTGAACCGGTTCGTGATCGTCCACTGATCGGGCTCCGTTTTCGAGTCCAGATACCGAACGCTGCCGGCGTTCTCGGGAAACATCGCCGCTGCAATTGCCACGGCGCCATCGGGCTCGACGTTCTCGACATAGCTGCCATCGGCGGCGAAGACGGTGAGCGATCCAGCGTCGAAGGCGAAGCGATAGACCGGTCTGGACTGAAATGAGGTCAACAGGATCCGCTGCGGCGTCCCCTGCACCCCGGCGGCCTCAAATGCCTCAGATGGCGTCAACCGGATGGCAGACGCATCGAGCGGCGGCAGGCGAAGGAGTCGTTCCGCGGCCGAAAATTCCGGCATCCGCTTGTAGACCATGACAATGCCGGACGCGAACCAGGCCAGAAAGATGAGGCAGAAGGCCAGCCCGACGTACCGATGCACGACGATGAGCGCCGCGATGAGACGTTTCATGGGTGCCTCGAATCACACAGCATTTGCGAGTTTCTCGACGTACGCGCGTTCCTCGCGCCCGAACCATGGAGGTCGTCCCGCGGCCGCATTCTCCCGCATGTGACCCACGCTCGACGTCGCCGGTATGGTGACGTGGCATCGCCGGTCGCTCAGTATCCACTTGAGCAGCGCCTGCTGTCGGGTCGCGACGCGACCCGACTCGCCAGTGCTGGCCAGACGGTCCGCTCCGCGGACCGTCCCGACGTGACACCAAACGGCCGCAGCGGCGCGAGCGCATCTGGCGATACAGGCCGCCGCAGCAGTGCGCCCTGACCGAACGGCCGCATGATGATAACGCCCATTCCGAGATCCGCGGCAGCGGGAAGAATCACCTCTTCCACATCGCGTTCCCGGGGATTGTAGGGCACCTGCACGGCCGCCACCCTGCGGTCGTTCAGGACGCGCCTGAGCTCGTCAAATGCATGAGGGCTGTAATGCGTCGCGCCGATCACGCGAACCGCGCCCCGCGCCTGCAATCGTTCGAGCTGGGAGACACGGCGCTGCCACGCCACCAGATTGTGCACCTGGTAAACATCCACCCGGCCACCGAAGTCGCCGAGCGCTGCCTCGATCTGTCGCTCGGCCTCGGCGTCATTCGGCGTCCAGACTTTGGTGGCGACGATTGCGCCCTCCCGACGTGCGGCCAGAGTCCGTCCCAGCACTCGCTCGGCTTCGCCCTACATGAACGACGAGTCGAACATGGTTGCGCCGTCCTCGAAGGCCGCGTCGACAACCGCGCGACACGCAGCACCGGCAGCGGCCCCCCACACATCGAAGGTTTGCCACGCAGCTATCGCACGGAGGGGATCTACATCTCCTACTCCCCTTCTCTGGACAATCCAACGCAGTGGTCAACACCCGTGAAGATCCTGAATGGAGGCAAGTGGTATCCGCAGGTGCTCGGGGTGGAATCAGGGTCTGGCACCGACAAGATCGCGGGCGAGTGGGCTCGCTTCTACATGATGGGAACGTCCCACCACCTGCTTCACTTCATCAAGTAGTCGCACGGGCCCACCGCCCGACGGCGCGTCCTATTCACAAACCGGCCGCTTTTTGTGTAAGCTCACGGGAATGGCTTTCGTCATTACCGATCCGTGCATAGGCACCAAAGACTCCGCGTGCGTCGATGTCTGTCCGGTCGATTGCATTCATCCGCGCAAGGATGAACCGGAATTCGAGCAGGCGAGCATGCTCTACATTCATCCGGACGAGTGCATCGACTGCGGGGCCTGCGTCCCCGCGTGTCCGGTCGCGGCAATTTACGACAGCCCGGAGTCGACGCCGGCCAGCCAGAAAGCGCTCATCGAGGCCAATTCGGTGTATCGCGCTGGCGATGGTGCCGCGGTCGCGCAGGCGGAGGCGATCGTCAGCGCCCACGTGGCCGGGCACGCCGACTTGATGGGCGTCGCGCCGGCCGAGCGCGCAGCGGCGCACGCGAAGTAATCAAGGCACAAGTCACAAGTCACAAGGCTCAAGTCACAAGGGTCACGTCATAAGACGTTGTGACTTGTGACTTGTGACTTGTGCTTTGTGACTTGTGACTTGGTGAGCGCTACACCCTCATCAGACCCACCGTAGAGCGCACGCTTCAGCGTGCGCGGGAG
>DATCJA010000155.1:0-21993 GCA_036507475.1 Vicinamibacterales bacterium
GACTCGCCCATCAAGTACTGATCCACGCTGCGTGCGGCGGAGCGTCCTTCGGCAATCGCCCAGACAATCAGCGATTGCCCCCGCTGCATGTCGCCCGCGGTAAACACGCCAGGGACGGTGGTCATCCACCGCTCGTCGCGCCATACATTGCCGCGTTCGGTCATCTTGAGGCCGAGGTCGGTCACCAGCGGACCGCGTTCGGCGCCAAGAAACCCCATGGCCAGCAGTACCAGGTCCGCGGGGATTTCGAATTCACTGCCAGCGATCGGCTCGAACTGGACTCGTCCGTCCCTGCGCACCATCTCGACTTTCACGGCATGAAGCGCACGCACCCGGCCGTTGTCGTCGCCGACAAACCGCTCTGTCGAAACCGAGTAGAGCCGCTCGCCTCCCTCTTCGTGGGCCGGAGACACGCGGAAGATGTTCGGCCACTGCGGCCAGGGATTGTCCGGCGCCCGTTCGAGCGGTGGTTGAGCCAGCAGCTCGAGTTGTGTGACCGACTTCGCGCCCTGTCGATGGGCGGTGCCGAGACAGTCGGCGCCCGTGTCGCCGCCGCCGATGATGACGACGTGCTTGCCGTGTGCCGTGATGAACTCGTCGTCCGGGACGGCGTCGCCTTCGCACCGACGATTTTGCAGCGTCAGGTACTCCATGGCGAAGTGGACGCCTTTCAGCTCGCGTCCAGGCACGGGCAGATCGCGAGGGTGGCCTGCGCCGGCCGTCAGCAGAATCGCATCGAAATCGGCGCGCAAGCGGCTGACCGACACATCCCTGCCCACATTCACGCCAGCCCTGAAGATGACGCCTTCGGCCTCCATCACCCCCAGGCGACGATCGAGGACGCGCTTCTCCATCTTGAACTCCGGAATGCCGTACCGCAGCAGGCCGCCGATGCGATCCGATTTTTCGAACACCGTCACGGAGTGACCGACGCGATTGAGCTGGTCGGCCGCCGCCAACCCCGCTGGGCCCGAGCCCACAACCGCCACCTTCTTGAACGTCCGGGTCGGAGGCGGATTCGGCGTCACCCAACCTTCTTCGTACGCGCGGTCGATGATCGAGACTTCGATGTCCTTGATCGTGACCGCGTCGTCGTTGATGCCCAGCACGCACGCGCCTTCGCACGGCGCGGGACAGAGGCGTCCAGTAAACTCCGGGAAATTGTTCGTCGCGTGCAGGCGATCGATCGCCGATCGCCACCGATCGCGGTACACGAGGTCGTTCCAATCGGGAATGAGATTGCCGAGCGGGCACCCCTGGTGGCAGAACGGAATCCCGCAGTCCATGCAGCGTGCGCCCTGTGCCTGCAGATCGGGAGCATGCGAGGGCAGATACACCTCCTGCCAGTCGTGGATGCGCTCCTCGACGGGACGCGTTGGATGCTTCTTCCGCTTGATCTCGATGAACCCGGTGATCTTCCCCATGGGCACTACAGTCCGGCTAAAGCCGGACATTACCTACGGAGGGCGCGTCCGAGGCGACGTACGCCACGACCGGAACATTTTCGGTCGCAGTAGCGGTAGCGCGCCGCTTCGCCTCGGCGGCGAGCGCCCGCTTGTACTCGCGCGGCATGACCTTGACGATACGGCGCTGCAACAGCGGCCAATCCTCGAGCAACCGCGCCGCATACCTGCTGCCGGTATAGGTGACGTGCTTCATCAGCATCACGTGCACGAAGCCGAGATCGTCGGCGTCATCCAGCGGCTCCAGATCCACCATCTCGGGGTTGCACCGGCGTCTGAATTGCCCGTCCGCATCCAAGACGTACGCGATGCCGCCGCTCATGCCAGCCGCGAAGTTGCGCCCCGTGCGCCCGAGAATGACCACGCGACCGCCCGTCATGTACTCGCAGCCGTGGTCGCCGACACCTTCAACCACGACGTTGGCGCCGCTGTTGCGCACGCAGAAGCGCTCACCCGCGACGCCACGGACATACGCATCGCCGCCAGTCGCGCCGTAGAACGCGACGTTGCCGAGAATGATGTTCTCTTCGGTTCTGAACGTGGACTGCAGCGATGGATAGGCAATCAGCCGCCCCCCTGACAGACCCTTGCCAAACCCGTCGTTGGCGTCGCCGACGAGCGTCATCGTGATGCCACGCGGCAGGAACGCGCCAAAGCTCTGCCCGGCCGATCCGGAAAACGTCATGCGAATCGTGTCGTCGGGGAGCCCGGCCCCGCCATACCGTCTGGTGACTTCATAGCCCAGCATCGTGCCTACCGTGCGGTCCGAGTTGCGGATGAAGGAGCTGAACTCCACCGGCGTCCGACGCTCGAGCGCCGGGCGGCAGCGCGCGATCAGCTCGTTGTCGAAGGCGCGATCGAGGCCGTGATCCTGCGCGCATACATGGTGGCGCGCGACGCTCGCCGGCAGATCGGGGACGTGCAGCAGCGGCGCGAGATCGAGGCCGTTTGCCTTCCAGTGGCCGACAGCCGCGTTGATGTCGAGGCAGTCGGCGCGACCGATCATGTCGTCGATCGTTCGGAAGCCGAGCTCGGCCATCAGCTCGCGGACTTCCTGGGCGATGAACGCGAAGAAGTTCTCGACGAACTCCGGCTTGCCGGCGAACTTCTTGCGCAGCTCCGGATCCTGCGTGGCGATCCCGACCGGACACGTATTGAGGTGACACACGCGCATCATCACGCAGCCCAGCACCACGAGGGGAGCCGTCGCAAAGCCGTACTCTTCAGCGCCGAGCAGCGCTCCGATGACGACGTCGCGCCCCGTCTTGAGCTGACCGTCCACTTGTACGACGATGCGATCGCGCAGCTTGTTGAGGACGAGCACCTGCTGCGTCTCGGCGAGCCCGAGCTCCCAGGGGAGACCCGCATGCTTGAGGCTGGTGAGCGGCGACGCTCCCGTGCCGCCATCGTGGCCCGAAATGAGCACCACGTCCGAATGCGCCTTCGCGACGCCGGCGGCGACGGTGCCGACACCCCCCTCCGCCACGAGCTTCACGTGAATCCGCGCCTTCGGGTTCGAGTTCTTCAAGTCGTAGATCAGTTGCGCCAGATCCTCGATCGAGTAGATGTCGTGATGCGGCGGTGGCGAAATCAGGCCGACGTACGGGGTGGCATACCTCGTCTTCGCAATCCACGGGTAGACCTTGGCGCCGGGGAGCTGACCCCCTTCGCCCGGCTTGGCGCCCTGGGCCATCTTGATCTGCAGGTCGTCCGAGTTCACCAGGTATTCGCTGGTCACGCCGAACCGGGCCGACGCAACCTGCTTGATCGCGCTGCGGCGTGAGTCGCCGTTCGAATCCGAGACATACCGCGCGGGATCCTCCCCGCCCTCCCCGGTATTCGACTTCCCGCCAATCCGGTTCATCGCGATGGCGAGCGTCTCGTGCGCTTCCTGGCTGATCGAGCCGTATGACATCGCGCCCGTCGCGAAGCGCTTGATGATCGCCTCGACCGGCTCCACGTCGCTGATCGGTACCGGAGGTCCCGCAGGCTTCAGGCGGAACAGCCCCCGCAGCGTCGCGCGGTTCTTGTTCTGCTCGTCGACGAGGCGTGTGTATTCCTTGAAGATCTTGTACTGGCCGCTGCGTGTCGCGTGCTGCAGCTTGAACACGGTTTCCGGGTTGAACAGATGGTACTCGCCGTCGCGCCGCCATTGGTACTCGCCGCCCGACTCGAGGTCCACCGGCCCCGCAGGTCTCGGACCGAAGGCGCGCTCGTGCCTGAGGCATGCTTCCTTCGCGATGACATCGATGCCCACGCCGCTGACGCGCGACATCGTGTGCGTAAAGTAGCGATCGATGAACGACTGGCTCAGCCCGATCGCCTCGAAGATCTGCGCGCCGCAATAGCTCTGCAGCGTCGAGATCCCCATCTTCGACATCACCTTGAGGATGCCCTTGTTCAACGCCTTGATGTAATGGGCGACGGCTGTGTCCCGGTCGATGCCCGTGAGCATCCCCTGCCGGATCATGTCGTCGATCGTCTCGAAGGCGACGTAGGGATTGACCACGCCGGCGCCGTAACCGAGGAGCAGCGACACGTGATGGACCTCTCGCGCATCACCGCACTCCACGACGAGCGCGCAGCGGGTGCGCGTCCCCTCACGCACCAGATGGTGGTGTACGCCAGCCGTAGCCAGCAGGCTCGGAATAGGAGCTTTCCGCGGGCCGACACCACGGTCCGACAAGATCAAAATGTCGTGCCCGTCTGCCAGCGCCTCGCTCGCCTGCCGGCACAGGTCGGTCATCGCCTGCTCCAGCCCGTCCCCATCCTTCTCGGGATCGAACAGCAGCGACAGCGTCTTCGAGCGGAACTGCGAATCGGGCGGCAGGTGACGCAGCTTGGCGACGTGCTCGTTGTGAATGATTGGGTACTTGATCGTTATCTGACGGCACGATGCCGGCTCCGGGTAGAGCAGGTTCCGTTCCGGCCCGATCGTCGATCCCATGTCCGTCACCAGCTCTTCGCGAATGGCGTCGAGCGGCGGATTCGTCACCTGGGCAAAGAGCTGCTTGAAGTAATCGAACAGCAGCCGCGGCCGTTGTGAGAGCACCGCCAGCGACGTATCGGTGCCCATCGATCCGACGGGCTCCTCTCCGTTGAGCGCCATGGGCCCGATCAGGATCCGCAGGTCCTCCTGCGTGTACCCGAATGCCTGCTGCCGCTGCAGCACCGATTCGTGTTCCGGCTGCTCGGCACGGGCCCGAGGCAGATCGTCGATGTCGATCAGATTCGCGGCAAGCCACTGACGATACGGATGCTGCCCGGCGAGCTCTCGCTTGATCTCCTCGTCGTCGACGATGCGACCCTTGGACGTGTCGACGAGAAAGATGCGGCCGGGATGGAGCCGTTCCTTGACGAGGACGTCTTCGGCCGGAACGTCCAGCACGCCCACCTCGGACGCCATGATCACGAGGTCGTTCTTCGTCACGTAGTACCGCGACGGGCGAAGCCCGTTCCGATCGAGCACGGCGCCAATGACCGTGCCGTCGGTAAAGGCAATCGACGCCGGACCGTCCCATGGCTCCATCAGCGACGCATGGTACTGATAGAACGCCTTCCGGTCGGGGTCCATGCTCTCGTGTCCGGCCCACGGCTCCGGAATCATCATCAGAATCGCGTGCGGCAGCGAGCGCCCGCTCATCACGAGGAATTCCAGCACGTTGTCGAACGTCGCTGTGTCGCTTCCCCCCTCGCGAATCACGGGCAGGAGCTTGGCGAGGTCGGAGCCAAACAGGTCGCTCTGCAGCAGCCCCTCGCGAGCGCGCATCCAGTTGATGTTGCCGCGCAGCGTGTTGATCTCGCCGTTGTGCGCGATATAGCGGTACGGATGCGCGAGCGGCCACGAAGGGAACGTGTTGGTGCTGAACCGCTGGTGCACGAGCGCGAGCGCCGACTCGAGGTCGGAATCCGAGAGGTCGGGAAACATCGGCTCGAGCTGGCGCGCCGTGAGCATGCCCTTGTAGATCAGCGTGTTCGCCGACAGGCTCACGATGTAGAAGAAGCGGCGCGACAGCGCGCTGACCTCGAGGGTGTCCGCCGCGCGCTCGAGCCGCTTCCGAATCACGTATAGCTTGCGCTCGAACGCCAGCCCATGAAGACCTGGCGCGGCGCCGATGAAAACTTGCTGGAACAGCGGCTGCGTCGCTTTGGCGCTGTCGCCAATGAGGCCGTTATCGTGTGGAACCTCGCGCCAGCCGAGGAGTTCCTGGCCCTCCTCCTCGATGATGCGCGCGAACAGCTGCGTGAGGGCCTCCCGATCGCGCAGATCGCGCGGGAGAAACACCAGCCCGGCGCCGTACGACCCTTCCGCCGGCAGCGTGAAGGGGACGACCTTGCGCAGCAGCTTGTCCGGCATCTGCACGAGGATGCCGGCCCCATCGCCCGTGTTCGCTTCACACCCGCAGGCGCCACGATGCTCGAGGTTGATGAGCACCTCCATCGCCTTGCGCACGATCTCGTGGGAACGGCGGCCCTTCATATGGACCACGAAGCCGACGCCACACGCGTCGCGTTCGGCGCTCGGATCGTACAGACCCTGACCCTCCGGTTGACTCAACGTCACGGGAACGCTCTGCGGGTCGCACCTACTCGACATCGTCGGACTCTTATACGATCGCGTGAACCATAAGTAAAATACAATGTTCTTGGCTATTCAATCTCTTTTGCTGATATGAAGCGGGATCGGGGATTCGGGAACCGGGATCCGACCGACGGTAGATCCGGACTTCGTCGCGCGAGTCGCAGATCCCGGACCCCGGATCCCGGATCCCGGCGAGACATCTCCACTGCCCGCCCACCCCCGCGCAGTGCCAATCCGCTGAAAAATGGGCAAATCCTGCCGATTCAACCTCTAAAATGTGCGGGATCAACGCCGCCTACGGGCCTGCGCCTGTGGGCTACAACGACCGGGAGAGCCTCGATGCACGCACCGATTACGTACGTGGAAAAGGGGATGTCGATTGCGGCGAACGGAATCTGGCACGTCTTTGCCGCCGCCAACAGAATTGCGCAGAGCCCCTCGTTCACACCTCGCTGGTCGGACAAGCCGCTCCTCAAATCGCATCAGAAGACCAAGCCGCCGCTCGGCTGGCCGCGTCAGACGGATTCGCTGTGCCCGACGTGCGTGCGCGAAGCGCGTCAGGCAATCCTCGACGGCAAGAAGGACGTCTCGATCCTCCTCAACGAGAAGGTCGGCGAGATCAAAGCGACCATCATGGAGAAGGACGGGAAGATCGTCATGGTCAAGGACTGCCCCGTTCATGGGCGCTTCGAGGACGTGATGGCGATCGACACGGCGTTCTTCAAGCACCTCGAGGAGGTCTTCCCTGGACGGGACATCCGCGCGCACAACGACGAGAAGCTGCATAACCATGGCAGCTCCACGATCCTGCACGGCCGCGGATCGGTGCTCACGGTCGACCTGACCAACCGCTGCAACATGATGTGCGACCCGTGCTTCATGGACGCGAACCAGGTCGGTTTCGTCCACGAGCTGACGTGGGAAGACATCAAACAGGTGCTCGACAACGCCATCAGCATCAAGCCGCGCCGCCAGATGTCGGTGCAGTTCTCAGGCGGCGAGCCGACGATGTCGCCGTTCTTCCTGGATGCGGTCCGCTACGCGCGGAGGGTCGGGTACAACAGCGTGCAGGCGGCCACCAACGGCATCGAGTTCGCCAAGAGCCCGGAATTTGCGAAAGCGGCGGCCGAGGCCGGTCTGCGTTACGCGTACCTCCAGTTCGACGGCATCGGCAATGCGGCCAATGCGCATCGGCGCGTCGGCAACCTCTTCGACGTCAAGCTCCGCGCGATCGAGAACCTGTACAACGCCGGCGTCGACATCGTGCCTGTGATCACGATCGTCAACGGCGTCAACAACGAGCAGGTCGGCCGCGTCATCGAGTTCGCGCTCGACAATCCAAAGCGAATCAACTTCCTCTCGTTCCAGCCGGTCTCCTTCACCGGTCGCGACGAGGAGGTGACGCCGGACCGGCGCGCTGCGCAGCGCTACACGCTGTCGCACCTGGCGCACGACGTGAAAAACCAGACGGGCATCGGCGTGCCGACGCGCGACTGGTTCCCTATTTCATTCATGTCCACCTTCACGGACTGGGCTGACGTCGTCCACGGACCGGATCGCGAGTGGGGTCAGCTGACCTGCGGCTGCCACCCGAACTGCGGCATCGGCATGGCCGTGATGATCGACAAGGAAACCAAGGAAGCCGTGCCCGTAACGGCGTTCCTGAGGGCCGATCAGCTCGCCAAGGACGTCGCGCAGGTCAACGACGCCGCCCGCGGCAAGGTCCTGTCGATTGCCGGAATGGCGCTGGCGCTGATGCGGAACTACGACCCGTTCAAGGCGCCTACGCACTTCAGGATTGCGGATCTGATGAAGAAGTTCGACAAGACGTTCGGAGCCACCGGCAAGAACTATGGAAAGGTCACCGGCGACCGGACACGAAACGATATCGAGCAGCGGCGCTCGGACCGCTGGAACTTCCTGTTCATCGCCGGCATGTGGTTCCAGGACCTGTTCAACTACGACTTCCGACGCACGGAGATGTGCATCATCCCGTATGCGACGCAGCAAGGTGAAATCTCCTTCTGCGCCTACAACACCGGCATCGGGTGGCGGAACATCATCGAGAAGATGCACATGACGGCCACGCTCACCAAGTGGTACGAGGAGCACGGCCGTCACGAAATCTTCGCCGGCAACAAGCACGTGCCGCTCACCAGCAAGGATCATTCGCTGGTGCTGAACGCCGAAGCGGTCGCGGCGGGCCGACAGACCGATCTCGACGACCTCGGAATCGCCAAGAACGCGCGCGAAGAAAAACTGCAGGCGCGGAAGAAGCAGATGACACCAGACGAGCTTCGGCACCATCAGGAGATGGAACGGCTCTATCGCCAGCAGGTGCTCAAGGAGCAGCCGACGATGCAGATTCAAGGGCTCGGCTCCGTCCGCAGCAAACAGGACGTCGCAGAGGTCGTGCACAAACCAACGGTCTAGCTCCCCCCAACATGCAAGAGCCCGACGGTCCAGGGGGCCGTCGGGCTCGTTTTGTGTGTTCCAGTCGAGCTGTATCGATCGGGTTCAGCCCAGCGCAAAATTGCACTGCTGAACAGTTGAGACTACGAGCACTTGTCGGCGAGCATCTTCACCGAGTCGACCTTCAGCATCGGACCCGCCGCCGCGCCGGTGGTGCCACCAGCCGAGGGCGCAGCGCTCTGAACGGTCCCCATAATCTCGACCTGATGATTCACATGTGGCGAGATCGTCTTGTCCTCACCCTCGAGCTGGTACCGCGTGGCGGCTGCCGCGCCCGCCGTCCCCACGGCACCGCCCGCGGCACCACCGATGGGCTTCGCGTTCGCAAGAACGAACTTCGCCGCAGGCGTGGATGGAGCCGCTCCGCCTGTCGCGGCGGCCGCCGGTGCGTTCTGGATGCAACCGCTGATCGTCACCTTTGCTGGCGCGCGCGGCGCCGCTGGCTGGGGTGCCGCGGGCTGCTGCGTAGCGGGTTGCTCGCGCGGAGCGGTCGGTTGTTGGCCCTGAGCCGCGGCTGGCGGCCCAGCCTGGGCGCTTACGCCAACCACGATCGACGACGCGATGAATAGAGCTGACACTATCCGCATTGTTGTCCCTCCAAAGAGTGGGTGGTGCGGGGGAGCGCGCAAGCGAACGGGATGCGAGCAATAACGGCACCACATTGCGCTGCACTCGATCAACCTGAGCGGTACTCGCGTACGCTGCCGTACATCGACCGGTGACCGGCGTTGCTCGCGACCGGTAGAATCAGCTCATGCGTTTGGACGGGCACACAGTCGTGGTAACCGGCGGCGCGTCAGGCCTTGGTCTCGCGACGGTCGAGATGATCCTGGCTGCCGGCGGCTGCGCCGTCGTTGTCGATGTCAACGAGCAGGCCGGCAGCGCGACCGCAGCACGTCACGGGAACAAGGCGCTGTTCGTCCGAGCCGACGTCACGAGTGGCGCGGACGTGCAGCGAGCCTTGGACAAGGCGCTCACGACATTTGGCGCGGTGCACGGCATCGTGTGCGCGGCGGGCATTGCCGTCGCCGAGCGTGTGCTTCCGAAGGAAGGCGTGCAGCCGCTCGAACACTTCGCGCGTGTCATCAACGTGAACTTGATTGGGACGTTCAACGCGGTCCGGCTGGCGGCCGCCGCGATGGCGAACAACACGCCGGCTGAAAGCGGCGAGCGCGGTGTTGTCGTCACCACCGCATCGGTGGCGGCGTTCGACGGGCAGGTCGGCCAGGCGGCGTACGCCGCCTCGAAAGGCGGGATCGTCTCGTTGACCCTGCCTCTCGCACGCGAGCTCGCACGAATCGGCGTACGCGTGATGACGATCGCGCCTGGAACCTTCGACACGCCACTGATGGCGGGCCTCCCCGAAGCGGCCCGCCAGTCGCTCGCGCAACAGGTGCCGTTTCCATCCAGGCTCGGACGACCGTCGGAGTATGCGGCGCTGGTTCGGCATATTTTCGAGAACGAGATGCTCAACGGCGAAGTCATCAGACTCGATGGCGCGATTCGAATGGCGCCGAAGTAAACGACACGACACATTTACGAATTGACGAATTTACAGATTGACGGATTTCAGTGACACAATGGAATCCGTAAATTCGTCAATCCGTAAATTCGTAAATTGCATGCTTAGTGCCGTCACCGGCGCACTGGCCGGCTTCTTTCATGTGCTCGCAGGCCCAGACCATCTGGCGGCCGTCGCGCCGCTGGCGCTCGACGGGCGCCGCCACGGGTGGGTTGCGGGTTGGACGTGGGGTGTCGGCCACGCTTCCGGTGTCGTGGTCATCGCGTTGCTGGCGGTGCTGCTTCGCGAGGCGCTGCCACCGATCGATGTCGTCTCGGGCTGGAGCGAGCGACTCGTGGGCGCAGCTCTCATCGTCGTCGGCGTGTGGGCCCTCCGCCGCAGCATGCGCTTGAAGCCGGCGCCGCACGTCCACGGTCCCGTTCGGCACGATCACCTGCACGTGCAGGCCGGACCAGGCTGGATCCGCCGTCTGGGTCACGCGCACGCGTCGTTCTGTCTTGGGGTGCTGCACGGCATCGCGGGCAGCTCCCATTTCCTCGGCGTGATTCCCGCCCTCGCACTCCCAACGCGCGCAGCCGCCATCACCTACATCGCGACGTTCGGGGCCGGAACGGTGCTCGCGATGACGGTCTTTGCCGCAGTCGTCAGCCACGCGGCCGGCCACGCGCGCCGTCGTCATCACGCACATCGCATTCTGCTGACGGCTTCCGCGCTGCTCGCCATCATCGTGGGCGGGATTTGGTTGATGCCGTCAGGAGCCCCGGGCGCACATCCGTAATCGGAACAACCGTTTTTGTGCGCGACGCGATCGCGGCATTCAGCCGGTAGCGGCAGTCTGGCCGCGCCAGCCATGAAATTCCCCAGAAATTCACCGAATGGCGTGGTGGTTTCGCTGCTTCGGCCGGAATGCGCTTTGCGTCGTGAATTTCGTATCTGGAATGGCTCCCGACCAAAACCCGGTCCTGAACGGAACGGAGGTCCCTGTCCGCCCCGACCGTCCCGAACAGGCGATTTCGGAGTTCGAGCGGCTCGTTCGCGAGCATCCCCACGACGTTGCAGCGGCAGAAACGCTTGCCGATCGGCTGGTGGCTGCCGCCGATGCCGCTGCGACTGCCGGGCGCTGCGCCGAAGCGCTCGCGTATCTCTCGGTCGTCGCGAACTGGTGCGAGTCGCGAGGCAACGGCACTGGCGCCGCCGATCTTCGAGCATGGATCGAGCGACTCGAGCTCTCCTATCTCGAGGCGCAACTCGAGTTCGCACAACACCCGAACGAAGAGGTGCCTGCCGGCAACCTCTCGTCGTCGTCCGCGCGCCAGGTCCGGAGCGCATCCCCCCCTGACATCCGCCTTCAGGCTTTGCAAGCGCGCACGCACGTGGCCCGCGGAGACGCAGTTGGCGCCGCGAAGCACCTGACAGCGGAAATGGCGGAAGGCGATCCAGCTCTGCTCGTGACCATAGCCGAAATTCAGCTACGCGGCGGCAGGCTCGATAGCGGGATTGCGTTGATGGAACGCGCCATCGCTCACGATCTGTCTCACGGTGATGATGTCGTGCGGGTCGGTCTCGAACTGGCCGAGCATCAGCCCGACGCGGGGTTCCTGCTCGTCGAAATGGTGGCCGATGCATGGGCAGCCCAGTCCGAGTGGCCAAAAGCCACGGCTGCGTTCGAGGAGTTCATCACTCAGGAGCCAGACTACGTCCCGGCCCTTGTCCGACTGCGCGAACTGGAAGCCGCTGCGACTGACGCGTCTGGCGACACGCGCGTCGTCCCCTTCCGCCCGCTCCCGTCCGCCGCGCCGAAGTCGCGCAGCGCCTAACCCGTTTTTCACTTCGACAGGCCACAGAGTCACAGAGACACAGGGTTAAAACGAGAATTCCCTCTGTGTCTCGGTGTCTCCGTGGCACGTGAGGGTGAACAATGCGTGGGCTATCGAATCTCGCTTTTCGCAGCGTCGAGCAAGGCGAGGGCACGCTGCACCTGCACGACACGGTCACCCCTGAAATCCGGCGCGACTGCGCGGCTCGCGGTCGTGACCGCAGACAGCAGCACGCTGTGAGCGGCCCGCGAGGCCTGAGGGACGTTCATGGCTCGGAGGGGTTCCTCGACCTGTGCGAGAGTCCCACTGACGGCCAGCAGTATGTCATCGGCAGGCGCGGCGGCGGCTGACGTCAGGAACGGGCCGATTTCCGTCAGCCGCGCCAGGTGCGGCCGAACCGCCTGCTCGTAGCTGCTCGGCGCAGGCGATTGGGGCTGCGCGCGTGCAACTGCCTGAGGCTGCGGCGCGATCCGCTGGCGCTCGAGGCGCGGTGCTTGTGGAATTTCCGGCCGGAAGGCGGCTATCGGCGTGAGATCGACGTACACCGTCCTGCCCACGACCCGCACGTTGCCGGCGCCAGGCGCATCAAACGTCACGCGAGCACGGACAAAGGTGACACGATTGGTGGAGGTGTGTTTCTGAATCAACACCTGCCTGATGAACGCCACGTTGGAGTCGGGCGCCAGTTGTTCCTCCCTGAGGAGGGCGCTCACCGGGCCAGCTTCGATTTCAACCGCCCTGGACGAAAGCACTCGCAGTGCCGCCTTCTGCGGTTCGCCTGTCATCTCGAGCGCGAGCGACATCCGATCGGCAACGCGAAGAAGTACGACACGGACCAGACGAGGGTCAGCGGCTCGTGCCTCCTCCGCCGTCATGGGTGTGAAAAGTCCGACGACACTCAGGATGACGATGAGTCGCGCGGCCGCGGTCATCGTTGAAGCGCCTGCGATCGCGCCATCAACGCGCGAGGGTTCTCCGCTCCCGCCAGCGCCCCCGCCGCCTCGAAATACTCGACGAACACGTCACGAGTCGGATGTCCGTAGCGGGCAAGACGGGACTGGACACCGGCGATTTCGGCGTGCGACAGGTACGGCCCCACAATCACCTGGTGGAGGCTGCCCCGCTCGACGCGGATGAATGCGGGAAGACCAGCCGCCTCGAGCTGTTCGGCCAGCGCCGCCGCGCCTGCCGCCGCTCTGAACGATGCCACTCGGATGTTGAAACTATCCACCCCTGGCAGTGACTTCACATCGATCGAGCTCGAAAGCATGCGTTGAGAATCTAGGCGTGCAAACGGCGGTGCGGGCGGCGCTTCGGGCAGCGTTGGACGAGCGCCCAACGAGCCCATCCCGAATCCCAGGACAGCGAGCATGAAAACGATGGCCGCTGCGAGCGCCACCTTCGCGGTGGTGCGCATACGCGAAGGGGCCGACTGCATGACGCGAACGCCCCTGCCGGCTGCACACGCGATGCGCCAGTCAACACGGTATGTTCGATGCTTCTGGCCGATTTCAAGCGCGCGCTCGCGCAGGACATCGATCGCTCGCAGGACGCCACGTGACGGTGTCGTCAGCATCCCTGCCGCAGGCGGTGCAAGTGCCAGCGTCGACAAAGGTCGGTCGGCGTCGATGTCCTCTGCCTCGAGAACCGTCACGTCGATCACGTCTGTTGGCGACTCGACTGCCGCCATGCGGTCTGCGACATAGGGGGCGATCTCGGTGACCGAAGACGCCTCCAGCTCGAACTGCCGTGCGACACACGCATCGAGCTGATGTAAGGCCCGGTGCCGCAGCAGCTCATTCAGCTCCGGTAGGCCGACGAGGACGACTTGCAGCAATTTCGCCTGGTCCGCCTGGAAGCCGAGGAGCATCTGGAGCTGCTCGAGCACCTCCGGGTCGAGGTCCTGCGCCTCGTCGATGACGAGCACGGCGCATCCCCACACCGGGATGAGCGATGCGAGGAAATGCTGCAGGGCTCGCATCAGCTGATCGCGGGTCGGGGCGCCGGCGAGCGCAAGCTGTCGCGGAGAGCTGATGACACCGAAGTCGTTCAGGATGTGCAGCAACAAGTCGTCGATCGTGACGCGCGGATCGAGCACGACGGACGCACAGACGCCGGGATCGAGCTCCTGGAGGAGCGTCCGACAGAGCAGCGTTTTCCCACTGCCAGGCGCGCCCGTGACCACGACGAGCCCTTCGCGCTCCTGCAGAGCGCGCCGTATCTCGTTCAGGACCGCGGTGTGCGACTGCGACGGGGCGAGGAACCGCTGGTCGAGCGTCAGCGCGAACGACCGCTGCTGGAAGCCATCGTCGCCGTCGAGGGGCGCAGGGACGTGCGGGCGACGAACGGGGCTCGGCGTCATGCGATCCGCTGCACCGGCTGCCTGGACGCTGCCGGTTCCAGCAGGATCCGGTCACCGAACACGACGCCATTCCGCGCGAGCACGCCAGCAGCGAGCTCGATGACGGCATAGGCGCCAGCCGATCCTGTCGCACGCCATGGCTTGAGCGCATGAACCAGGCGCAGCGCATATCCCAGCCGGTCGACGAACAACACGTCGATGGGAAATCGCATGAATGCCGTGTGAATCATGAAGCATGGCGCGAGCACGAGCGCGACGGTCGGATCGATTCCACTGTGGCCGAGCAGGCCGACACGCCGGGCGCGGCGTGTGAGGGCCAGCTCGACGCTGCTCGCTATCACGTGGCCCGTCCGCTCGTTGGTCAGCGCGATGCGTTGAGCGCCGTCGCTCGGAAGCCATTGCCACACGTTCAGCGGATCTCCATCTGTGATTTGTCTTTGTCGTCCTGCAGGAAATACGCGGCACAGGCGTCATCGAGCAACTCGCGGGTAATGACTGGCTGAATGCCACGGTACCGGCACAGCGCCGTGACCTGATCGAGCAGGTCGCGCGGATGGCACGAGCGAAGCGGGCGGCCCATCGGCCGGTAGTGACGCCGCTGCAGGTAGGCCACCATCACCTGATGGAAGCGCAGTTGTCGCCGACGGCAGTTCAACTCGAAGATGCGGGTGAACTCCTCGACGGTGGGATCCTCAATCGGAATCTTGTACGGGATGCGCCGCAAAAATGCTTCGTCAGCCAGATCGTTCGGGTCGAGATTGGTGGCAAAGACGACGAGCACATCGAACGGCACCTGGAATTTCTTGCCCGTGTGCAGCGTCAGGTAGTCGACGCGGCTCTCGAGCGGCACAATCCAGCGATTGAGCAGTTCCTGAGGCCGCATTCGCTGACGGCCGAAGTCGTCAACGAGGAACACCCCGCCGTTCGACTTGAGCTGGAGTGGCGCTTCGTAGAACTTCGAGATGGGGTTGAAGGTGAGGTCGAGCATGTCGAGCGTGAGCTCGCCTCCAACCATCACGACAGGTCGCCGGATGCGAACCCAGCGGCGATCACGTGGCGTGCTCGCAATGATCGTCAGAGGATCCGGATCGTCGGCCTCGAGCGATTCATGGCCGGCCGGGTCGTACATCGTAATGATGTTGCCGTCGATATCCAGCGCGTGCGGGATGTACATGTCGCCGCCCGCCGCCCGTCCCATGCCTTCGGCAATCACGGTTTTGCCGTTTCCTGGCGGCCCATAGAGGAACACCGCCTTGTTGGCGTTCACCGCGGGGCCGAGCTGATCGAGCACGCGTTCGTTCACCACCAGGTGGGAAAAGCCCTGGCGCAAGCGCTCCTGATCGATGTAGCCGCGGACCGAGTTGAGCGCCTGCATGTAATCCACGTAACTGGCGATCGGCACAGGCGCCGGACCGATGTACCCGTTGTCGCTGAGGTACTGGCGTGCGCGATCGCGTCCAAGGTCGGTCAGTGCGTAGCGGTAGGACGCGCTGCCTGTGCCAGTGGCGCCACGCACTTCCGCGAGGCGCTCGGCGCGTAAGCGCTCGACGAGCGCCTCGATCGCGCCATAGGGCAGGCGCAAGCGGTCGGCGAGCACGAGCCCGGTTGCCTCTCCGACGTACAACGTCTTGGTGAGCAGCTGCTCGAGCCGATCCGGCGCAAGACCCGTCGCCTCGACGGTCGCCGGCATCGGCGGAGGAGCCGTGTCTTGCACCTGCACCGCAGCGAGAGCGGAAACAGCGCGCATCATTTCTCCGCCATGGGACTAAGAATCTGGACCCACTTTATAGCGGCCGGCCCGATCGTCACGATCCAGATGGCTGGGAAGATGCAAATCACCAGCGGAAACACCATCTTCACCGCAGTCTTTGCGGCGGCTTCTTCCGCGCGCTGGCGCCGCTTCGTGCGAAGCACGTCGGAGTACACGCGTAACGCCTGCGCCACGCTCGTGCCGAACTTGTCCGTCTGGACCAGGATGGCGACGAGTGAAATGAGATCGTCGACACCCGTTCGCGCCGCAAGGTTGTGCAGCGCCTCGGCCCGCGGTTTTCCGGCGCGCAGCTCCAGGTTGATCATCCGCAGGTCGTCGGACAGTTCCGGATGGACGGATGCCAGCTCCTCGCCAACACGCTGAATGGCCTGGTCGAGGCCGAGCCCGGCTTCGACGCTTATGACGAGCAGATCGAGCGCGTCAGGTACAGACAAACGGATCCGGTGTTGACGACGCTTGGCCAGCCGTGCAAGTACGATGCCCGGCAGGATGTATCCGAGACCGGCGGCCCCGAGTGCCACCGGGGTGCTGACTCGAACGAGGAACGGCGTCGCGAACAGCGCAAAACAGGTGAACGCGCACCCTGCACGAACGCCAAGGAAAAGGACCACCGCGTCATGTCGGCGGAAACCCGCGTGCACCAGGCGGAGTTGCAGCTTGCCCATCTCCGACGGTGACTTCGGCACCGCGTTGCCGACTTTCTTGAGAGCATCGACGATCCGTTCCGACGTGGTGCCCTCGACGCCGGATTTGATTTGCCTGCCCGAAATCTCGCCCAGCCGTCGTCGAATGACTGCGGCGTGCCCGGGCGCCAGCGCCAGCGCTCCGGCCGTCACGAGCAGCGAGATAAACGCGAAAGCAAGCAGCGGCAGAACAATCGTCACGCTACACCTCGATCTTGACTACACGGCGGATCCACACGAATCCGACCATCTGCATGACGATGGTGGCGACAATCATCGTCCGGCCCATGGGTTCCTCGAAGAGCGGCCTCATGTGCTCGTGATTGATCAACGACAAGGCAACCGCAAGGAATGCCGGCAGCCCAAGCAGCACGAAACCGGTGATTCGGCCGTGCGCCGTATGCACCCTCACCTGCCGCAGAATCTTGAAACGTTCGCGAACAACGTGCGCGAGGTTGTCGAGGATCTCCGCCAGATTGCCGCCGGTGTCGCGTTGGATCGCCACCGCGGTCACAAAGAACTTCACGTCGACGAGCGGCAGGCGTTCGGCCAGCGCGTTCAGTGCGTCGCGCAGTGGCAGCCCGAAATTCTGCTGATCGAACACCTTCTTGAACTCCGGCCCCGCTGGCGCCGGGAGCTCGTCGGCCACCATGCCGATGGCCGCCTGAAACGCATGGCCGGCGCGGATCGCGCGCGAGACAAGGTCGAGCGCGTCGGGGAACTGCTCCTCGAACGTCTTCAGCCGGCGGGAACGTCGCTGGAGCAGCCAAAAAAATGGGATCGACGCTCCGAGCGGCGCGCAGGCAAACGACGCGAGGGGAATTCTCACGAACATGTGCGTCGCGAACGCGGCGATGACGCCGCAGATCACGCTGGCGAGAACAATCGCGCCAGGTGACGTGTTAACGCCTGCCTGCTCGATGAGACGGCTCAGGCGCGACCCTGCGGCGGTGCGTCCAATCAGCCGCTCGACGGAGGGCAGCGGGCCTTCATGCTGTCGGACCACCACCGACTGGTCCGGCACCTCGTCCGGGCGCGAGACCTCCTGGAGCCGGAGCTCGACCCGCCGGCGCGCCCGCGCCTCGGGGAAGTGCGTGACGGCGAAAAACACGCCGCTCACGATCGCCGCGACCAGAACGAACACGATCAGCGCGATGATCATCCGCGCACCTCCAGTACACCCTCGAACATGTCGGCCGGAAGGTGGACGCCGGCGGCACGCAGACGCTCGCCGACCTTCGGACGCACGCCGGTGGCACGGAAGCGCCCGATCACCTTGCCGTCCTGGGTGACCCCGAGCTTCTCGAACAGGAAAATCTCCTGCATCGTGATGACCTCGCCTTCCATGCCCGTAATCTCGGAAATGCTGGTCACGCGCCGCGAGCCGTCGCTGAGACGCGTCTGCTGCACCACGATTTGAATGGCCGATGCGATCTGCTGCCGTATCGCACGCTCCGGCAGATTCGTCGCGCCCATCGCGACCATCGTCTCGATTCGGGTGAGGGCGTCGCGAGGCGTGTTGGCGTGCACGGTGGTCAGCGAACCGTCGTGACCTGTATTCATCGCCTGCAACATGTCGAGCGCTTCCTCGCCACGCACCTCGCCTACGATGATGCGGTCGGGGCGCATGCGGAGCGCGTTGATCACGAGCTGGCGCTGTCGAATCGCGCCTTTGCCCTCGATGTTCGGCGGACGCGTCTCGAGGCGCGCCACGTGATCCTGGTGGAGCTGCAACTCGGCCGCGTCCTCGATTGTGACGATGCGCTCCCGCTCCGAGATGAATCCGGACAGTACGTTCAGCAGCGTGGTCTTGCCTGCACCTGTACCCCCACTGACCAGGCAGTTGAGGCGGCATCGTACGCAGTGCGTCAGGAAGTCGAGCATCGGCTGCGTGAGCGACTTCAGCGCGACGAGCTTGTCGGCTTTCAGCCTATCCGCAGGAAACCGCCGGATGGACAGCAGCGGCCCGTCCACAGCGAGCGGCGGAATGATTGCGTTGACACGCGAGCCGTCGGCCAGTCGGGCATCTACCATGGGCGAGCTTTCATCGATCCGGCGGCCGATGCGGCTGACGATGCGGTCGATGACGCGGAGCAGGTGCTGGTCATCCTGGAACGACGCTGCGACGCGCTCGAGCATTCCTCCGCGCTCGACGAACACGTGATGGTGTGTATTCACCAGAATGTCGCTGACACCAGGGTCCCGCAGCAGCGGCTCGAGCGGCCCCAGGCCGAACACATCGTCGAGCACCTCGCTGAACAGCGATTCGCGCTCGCTCAGGCTGATGGGGGTGGTCTCTTCGCCGAGCAACTGGCCGAGAAGCGTGCGGATCTCGCTCTCCGCGCGTGAGCGATCAGTCTGTGCCAGCGCCTCGAGGTTCAGCCGCGTCAGCAGCTTGCGGTGAACGTTCGCACGCAGGTCCAGGTACTGCTGGCGTACTGCATGTTGGCGCTGTTCGGGCGTCCGAACGGGAACTGAAGATGGCGGAGCGGGGGCAAGCAGGCTCATGATGCACTACCACATGGAGGCTAAACGTTGAAGGCCGAGCGTGCTGCGACGATCGACCGATGCGGGATCCACAGCCAGATCGAGCATCCGGCGAGTGAAGCCGTCGAACTGCGCCGCGATGTCGGTGTTTCCGGTCAGAGCCAGCGGAACACCGGAGTTGAGCGCTGTCGACACGGTTCTGTAGTCGCTTGGGAACATGTGATCGATCGAACGCCCGAGCGCGTTCTCAATCTGTTCGGGCGGGATGGGGTACGGCTCGGCCGCCCGGTTGAGCAGAATACGCACGCGCTCGCTGCACGCTCCCAGCTGGCCGATCCGGTCGAGCAGACGCTGAGCGTTGCGAACGGAGGGGACGTCGGGATTTGCAACGAGATAAATGGAGTCCGCCATGTACAGTGCGGTCGTCGTCGACAGGCTCAATTGGCAGCCTGCATCAACCACGATGTACTCGTACTGCTGCGCCAGGAGGCGCAGCACTTGTTCGATGGCGCCGGCATCGGAGGTGCTCGGACGATCAAAATGGTCGGACCCTGCCAGAATCTCGAGGCCGGACTTGTGTTTGATCACGAGCTCCTTGAGAAACTCGCTGTCGAGCCTGTGAAGGTTGTCGATGGCATCGAGCAGGCTGTAGCGGCTGCGAACGCCGAGGAACAGCGTGACCTCGCCGAGTCCGGCTTTCAGATCGACAATCATCGTGGGCCGCTTGCTCAAACGCGCAAGCTCCACGGCACAGTTCACCGCGACGGTAGTCGTCCCGGAGCCGCCCTTCGCGCCAACGAACGCAATCGTCGTCGCACGCGGCCGTGTGGCCGACGATGCATTGCGCCGTGAGGTCGCGCGAGTGATCGCCTCCTGGAATGTCTTTTCCGATGGCGGCCAAGCAAAGAACTCGTTTGCGCCAGCGCGCATCGATTGCAGGATGAGATCCGGATTGGCCTCGAGCGCAACCATGAAAATGGAGACGCTGGGCGCGGCGATTCGCACACGTTCGATTTCAGCCAACGCATACGGGTGCTGATTTCGCCCGTCGACGACAATCAGATCAGCCTGCAGCCCCGTCGGAGTCGACGCCGCCTCGCTGATACTGATGGGGACAGCGCCCGACCGAAGCAGGTCGGCCGCAGCCTTACGGAACACGTCGTCATCACTGTGGATTTGGGCCGTGAGGAGCGCCATCGTCTACTCGACCAGTTGGACGGCGCGCGGAAACGAGCCCTCGGGCGCGGGCCCCGCGTCGGGATCGATCGTGCCGAGAATGGGCGTGATGCGCCCGTAGACCTGATTCCCGTTGAGGCCCTCGACAAAGAACCCGATCCAACCCACCATCTGCAAGGTCGCGTTTCGTCCGGTCATCTTGCCGCTCTGAAAGAAGTCAGGATCGTAGAGAGGTATCGGGAATATGCGCGGACTGCGGCCGAGTGGACTCTTCACCGAATTGGTATCGTCGTCCCAGTACGCAGTGGGATCCTGGGCGATCAGGTTCTCGACACCGGCGACGGTCGGGCCCACCATGTTGCCCGGCTCCTGAATCATTTCGGCGCCGTTGGTGAAGACCGCCTGGTTGCAGGCTCTGATGTTCTCCTCGTACCAGTCCGCGCCTATTACCCCGCTTTCGTTCCCCGGCATGTTCCACGAGTAGTAGAACGTCGGAGCAATGTTGTTGCCCGTGCCAGCGCGAAGAACGAGGGGCGTCCCTTTGTCCGCGCCGTACATGTCGTAGCTGTTTTGCCCCTGGACGTACTCATCCGCGTTTGGAATTTCCTCGCCCTTACTGTCGTAACGATCGAAGGTGTCGTTCGCCGGAATGTTCTTTTCGGTCCATCTGTCCGGGATCGTGAAAGGCCGAACGCAGGTCATCGCATTGGCGGGTGCCGCGTGCGCCGTGGCCCTAGCGGAAACGTCCGCACTGTCCATCCCAAACACAGCGGCAATGAACGTAGATAGCGGGTTGTTGCGCTCCTGGGTTCGGTACACCGCAACGCGCACACGATTCGCTTCGCCGCTCGGTGCGACGGGAAATGTGACGTCCGATTCCTCGACCGCCACCGGGTCGCCGATAACCTGATTCTCCAATGCGGTGTTCACTGCGGCCTGCACGGCAGGGCCTGTCGGCGTGCGGTCGTCCCAATCGTCGAGCGCGAGCGCGATAGCACCGGCAAGTGCGCCGGCATCCGCGGCATTCTGCGACTGGCTCCGGCCCGTCATGAGCATGCCGACGTCGATCGCCAGAGTCGTTGCAGCGAAGAACGACAGGAACCCGACGGTGATGTACAGCAGCGAGGCGCCTCGCTCGTCGTCTCGAAGATGGTGAAGGCGAGTCATTTTCCTGGCCCCTGGAAAGCCGGCGGGTTCGAGGGCAGCGACTCGTCCTCCTGCAACCGCGGCAGATACGGCTCCTGCAACCGCGGCAGCTGGTCCGTGACACCCGAAGAGCCTTGCGGCAGAATCTGCGGCGTAATCATGACGACCAGCTCGGTCTGATCCTTCCGGGCCGCCTTGCTGCGGAACAGGTAACCCAGGATCGGAATATCACCGATGCCTGGCACCTTTGAAAGCGTTTGCGTCATGCTGTTGTTCAGCAGACCCGCAATGGCGAACGTCTGGCCGTTGGCAAGCTCGAGCTCCGTCTCGGTCCGACGCGTCGTGAGCGCAGGGATTCGAAAGCCAGAGAAGACGACAGCGTTGTTGAAGTCGAGCACGCTGACTTCAGGGCGGACCTTCAGGTGCACCCGCTCGCCGACCACCGTGGGCGTGAAGCTCAAACGCACGCCGAATTCCTTGAACTGCACCGAAATCCCGATGTTGGCGCCCGA
>DATCJA010000156.1:0-13387 GCA_036507475.1 Vicinamibacterales bacterium
GGCGATGACTGCTACCGCACAGCCATCGTTCATGCACCTTCGTGCTCATCTTTGACTGTTCAGAATCGACTGATGCGGCCGCGACGCTGCAAGGCGGTTGCCGCGCGCCTTTTGGCGCGCTTTCAAGGTTTCGAGGGAATCGCCATCATCGAGGCTGTACGGACCGACGACACGGAGGACCTTGTCGCGTTGGCGTGCTGACAACGTTAGGAAATCGTCCAGGTGCGCGCACCGGCGTCTGGAGCGCATGTCGGCTCAACAATGCGAGCCGCGGCACTTTCCACCTCACGATTACGCGCTACCTCACGATGACGCGCAAGCCATCGTAGGCAACGCGCGTCTCAATGCCCCGCAGCCGCCCGAGGTCGGCGATTCGCGCCTCGATCTGACGCGAAGCGGCAACAATGCCGCGTCCGCAATGGGTGAAGATCAATGTCATCGCGGTCCATGAGCTTTCCCTACGGAGGCAGCACGACTGTTCGAAGCATCAACTCGGCGCCCGCCGAGGTCGACGCTCCGTTCGCGAACGTAATTTTCGAGTGGATTGGTGTTCAGGCGTGTCGCGCTCGACGGGAGGGAGGCGCCGAGCGAAGCCAGCCGGATCGCACAGCCTTCGGTTCGGCAGAGCGCTCGGGCAGGGACTCGAGGAGCCGAGCCTGAGTCCCCTCGGGCGTGCGCGCCAGGCGACGATCCCAATCACGCAGAAGCGCCCGTAATTCGCCGCGCAGCGCCGTGAGGTCGCGAAGGCTCTTCTCGAGCTCTCCAAGCCGTGTCGAGATCAGCGCTCGCACACTTCGACACGGCGCGCCGCCGCGCTGACGCTCGGCGAGCACGCGGGCCAACTCGTCGAGCGAAAATCCGATCCGTAGCGCCCGTTGCACGAGCTGGACGCGGCTCACCGCATCCGCTGGATAGCGCCGGTACCCGTTCGGCAACCGGGTTGGCGGGGGCAGAACACGTTTGCGCTCGTAGTGGCGCAGCGTGTCCGTGCTGACGCCCGTCATGCGCGCCAGTTGAGACGGGCTCAGCGTTGATGAGATATGTAACGCCGGGCCGTGCATCTTCTGCTGCCTTTAACGCGCGCCTGGCGCCGTCCCGTCGTTCGGCACGGTCCGCATCATGCCACCGTGCATGCCATGCTGCATAATGCCACCGGCGTTCTTCATTATCGCGGTCCGCATGGCGGCCATGCCGTCTTTGACGAAATCGGTTACCTCCGACGCGTGCTGCTGGAGTGCGGCAACGGTCTCCGCGTCGGTTGACGTTTGGACGACCACCATGCCCTTCTCGGTTGTCTCGACCTTCGTCTCGATCTTCTCGTAGTTTTGGAAGATCGCGTGCAGTGCCTCGCTCTCGATGGGCAAGCCGGGGTCATTCCCGGTGTCGACGCGCTGACGCATGGTGGCTACGTGATCTTTGAGGAGCTGTGCGATGCGTAGATCATCGGACTCCGTCACGGTCCGGATCCCATCGGGGAGATTCGTCACCGTGCGCGTGATGCGATCGTGGTTGGCGAACAATTCGTGGATGTCGCGCAACTGGGCCATCGTTTCGGCATCGTGGCCCAACATGGCGGGGCCCATGCCCTGCATCATCCCGGCACCCATGTGGCGCATGAACGGCGGGTTGAAGCCAGAGCCGCCATCCTGGGACGACGCCGCGAAGGCGTAGGTCCCGATGCCGACAGCCAGCGCCGCTGCGGCGCTGAGAATGATCCGTTTGGTTCCAGTTTTCATCGAAGATCTCCTCTGCTGTCCATTCGCAATACGTCAGCGGCATCGCCGGTGCGATGATCCTCGATCTGAAAGCGCAGGAATGCGTGCACGGCGACCAGCGCCTCCCGATCGCGCGTGACAATCCGCACCCGCCCACCGGTCGGCGTTTCTTCGTACTGATACGTGATGCGAGCCGAGAGCCGCTTCATCTCCACGGTGCCCGCAACCTGCTGCGCGTGCGTGAGGGCGGGCTTGCCGAAGTCTCCAGCCTTGAACAATTGGGCGATCTCCGGCAGGTGCTGTCGGATAGCGTGAAGGTTCGCGTGGTCGTTCGCCTCCTTCACTGCCACCTCGATGGCTCCGCCGTCCTCATACAGCAGGAAGTGATGGACCGTGCGCTCTTGATCGAAGCCCATGGCCTGGGCACCGCGCGTGAGCATGTCGCGGTGATGGGCGTCGGCATCGTGCCTTTGCCCCTGCTGTGGCTGCTGCGCTCCTGCCGGAGCCGAAAACCAAACCGCGACGGCTGCCAGCGCTATCACATTCCGAAATCGAGGTGTCATGCCCGTGCCTCCAGAGGTGCCGATGTTGAAGACTCAACATCATCCATTGTCAACCCTGGAATCGTTCCAGGGTCAAGGCACGCAGTTCTGATGGGAACTGATCGCGCATGATTGATCAGACAGCCTCTGCGATCGGACTGGTTCTGCTCGTCGCGCTGCTGTTTGTGATCGAGCGGCGCGCGGCGCTGCGGCGGAGCAGTCGACCGTTGCTGGGTCGCCTGATCGTGAATGTTGGTCTGTCGGTGCTGACATTCGCGGTCGCCATGGTGTTGGTGCGCCCTACGGCACTCGCGGTGTTGCAGTGGGCGGCAGACAAGCCCATTGGCCTGCTTCATATCGTGCCGATGCCAGTCGCCGCTCAGTTCGTCGTGGCGTTTCTCCTCATGGACCTGACGTTTTATTGGTGGCACGTGGCCAACCACCGGATTCCGTTTCTCTGGCGATTTCACAACGTGCATCACATCGACCCTGATCTGGACGTCTCGACCGCGTTCCGATTTCACTTCGGCGAGGTGGCGCTCTCGGCGGGGTTCCGGGTAGTGCAGGTCAGCGCGATTGGCCTGTCTGCGTGGATGTTTGCGATCTACGAGCTCGTCTTTCAGGCCAACACCGCGTTTCACCACAGCAACGTCCGCCTACCAATCCGAATCGAGCGGCTGCTGAACCTGATGCTCGTCACGCCCCGCATGCACGGCATCCACCACTCCCAAGTGCGTGACGAAACGAATTCGAACTACTCCGTCGTCTTCTCCTGGTGGGACCGCCTCCACAGGACCCTCGGCCTGAACATTCCGCAATCGGACCTCGTCATCGGGGTTCCAGGCTATGCAGACCGAGCGGACAACAGGCTCTGGAACGATCTGCTGCTGCCATTCCGGAGCCAGCGGGATTACTGGCGCCGGAGGGACGGTACGCCCGTCGAGCGTGAACGGGTGACCCTGTCGGGGAGGCGATCATGGCTAGCCGAGTAGGGTATTCGCCGGTGGCGAGGCGCTGGCAGCTGACCATGTGGTCATATCTCTGGGGGCCGAGCTCGATGAGAGGAGTGCGGCGAGATCGAAGCCACTCCGGTTCGCGTCGTGCTCACGACCGGTGAAGCCGAGATTCTCCGCCTTCCAGCGCGGGCCGACGCGAAGGTCACCGGCATCGCGGCAACGATGCACAGGCTTACCAGCCAGGGCCCCAGCGCCACACGGTCAGACGTCGCACAGGGCGGCAACGAATTCGCGCGCGCCTGGAGGGCCGCTCAGTGTGAGCACGACAGGCCCGCCATCAGGCTCAACGGTGAGGTCGAATCGCAGGAACCGGCAACACCGACGCTCGCCGTCAATTGCCACGGCAATGGCGTGCAGCATCTCGCTTGACGCGGCAAAGCGCAGGCTGTACCCGTCGCGTGTCGGCTCGATCGTTTCAGCCTGGCGGAAAAGGCCTGGCAACAATTCGGCCTTCCGTGTCGCAAGCGTTTCAGGTGTCAGCGTGCAGACAATCGGCATCTGGTCCATGCCTCGACGGTACCACGACCACGGCTGGAAACAGACCAGATAAACGCGCTCAATCGACCTGACGCAGCTTCGCCCGCATCTGATTGATCTCCGCTTGCCTGACTGGAGACGATTGCTCGACACAGCGTCCTCATCTCCGGATCCTGGATCGACGCACGCTCACACATGAGAATCGCGCTGGAGTGATGCGGGATCATTGACCGCAGGAACTGACGATCCCCCACGACTGTCTGCTGTCGGATAAACACGAACAGGACGATTCCCGCGGCAACGCTCCCCGCAATGATGAAAGCGTTGAGCTTCATGCTGTGATACATCGCACGCATGACCACGAGCTCAATCACGACCATCGGCGACGTCATAAGACCGGCCATGTACACCTGATCGACGTTCATGTGCACATCGTCGAAGGAGTTCACCATCGCGTACATCAAGATGTACATGGCAACGAAGGAGAGAGCTGCCATGAGGAGGAGATGGTGGTAGTGGTTCCCGCCCATGGAGTGCTTGCCATGGTCAGTGGCCATGAACACCTCCGCCGAGGAGGTGCCAAAGGAGAACGATGAACCCTAGACCGACGATCCCCAGCAGTACATACCGGCCCAGGGACGTCGATCGCTGAGTCGTCTGACGCCGCGTCGGAGCCGCGTCGTATTGCTTGCGCAGACCATACGATGTCAGTCCCCACGGCTTGTAGACCGAGAGCGCCGTCGTCATGAGCAGCACGAACAGCGCCGCCGCGGCGTCACCAACGAGTTGAATACGGAGCGCCCGAGCATCGGCACCGGACAGGGCAGTCTCAGCAGCTATCGCCGCGACGCGTTCAATCGGCTGCGTGTGCAGCAACAGGGTGATCGTGGCAAGCAATGTCAGGAGGAGTTTCGTCACCACCCAGTAGTGCCGGAACAAACCCCAGCTCGTGCCCAATGACTGCACCAGCCCTGTTAATAGCGCGGCAAAACAGAACGGGATGATGACCAGCCACGTCGTCACGTGCATCGCGAGGTAGGCAGCTCGGACGATCTGCGCATCCTGACTACCCAGACCTGCGATGGCAAGCGCCAGGAAGGCAGCTACCGAGCCGAGCCAGCCAACCGAGGAAGTGACGTGGGTCGTGAGCGCGAGCTTACGGAGGCCGGGTGTCATGGTCATAATCGGTCACGCCATGATGGACTGCTGAATACCGGTGTTTATTAGCACGACTGGACATATGTACGCTCCTGAATACGACGACGAACGCAACGACTGTGCCCGGTCGATGGCCTCTACACCAGGATTCTTGAGTTGCGCATGCTGCCCCGAACCTGAACGCGAACCGAGAAGCGCCCTTCGGCGGAGCTCAGGGCGGCCTGAGCGGAGCCGAAGGCCGAGAACGGAGAAGCGTGAACGACACCCTCACACCTGCTACATCGTCATCAGCGAAGGCTTGAGCGTGCCCTTGCGAAGGGCACGCAGTTTCATGATGTAGAAGATCACCGGCGTGACGATCAGCACGTGCACCGTCGACGTGATCATGCCGCCGATGATTGGGGCGGCAATCGGCTTCATCACGTCCGATCCGACGCCGGTGCTCCACATGATCGGCACCAGGCTCGCCATGACCACGGTGACGGTCATCAACTTCGGGCGCAGCCGCAGGACGGAGCCGTCAATGGTTGCCTGGAGGACGTCGCGCGCGGTGATCTCCGCGCCGGCACGCAAACGCTTGTCCAGCGCTTCATGGAGATACACGACCATGACGACGCCGGTCTGCACGGCGACGCCGTAAAGGGCGATGTAGCCCACCCACACGGCAACGGAGAAGTTGTAGCCGAGCAGCCACTGCAGGATGACTCCACCTGTCATCGCGTAGACCACCGAGAGCATCACGATCGTGGCCTCCGAGACCGAATGGAAGGTCAGGTACAGCAGCATGAAGATGATGAAGAAGACGAGGGGAATGAGGATCTGCAGCCGTTCCCGCGCCCTCACCTGGAATTCGTACTGTCCGGTCCACTGCAGCGTGTACCCCGTGGGAAGCTGCAGGTCACGGGCGATCGCGGCTTTCGCGGCGTCCACGTACCCGCCGATGTCACCTGTCGCGGTATCGACGTAGACGTACCCCGCGAGTTGCGCGTCCTCATCCCGGATCATCGCTGGACCCGGTGTGAGCACGATCTCGGCGAGCTGCCCCAACGGAACCCGGGCCCCCGTCGGGGTCTGAACGAGCACGCGCTCGAGGGCCGGTAAGCTCTCACGGAACTCACGTGCGTAGCGAACATTGACCGGATACCGCTCGCGCCCCTCGACCGTCTGCGTGACGTTCTCACCGCCGAGCGCCGACTGAATCACGTCCTGCACGTCTTCGATCGTCAGCCCGAGTCTGGCAATCGCTTCGCGGTTGATGCGAATGTCCGTGAAGTACCCCTGCGCGACGCGCTCGGCGTACACACTGCGGGTGCCGGTCACCTGCTGCAGAATGCGCTCGATCTGCTGGCCGAGGCCCTGAATCACGTCAAGGTCTTCGCCGAAAATCTTGATGCCAACCGGCGTCTTGATCCCGGTCAACAGCATGTCCAAGCGGTTACGGATCGGCTGCGTCCACACGTTCGGGAAGCCTGGGAACTGCAGTGACGCGTCCATGTCCGCCTGCAACTTCTCGAACGTCATTCCCGGCCGCCACTGGTCCCGAGGCTTCAAGACAACGGTCGTATTCACCATGCCCATCGGCGTGTTGTCGGTTGGCGTGGTCCCGCGACCCACCGTGCCGAAGACTTGCCCCACTTCCGGCACCTGGCGGAGGAGCTTGTCCTGGACCTGCAGCAGACGGGTCGCTTCAGTGATCGACATACCCGGCGGAGAGGTGGGCATGTAGAGCATCGATCCCTCGTAGAGCGGCGGCATGAACTCGCTGCCGATCACGAAGAGCAGCGGGATCGTCAGCGGCACGACCGCGAAGTTGACGAAGAGCGCCGTCCATTTGAAGCGCAGCGCCGCGCGCAGGATCGGCTCGTACAGCCACGTAAAGAAGCGGGATACCGGATTGACGGACTCAGGCTTCAACCGACGACCCCGAATGAACATCGTCATCAGCACCGGAACGAGCGTGATGGAGAGCAGCGACGCGAGCACCATCGCGGATGTTTTCGTGAACGCCAGTGGCCGGAACATCCGGCCTTCCTGCGCCTCCAGCAGGAAGACGGGCACGAACGACACGATGATGATGGCGAGAGAGAAGAAGATCGCGCGGGCGACCTGCCTGGCGGCGCCGACAATGGCGCGCGGCTGATCCTCGTAGGCGAGCGGCCGATCGGGCTCGGAGACGTGCCGATACGCGTTCTCCACCATGACGATCGACGCGTCGACCAGCACACCGATGGCGAGCGCCAATCCGCCGAGCGACATGATGTTCGAGTTGACGTCGAGGTAGTACATCGGGATGAACGATGCCGCGACTGCGATTGGCAACGCCAGGATCGGCACCAGTGCCGATCTCACATGGAAGAGGAACACCAGGATGACCAGCGAGACAACGATGGCTTCCTCGATGAGCGTGCGCCGAAGCGTGCCGATCGAGTCGTTGATCAATCCAGATCGGTCGTAGGTGGGCACGACACGGACGCCCTCGGGCAACGCATGCTGCACCTCCTGCAACTTGGCCTTGACACGATCGATGACGCGCAAGGCGTTCTCGCCGAATCGCATCACGACGATGCCGCCGACGACTTCGCCTTTGCCGTCCAGCTCCGCCACTCCGCGCCGGAGGTCAGGTCCGAGCGCGACACGAGCCACGTCTCCCACTCGCACCGGCGTGCCGCGGGCGTCGGCGCCCAGCGATACGGCCGCGATGTCGTCCAGTGACGTCAGATACCCGCGCCCCCGGACCATGTACTCGCGGCCGGAAAACTCGAGCAAGCGGCCTTCGACTTCATTGTTGCTCGCGCGAATCGCCTGCACGACGTCTTTGACCGACTTGTCGTAGGCGGCGAGCTTGTTGGGATCGAGATTGACCTGGTACTGCTTGACGAAGCCGCCAATGCTCGCCACTTCGGCCACGCCCTCCACCGACGCGAGCGCGTAGCGCAGGAACCAGTCCTGCACGCCGCGCAGCTCAGCGAGATTGTGCTGGCCCGTCTCATCGACGAGCGCGTACTCGAAGACCCACCCGACACCTGTGGCATCGGGACCGATCGTCGGATTGTTCCCTTCCGGCAATCGGCCCCGAATCCCCTGCAGATACTCCACGACCCGGCTGCGAGCCCAGTAGATGTCGGTGCCGTCTTCGAAGATGACGTAGACGTACGAGATGCCGAAGTCGGTGAAGCCACGCACCGTGCGTACGCGTGGCGCGGAGAGCAGGGCCGTGACGATCGGATACGTGATCTGGTCCTCGATGATGTCGGGGCTCCGCCCCATCCACTCCGTCGAGACGATCACCTGCACGTCCGAGATATCCGGGACCGCATCGAGCGGCGTTGCCGTCATGGCCCAGATGCCCCACACCGTCAGCACGGCGGTCCCCGTGAAGACGAGGAACCGATTGCCCGCACACCAATCGATGATTCGCGCAATCATGGTTACTCTCGAACGGCTACGTCTTCGATTTCTTCCACTTCTTCCACTTGTTCCACTTCTTCTACTTAGCCGTGAGCGTCACCTTCCTGCTCCCGAGTTCCTGGCCGCCGCGCATCACCATCACGGTGACGTCCCAACTGCCGGCCATCATCACTTGCCCCTTGCCGCGGTACATCCCGTTCCCTTCGTGCGCAAGGTCGACCTTGTTCCGCATCTCCGGCATGTTCATCGCGGGCATCGCCGCCATGAACAACTCGGTCGAGACCGTCGCATCGGTCACCGGTTTGCCGTCCTGCATGACCATCGCCTCGAACGTCGTCTCGCCGGTCCGGGCGGGGTCGGGGTCCGTCTTCAAGGTGATCTCGATCGATTGCGTGCCCGACTGGGCCGGCGCGCCAACCGGCTCACTCGCCGGAGCCTGATCCGCCGACTGCTGCTGGCCGCACCCGGCCGCTGCCAGAGTCACTCCCACAAAGGCCACTGCCGCTATCGCCGCGGTCGTCCAACGCGTCGTTGTCATGTGTCGTTTCTCCATGTCGTTGACTGCTTTCCTTGTCATCTCGCCACCACGGCGAACTGCTTGCGGCCCACCTGCTGCCCACCCTTGCTGACGGTGACCGTTGCATCCCATCGACCGGCCATCATCACTTGCCCCGGGCCGCGATAGACGCCTGCACCCGCGTGCGGGAGCTTCGCCTCGTTGCGCATCGCCGGCATGTTCATCGTCGGCATCGCCGGCATGAACAGTTGCACTGCAACGTCGGCGTCGGTCACCGGCTGACCCGAGGGATCCTTGACCGTCACCTCGAACAGGCTCTCGCCGGTTCTCGGTGGATCCGGTTGCGAGCGGAAGACGATGTCGAGCGCCGGGCCGCGTGCTGGCGGCGCACCCTCGGCTGTCTGCTGCGACTCGTAGTTCTGCAGACCGGCGCGGAGCTGGCTCTCCGAATCCAGGAAGAAGGTTGCACCTGTCGCCACCTGCTCCCTCTCCTTCAGGCCGTCGAGGATCTCGACGCGATCGGTGAGTCGCCGGCCCACTTTCACGGAACGCGGCGTGAAGTACCCGTCGCCCTGCGCAACGAAGACAACCTGCTGCGCGCCCGAATCAAGCAGGGCATTCGTCGGCACCGTCAAGGCCACGCCGTCGGCGCCTTGGAGCTCGACGTTGGCGTACATCCCGGGCTTCAACCGGCCGCGCGTGTTCGGAAACTGGAAGCGGACCTTGACGGTGCGCGTGTTCTCTTCGACAAACGGGTAAATGTAGATCGCCCGACCGTTGAACGAGTCACCCGGATACGCATCGAGCGTTACCGTGGCGCGCTGTCCTACGCGCGCCTGCGCCATCTCCTGCTCGTACACGTCCGCCTCGACCCACACGACCGACAGGTCCGCGACCTTGTAGAGCGTCTGGCCGGCGGTGACGTGCATGCCGCGGACTGCCTGCTTCTCGATGACAAAGCCACTGACCGGCGATCGGAATGTGATCGCGTCGGCCGCGCGCCCCGTATCGTCCAGCGCGGCAATCTCCTCCGGCGGAAGGTCCCAGAGCGTGAGGCGCTGGCGGGCGGCGTCAACAATGCGGCCGGCGTACTCACGGGCGTCGGCGATGGCAGACCCCTTGACCCGATCGCGGGTCTCGAGCGCCAGCAGATACTCCTGCTGTGTCGTCAACAGGTCGGGGCTGTAGAGCGTAAACAGCGGCTGCCCCTTCTGGATGAACTGCCCCGTGTAGTCGACGTGAAGCTCGCGGATCCACCCTTCCAGCTTCACGTTCACGTCGGCGAGCCGCGTCTCGTCATACCGAACGACACCGGTCGTTCGCACCGTGGCGACGATCGGTTCTCGTGTAACGGACGCCAGCCTGACGCCAATCAGCTGCTGGCGCTGAGGATCGATGCTCACCTCGCCTCGGGCAACGGCTCCCGGCGAACTGGGCGAACCGTTGGTCGCCGCCGCAGCCGGTGCCGGGCTCATCGCAGTGTGGTCGTCCATCTGCGATCGAAGCCGATCGCGGAAGGCATACACGACGACGACCGCCACGATAGCGATGAGGCCAACAGCGATCCCGATGACCCGCCGAGTGGTAAATGCCATCGTCATTTCACCTCGTTGCCAGGTGCGACCTGCGGTGTTGCTGCGAGGATGTCCGTGCCGACCGCGCGGGCAAGATCGGCGAGCGCCAGCTCCCGGTCGCTGAGCGCGCGGTAGTAGTTCAATTGGGCGTCGAGGAGCGCCCGCTGGTTGTCCATGAGCGCGAGGAAATCGACACGGTCCGCCTGATAAGCGATTCGCGAGACTTCGAGCGTCTGCTCGGACTGTGGAAGCAGCGTCGTTCGGAGCAGCGAAGCCCGTTGCGTCGCGGCATTCGCACGGATATACGCCTCGTGCACGTGCAGCCGCAGTTGCCGCTCCACGGCGCGAGCGTTGGCGGCGGCGGCCGCGATCTCCGCCATCGCCTCGGCTTTCCTGGCATCCAACCGGCCTCTCGACCACGGCGCGTTCGGCCACGTCATTCCGACCGACGCCGTCCAGGCGCCGGCCTCGCGTGGCATCAGCATGTACCCACCGCCGACAAAGAAGTCCGGCTTGTACTCGCGGTTCACGACGGCGAGCGCGGCCTGGGTCCGCTCCACGCCCAGTTGCGCCGCGCGGAGCTCTGGCTGGTGGTCGAGCGCCAGACGCTGCAGCTCCTCCGATGCAGGCAGCACAATCTCTTCACGCGGCTCGGCAAGCGGGCCGATCGGTGTCTGCGGATCGCGGTCGAGGAGAGTGTTGAGGCGCGCGGCTGCGGTAGCGGCGGTCTCCTCGTGCATCACGAGATCCTCGTGAAGCCGCGATACCTCGACGACGGCTTTCAGCACGTCTTGCTGAGGCGTGCGACCGGCCGCGTACTTGATCGTCGAAGCGTCCGCGAACTGACGGAGCAAATCGACACTCGCGAGATGAATGTCGATGGCTCGACGTGCGATCGCGAGCTCCGCGTAGGCGCGGGTCACCTCATTGATGACCTCACGTGCGCCAACCGCAATCTCCGCTGATGCGATTTCCGCGTCCTTCTCGGCCACATCGGCGCGCAGTGCCCTCTTCCCGCGGCCGGGCAGCTCCTGCTGCGCCGTGAACATGTACATGTTCGTGTTCCGCGGATTCAGCGTGGTGACCGGCCACTGCCAGATCTGCGCCTCGAAGCTCGGCGGCATCAGGAACCGCTCTTGAGCCGGCCGCTGTCGCGCAGCGTCGAACTGGCGCCGCAAGGCAATCAGCGTCGGGTTCCTCGAGAGCGCCTCGCCTACCGCCGTCGTCAGAGAGAGCGGCGGGCCCTCGTACACCCGTCGCACGAGGGCGCCGTGCAGGTGATCGACCGCCTGGGCCATCGCGGCCCGATCCGCGTGAATGGAGAAGAAGAGAATTCCAACAACAAACAGTCTTCGCGCCATGTTGCACTCGCCAGGAAAAAGGGAACGGCGACACGCACACCACAACCGTGGGTGACGCGCTCACGAACAAATGGCGAAGCGATTAGAGGCGGAAGACCGAGACGAGGAGATAGGTGGGGCTGCTCGAAGGATTGGGCGCGCTGGGATCGAACGCAGCGGATGCGCTGAAGTGCGCGGCGAGCGGCGGCTCGCTGAAGGCTACGTCCATAACGACGGGCGCCGGAGCTGCGAGCTGGAAGGCCGGTGCGCCAGCAATGAAATGGGTCAGGCTCTGGACTTCAGTAGCGCAGCAGTCCTGCTTGACCGCCATCGCGCCGCAGTCGTGATTCATGGCGGCGCAACACGCCTTCTGCGCCTCGGTCATCTGGGTGTTCAGGATGCAGGTGGCCGACGACACCAACGCAAAAGCGAGCGCCAACACCCAGGTGAGAAGCCGACCGCTCAACCGTGTACGTCGACCCATTTGACCTATCCAATGTTCCCGTGGCTGGCCACGGAAGTCAAACGTCTCCCCGGTCACCCTCTATAGAGTCAGTTCGGAATCCGGCGCCGGTTGGTTACAGGCCACCGCCACAACGGGGACCCGCTGTAACCGTCGCGGCCCCCCATGCGAACTGACTGAGTACGTGAAGCACCCAGCGATGCTGGCCCGGCTTACTCTAGGCTGGATCAGCAGCCGCTGCCTTTGCGGCGGCCTTCGACAGAATCTTGTCGGAGAATCATCACCGCGCCAACGACGACGAGCGTCATTGACAGCAGATGCGCCAGGGTCAGCGGTCCAATCAACCGCGCGTTCACTCGGATGAATTCGATTGCGAACCGCGTCGAACCAGCAAGGACGAAGTAGCGACCTAGCACCACTGGGTCAGGAACACCCGCACGCCGCCACCGCATCAGCGCCCACGCGATGACTGCGAGACCGATTGCCTCGTACAGCTGGGTTGGATGGACCGGGACGTCGGTAGGTGGCAGTCCCTGCGGGAAGGCCACGGCCCATGGCAGGTCACTTGGCCGCCCGTAATCGTCGCCCACCAGGAAACATCCGATCCGTCCGATCGCATGGCCGATCGCCAGGGCCGGCGTCGCCGCGGCCAAGGCTCGTACGATAGGAACTCGCCGCCGACGCAGCATCCACAGACCGGTGCCGACGCCTCCAATGAAGCCGCCAAACCAGCTGAAGCCGCCCCGACTGAAGAGAAGGTTCGTAAACGGCTGTTCGCCGAAGAACTCCAGCGTCCAGAGGAGCTTTGCACCGACCAGCCCGCCGATCACACCCGCAATCGCTGCGTCGATGGTGTCACGCGGCAAACCGCTCCTCGCCAGCTCCCGACCGAACAACCAGATGCCAACGAGCGCCGCAACCGCCAGCATGGCGCCGAAGCTGGTGACCTCGAAGCTCCCGATGCGGAACAGCAGGGGGTACACGCTAATGCGCTCCGCGGGCTCGCCATCCGTGCGCCCGATCGGGGCGCACAGATCACGATTCCGCTCGCCGATTATCATCCCGTCTCAGGCCAGACCACCGTACCACCGGACGGCTGGCAGTGACCTGAACGCCAGCTGCAACTGGGCGCCCGGTATTTGTTTTAGTAGCGCGCAGGCTTAATTAAGCCTGCGCG
>DATCJA010000157.1:0-10874 GCA_036507475.1 Vicinamibacterales bacterium
TGCAGTACCCGCAGGAACGGAGTGGAGCGTGCCTCCGCTGGAATCAGACTTCCGGTGGGATCGAAGCCGTTCACGCCGGGCCTGACGCCGTTGACCGGCTCGTTGATATCGATGATGCCAAGCTGGTCGCGCGAGACGTTGGCGACGTAGTCGACCGCGGCGGCGGCGTTCGCGAACAATTGCTGGTTTACCCCGACGCTCCACGACCACGTGTAGGGCAGTTGCCGATCGGGGGTATCGAGCCAGACGTTCCGGTTGAACTGCGTGCCGGCCAGAACCGCGTCACGCCGGCGATTGAGGTCGGCCTGCGCGGCGGCGCTGAGCTGCGCAACGCCAGGATTCCCTTGCGAATCGCTGATCATGTCTGGCCTGAGCACGCAGTTACACGTGTCGGTGGCCGGGGTGATGGTGATCGTCGGAAAGAGCGTGCGGATCCCGTTCTGTTGCAGGTTGAGGTCGAGCACGACGGGCACGTACGCGTAGAACTTCCCGATACCGCCGCGAATCACCGTATTTCCGGTGCCGCCAACGTTCCACGCGAATCCGGCACGTGGCGCAACGTCGTCTTTGCTCGCGGGCGTGTGCTTCTGGTGGTCATAGCGAACGCCGAGGTTCAGCGTGAGCTGATCGTTCAACTGCCACTTGTCTTCAGCGAACACATACTGCCGGCGATCCTTCGACGTGATCGCATACCCGAACGGATCGGGTGGGCCGACCAGCACGTCGAACTGAAAGGGATGTGTGGAAGGATTCGCGGGGTTGTACGGCGCGTCGCTGCCGAACGTAAACACCCCTGAGTTCATCATCGTTCGTGGAGGCATGTGGTTGAGGCTGAAGCCGCCGCCCGCCTTGAACGTGTGATCGCCGCCCCAGGCGGGCAGGAAGTAGCTGAACGACTCGTCGAACACATAGGTGCGAATCAGGGTGTTCGCGCCGGCTCCGCCCTTTCCCGCCACGTAACTCGGATGGACGTTTTGCTGGCCGATCGAGAACGGATCCCGGCCCGCGAACCCGACCTGCTTCACCTCGTCGGCGGCGAAGAAGGCTTGCGCGCCGGTACCGAGCTCCTCACCGATGCGGCCGAGGCGAATGACGTTCGACGCGCGGCTACTTAGAAGCGTCGTGTACGTGCCGCTCACAAGGTGATCCCAGTCGCTCTCCCATTCCTGCGCATCGATTGTCTGGTTGTTGGTATTGAACCCTTCGCCTCTGGTCGGCGCCGTTTCGAGCAGCCAGCGCACGTTCACCATGTTCCGCGGGCTGATCTGGACGTCGCCTCGGCCGAAGTAGTTCGTCGCCCGCACGGAGAACGTGCCCACGAAGTCGCGCGCGAGCGGGGCTGCCGCTGCCGGAAATCGCTTCGGCCCAGCGATGTCCTCATGGTCCTTTTCCATGGAGAAGTAAAAGTGCGCCCGGTTGCGAATCACCGGTCCACCCACCGAAAATCCGAACTGCCGCGTCATCTCGTCAGGTTTCGGCCGATCCGGTGGCAGGAACGCGTTACGAGCGTTGAATCGGTCGTCGCGGAAGTACGAGTACACACGGCCGTTCAGTTCGTTCGTGCCTCCCCGAGTGACCATGTTGATGATGGCGCCGGCACCGCCGCCGAACTCACTGCTGTACTGGTTCGTCAGTACCTGGTATTCATCGATGTTGTCCAGCACCATCCGGACCTGCGTCGCCTGGCCGCCGCCCAGTCGATCGTCATTGTTGTACATCCCGTCGATCAGATAGACGTTCTGCTGCGACGGCGTGCCGTTTGCCACGACCTGACCGCCTTCAAACGTCGAGGCCGCTGGGTTCGGCGTGATGCCCGGCACGAGCTGGGTCAAGGCATTGATGTTGCGGAAGTTCGCCGGAATCTCCTCGATCTCCCGGCTCGACAGGGCGCCCCCGATCTGGTTGCTCGAGGTCTGCACCAGCGGCACTTCCGCCGTGACCACGACCTGCTCCGTAAGGCCGGCCACCTGCAGCGTGACGTCCAAGGTAATGGCCGCACCCGCGGTCAGTGTCAGATCCGTGCGCTTCGCGCCCGCAAAGCCCGAGAGCTCAACGGCAATGGTGTAGATGCCGGGATCGAGGTTCGGCACGAGGTAAGCACCGTTCTCGGCCGTGACGACTTCACGCGTGAAGCCGGTGTTCTGTTCGGTAACAGTGACGGTGGCGCCTGGAAGCACCAGGCCACCGGCATCAAGAGCCCTGCCGCTGATGGAACCGCGCTGCTGCGCCGCGGCGGGGATAACGGTGATAATCACCGAGAGTATGCCGACGATCAGAACTCGCCAACGAGCGACCATGAATGCCCTCCTCCCGAGAAACGGTAAAGTCCCAGGTACGTGGACGTTACGCGGGTCGGGTTCGGGCTGTCAAGGGTTGACGAACCAAGGCACAAGTCACAGGCCGCAAGGCACAAAGCACCCCGTTTTTCCTTTGTGACTTGTGACTTGTGACTTGACGGTGCGTCAGCGTGCGGTGAGCAGTCGGGTTTCTTGCGCCTGTTTGGCCTTGATCGCCGCGTGCACTTTTTCGGCCGTGGCAGGCAGAGACGTAATGCGCACGCCGACCGCGTCGTGGATGGCATTGAGGATCGCTGCCGCCGTCGCCACGCACGTCGGCTCGCCGACGCCCTTGGCGCCGAACGGACCGGTCGGGTCGTAGCTGTCGACGATATCCACCTCCACCTTCGGCATGTCGAGCGACGTGGGCATGATGTAGTTGGTGAGGTTGGGATTCATCAGCCGGCCCTGCGAATCGAACAGCATCTCTTCCTGCAGCGCGAAGCCGACGCCCATCGAGATGCCCCCCTCGACCTGACCTTCGACCAGCATCGGGTTGATCGGTGTTCCACAGTCGTGGGAGGCGACGATCCGGAGCACCTCGACCTCACCCGTCTCGTCGTCCACATCCACTTCGGCAATCTGGGTGGCGTAGACGTACGTGGCGAATGGCACGCCCTGGCCCGTTTCGGGGTCGAGCGCAACGGTTGCGGGATTGAAGCTGGCGCTGCCGAGCGCCGGCTGTCCATTGACACCGCGTGCGCGGTCGGCGACGTCGCCGATGTGGACATTGCGCTGCGGAAATCCCTTGACCTGGATCTTGTAGTCGCTGACTTCGAGCTGGTGCGTCTTGACGCCGAGCAGCGGCGCCGCCACCTCGAAGAGAATCTCCTTCGCCTTTGCCGCCGCCAGCCTGGCCGCGTTGCCGGTCACGTATGTGGTGCGGCTCGCAATCGCCCCCGTGTCGAGCGGCGTCGTGTCGGTGTCGGCCGACACCACGTGGACGCTGTCGGTCGCAATGCCAAGCTCCTCGGCGACGATCTGGGCCAGGATGGTGAGCGAGCCCTGGCCGGTTTCCACCGTCCCCGTGAGCAGAGTCGCCGTGCCGTCCTCGTTGACCTTGACCACGGCGGCGCTCGGGTTTGCCGCCACGGTAAACCCGATCGGATACCACATGCAGGCGATGCCGCGTCCGCGCCGCTTCATGACTTGGCGCCTTTGCCGTTCCAGCCGAAGCGCTCCGCCGCCTGCTTCAACGTGTCCGCGACAACCACGCTGTGCAGCACCTGGCTGGTGGGGCTCAGCGAGCCCTCCCTGAGCGCGTTGAGGAGCCGGATGTCGAGCGGGTCGATGCCGAGCGTCTTGGCGATGTCGTCCATGTGCGACTCATAAGCGAAGCACACCTGCGGCGCGCCAAATCCCCGCATGGCGCCCGTCATCGTCTTGTTGGTATAGACGACAAACGCCTCGGCATGGAGGTTCTCGATTTCATACGGACCAGCCGACAGAATGCACGCCTTGCCGAGCGTTGTCTCGCTCCAGGAGCAGTACGCCCCGCCGTCGAGCACGAGACGGATCTGTCGCGCCAGAATCTTGCCCTGCTTCGTCACTCCCGTCTTGTAATCCATGATGAGCGGATGACGTGAGGTCGACGAAGTGAACTCCTCGGGGCGCGTGAAGGTGCACTTGACCGGGCGCCCCGTCTTCTTCGCAAGCAGCGCGACGACGGGCTCCGTCGTGATCTCGTTCTTGCCCCCGAAGTTGCCGCCGACGACAGTTGCGATGACGCGGATGCGACTCATAGGGACGCCAAGCGTCCGCGAAAGGTCGGCGCGCCCGAGGGTGATGCGGCCCAGGGTCGAGTAAATCGTCACGCGGCCGTTGGCATCCCATGTCGCCAGCGAGGAGTGAGGCTCCAACGGCACGTGCTCGACCATCTGGGTCCGGTAACTGGCCTCGAAGACGCGGTAGGACTCCGCGAATCCCTTCTCCACGTCGCCCTTTTTGATGACCTTGTGCCAGTACACGTTTGGGTTTGGCGCGTGCACCCCTGGTGTCTCGAGCTGCAGCGACGCCAGCGGGTCGAGCACAGGCGGAATCGGCTCGTACTCGACCTTGATCTTCTCGAGTGCTTCAGTGGCGATCTGCTCGGTCACGGCCGCGACCGCTGCCACTCCGTCGCCCGCATGGAAGACGCGCGTGTCGGCCAGCACCGGCTGGTCCTTGAGCGACGGCCCGAACGAGTTGCAGGGCACGTCGCGACCCGTCAGCACGGCCACGACGCCTGGCATGGCCTCGGCTTCCTTCGTGTCGATGCTGAGGATCCGTGCCGAGGCGATGCCCGCACGCTTGACCTTGGCGTAGAGCATGCCCGGCAGATAGAAGTCGTCGATGTACTTGGTCTGCCCGAGTCCGTGAAGACGACAGTCCGGCCGCGTCACCCGCTGGCCGACCGCGGGAGTCTGCTGCTTGGCTTCAGGGACCAGCACCTCGAGGGGAAGAGGCGCGAGCGGCGCTGCAGCTGGGGCGCGCAGCATTTCCACGACGGCGCGAGAGCCTTCGACCGCGCGTTCCTTTTCAATGACGGGTGATTTCTTCTCCATGTTCGTCTCTTATGCGGACTTCGTTGCGGGTCGGGCGCTCTCGGCGCGCGCAACGGCCTGAATTGCCTCGATCATCTTCGCGTAGCCCGTGCACCGGCACAGGTTGCCGGCGAGCGCGTCGCGAATGTCATCGTCGGTCGGGTCCGGGTTTTCGTCGAGCAGCGCTTTCGCCGACATGATGACGCCGGGTCCGCAGAACCCGCACTGCAGCGACCCCTTCTCCTCGAAGGCTTTCTGGATCGGGTGCAGCCGCTCTATCGTCGCGAGCCCCTCGATCGTGACGACATCGCGCCCGTCGGCCTGCCCCGCCAGCATCAAACAGGAATTGACGGCCTTGCCACCCACCAGGACCGTGCAGGCCCCGCAATCGCCAACATCACACCCGAGCTTCGAGCCGGTGAGGTTGAATTCTTCGCGCAGGAGTCTGAGCAACGTCATCTCGGGTGGCACCGACGCCGAGCGCGTTTCGCCGTTGACCGTCAGGGTCACCTTCGTCATTGCTTCTTCTCCGCTCGCTTCCCATGGCCTGCCTTGGCTAGCTCGAATGCGCCTTCGAGGGCACGTTTCGTCAGAACTGCGATCAGGTCGCGCCGGTATTCCGCGGACGCACGAAAGTCGTTGATCGGCTTGGCGTCGCCCACAGCCAGACGACCTGCCTCGGCCATCGCGTCCGCCGTAATCGCGCGTCCATCGAGAAACGCTTCGGCGGCGGTCGCGTGTATGACCTTTGGAGCGACTGCGCCAAGCGCAATTCGCGGCGCCACGAACGTCATGGTGTTCCAATCCACCCAGAGGCTGGCCGCGACGTTAACCAGGGCGAGCGCCTGCCCCTTGCGCAGCCCTAACTTCAGGAAATGCGCGGGCTTGCCGACGCTTTCCTTGGGGATGAGGATCTCAGTGAGCAGCTCGTCCGACTTGAGTGCCGTCTTGCGGGGGCCTACGAAAAAGTCGGCCAGGGCCATCTGCCGGCTTCCAGCCGGTCCGAGCAGGGTGACACGGGCGTCGAGCGCGACGAGGGTGGGCCCGCTGTCCACCGACGGCACGGCCGTCACCAGGTTGCCCCCGAGGGTTCCGAGATTCCGGGTCTGCACGGCGCCGATCGTGTGCGCCGCGTCGACGAGGGCCGGAAACAGGTCGCGGATGATCGGGGACCGCATGATTTCGGTGTGCGTCACGAGCGCACCGATGCTCAGCCCTTCGCCGGTCATCGAGATGTGCCTCAGATCATCCGCACGGGAGATGTCGATGACGACGTCCGGCGCGTGGGAGGAGGAGGCGAACTTGAGGTCGGCCAGGAGGTCGGTGCCCCCAGCAAGAACCTTTACTTTGGCGGTCGCCGCCCGCTCGGCGAGAAGCGCCACCGCATGGCGCGAATCGCGCGCCGCCACGAAGTCGAATGCTTTCATGTTGTTCCGGAACTCGGCGGTACCTCCGGAGTTCCCCTGGCCGTGAGTCTGGCAGGGCGCACCCGCCCTCGCGAAGGTACCATGTCCACGCACGGACCGCAATCGGGCAAGTGCGTGAAAATTCCCAGATCCGCAACCCGCCGGGTCCGCGGCACCGATGAGAGCCGCGGCACCCGACCTACGTACGTAGGGCGGGTCCTGCGAAGCAGACCCGCCGTCCTCAGACCGCCGTCTTCAGGCCAGTGCGTGCGTTTTCGACAGCCGCCACCGCCGACTTGCGGCGGGCTTTGGGGACAGACAGGCGCGCGGCTGGCGCATCGTCCATCGGGAGACGGAAACGACGTATCCCGTCGTAGGAGTGAAGGGCGGCGGCAGCGGCGGGCGCGGTCGCCACGCAGCCAATTTCGCCCACGCCCTTGGCACCATATCCCCCCACTTCGTCGGGCACTTCGATGAGAATGACGTCGACCTCCGGCATCTGCTTGGCCGGGACGATGCCGAGATCGCGCAGCGCCAGTGAGTGGGGAACTCCCCCTGTGGACGGGAAGTCCTCGGAAAGCGCGTAACCGAGCCCCATGTGCACGCCCCCCTCTATCTGCTCGGCACAGAGTCGGGGATTGATCGCGCGGCCGACGTCGTGGGCCGCGACGACGCGTTCGATTTTCCCCTCGTCGTTGAGAATGACCAGCTGCGTGGCGTAGCTGAAGGTCAGGTGCGTTGTGGGATTGAGCACCGCTTCGGGTGTGCCGGGGCGTGTCGTGAACGCGCACACGTACTCGCCGTCGTACTCGCGACCGACCAGCTTCTCAAGTGCCCGTTCACGGTCCGGTTCACGGTCCGGCTGAAGCCGGACACTACGTACCGATTCCGCGAGCGTCGACTTTTCGTACGTAGTGTCCGGCTTTAGCCGGACCCGGACGATTTCTTCGAGATCCGCCGCCAGCTTCCGCGCCGCATCACGAGCGGCGGCGCAGCTCAACGTCGTTCCCCTGGACGCCCACGTCTCCCCACACTTGTTGCCCAGCTCTCTGTCCCACTTGACGGTCATCAGATCCGCGGACAGTCCGGTTTCCTCGCACACGGCCTGCATCGTTGCCGTGAATACACCCTGCCCCATCTCGGTGTAGCCGTTGAGGATCTCGAGGCGGGGGCCGTCGCCGACGCGGATCTTGATGTATCCGCCTTCAACGGTGCCGTTGCCCAGGCCAGTACTTTTGATCCCGCATCCGATGCCTTTGTACTTGGCGCTCTTGTAGATATCCCTGATGGCTTCGAGCGACGCCTTCATACCGCGCACGCTCTCGCGCATGACCTGGCCCGTGGCAAACGCGTCGCCCGGGTCGAGCGCGTTCCGATAACGGACTTCCCAGCCGTCTACGCCCACCTTCTCTGCCAGGATGTCCATGACGCCTTCCATGGCGAACTGGACCTGGTTGCTGCCAAAGCCGCGCATCGCGCCGCTGTTGGGATTGTTCGTGTAGACAGCCTTGGATTCGACGTCGACGTTCGGCACCCGGTACGGACCGCACGTGTGACACGCCGCCCGCAGGGCGCATTTGGCGCTGGTCGTGTGATAGCCCCCCGCATCCGCGACAATCCGGGACCGAACGGCGAGCAGACGCCCCTCGGCGTCCGCGCCCACGGTGAGCGTCACGGTCATCGGATGGCGCTTGACGTGATGCTGCGTCGACTGCTCGCGCGAAAGCACGGTCTTGACCGGCTTCCCCAGCAGGTACGCCGCCAACGCCGTCTGTGCCTGAATCGAGAGCTCTTCTTTCGCTCCGAAAGCGCCGCCGCTGGCGGCCAACTGGATTTCGACGTCCTTCGGGTCGATGTTCAGGACCTTGGCGATCTGTTGCTGGTCGTACACCGATCCCTGGCTGTCGGTGTGCACCGTCACGCCTCTGTCCCGCGGGAGAGCCAGGCAGGCTTCCGGCTCGAGAAACGCGATCTCGATTGGTTGCGTCCGCCACGTCCCTTCGATGACGTGCTCAGCGGTCTTCAGCGCCGCGTCCACGTCACCACGCCTGTAGGCCGTGATCGGCTGCAGGATATTGGACGGACGAGGACTGAACGTGTCGCCCCCGTGAACGAGGGGCGCGCGTGGGTTCATCGCCTCGAACGGATCGGTGACCGGCTCGAGCACGTCGTAATCGACTTCGACCTTTCTGGCAGCCGCGCGCGCGTGGTACTGCGTGTCGGCCACGACCATCGCAAGGAAGTCGGACACGCAGCATGTCACTTCGCCCTCCGCGACAAACACGGGCAAATCGGGATCGTTCAGGCCGGTGCCGCGAAATCCGGGGACATCTGCGGCTGTAAGAATCCGCACGATCCCGGGCATCGTCGCCGCCGCGGTGGTGTCAATCTTGACGACCCTGGCACGCGGGTGCCTGGTCGGCACCATCGCGCCGTGCAGCATCCCCGGCACGCTCATGTCGTCGACGAACGGCTTCTGGCCGAGCGTCTGCTCCAATCCACCCTGGCGCGCCGGTGAGCTGCCAATACGATCGCCACTGCTGCCGGCAAAAGCGGGATTGCGGTGCAGGCCGATCACTTCTCCGAAAAAATCGTGCCGCCGCGGCTCCTTCGGGAGCTGTCCGCCATTTCTGACCGCTTCACCAGCGGTCTGGATGGAGTCGATGATGCGCCCGTAGCCGGTGCAGCGGCACAGATGGCCATCGAGCGCCTTTCGGATCGCATCGCGATCGTCGCTCTTGCCATGCTCGATCAGCGAGGCAGCGCGAACGACAATGCCGGGGATACAGAAGCCGCACTGTACGCCCCCCTCGAGCACGAACGCCTCACCGATGATGCGGCGCATCTCGCTGGGGAGCCCTTCGAGCGTGACGATCTCGTGCCCGTCCATCTGTTCCGGCTTGCGCAGGCAGGGCAGGGCGGGGCGACCGTCGATCATCACAAGACAGCAGCCGCACGCCCCCTCGGGAGCACAGCCGTTCTTGGCTGAGACCACACCACACCGCTCGCGGAGGACCTCGAGCAGGTGCATCCCGGATTCGTAGGAGGCTTCGGTGGGCTTTCCGTTCAGAGTGAACCTGATGGTGGGCATGTATCTGCCGGGTCCGCGGCCGCCGGATTGTTGCCGGCCGCGGCACCCGGCCCACGTACGTAGGGCGGGTTCCGCGCAGCGGACCCGCCTAAACCAATCGTACCATACGGCCAGCAGTCTTGATGGAGCCCTTGAGCGGGAGGTAACATCAGAGTTTCGTCAATTCGCGAACATTCTCTTCGGAGGCTACATGCAAGAACCCTGGAAAACTGACAAGTGGTTCATCAGTCCCTGGAACTACCTGCCAGAGGTGACGAAGAACTACACCTTCCCCGCAAACATCAAGATTCACGACGTCACCTTGCGTGACGGCGAGCAGCAGACGGCCGTCGTCTTCCGCCGCGAAGAGAAGGTGGCGATTGCGAAGAAGCTCGACTCCCTCGGCGTTCACCGCATCGAGGCGGGCATGCCCGCGGTTTCTCCGCAGGACAAGGCGGCGATTTCCGACATCGCGGCGCTCGGCCTGAAGGCTGAAATCTTCGGCTTCTCGCGGTGCATTCCCGCCGAAGTGAAAGTCGTCAAGGATTGCGGCTGCAAGGGCATCGTCATCGAGATTCCAGCCAGCGATCACATGATCAAGAACGCGTACGGCTGGCCCATCGAGCGCGCGATGAAGGCGTCGATCGAGACGACGAGGGCCGCCAAAGAAGCTGGTCTTTATACGGTGTTCTTTACCATCGACGCCACGCGAACCGAGCTCAATCGCTTCCTCGACATCGTCGAGCAGGTGGCCACCGAGGGACACATGGACGCGCTCACCATTGCCGACACCGTCGGCGGGACCGCGCCGGACGCGATGGGGTATGCGGTGAGGAAAGTGATCGATCGGCTGAAGAAGCCGGTCGAGATTCACGGCCATCAGGACTTCGGCCTCGGCGTCGCCAACACGATTGCCGCGCTGGCCGCCGGGGCGTCGGTGGCGCACACCACGGTGACCGGTCTCGGCGAGCGGGCCGGCAACGTCCCCATGGAAGACGTGGTCCTGGCGCTGCGCTGTCTTTACGGCAGAGACCTCGGGATCAGGACGGAGCAGTTCGTCGACGTGTCGAGGTTCGTCATGGATCTCGCCAGGGTCACGCAGCCGCCGAACCGGCCGATCGTCGGCGACAAGCTGTACGAGGTGGAGTCGGGCATCATCGCGGGCTGGATACGCCTGGCGCGCAAGGAACATCCGCTCGAGTACGTCCCGTTTGCTCCGGAGCTGGTCGGTCAGAAGCCGGTCAACATCGTGCTCGGCAAGAACAGCGGACCCCCTTCGATCGACGAGTGGTGCGAGAAGCTCGGCATCAGCGCCACCGACGAAGAGAAGATGGCCATGCTGCAGGCCGTCAAAGCGAAGTCGTTCGAGAAGAAGGATCTGCTCACGACGGAGGAGTTCAAAACCGTGGTGGCGGACGTGCTGCAGAAGGCGGCTGTCTGAGCTAGTCGGTAGTTGGTAGTCGGTAGCTGGTAGTCGGTAGCTGGTAGGTGGTGGTTGGTAGTTGGTGGTTGGTAGTTGGTGGTTGGTAGCCGGAGGCCT
>DATCJA010000158.1:0-41106 GCA_036507475.1 Vicinamibacterales bacterium
CTCGCGGCACCCGCCCCTACGCAAACCCCTCGCCGGGTCCAAAAGGACCCGGCCTACTTGGTGAAGATCGATTTCGCGAGCATCGCGTGCACGCCCTTGGTGTCGTCCACGAGCTGCGTGACGCGAAGGTCCACCGCCACCGAGGTCAGGATGTACGCCTCGTCACGGGTCATTCCCTTCTGCGCCACGAGCAGGTCGATCATCTCGCGAGTGGCGAGCTTCGCCGCCTCGTCCAGGTCGGGGTGCAGCCCCATGGCGATGTAGTGCGTCGGCGTCTCGGCGCGCGGCCAGTTCAAGCGCATGCCCTTGCGGAGGACAACCTGAATCGTGCCTCGTAACGACGTTTCGATCGCAGTGATCGTCACCTCGCCGTCGCCCTGCATCGCGTGGCCGTCGCCGAGCGACAGCAGCGCGCCCGGCACATGGACCGGCACGAACAGCGTCGACCCCACCACCAGTTCCTTGTTGTCCAGGTTGCCGGTATGGTGGCCGGGAGGGCCGCTCGACACGCGGCGCACGAGCGGGCTTGGCGCGACGCCGATCGACCCGAAGAACGGCGCGAGCTTCAGCGTAATGCCGGGCGCGAACTCGGTGACGCCGCGGCCGACGTCGAATCGAAACAACTTGAAGCGCGAATACGGAAACTCGTCCGGGAGAGTACCTCTGCCCGGAATGAAACCTGTCACGCCGTAGGGATGGAGAAACTCGAGCCCGAGCATCCTGATTTCCAGCACGTCGCCCGGCTCGGCGCCTTCAACCCAGATCGGACCGGTCAACGGGTGGGCGCCGGGGCCTCGTTCAGTGACCGCCGATTCAACCGCTTTCAGCGCATCGGGGATTTCCTTCTCCTGCACTCCGGCTGCGCGGAGACGCGCCAATCCGCCCGCCACCATCGTCTCGACGCGTACCGTATCGCCGGAGGCGATCCGAAGCACCGGTTTGAGCGTGGCGTCGTAATAGCCCCAATGGACGTTCTGCGGCGTGAGCTTCAGCTCGTGTGTCGGGCGCGATTGCGCCAGGGCATAGGCATAGTACGTGGCAGCCACGAATGCGAGACAGGCCACGGAGACACGGAGACACAGTTTCATAACGCCATGGCCCGAACATGCATCAGCGGTTGGTGTTCTGGGCCGTCTGCGTTGTCGCGAGCACGTTGCTGGCAGCCGCGGCCGCAATCAGCTTGTCCGCATCCGCCTGCAAGAGGAACGCTTCGGCAACGGCTTTCGTCGCAGCCGCCTTCACGGCTTCGACGTACCCGTCGTGCGTCTTGTAGCGCTCCTCGAGCGAGAGGCGCGGATCGCTGTTGGCCATCCGTTCGGCCCTCGTTTTCGCAAACGGAATCATGCCGCCGGCGTAATTGCAGATCTTTCCCTGATGGAATCCCGCGGCAACGACGTTCCACCCGAGATATGTGCCGAGCGGTGCGTCGCGAAGCACGACGGGCACGCCACCCAGCTCGTTTCCGTCGGCGTCAACCCGAGGAACCTTCATCCTGATGGCGTGCCTGATGGCGGGTGGCATTTTCGATGGGACGCCGGAGCCGTCGACGTAGTTGAAGTTCGGGCCCCAGTCGTAGTCGAGCATCGGATTGATCAAACCAGTGGGCGCATTTGCCGGCACGCCGGGAATGCTGGGGAATCCAGTCGCCTCCTTCGTCGGGTCGACGAGGTAGCCGTCGGCCAGGTTGGGATACTTGCTCGGCGGCGGAGGCGTGTCGTGCATCACCCAGTTCCTGAAGTGGATGCGCAGCGCATTCAGGGTTTCCGTGTGCGGAACGGGATTGGCCGCAAACGCGCCGCGGCCGAAGTTCGGGCCCGGACACGCGGGCGCGGCGGCGGGAATCACGTTGAAGCCGCCGTTGCCGCCGCCATGCTGCGTGCTGGGAATGTAGTACCTGCGGACGTTGCCCGGAACCGGGATGTCCTTGTCAGCCGACGTTCCCAGAAACGACGGGCTGAGCGTCAGTCCCCACATCTCCGCTGCGCCGAAGTGCTCGATGATTTTCGGACACGTGTTGTTCGCCGCGCACCGATCGAGAATGCCGGCCGCTGGAAGCCCGCGAACGGAATCGGGCCACCGCATCCACCACTGGGGGCCTTCGCTGCCCGCCTCATACAGCTTCAGCGCACCGTCAGGCAGCGCAAACCGGGTGTTCAGCGACAGTCGCCGGCCCGCAATGATCGGCCACGTACCGTCATACACTTTCCGGTTTCTCTCATCCTGATTGAAGCCGAGGTGCAGGAACCCTCTGAGGAAATTGCCGGACTGCGAACGGCCGCGACTGATGACCCACGAAATCTGATTCGCCACCGGGTTCGGCGCGCCGTCGGCGTCCTGTGTCGCGAAACGGAAGAACGCGGCGACGTCGCGAAACGCCGCGTAGCCAATCCCGAGCACGTAGGGATCCTGCGCCGTGAACACCACTTGATACAGCAGCTTGGGATCGAATCCGCCCTTCACGCAGATCTGCGTCGGGTCGGGCGTGCCTGGAAACGGGTTCTCTGCGCTGCACCGCGCCCACGCCCAGTCGCTGCTCGCGACCGGCCGCTCCCCACCGATCTTGCCGTCAATCGTTTCCGACGCGTGCGTCGTCAGCGTCGCCTTCGACGTATCGAGGCTCGCCGGCTTGTACGGCACAGGGTTGGCGTTCACGAGCATTGGCTTCGAATCGGGACCGGCGGCGTTGACGATTCTCCCGATGACGAGCCCTGTGATGGGCGAGCCGTCACGATTTTTTGCAACCGGCACCGTCACGTAATCGTTGTCGTCCTTTGGAGCGGTGTTCCCCGAGTTGTCGCCCTGCCAGCCGCTGCTCAAGCCGACATCGCCAAGCAGCCGCTCCGCCTCGACGATCGTCAGCCGGCCGCCACGATTTGGCACGTCGTGCCACATCAGATGGCTGCTCTTGGACATGTCGATCGGCTTGACCAGATAGAAGATGGCGACGTACTCGACTTTACCGTTGCTGTTTCTGGGGGCCAACTGGAGGTCGGTGATGATCCGGTTGTGAGGATCGTTCGGATCCAGCTCGCCAAAAGCGCGCCCGACGAGGGTTTCGTACTGACCGGCGCTTCCGAAGGACTTGCCGTCGAAGGCCGGTGACACCTTCTTGTCGACCACGATTTTCTTCACGTCCGCCTGTGCCGGCGCCGCCAGCATCGCGATCACGAACACCGCGTTGACGGTCCATGCAAAACGGTAAAGGGCGGGAGACGTCATGAGAGACCTCCTCGAGTGGCCAGAATCGTAACACTGTTAGGGAAACGGGGATCCGGGATCCGGGATCCGGGATCCGGGATCCGTCGGTGTCACCGGCAACTCGGCGGCAACACCCGAGGACCGAGCCATCGCTGCACGAAATCAGCGGCATCCGGATCGCAGCGCGCACCGTCGATGACGGCGGGCCCGAAGGCGCCACCGCCGATAGCGTAGCTGAATCCGATGGCGGCGCCCCCGACGGCTACGAATCCGACCGCCAGTCCGCCGACGGACAGGCCGAGTCCCACGGCCGCCCCGCCGAACGCGATCAGCAGCCCTAACGAGAGGCCTCCGAGCGTCACGAGCCCACACGCGACCCCGGCTATCGCGACGCCACCGACCGCTACGTTGCCTATGGCAATCACACCCTTGGCAACCCTCGGCCGCATCGTTGCCGGATCGACACCTGCGCAGATGTGGATGAGCGGCCATCCGCCGACAGTGGCTGCCGACCGATACTCGTATCCGAGAATCGACCGCTGCTCGAGGCACGTCCGGCAGACGACTCGGGGTGTGTCTCGCCCGACGCATTCGCGGCAGACCGCCCGCTGGCAGAGCGCGCAGAGCCCGACTGCAACAGAACGTTCGTGGATGAAACAGTTCATGACGTGCCTACGCGTTCCGATCCGCGGCAACCGCGAACCGCGAAGCGATATCCTCTGGAATCCGAATGGCCTTCATCGGCTCGCCTGGCTTCGCGGTCACGCACACGATCGTCAGGGCTCCTGTCGCAATCCGTGTGTCGTCACGCATGACGACGCAGGAGTACCGGATCGTTTTCTGCGACATCGCAACGATGCGGATGTGAATGTCGAACTCCTCTTCGAAGCGCAGCGGCTGATGGTACTCGAAAGACGTGGACACACGGGGGAACGAGATCTCCGCCCCGGGCGGCGCAATGCTGAGACCGGCCTCGCGCCAGAGTGCGTGCTCGGCCTCTTCCATGTAGCGGAAGAACCAGCTGAAATGGACGATTCCCGCCGGATCGGCCTCGTGAAACTGTACCCGGCGGCGAATTCGACATTCAGACTGGCGTGCGGCTGTCATCGGCGAGGGGACGGCGAGGGGACGTTTTGTCATGATGGCTTGCTGGAGATTCTAACGGGAGCCCATTCAGCCTCCGTGGCAGCGCAGCCAGTTCCATCTTGACTCGCCGGCCGGGGGCGTTCAATATCACGCAGCCGGACAGTGTCTCCTGGCGCACTCCGCGCGCCTAGGAAGCCGGGCTCGCGGGCGACCCAGAACCGTTCCATCGAGGATGCACAGATGCGAAATCGGTTCAGACCGTCGGTGATCGTCTCTGTCGCTATTGTGACCGTCCTCGTGCTCACTGGCACGGTGACGACCGGTCAGAGCCCTACCTACAAAGCGCCTCGTACAACGGACGGCAAACCCAACCTGAACGGAGTCTGGCAGGCCCTCAACGAAGCGTACTGGGATATCGAGACCCATCCGGCGGCGCCCGGCTCAGTGACCGCACTGGGTGCGGCCGGCGCGATTCCACCGGGTCCAGGCCTCGTCGAGGGCGGCCTGCTTCCGTACCAGCCGGCTGCGGCGGAGCAAAAAAAGAAGAATTTCGAAAATCGGCTGACCCTCGACCCCGAGATCAAATGCTATCTGCCGGGTGTGCCACGCGCGAACTACATGCCCTATCCGTTCCAGATCATCCAGACCCCGAAGTACATCATGATGGTCTACACGTTCGCGCGCGCCGTTCGCACCATCTACATGGATGACCACAAGGAGGCTCCCGCTGACAGTTGGATGGGATGGTCCAACGGGCGCTGGGAAGGCGAAACGCTGGTCGTCGACACGACGGGCTTCAACGGGCAGGCGTGGTTCGACCGGGCCGGGAATTTTCACAGCGATGCTCTCCACGTCGTCGAACGTTTCACGGCCACGAGTCCTGACCATCTCTTGTACGAAGCCACGATCGAAGACAAGAATGTGTTTACGCGACCGTGGAAGATCAGCATGCCCATCTATCGTCGCCTGGAGAGAAACGCACAGATTATGGACTTCAGGTGCGTGGAATTCGCCGAAGACTTGATCTACGGGCATCTCCGTAAGCCGTCGGGCAAGTGAACGCGTGAAAGAAAAAAGAGAGATGTGAGATGAACCACCGATTTCTCGTTGTCGGAAGTGGTTTGATCGTGCTCGTCGCGCTCATGTGGTCGGCGACCATACCCGTGGCCGGCCAGGCTCGAGCCTACAGGGCGCCGCGCACACCGGACGGTCAGCCCGACCTTCAGGGTTTCTGGACGAACACCACCTACACGCCTCTGCAGCGGCCGAAGGAGATCACCAAGGAGTTCTACACCCGCGAGGAGGCGCTCGAAATCCTCAAGACCTCGGCCGTACTCGAAAGCGAGCAGACCGAACCGGGCACCATCCCCGACGTGCACTACGATTTCACGCAATTCGGGCTCGACCGCAACCAGGGAGGGCTGGCGTTGAACCTGCGGACGTCGCTGATCTTCGATCCGCCGAATGGGCAGCTTCCGCCGATGACGGCGGAAGGACAGAAGCGAACGGCGGCGCGCGCGGAGGCGAGAAAGCGCATGGGCCGCCCCACCGACGCCGTGCAGAACCAGTCACTGAGCGTGCGATGCATCCTCATGGACCGCGCCGGCCCGCCGATGCTGCCCGGTGCCTATAACAACAACTATCAGATTGTGCAGGCGCCAGGATACGTGATGATTCTCGTCGAGATGATCCATGAGCCCCGCATCATCCCGATCGATGGACGTGCGCATCTGCCACAGCACGTCCGCAGCTTGACCGGAAATCCCACCGGCCGGTGGGAAGGCGAGACACTGGTGGTCGAGACGACGAATTTCACCGACAAGACGGGCTTCCAGGGATCCAGCGAGAACATGCGCTTGACCGAACGCTTCACGCGCGTGGCCGAGGACAGGATCCTCTATCAATTCACGATTGACGATCCGGCGACATGGACACGGCCCTGGTCGGCGGAGCTCCCCATGCAGAAGACGATCGGTCCGATCTTCGAGCACGCCTGTCACGAAGGCAACCGCGGGTTGTACAACACTCTCGCGGGCGCCAGGGCCGAGGACAAGAAAGCGGCCGAGGACGCCGCCAGGAAGTCGTCGTCGCAGTAGAGGAGAAACTCCATGAGCATGAAGCGCGCGGTTGTCTTTGCTGGCGTCGGCGTGCTGCTTGCGGCAGCGCCGCTCCTGGCGCATCACGCCTTCTCGGCCGAATTCGACGTGAACAAGCCGATGAAGCTGCAGGGAACCCTCGTGAAGTGGGAAATGATCAATCCCCACTCCTGGTTCCACATCGACGTGAAGGGGCCCGACGGTCAGATGATCCGCTGGTTGGTCGAAGGCGGCAGTCCGAACCAGTTGATTCGATTGGGTGTGACGAAGAGCACCCTCTCCTCAGGAATGGAACTGCTGATCGAAGGCTATCTGGCGAGAGACGGCACGAATAAGGGCGTCGGCAGGAATTTCACGCTCGCCGACGGCCGCAGACTCTTTCTCGGTGGCTCAGCCCCTGGCGGCGGTGCGGAATCGGGTCCGGTCGCGAAGTGATCCGCGCCCGGCGCCGGCGCTACGCCCCGCCGAAGGCGGGGCAAAACCAACACTGTGCAAGGCTAGCGAGGCGAAGCCTCGCTAGCCTTGCACACAAAACTTGCCGCCTCGTCCGTACTGCCCGTGCCCGCATAAACGGCCACCTGCGGGTACGGACAGAGCGGCCGCGTCCTATCGACGACGCCGTTGGCCGAATGCGACGCGAGAATCCGGTCCGGAGCGCGGCCGTGCTCGACCCACTGCTCGAGCGCGGCGACCATGTCGAACGTGTTCGGTCCTTCCCCGCCGCCGCAGTGACCCATCCCCGGCGCCAGGAACAACCGGTAGGAGTTGTGGATCCTCGACGCGCCACCGAGCGTCTCTGCCACCTGTGAGTAGTACTGCGTGCTGTTCAGCGGAGAAATCTGCGGATCGCTCCACCCGTGGTACTGAATCAGCTTGCCGCGCCGATCGAAGAAGGGCTTCAGGTTGGGATCGAGCGCGTTGATCGTGTCTCGATCCGCTTCTTCCGCGCGGACGACGTCGGCATCGAAGTTGAACTGCTGAATCGTCCAGCGCGGGTCGCTGAACACGAGGAACCGGAACTGATCGAGACCGGTCGCCCTTGCCGAAGCGGACCATCCGAAGTCGGTCCACCCCAACTCGCTGCCGGGCGCGACGCCGGAAATGACTCGCTTCGTCTTCGGATTGATCGGGCTCGAGTACATCATCCGCGCGGTGGTCACCTGGGCCTTCGTGAGGCACGCGGCGCTCGTGCCCTCCTTGCATTCGAGCACCGCCGGATCGAACGAGCAGCGCTGCGGATTCTCGATGAGGCCATCCTTGACGCCATCCAGGGCGTCGCACGCTCCGACGACGGCGGTGTGGAGAAGCTGACGCTGCGGTTGCATCAGCCGCGCGTCCTCATGTGATTCCAGCGTCTTCGCCACGCGCGCGGCCTGGGCGGCGCGCGAGGTCCAATCCAGCCCGGGCGAGCCTGCGATGATGCCGTCGAAATCAGCGGGGAACCGCTGTGCCGCCTTCATGGCCTGGCGTCCGCCGGCGGAGCAGCCATTCCAGTACGAAAACGTGGGAGGACGGTCGTAGTGGCTCGCGACAATCCGCTTGGACGCGTCCGCCATCTCGTGGACCGCCCGCCATCCAAAGTCGACGACCTTCTCGGGATGTCCGAGCGCCCATTCGGCACCGCCGCCGGTATGTCCGGTGTCCGTGGAACTGGTGGCGTAGCCGCGTGCGAGAGCCGCACGCATCGCCCCATAGTTGATGTTACCGTTGAAGGCGCCGTTGCCGACCGCCTGCCATTTGCCGTTCCATCCGGCCAGCGGCATCCAGACTTCGATCTTGATGTCGGAATCGCTCGACGGCTTCAGCGTGGCGGCTACGCGGCAGAATGCAGGGAGGCTCTTGAAGGCAGCGCCGTCTGCCGCGCCGGGCGGCACGAAGGTTCCGGCTGGAACCGCCTGTGCCTGCGTGATCGTGGAGGCGGGCAGGGCCAGCATGGCCAGCCTTTCGCACGCGGCGTTGACGCTGGGAGATTGTCCCGAGACAACTGCCCCCAGAAGAAGCACACTCAGGCCTCCAACCAGGATCCTCATGACAGCTCCTCTCGACGTCAAAACGGTTTCGAGGCCACATCCTAACAGAAGCTTCCTGAATTCTTCGACAGTGAGACCAGCGTCACGAACGATGCCGCCCATTGTGTATTCATTGACTGGGTTGTGACGAGGAATGGTGAGAATGCGAGTCCCGTCACTCATCACGACGTGTTTACCTTGGTTTGACGATTTTGAAACCCGCCTTTTCGAGAGCCCGGACAGCACGGAGATGGCTTATGTTGGGAAGCTTTGGCACGATTACACTGGAACTTCGACCTCGCGCACCTTCGCACCCTTTGAAATCTTCACGGCTGCCTCGAGGTATTCACGAATCGCTTCCTGTATGTTTTCGAGAGCCTCGTCTTCTGTTTTCCCCTGAGACCAGCATCCAGGAAAACCTGGACAGGACACGCTGTAGCCTTCCCTGGACTTCTTGAGAGCCACTTTGTATTTCATGCTGTCATTTTCGCTCGTGGTCCTTGTAACACGCTAGTCCAGCTGATAGCTGGGACTGACGCGCCACTGGGCATTTGTGCGCGGTCCGCTCCAGTGCGTGTTGGGCTGCACATGCCGTCACTGTGGCCCCTCCTGCCAGGGAACGCGGCGGGACCGGAAACACCCGCAGCATGTTTCTTCTTTGTGGCACCAGAAGGATTTCCGGCGCGACAACGTCGGTGTGACCTCTCCTGTCACGCTGCCGTGCATAATGCCGACTACCTGCTCCCATGGCTCCAATTTCGTCCACCCACCCGGAACGGCCAGACCTTCGGCAGGAGAACGCTGCGCGCCGACTTTCTTCGGTGACGTACGTTGACGTTCGAGCGGCTCAGCGTGTTCCCGGGCGCCTCCAGGGCGATAACGGCGCTCGACATTGGTCGCAATCGCCTGCTCGCTGAACCACACGGGTCGCAGTTGGTGATTGGCAAAGAGCTCGATCTGGTCGCGGCTGTGCGGTGACATGAGATCGGTTGTCTGCCCGTACGCCAGCACCGACCATGCCGTTACAGCGGGACGCGTGAAGTGCACCAGCAGCACCCAGGCATCGCCAAAACCCGCCAGCGGCTCGTCAGGACCGACATGTCCGGCCACGCGCGTTCCGTCGGCGAGCGCGTTGAAGGTGACGACGCGAAACACTCCGTGTCTGCCGGCCGCGCCGTCGCCTGGCAGGTCGATGTCGCCAAACCGGAATCGGTGGACGTCTCCCCACGCGACGCGCTCGCTGCCGTGCTCGCGCCGCACCTCGTCCACGGCGCGTTCGAGTGCCGCAAGTGCCGCGGCCGGATTCGCCAACCCTCTCGGCGTTGTGATTGGCGTCGCGGGATCCCATGGCATCGCAAACGGTTCGGGCACCGCCTCCTCGTACAGCGCGAGAAAGCGATCGAACAGTACCCCACCTCGGCTTCGAGCAGTGGCCGCGCGATCCCATGCGGTCAGCGTCTCAACCCCCGCGCGAAGCGCGTCGGATGGCGACGCGACCGACTTGGCCGCGTCAAAGAGATCCGGCAGCAGCAGGTCTGCGGCGCGCATGCGGCTCGAAAACTTCAGCTTGCCCACATCGTCCGGCGACAGCTTCGGCACTGCGTCAACCGCCTCGAGCACGGACTGCGCGCGCAGCGACAACTCTCCCTGCTCGATATATGGTGGATAACGCGCCGGATCGATCGGGTCGCGCAGCGACGTCCACCACGGCGGATTGTTCGCGTTCTGCACGTAGCCCCCAGAGGGGTTGAGCAGCGACGGCAGGTCGCGCAGCCGGTGAACGCCCTTCCAGAAGAGGCGGCCGGTGTCGCCACGCACGTCGAGCGTGTAGTCAACGGTCGCATCGGGCCGGCGAGGCAGCCGCGCGTTCCAGACATACAGGATGTTGCCATCGACGTCCGCGTACGTGTAGCTGGACGTCACCGTCAGGCCGCGCCCGAGGACGCTCCTGAACTCGTCCAGCGATTCCGCGTACGTCAGCTCGAAGAACCCCTCGTACTGACGCAGCCACTCCACGTTGACCGAGCGAACGACGAATACTTGGTTGCTGGTTCGGTGGATGACCGGCCCGAGACGGGTTTCCTCGTACTCGCGTTCTTCGACCGAAATCGAGCCGTCAGCCTGCTTGACGTCGACGACGACGCGACGCCGCTCGATGGGTCGCTGGCGGCCGTCGTGCACGAATACATCCGTCCGTCCCGCTGCGAGCGGCAACGCGTAGATGTCCTGGAGATCGGGCCCGTTGTTGGTTTGGACGTAGCCGAGCCGATCGTTGAAGCCGGCGCGCAGCACGGGAATGCCGACGAGCGTGGAGCCATAGAAGTTCATGCGGTCGCGCACCGTCACATGCGCTTCCCAGTACAGCGACGACCAGGCGAGGTGCGGGTTGCCGAGCAGGATCGGACGACCCGACGTCGTCTTCGTCCCTGCCAGCGCCAGGGCGTTCGAGCCCGGCTCGCTGCCCGTTCCCTGGTCCTCGGGATGGATGGCATCAGGGGGAACAGGGAGCGGAGACGCGTTCGGATACTTCTCGACAAGACGTGAAGGCGGTCGCAGCGCCGCAAGCACTCCGAACATGCGGCTGTAGGCCAGCGGATCCGACGGCTCGATCGTGGGCATCCATGGAGGAAGCTGCCCGCGATGCGTCATCACGTACCGGTTGATCCCATCCGCGAATCCCTGCAGCCAGCGGCGAAACCGTCGGCCTGTCTGCCCGGCCAGCGCGCGCCGCGCCGCCCCGCGGTTGTCGAGGCGGCGCATGGCGAAGTCGGTCTCGATGTCCCCTGATCCGAAGTGCCGGGCCGCCTCGCCGCGCGCCTGGAGGTACCGCCGGCCGATCTCCGCCGCGTGGTCCTCGGCCATCGCATAGCCGAAGGCGAAGCCCGCGGCTTCTTCATCCTCCGCGAGGATATGCGGAATACCGAATGTGTCGCGCCGGATCTCGACACGATCGGCGGCCGGCCGCTGGCCGAGCAGATGCGCGCTGCTCGAGAGGAGCGTCGCCACGCTCCCCAGCGCTACAAGGACAACGGCAGGAAGAGGCTTGCGCACGCCGGCGTAAGCGTAGCAAACCTGGGCGGCGACACACGCCGCCACTCGACCAGCCTAGAGCCCCCCGGTGACGCTACCGGATCTTCGCGAGCACGACTGCGACGACGCCGCCAGCGATTCCACTGCGCACGAGTTCGAGCAGCGGGTCGACGACGGTCCTCGTCAAGTTCCCTATGTTGGTGATCCCGTACAAGATGAAGTCCACCGTGAACCACAGGAGGAAGCCGACGACCGCCCCGATCTGTGCGCCTGCTCCGATCGAGGAAGCAGCCCGGCTCCCGATTCCGAGGGTAATGAGCGCGCTATACGACAGGGACCCCAGGGCAACGGCCCACACCAATTGTGGCACCCGGTCCACGGCCGTCGCCGACCCGGCGTTCGCGGCGTAGAAGCTTGCGAAGGCCAGATCGAAAATCAGGTACCCGGTCACAAACAAGACAACGCCGCCAACGAGGGTTCCAATCACGAGTCGCTTTGCGTCCATCTGGCCCTCCTCTAGAAAAACGAGAACTCACACGCGACCATGCGCGACCAGTCAGAACCGCGGGTAGTGTGGTAAACCCCTCGAGCGGGCCGATCCTAGCACGGCAGTAAGCCGCTGTTAGCCGGCCCTTCGACTCTCGAACCACGTCGCAATGATGCTCGTGAACGACACGAGTGGGGCGATCCTGACGGGCCGGCGGGCAGGATTGTAGGAGATCGTGATTGAGAAAACCGGCCTTGCCAGCCAGGCTGCAGTGCATTAGGATTCGGCAGCCAATACACGAGCAAGACGTACAGGAGGCCGATATGAAATCCGCGGCCCTCGTTCTCGGCGCGGCCGTTCTGGCCATCGCGGTAGGGGCGGGTGCGAGCATCACCGCTCAAACCACCTCGGGTGCAACGCCCTCAATCCCGACGTTCAACAAAGATGTAGCGGCGATCCTGTTCGACAACTGCGTGACGTGCCATCGGCCCAACCAGATCGCGCCGATGGCGCTGATGTCGTACAAGGACGTCCGCCCCTGGGCCCGCGCCATCAAGGACAAGGTGGTCAGGGGGGAGATGCCGCCGTGGCGTGCGGATGGGAGGTTTGGCGCGTTCCGCAACGACCGGCGTCTGACTCCGGAGCAGATCAAGACCCTCGTCGCCTGGGCTGATGGCGGCGCTCCCGAAGGTGAGACGCCATTGACGGCCACGCTGCCGGAGTTCAAAGACGGCTGGACGCATCCGAGCGGACGAGCGCCCGATTTGGTCGTCGAGATGGCCGACCCGTTCACCGTTCCGGCCGAAGGAGAGCTTCCCAACTTCACCATCTACCAGGAACTTCCGCCGGCACTGAAGCAGAAAGAGCACTTTCTCGAAGCCATCCAGATCCTGCCGGGCGTGATCCCGGCCATGCATCACGCAAGTTTCGGCATCCTGTCTCCGCCGCCGGGGCAGAAGGTCGGAACCGGGGAGGCATGGCCTGGCGGACCGATCGTCCCGGGTGCGCTGCTCGATGCCAAGACGGGAAAGTCCATAGGTTTCGTCGGCGACGCCAATGAAGCGGCCGCGGGCGACGAACAACCCACCGACAGGGTCCGTCGAAACGAGGTCGGGACGAGATTTTGCTGCTACGTTCCGGGGGGCAGCTTCCAGCAATTTCGTCCGGGCGCCGGCAAACGGATTCCCACCGAGGGGTACATTGCGTGGGGCCTGCATTACACGCCGATCGGCAGGCAGGTGGTGGACCGGACCCGGGTGGGTTTCTGGTTCCAGACCGAGATGACGCACGAAATCGTCGAAATCAGCACCGGTGGCCAGACGCACATCATCCAGGGGAAGCAGCTCGTCGACGACCAGTTCACGCCCGTGCGAACCAGCGGCGTCGGCAATGCCGGTTTTCCCGCGCTGCCGGTCATTCCGCCGCACGCCAAGAACTGGGCGATCACGGCGATCCGGGCCTTTCAAGACGACGTGACGCTCTATACCTTGTGGCCGCACATGCACACGCGCGGCAAGGAGATGACCTACGTTCTCACGTATCCGGATGGCCGGGAAGAGGTGCTGTTGAGCGTCCCGAATTACGACTTCAACTGGCAGATCTTCTACGAGCTGAAGGAGCCGGTGCGGATTCCGGCCGGGAGCACGATCAAGACGATCGGGTCGTACGACAACTCGGCGGCCAACAAGTGGAACTCCGCGCCGCAGAAGGAGGTCTACTGGTCCGAGCAGAGCTGGGACGAGATGTACGTCGGATTTCTGGATATCTCCGTTGACAAACGGGATCTCCAGTTGATGAGGAAGATGGCCGCGCCCCCGTCGACCAACGGGGGGCGATAAGAGCCTTCATCCAGCCGCTGGCGTCTGGCGCAGTCGGAAGGGGCCGGGCCGGCGCTCGGCCCCTTCGTGTTTTCGGCCCGCGAGCGCTGTCTGGTGAGTCTGGTGAGCGAGGAGACATGCCATGAAGAGATGGCCAGGGTTCGTCTTGTGCTCGGTCGCCCTCAGCGCTCTGTCGGGCGTGTCTACCCTGGCCCCGCTCCACGCTGGCGCTCAATCGCAAGGGAGTAGCCGACCTGCCACCACGCCGCAGGAGGAGCGGCAGCAGAAAGAGCCGCAACCGGGAGCGACACAGGGAGGCATACTCACCACCGAGACCGACGCGCAGCCGAAATTCAGCATGGACTATTTCGTCGGCGAGTGGGCCTTCGAGGCGAGCGTGTCGGAGAGCCCGCTTGGGGCGGGTGGACCCATCTCGGGCGTGGAAACTGTCCGAAACGTCTGGGACGGGCGCTTTTGGGACATCACGATCGCTGGAGAAGGGCCCGAAGGCCGGTTCACCGGAAAAGGGATCATCCTGTATCAGGACACCTTTTCGGGCCAGTCCTACACGAGGTACGAATTCACGCGAGGTGTCGCGCTGCTGAGAACAGGAACGCTCGGCTGCGATCTCGGGGGCACGTGCAACCTGTACTTCGAGACTCCCCCGTTCGAGCACAACGGTTCGCGGATACAACTTCGGGGCCGGTACTATTTGACGTCGCCCTTCTCCTACCGCGTCACGACTGAAATCGCGATCGACAGGGGCGCCTATCGGAACTGGGGGACAGTCTGGTACACGAAGAATGAGAAACCGGCGCCGCGACCCATCAGGTAGCGACTGAGGACACCCTTCTCGGACGGAGAACGCTCATGAACGGACGCAGAGCTTCTGGAGTGCTCGCTCTTCTCGCATGTGGGTTGACCGGGGGCATTCGCGCCGAACAACAGGACGTCGATCCATCCAAGCCGAAGACTCCGCTCGTCAGTGTCGTGGGATGCGCTGCCGTCGCTGATGGTACGTGGATGCTGACGAATGCGACCGATGGCGTCGAGTCGAAGGTGCTGTTCTTGAGCGCGAAGGAGATTGAGGAGGCGAAAAAGGCCGCGTTAGGGAGCAACCGCTACCGGCTCCTGGGCACGGCGGACTTTCTGACGAAGGAAGACCTCCTGAAACAGGGCCAACGAGCGGAGTTCACCCGGCGGGACGTCGCCAATGCGACCGGCCAGTTGCAGGAGGGGCGCAAGCTCCTCGTGAAGGGCCTCCTGATCACAGGCCCGAACGAAAGACGATTGAACCTGGTGTCGGTGCAGCAGTTAGCGGATACCTGCAAGTAAGACTCTATTACCGCCTCGGTACCACACCCTTGACCGCCCAAGCGCGCGCCTGAAGTGTGAACGCGCGATCTGGACCGTCACCGAGCAGCCGCTGCCGCAGCCGAAGCCGAAGCGCCGCACGATCGGATTCGGTACGTCCTGCGACGTATGCCCCGGCCGGGCCCTGACCACCGAGAAATGGCGACCAATAATCGTCGAACGATGCAAATGACAGCTGGATGGTCAATGGCAGTTCCTCGACTTGCGCGAGTCCATGCGCGCGCCACAAGGCCGCCAGCTCTCCCGGCCGGCAGAGCGGCATGTTACGTTCATCCCGCGCGGCAGCAGTCGGATCGCGCGCGACCGCTTCATCCCAGAATACGCGGAGCATCTGCATTTCCTCGCCATAATCCCAGACTGCTGCGGCAATGACGCCATCCGGCCGGGTGACGCGAATCATTTCCCGGAGCGCTTTCGCGGGATCGGGAATGAAGTTGACGACCAGGAGGGATAGCACCCGATCGAACGTGTCATCGGCCAGCTGAAGCTGCTGCGCGTCCCCGACCACGAAGCGCACCCGATCGTTCGGTGCGCGCGTCTGCGCGTACGCCACATATGCGGCTGACGGATCCACTCCCATGATTCGCGCGGTTGGCACCGTGCCCGCAATGGCAAACGCAAGCGCCCCGGTGCCGGAGCCGATATCGAGCACGGAATCTGCTTCACGTACTCCGGCGAATTTCACCAGGAGCGGCGCCAGCCGGCTGCTCCACCGTCCCATGAACCGCTCGTACGCGGCGCTCTCGCCGAAGATCTCTGTTTGCACAGGTGTTCCGACTGCGCGATCGCGCGCGCCCGATGCGCCGCCTCCAATCGCGATAACGACGCAGAGCATCAGCCACCGAACCGCGCGTTCCATTTTTCCCGCGTGTGACCTGGCGGCGACGAACGTGCCGTGCGCCGCGGCGCCATGATCGCACAGGCCAGCACCCACAATTCACTTCGCGCTCATCAGCCGTTGCAGCTCGTCGATTGACGGCAGATCGCACAGCGGAAAGTCGAACAGAATGTGAAGTTTTGCCATCGCCAGCGCAAACGAGTGCCGCATCAATTCCGCGGCCGCCGGCCGGCCCAACTTGTTGAGATGCGTCGGAAGCGTGGAGTTGCGATAGGCGCGCGCGTCCCATTCCTCGGGCACAAGAACCGACGCCCAAGACATCGACGCGAGCGTCCTTCCAACCTCATTGTGAGCCTTCGCCGCCTTGGCCGCTTTCAGCGCGTCGATATCCTCGGCCTTCTCCAAATGCGCGCGCACGGCAGCGGCACGATTGCGAATCGCGGCGAAGTCTGACCGCTGCCGCAACGCCTCTGAGACGCGGATATCTTCCGGAGTCAACAGCCACGACTCGAAGGCGTCCTGCCTCACGGTTCGGTCCAATGCCTCGGCCAGGTCATACGGGCTCTCCTCGATGTGAAGGATCGCACCGGTGATATCGCCGGCAACACCGCGATACGAAGGGAGGAATCGTCCGAGCAGCTCCTCCCGTCGGTTCTGTTCCCGCGAGTTGTACGGCAGATCCTTGACCAGGAGCAGCGACCTGATATCGCCGAGCCAGGGTGCGCTCACGCGAGCCTGGTGACCACGTGCCTTGTTGGCGGCGCCGTTCACCACGATGAGAAGTGTCGTGTCCGCTGCCGTGGAGCGCAGGAACCACTCGATGCCGAGATTGTCGCGCACGCCGCCATCGACGAGAAGCATGTAAGGAGCGGGGACACGCTCCCATGTCCGTGCGACGGCGCGGCGGGTGATGCCGAACCATCCGCGCACAGGGAGCTTCACCGGCGGGAACGCACCGGGCAACGACGCCGAGGCCTGAACCGCGGTCGTCAGCTCGAAGTTCATGATCGCCGTCTGGAACCCTTCACTGACCAGCGTCGGGAAGTACTCGATTGACGGTCCGCTGTCTCGGGTTACCACAAACGGCGCGTTCAGGAAATACGCTGCGCTCCCTGTCTGCAACTCAGTTGCGCAGAGCACGTGTAGGGGCGGCGCGCTCAGCTCGCTCAGCTGTACCGGCCGACCGTTGCTCGTGTAAAGGCTTTTGCGGAACGCCCACCGGCACACCGCTCCGCGCTGTAGAAAGAAGTAGCCAAGGAACACGAGCCCTGCGATCGCGGTTGCCGGCACCAGCCAGGTCTGCGGCAACCATTGTGGGTGCCGAATCCAGAACGCGAACGCGACCAGCGACACCAACCCCGTGAGGATGAGCCCGGCCACGTACGCTTTGCTCTGCCAGTACGCGAAGAGGGTCCCCCGATCGGCGAGCTGCCCAGCGAAACGCCCCGCGACGGTATCGAACTCCCCGACCGTGCAATGACGGAAGTGGAGCGAGCGCCCGACATAGCCATTGGTCATCGATCCGCCCGAGACGCTCGAGATCTGCGCAATCTCCCGATGCTTTGCGGCGCGCACCAGGTACAGGAGAACCCCGAGGTCGAACAGTGCGGCGCGATGCCCTCCGCCGGAGAGTGCGACACCGATGCCCTTCAGCTCCGCCGCCAGCTTCTCCTTGAGATCTGCTTTCGCGGCCGCAATCGCTGCTTGCTCCGGGTCGTCTGGCTTGGGCGCGGCGTCCGGTGCCTTCTCCTCTCGTTCCCGCTCTTCGTCATGACGAATCTCTTCGAGCGCGGATCGCCACTGTGCGCGCACTCTGGGCCAGGCCACAGCACCGAATCCGGCGAAAACCGCAGCCAGCAGGCCGTAGTTGAATACGGTCGCGCCGTTCGCCACCGCGTCCCTGAAGAACGACGAGCCACTCACGCCGATGACCGGAACAAGGAGCATCGTCGCAATGGGCAACCAGGGACGGGTCACGCCTCCGGCTGCGAGCGCGGTCAAGCCCACGGCGAGATATGTCCCCAGAACCGTGCCGCCCACCAGAACGTAGAACACGCCGGGGTCGGTGCTGCTCCCGGTCAGTCGACTCAACTCCACGGCGACCAGTCCACCGAACCCCAGCACGAGGAGTGCGGCTGGCGCCCCACCGACAACGCTCGCCCAGAAGACTTCGAACCGATGCCGCGCGCGTGTCGCGAGGACGACCAGAAGCACGACGTACGCAGCGACGGCGGGGACGGCTGTGATGAGGTTCGCCGCGCTCGCAAAAATTGCCGGGAATGCGGCACTGAGAAGAACGCCGAGCACGACAGTCCCGCGTCTCAGCGAACGATCATCCTTTCCTTCTTCCACGATAACGAACCCGCGTGCGTTGTCGAATTACTCGCCGACAAACGTGCCGTCGCGTGCCTTGATGAACGAGCGCGACAGGGGTGCGAAGGCACGCCACCCACCATCGTCGATCGACCCGAGTACGCGGAGGTTGCCGGACGGCTGGTCATCCCACACGACCGAGAACTCGAGCTGATAAACGGTTCCTGACTCTCCTTGCGCCGCTTCCGTCTCTGGTTCGGCGTCGATTCGGCGCGCCAGATCCTCGTAGGACTCCAGACGAAGTCTTCGGAGGGCCTTCTCTAGCAAGCTGAGAGCCTCTGCGCTGTCCATTTCAAGACTTGCGATCAGCGGTCGAACGTGCGCGCTGAGCCGCACCGCGTGGCGTCAGGATAGTGTCGCCGCACGGGCACCCGCCGGCCGGCGTGAGCCGGCCAAGGGCGTCGGCTCCAGCACGAGGTGTTCGGCGGCTCGAAATCTATTCAATGGTCGAAAACTCGACACGGTCTGGGCACGACCCCGCAAACCACCCGCGACCTGTAGATTCAGAATATTGACCATGAATGCTTCGGCGGGCACCTCCCACTCGCACGTCAACCCGTGGGACGCTGCCGGCTGGAATCCGAACCGCAGGTAGAATTCCGGGTGCCCGATAACAACGATGAACGGACATCCTCTGTCTCGAAGCCGCGCGAGACCACGTTCCACAAGCTGGCTGCCGATGCCTCGTCGTTGATACGCTGGGATGACAGCCATCGGTCCGAGCGCCGCGCCCACCAGAGAACCGACCGTCAGCGGGCTGAACATGATGTGGCCCACGACCACGCCATCGGTAACCGCGACCAGCGATAGTAATGTAACGCCTCGCTCGCGCAGGGCATCGACAATTCGACCCTCTTGCTCTTGATTGAAGGCCTGTCGATACACCTCGCGAACAGCGTCGACATCGTCCAGTTGCTCGTCTCGGATCTCAATCAAGTCGTTCTTGGTTCGTCCGCTACTTACTAACCAGCCAAGGGCTTCGCCCTTTGATATCCCCCGCAGCGCCCCTCGGCTGGTTAGCCAGTATCTTCTTGGCGCGCTTTGCGCGCCCTAGGTCCGTTATGCGGCTTCCGACGCAACGAGTACAAAATTCGCGTTTCGAGCCGCATAACGGACTAGACCGCTGAACATGACGCCGCGCGCGGTCATACACATCGAATCAGAACCGCAGGCGGCCTCGCTAACCCCTTGAGCGGCCCAATCCTAGCACGGGGGTTTTCTCGTAGAGGTCACTAGCGCTGGCTGCGAATGTCGCGATGCCCACTGCGCTCGTTGGCTGCACGGCGCAGCGAGGACGATGTCGACACGCGGACCGGCGCACCGGCAGATGACATACAATTCCGGTCGCCATCCATCGCACATGACACAACAAACGGTTTCACAACCTCAATGTGAAGCCGGCCAGCGCCACGTCCGCAGCAAACCGTGCTCGACGGCGTCCGTTCCGGTTTGCGGAGCGACGCAGCCAGGTCCGACATGATCATGAAACCACCACAAGCGAGGCCGAAACGTATGGCGTGGGTCATCTTTGTCGCAGGAGCCATATTGTCCTGGGGCGCGTACGGTGCGCTCCTCCATCAGGGACAGGTGCAGCTCGGAAACCCGCTCAAGGCGCTGCTCTGCGTCGGTGTGGCGTACTTCCTGATTGGCGTGATCGTGCCGGTTGCCGGTCTCAGCGCTCAGGGCCAGCTGGCGGGGTTCGACACCGGCGGTCTGGTCGCCGCCACTGTCGCCGGGGCGCTCGGGGCCGCCGGCGCTGCCTGCATCATCTGGGCGTTTCGCTTCGGTGGCCTACCGGTATACGTGATGCCCCTCGTCTTCGGTGGCGCGCCCATCGTCAACGTGCTCGTGTCGATGGCCATCCACCCCCCGAAGCAGGCGATCAATCCGTTACTGTTTGTGGGTTTCGGCCTCGCGTCGATTGGCGCCGCGCTCGTCTTGTACTACCGCCCAGTGGCCTGAAGCATCACGTTGTTCTGAGTTTTCGGGGCCCGGCTGTTCATGGCCCACCGGTCCGGCTAAAGCCGGACACTACGTACGCGATGTTCGCCTGGTCCGGCTCCTATGAGCCGGACACTACGTTTCTTGGGAGGTTCCAGGGGTTCAACGTCCGATTGCATAAAGGTTGCGATCGGTCCGGATGTACCAGCGTCCGTCGACAAGTGCCGGTGAGGCGAGTGTGCTCTCGCCAATCCGGTTCACACGCATGATCTCGAACGTCGGACCGGCGCGCAGCACAAACGTGTCGCCATCGTCATTGGTGAAGAACACTTTTCCGTCCACGGCGACCGGCGACGCAGAAAATCCTTCCCGTTGCGCCACGCCCAGCCGTCCCTGCCACATGACCTTTCCGCTCGCCGCGGCAAGCGACGTGACGATGCTCGCCATGTCGTTCACCATGTAGAGCTGCTCGCCGTAGAGGATGGGCGACGGGACGAATGGCGACCCGCGAGGGCTCTCCCACGCAAGGTGCGTGCGCGTGACGTCGCCGTTGCCGCCGGGCTTGATGGCCAACGTCGGACCCGCCCGACCCGAGGAACAGAACACCAGCCCGTACCCAACGACGGGCGTCGGGATCACCTCATAGGTCGTGCCGCTGCAGCGCCACAGCTCCTTGCCGCTTGCCGGGTCGTACGAGTGCACCCACTGCTGGCTGTTGACGATGACCTCGTCGCGCCCCGCCGCTCGAATCGCAATCGGCGTGCCCCATCCGACGCTCGCACTGCGGCGCGTGCGCCACAGCTCCCGTCCCGTGCGTGTGTCGAACGCGGCGATGAACGCGCCTCCGTACTGATCCTGGTAGAGGATGATGCGATCTCGGTACAGCAGCGGCGAGCCGGCCGCGCCGTGATACGCGTCCATCGGACCAAGGTCGCGCTGCCACACAATCTTGCCGTTGAAGTCGAACGCAAAGAGGCCGCGAGCGCCAAACGATACGTAGATGCGCTCGCCGTCAGTGGAGGGCGTGGCCGACGCGTGACCGTTCTTGTAATGGGCGCCGGAATCGGTTCGCCCCGTTGGTACGGCCGCCTCCCACAACAGCCGTCCGTCCGAACGGCGATATGCCAGCAGCGACAGACGCCGGCCGCCGTCGTGTGCGGTGGTCAGAAGAATGCGATCGCCCCACACGATCGGCGACGAGTTGCCGCTGCCGGGCACCGGCGTCTTCCACAGGACGTTCTGCGTGGACGACCACGTATCGGGATATTCGCTGCCGCTTGCGAGTCCCTGGCCGGACGGTCCTCGCCAGCGAGGCCAGTACTTCGCCCCCTCGCCTTCGTCTGCAATCATCCGCACCGCGGGGTCCCCAACGCGCACGCCTGCGCGTTGGGGTGCAACGGCGGGCTCCTGACCCGTCACGAGACGAGCGCCCGACAGTGTCGCCAGCACCGCGAGACCGAGTGCGAATGTCGTGAGTCTCCACGTCATCGGAGATCGAAGGCCGCCATCTCGGCGAGGTTCCTGATGAGCAGATGCCCGTCGCCCATCGCCGGATGGTTCCACGTTTTCCCGCTGAGCGCCGGGAACCGCACGATTTCCTCGTGGTGATCGGGCGTGGCACGCACGAGGGCCAGATCGCCGTTTTCGGCGAGGACAATCAAGTGACCGTTTGTCAACAGCACCTGTCCGTAGCCGTATCGGCCTCCCTTCCACTGGAGCTCGCCGGTGGCGACATCGAGACACGCGAGAATCGCTTCGTCCAGGCCGTACACGAAACCCTCGTGCAGCACCGAGCTCGTGAACTGGTTCTTCATGCGGTTGTTGCGCCAGACTTCTCGAACGGAAAAGCGTGAGCCGTTCCGCGTCAGTTCGATGACGGCTGCCCCCGTTCCATATCCGGAAGACAGAAACACACGATTCTCACCGACGAGCAGCGGCTGTCCCGCGTTGATGTCGAAAGGCGTCTTCCACGGGTAGTCCCACAGCAGCTCGCCGCCGTCTGGCGAGAGGCCCATCAGCCGCGTCGCGGCAAAGACGACGATCTGCGGGACGCCGCCGAGCGTGATCAACATCGGCGAGGAGTACGCCTGCTTGTCGCCAAGCGCCGACCATGCACGCTTGCCGGTGCGCCGGTCGTAGGCCACCACCGAACGACCGTTGGGCCCACCCGGAAGCACGATAACAGTGTCGCCCACCACCAGCGGCGACGCCGCCATGCCCCAGTCGAGGTTGGTGGCGCCGTTATCCTCGATGATGTTCTTTCGCCACAACACACGGCCGGTGCCCTCATCCAGGGCCCGCAGCTCACCGGCGGCGCCAAGCGCGTACACGGTGCCGTCCGCCCACGTCGGAGTCGCGCGCGGGCCGTCGCCGCCAAGCGACTCACGGAAGAGGGCGTTCCACCCGTTCGTCCACAGCTCGCGGCCGGTGCGCACGTCGTAGCCGGCAACGACCTCCTGAGGCCCGCGCTGTTCGATTGTAAAGGCGCGATTCCGCGCGATGACGAACGACGCGTACCCGCCACCTACCGGTTGTTTCCAGATCGGCTTCAGCCCCTCCGCCGGCCAGTTCGTTCGAATCGGATGCTCTCGGTAATGGCCATCGCGGAAGGGTCCGCGAAAATCAGTCCAGTACGGCTTCGAAAGCGACGACGGTGCCACAGCAGACGAAGTCGCGGCGCCGTCAGGTTGGTGGGATTCCGCGGGAGCGACGGGGACTTCACGTGACTCCGTTGCCGCTGCGGTCTGCATCTGCTCGCGCCGCTGCGCCTCACGGTGACGCGCGACAACATCCGCCTGTGTCTCCCCATCAACCGCAAACGCAAGCCGAGGGGTCCCGCCACCGTCCAGCCGGATGCGGAGCCCGAAGAACTGGTACAGCACCGCGGCCACCGCCACAGCGCCTGCGGTCAGAAGCACGAGCGCGAGGAGCACGCGTTTGAGCATCACTCCGCCTTGAGCGACTCCACCGGCGGCGCGTTCGTCACCACGCGCGTAGCCGCAAGCGACGACAGGAGTCCCGTGACAAACACTGCGAATATGAGCAACCCGCCGGCTGCTGTCAACGGCATTCGGCCGCCGCGCTCCGCGACGGCGGGGGCAATCGCAATCGCTGCACACACCGCGCCGGATAGAAGGCCTCCCGTCAGAAGCAGCCCGTTTTCGGCGGCGGCCATCACCAGAAAATGTCGCCGCTCGTACCCGACGGCGGCAAGCAGTCCCATCTCACGTCGCCGTTCGAACGCGTTCCGCAGCATCACGGTGGCGAGTCCCACGGTGCCGAGGAGAAGACCGAGCCCGCCAAGCGTCTGAAACGTCGAGAGGTATGTATTCTCGACGCGATGAAAGGTCGCTAAGAGCTCCGCCGTACTGGTCGCGTCAGCGCCGAAGTCGGCAAGGGCATCCTCGATCCGGCTCGCGATGTCCGCCACCTGCTCCGGCGGCGTTTCGACGAGCAACAGCTGATACCCCTCCTGCTCGGGAAACAGCTCGACGAACCTACCCTGTGCCATCACGAGCTCGCCCTGCAGAATGCTGTCGCGAAGCGCAGCAACCAGGCGAAGCCGAATTTGCCGCCCGCCGTGCGTGATGACGACATCCTCACCGAGACGTCGATGCAGCACGTACGTCATCGAGTTCGCATCGGCAATCACGGGCACTGCTCCGTCCTGCTGTTCGCGCTTCAACAGCAGCCACGGGTTGGCGCGCTCGGCGTCGGTCGTCGCCAGCGACTGCTGGAACACGAACCGGCCCTCGGCAAGAAAGCTGTCTCTCGGCGCGAGGATCCGCGGGTTTTGCGGCGCGTACAGGTTCAGACAACTCGCATCGTCGCCCGGCAGCAGGCGAAACGGCTCCAGAGCGACATTCTCCAGGTCCGGGAGGTTGAGCGCCTGTCGCCCCTCGCGCGTGTTGGGATCGTGCGCGATGGGAAGGAGCACATCGACGCGCAGCGTGTAGCCGCCGAGCCCCGATTGCCTGTCCCCTGCCGCAACGCTGACGTCGCGCCTGAACGCATCCACCGCAATCAGGATGAACGTGGCCGCGGCGACGACGGCAATCGACAAGACGCTGCGACCGGGACGATAGGCCGTATTGCGCAGCCCGAGCCACGAGACAGCGTGCCAGCCGCGACCGTTCACTGCGCTGCGAACGGGGACGCGAAACGCGGCGGCAAAGATGCAGAGCGCCGATGCCAGCAGAAGGGCTCCAGCTCCGAAGAAGCCGCCCGCCTGTTCGACAGCTCCAGTGGCAGACGCGGTGAGGAGCGCGGCGGCGAGGAGCGCGAGGACCGCCGCGGCATGGCGGGGTGTAAAAGCCCCGGCCGTAAAGGCCCGCCCGACATCTCCCATGGTGTCGATCTGTCCGGCGAGGAGGCTCCGCTCGGAAATCCTCGTGAGGCTCCGAAGCGTCCACCAGATGCACAGGACGGCCGCGCCGGTGCCTCCGAGCGCGCCGCCCAGCAGCGACACGGTCGAGACGTGCAAGGTCAGCGCCTGCGTACCGACGGCGTCCACCCACCACGAGCGCAGCGCCGTCATCAACAGCGCGGCATATCCAACGGCGCCGACGACCCCAATCACACTTCCAGCAGATGCCAACAGGAGCCCCTCGGCCAGGAACAGGCGACGCACGTCGGCCGGCCCAAGACCGACAGCGCGAAGCAAGCCCACCTCGCGCGCGCGGTGCTCGATGCCGAGCTTGAAGAAGAGCGCCGCCAGCAGGAGCGCCGACACGACGATGAAGAAGCTGAAGTAGACGAAGTACGAACCAAAATCGGTCGCCCCCCGAGAAGCGGCCGTGCTGCTCGCCCGCACGTCGCGCACGGCGAGACCGGCCGCCAGCGGGTCGATGCTTTCACGAAGGCGCTGCTCAAGGGCTCCTCGCGCCTGGTCCAGCGACTGCCCAGCCGCAGGCGCCACGCGAATCGAAGTCAGTGCGCCATATCGCGACTGCCAGAGCTGCTGTCCGGTCTCGAGCGGGATGAATGCCTTTGGCGTGGTGCCGTACTGTTGCCAGTAGGCCTCGTCAGCGGGACGGATCCGGCGCAGATCGATCGGAAACGGGGGATCCCAATCGCCAAGCGTCGGCGAGTCGCTGATGCCGGGGTACACAGGCGCGAGATTCCGGTCTCCCGCGCTCACCGGGACCACGCCGGCCACACGAAACGAAGACTCGCTCGTGACCAGCCTGCCCGGGTCTTCCCACCGGTAGTACTCCATCGTGATGGCATCGCCCGGTGCGGCTTGCAGTTCACGAGCCGCCCACTCGTTGAGCACGATTGGGGGCTCCGCTCCAGCCGTCGTGGAGATCGGCGCGAGTGTCCGCAGATCGAGCGCCGTCACGAGCGAGTACGGAATCTCGCGATTCTCGCGGCGCAGCGTATTCGCCAGATACGTGAAGAGCGGCTGGCCGCTCATCCGTCCCTCCTGAATCGCGGAGAGGGCGGCGCGCGATTGGGCGTCGGTCAGCAATCCCGCCTCCGAATTGAGCGCCAGCACGCCGCGTTCGTCCAGGGACGTCAACGTGAGCCCGAGATCGTCGAGCGTCACCGTACGCCGGACCAACTCCTCGAGGTTCATGGGCCCGCTATTAGAAGGACGGTCGGGCCTCGCGGAAATCAGAATCGTGTTCACGCGGCCGCGATTGTCCAGCTCGCGCTGGAGCGTCGGCAGCGGCACGAACAGGGCGCGAACGTCGCCCTGCTGCGCGTCGAGCGAGAAATCACCGAGGTCCGACGCGGAGACGATGGCTCGGACGGTGAGTCTCAGTGTGTCCCCGATACCGTCCTTGCGGCCTTGCAGCGACTCCAGCGGAATCTCAGAGGGGCGCTGCACGCGAACAAGGAGCGTGCTGCCCGCGTCGGCGCCAAGCTCGTCAGCCAACGCGCCACTCAGGAGCGCTTCTCCCGCGTTCAGTTCGTGCGACGGGATGCCGTGAAACCCCCAGAACCGTTCGTCCACGCCATAGACGCGCACTTGACCCGCGCGCCGGTCGCTCGTTGGGTTGCTGGCGAATCCGGGCAGCGCCACAAGCGGCGCTGCGCCGCTGAAGGCGCTCCTGAACGATTCAGCCGACGTCAGATCTTCGACCAGCTGCTCGCGGAAGAATTCTGAGGAGACGACAACATGGTCCGTGCGACCGAGACGCTGCGCTGACAGATCGCGGAGGCTGCCCCGTACAGAGTCGCCAACGAGCAGCGCCCCAGCAAGAACGGCAACCGCCGTGGCGACTCCAGTCACGACCGCAAGGTTCGTGCGCCAGTAGTAGATCAAACTTCGAAGAACGAGATCTCCGGACTGCATCAGCTGTCCAACATCCAAACCCGGAGGTCGGTCGAGTTGACGCTCTGCGGGGCCTGTCGCGGGGTCTCCCCACCCGTCCTCGGCGCCAAAAACATGATCACGGGTGAGGCGCCTGCGCGGCGGGTGGGGATGCCCCTCCCCGCGCCACCCGCCCACAAGAACATCGTCAACTCAACTGACCTCCGGTGTGTGGTCATCAGAGACGCGCATCAAGCGGCACAACAACACGCAGTGCCGCGGGCCATGGCCGTGCGGCAACGACAGCAGCGCCGACGTAAGGCTCGCCGTCCACGTGGTACAGAACGGGCTGACCGGACGTCACCGTGATGTCCACCGCCGTCGATGTCGTCACGCCACGCACTGTCGCGATGCGGCCCATAAAAACCTTCGGCACCTGCACGAGCGCGGCCAGCGGCGACCGTGCGGCGACCACCACTACGTCGAGCCGGCCGTCATCGAGCCGCGCCGCAGGCGCAATGAGCGCGCCATTGCCGTACTGGCGGGCATTCGCAATCGCAATGAGGAGTGCGCGAACGCGCAGCGTGTGCCCGTCGGTGACAATCGTATGGTAGTCGGGCTTGTAGGTGAAGAGCTCCTGCGCGGTAATCGCCACGTAACGACGAAATCCGCGCTGTTCCAGGCCGTTTGCCGCAAAGCGGTGTGCGACGCGTGCGTCGAGACCGATGCCGGCGACGTTGAAGAACAGCCGCTTGTCGAGCTCTCCCGCGTCGATGCGACACTCGCGGCCCTTGAGCGCTACTTCGATGGCACTCGACGGATCGAACGGAATGCGCAATTCGCGTGCAAGACCGTTTCCCGATCCGCTCGGAATCACGCCCAGCGTGGCATCGCGAAACGCCAAGGCGGAACCGACTTCGTTGACGGTTCCGTCACCGCCCCAGGCAATGACAAGGGAGGCGCCTTGTGTCAGCGCCGCACCGGCCAGCTCACGCGCATGGCCGGGCCGCTCGGTGATGAACACCTGGCCGTCGAGCCCGTGGCTCGCGATCAGTGACGCCGCCAGTTCGGCGCGATCGCGCGCCACGTGCAGCCGTCCCCGAGCACCGGAGATCGGATTGATGATGACCGCTACACGCGTTGATGGCACGGGCGGGGATGTCTCTGGTCTTTGGTCTCTGGTCTTTGGTCTCTACCGGCTCTAGGCTCTGGGCTCTGGGCAGTTACTCGCGAGCGAGCTTCGGCCTGCGACCGAGGCCGCGAAGGAGCCTCGGCTGCACGAACCACGTCAAGGCGCCGGGGCGTCGCGACGTCAGGCTCTCGACGTCGATGCGGCAGACGCCGCCCTTCTTGAACGGCAGCGCCCGGCCGGCGCCAATCAGATGCGCGGCAAGCTCTCCAAGAGAAGGCTCGTGGCCGACAAGCGCGATGCGGCGTCGCCGCGCGCTTCGCGCGAGCTGCGCCATCACCGATGTCGGAGTGTGGCCCGGTGCGAGCACGTCCAGAACCTTGACGGCAGGCTTGCCAGGCAGTCCGGCCGCCAGCAAATCGGCAGTCTGCTTCGCGCGTACGAGCGGGCTGGTGAAAATCTCGTCGACGCCAGCTTCGAGCTGCTTCAAGCCCGCAATAGCCTCTTTGAAACGCGCGACGCCCCGCGCAGTCAACGGCCGCTTATCGTCGTCGGGCCACTCCTCGCCACGTTCGGCGGCAATGGCGTGGCGAACCAGATACAGCTCGCAGGGGGTGGCCATGCGGCTACGCGGCCGACGACTGCGTCTTCGTCTGCGTCGTGTCGGTCGCAGTCACGCTATGTTCGCAAACCGTCAGGAGCTTCTTGCGGTGCGCCATGTAGTGACCGTGAATCTGCCGGCACTCCGTCTCGAGACGACGGACCAGCCGATCGAGCCCCGCCGAGAGCCGTAGATTGGCGGCGCTCGACGAGCCCTGCACCGCGCGCACGCGACCGATGAGCACTTCGAGGTCGTGCATCCGTCCAAGCAGGTCCTGCGCCCCCTTCAGCGTGGCGATACGGGCCATCGCGCGCGATCCGCTCAACTCGCGCACCATTTCGAGCGAGTACCGCATCTTCTTGATGGCAATGCGGACGTCGTGCAATCGATCGGGCAGGTACAAGCCAGCAGCATTGTCGATGGCCGCCCGGAGGCGAATGGCACGCAGAGCCGCCCGTTCCCGCGCGGCAGCCATGCGCTTGGAATGGCGTGCGGCCGTCGGGACGTGGTGCGCCTTTCGAACGGCGGCGACGGCCCGCCGTCGCAGTTTGTCGACATCGACGCGAGCGACTTCGGTGTTCATGGCGGCGTACAGCCGCTGACGCTCCTGCCGCATCAGCTGCCTCAGCTTCGCGACGGCCGCCGATGGGACATCGTTCGCCGAGCTGATCTCGTCGAGCGTCTGAAGCGCGACGTCCAGTTCGCGGGCGGGCCCGAGCGCGCGCGAGAGCCGGCGCACTTTGCGCACGAACTTGCGGCCCGACGAGTTGGGCAACACGAGCGGCAGCCTCTCCCGAAGTCGACGACTAGCCACCCGTGCCTCGTGCAGCAAGTGGGCATCGCCCTTCTGGGCGGCCGGCAGCGCACGCGTCAGCGCCTGCAGTTGCTGGCGGATGAGCATCTCTGATGGGTTCGTTCGTCGTGGCATGACACCCGAGACCTAGGGCCTACTATATCTTTATCTTTATCCTTGCATGCGTATCGCTGCGATCGACATCGGAACTAATTCCGTCCACATGATCGTTGTCCGCGTGAGGCCGGACGTTTCCTTTGAAATCATTGACCGCGAAAAAGCTATGGTCCGGCTGGGGGCGGGTGGCCTGGACGGCCGCGCGCTGACGGCAGAAGCGATGAACGCCGCCGTACAAGCTCTGTCGACTTTCAAACGACTCGCCGACTCGCACAGGGTGGACAAGATCGTGGCGGTCGCGACGAGTGCCACCCGCGAGGCCCGAAATGGTGGAGAGTTTCTCGCACGCATCCAGCGCGAGACTGGCATCCGCCCGATGGTGATCACGGGCATCGACGAGGCCCGTCTCATCCACCAGGCGGCAGTCTACGGCGTGGACGTAGGGGGCGGACGGGCGGTCGTGATCGACATCGGGGGCGGCAGCGTCGAGATCACGCTCGGCACGGCCGCTTCCATTCAGCTCGCCCGGAGCTTCAAGCTCGGCGTGATCCGGCTGACGGAGCGGTTCGTCAAGAGCGACCCGCTCTCCGATGGAGCCGAGCGGCGGCTCGAGAAGCACATCCTCAATGAGATCGACCGCTACTGCGACCAGATCACCGCCATCGGCTTCGACCGTGTGGTCGGTTCGTCGGGAACGATTCTCAGCCTCGGTGTCGTGGCCGCGACCGCAGCGCGCGGCACCGCGCCGACGGAACTGCGAAACCTGCGCATTTCGGCCAAACAGCTGCGTCGCGTGCGAAAGGAAGTCCGCATGAGCGACCTCGGGGGCCGGCTCAAGATGCCTGGGCTCGACCCGCGCCGCGCCGATCTCGTCGTCGCCGGCGCCATCCTGCTCGATACCATCCTTCGGCGGCTCGACGCCGACGAGCTGACGCTGTGCGACCTGGCACTTCGAGAAGGTCTCGTCCTCGACTACGTGCGACGCCATAAGCGACAGATCGCGCAGGTGGATCGCATTCCCGATGTCCGGCGCCGCAGCACGATCGAGCTGGCGGAACGCTGCAACTACGTCGCGGTGCACGCTCAGCACGTGGCGCGCCTGGCGCTGGCGATTTTCGATCAGACCCGCGCCATTCACGGCCTGACCGATCGCGAGCGCGAGTGGCTCGAGTACGCGGCGCTCATGCACGACCTCGGCGCGCACATCAGCTACGCGCGCCATCATCGGCATTCCTACTACCTGATCAAGAACGGCGACCTACGTGGCTTCGAGCCGGATGAAATCGACGTCATCGCCCTCGTCGCGCGCTACCACCGTCGCGGGACGCCGAAAAGGGCGCACGAGGAGTATGCCAGCCTCTCTCCACCGCTGCGGCGAACCGTCCGGACGCTTGCGTCGATCCTCCGCGTCGCTGAAAGCCTCGACCGCAGTCACGCGCAAGTCATCTCGCACCTCGAGTTGCAGGATCGCAGCGATAACGTGCTGCTGCAGCTCCGAACGTCGGGGGACGCCGAACTGGAGATCTGGGCGGCCAGCCGTCACATGGGACCGTTCGAAAAGCTCGTGCAGAAGCCAGTACAGCTTGCCGCCACGCCGTTAACACGGAATTAACACGCCAGCAACCGGCGCGCAATTAGCATTGGGTAGCGTCAAGGGATGACTCACATTCCATATAGTGTCCGTTACATTCCCGTTGCTGTTCTCGTGATCACCATGGCCGGCTGCGGCCAGACCACCAACGAGGGGGGCCAGGAAGAAGGCGCTCCGGCAGCGTTGATCACGCTGGACGGCTCGAGCACCGTATTCCCGATTGCCGAAGCGGTGGCCGAAGAGTTCGGGAAAGCCAATCCGAACATGCGCACGCCGACGGTCGGCATCTCGGGCACCGGCGGCGGCTTCCAGAAGTTCTGCCGCGGTGAAACGGACGTCAGCAACGCGTCGCGGCCGATTCGCCCCGCCGAGATTGAAGCCTGCCAGAAGGCGGGTCTCGAGTACATCGAGGTGCCGATCGCGTACGACGGAATCGCCATCGTCGTCAATCCCAAGAACAGCTGGGCGAACAACATCACGGTCGCGGAGCTCAAAACCCTCTGGGCGCCCGAGGCGCAGGGAAAGGTGACACGCTGGAACCAGGTGCGCGCCTCGTGGCCGAATCGGGAGATCCGGCTGTTCGGCGCAGGCGTCGACTCGGGGACTTACGACTACTTCACGGAAGCCACCGTCGGTAAGGAGGGCGCCAGCCGCGGCGACTTCACGTCGAGCGAGGACGACAACGTCATCGTGCAGGGCGTCGCCAGCGACGAGCTCGCGCTCGGGTTCCTGCCGCTCGCCTACGTCGAGGAAAACCGGGAACGTCTGAAGATCGCGCCGGTTGACAACGGAAAGCCCGATGACGGCGCTGGTCCCATTACGCCGTCGGCCGAAACCGTGCGCAACGGGTCGTACCAGCCGCTGTCGCGCCCGCTCTTCATCTATGTCGCGCGGAAGGCGGCCGATCGGCCGGAGGTGCAGCAGTTGGTGGAAATGTTCTTCAGCCGCTCCGACCTCGTGCGCGAAGTCGGCTACATCGAGCTGACGCCGCAGATCTACGAGCTCGCCCGAAAGCACTTCGCGGACAGGAAGGTCGGCACGGCATTCGGCGAAGGAGGCTCCCAGGTCGGGATGACGCTCGAAGCGCTGCTCGCCAAGGAGAGATGAAGCGCTTCGAGTTCCTGATCGAGTGGGCGCTGTTCCTCTGCGCGCTCCTGTCCATTGGCACGACAGCCGGCATCATCATCGTGCTCGCTGTCGAGACGTTTGCATTTCTCCGCGAGGTGCCGATCACCGAGTTCCTGTTCGGCACTGAGTGGACTCCCCTGTTCGCCACTCCCCGTTTCGGGGTGCTGCCGCTCGTCGCCGGGACGATGCTGGTATCGAGCATCGCGATGGCGGTGGCGCTCCCAATGGGGCTGCTGAGCGCGGTCTACCTGAGCGAGTACGCCGACGCGCGGGTGAGACGATTCGTCAAGCCGGTGCTCGAAATCCTCGCCGGTGTCCCGACGGTCGTATACGGCTACTTTGCCCTGCTCTTCGTCACGCCGCTCCTGCAGCAGTTTCTGCCGAATCTGGCGGGCTTCAACGCGCTCGGTCCCGGCATCGTCATGGGCATCATGATCCTGCCGCTCGTCTCGTCGCTGTCCGAGGACGCCATGCAGGCGGTGCCGCGCGGCCTTCGCGAAGGATCGTATGCTCTTGGCGCCACGAAGATGCAGACGAGCCTGCGCGTCGTCCTGCCGGCCGCCTTCTCCGGCATCACGGCCGCGTGCATCCTTGCGGTGTCGCGCGCGGTCGGCGAAACGATGATCGTGGCGATTGCAGCGGGACAGCAGCCGCGCCTGACCGCGAATCCGATGCTGCCTATCGAGACGATGACCGCCTACATCGTGCAGGTCAGTCTTGGGGATACGCCACAGGGGACGATCGAATACCGGACGATCTTTGCGGTCGGCATGCTGCTGTTTCTGGGAACGTTTCTGCTGAATCTCGTCAGTACCTGGCTGCGGGACCGGTTCCGCGAAGAGTACGCATGACGGAAACGGCGACGAACGCGACCAGTGCGCGACGACAGTTGATGGACCTCGGGTTCCAGGTTCTCGCGCTGCTCGTCCTCTGTGTGGCGCTCGTGTCACTGGGCGCGCTGATCGCCGATATCTGGTCGGATGGCGGCAGCCGGCTGTCATGGAACTTCCTCACCGGCTTTCCGTCGAGGCGCGCGGAAAACGCCGGAGTCTGGCACGCACTCACGGGCAGCGTTTTCGTCATCCTGGTGACCGCGGTCCTGGCCGTCCCTGTCGGCGTCGCGGCTGCGATTTATCTCGAGGAGTACGGCGGCCGCAGCGTGGCCGCACGGATCATCGAGATGAACATCACCAATCTGGCCGCCGTCCCGTCCATCATCTACGGACTGCTCGGCCTGGGACTGTTCGTTCGCATGCTCGCCATGGGCCGCAGCGTCCTTGCCGGCGCCTCGACGCTTGCCCTGCTGGTGCTGCCCGTGATTATCTTGTCGACGCGAGAAGCGCTGCGCGCCGTACCGCCGTCGATACGGGAAGGATCGTACGCGCTGGGCGCTACCAAGTGGCAGACGGTATGGTACCAGGTGCTGCCCGTGGCCCTGCCTGGCATCCTGACGGGAACGATTCTGGCGCTCTCGCGTGCGATTGGCGAAACGGCGCCGCTCATCACGATTGGCGCCTTGACGTTCGTGGCGTTCGCTCCAGACAGCATCTGGTCGCCGTTCACCGTGCTGCCAATCCAGATTTTCAACTGGGTATCGCGGCCGCAGGCGGAGTTCCAGGTCAACGCGGCCGCCGCAATCCTCGTACTGCTCGCACTTCTCCTTACCATGAACGCCGCGGCAATATGGCTGCGCGACCGATACCAGAAGAAGCTCGGATGAGCAATTCGCCCCGAGTCCCCTCGTTGGCCGGCGTGGCGGCGCGTGCCCCGCAACCGGCCGTCGTCGATCGACCGGCGAAGATCGAAGCCGAACGACTGAACTTCTATTACGGCGGTACACGGGCCCTGCAGGATATTTCCGTCCGCATTCAGCCGAATGTCGTCACCGCCTTCATCGGTCCGTCGGGTTGTGGCAAGAGCACGTTCCTCCGGACGCTGAACAGGATGAACGACATCATTCCGCTGACGCGCGCGGAAGGCCGCGTGTTGATTGACGGCACCGACATCTACGGCCCTGGCATCGACGTGGTCGCGCTTCGGCAGCGCGTCGGAATGGTGTTTCAGAAGTCGAATCCGTTCCCGAAATCGATTTTCGACAACGTGGCGTACGGGTTGCGCGTCAACGGCATGGCTGGCAGCCGGTCCGAGCTCGAGGATCGGGTGGAGCAGAGCCTTCAGCACGCGGCGCTCTGGGAAGAAGTCAAGGATCGGCTCCACGACTCGGCGCTCGCGATGTCGGGCGGCCAGCAGCAGCGTCTGTGCATCGCGAGAGCGCTGGCGGTGCGGCCCGACATTCTCCTGATGGACGAGCCCGCTTCTGCTTTGGATCCGATCGCGACGCAGCGAATCGAGGAGCTCATCTACAACCTCAAACACACCTATACGATTGTCATCGTGACGCACAACATGCAGCAGGCCGCCCGCGTGTCCGACTACACGGCGTTTTTCTGGCTGGGGCGCCTGGTTGAGTACGATCGCACCGATAAGATTTTCACCAACCCCGGAGAGAAGCTCACGGAAGACTACGTGACGGGGAGGTTTGGCTAGGGAGAGACATGGAACGAGCGGTCCGGCATTTCCAGGATGAACTCGAAGCACTCCAGGCGCGGCTGCTCGAAATGGGCGGCCTGGCTGAGGAACGCGTCCGCGCCGCCATCCACGGACTCGTCACGCGCGATCCGGGCGTCATCGAAAAGGTCCTGCGGGGCGACGAGCCGATCAACGAGTTGCACATCGAGATCGACAACCGCTGCTTCACGCTGCTGGCCCTGCACCAGCCGATGGCCACCGACCTCCGGGCCATCGTCTCCGCCGTCAAGATCAATACCGACCTCGAGCGCGTGGGCGATCTGGCCGTGAACATCGCCGAGGCTGCCACACGTTATTCGATGCACCCGCCGGTCAAGCGATTGATCGACATCCCGCAGATGGGCGACATCGCGCAGGCGATGCTCCACGACGCGCTCGATTCGTTCGTCCGCCGCGACACACGTCTGGCCCAGCAGGTCCTCGATCAGGACGATCTGCTGGATGGCCTGAAGACGCAGGTATTCCGCGAGCTCCTGACGTACATGCTTCACGATCCCAGCACCGTGGAGCCGGCGCTCGACCTCATCCTGATTTCACGACATCTCGAGCGGATTGGCGACCACGCCACCAACATCGCGGAAGACGTGATTTTCATGGTGTCGGCACGGGACGTCCGCCACCACCCGCCGCCGCGATCCTGACTAGCTGGTAGCTGCTAACACCTGGCATAAAATGAATCGGATGGGCGAGGCACGTTTATGCGTCCTGTGTGGACACCGTCTGGTGAACGAGCGCTGGAAGCCCTTCTGCAGCGAGCGCTGCCGGAACGAAGATCTGGCGCGGTGGGCCGAAGGGCGTTACCGCGTCGCCGGCGAGCCCGCGCCCGACCCTCAAACCGACGATGGTTCCGAACGCCGCATTGACGAATTTACGAAATGACGAATTTACGCATTGAATTTTGCGGTATGACCAATTCGTCAATCCGTAGATTCGTCAATCCGTAAATGCATTTATGGCCGACACTCTGACGATCACCGATAATCGCACGGGCAAGCAGTACGACATTCCCATCACGGACGGCACCATCCGCGCCACGGACCTTCGCCAGATCAAGGCCGGAACAGACGACGTTGGATTGGCGACGTACGATCCGGCATTCATGAACACGGCATGCTGCCGGAGCCGAATCACCTACATCGACGGCGACAAGGGCATCCTCGAGTACCGCGGCTATCCAATCGAACAGCTGGCGGAGCACTCCACCTACCTCGAGACCGCGTATTTGATCATCTTCGGCGAGCTTCCGACGGCGGCGCAGCTCGAGGAGTGGAAGAGACAGATCACCGCCCACACCATGCTTCACGAGAACATCAAGAAGCTGATGGAAGGGTTCCAGTACGACGCCCACCCCATGGGCGTCTACCTGAGCACCGTCGGAGCGTTTTCCACGTTCAACCCCGACAGCAAGCAGATCTTCGACGAACAGTCGCGGAAGAAGCAGATTCACCGCCTGATCGCGAAAGTGCCGACGATAGCCGCCTATGCGTACCGCCACAGCATCGGCCGTCCGTACAACCAGCCCGACAACGACCTGAGCTTCACCGGAAATTTTCTGAACATGCTGTTCCGGATGACGGAACTGAAATACAAGGTCAACCCGGTTCTCGAGCGGGCTCTCGAGGTCCTGTTCATCCTGCACGCCGACCACGAGCAGAACTGCAGCACCAACGCGATGCGCAGCATCGGCAGCTCGCACGTCGACCCCTATTCGGCGATGGCCGGCGCGGCGGCGGCGCTGTATGGCCCCCTGCACGGCGGCGCCAACGAGGCGGTGCTGCGGATGCTCAACGAAATCGGGCACGTGAGCAACATCCCGGGCTTCATCAAGCGGGTGAAATCGGGCGAAGGACGGCTCATGGGCTTCGGCCACCGCGTCTACAAGTCCTACGATCCCCGCGCGAAGATCATCAAGCGGACGGCTGAGGAGGTGTTCACGGTCACGGGCAAGAATCCGCTGCTCGACATCGCCATCGAGCTGGAGCGCATCGCCCTGCAGGACGACTACTTCGTGACGCGGAAGCTCTATCCGAACGTCGACTTCTACTCGGGCCTCATCTACCAGGCGATGGGATTCCCGGTTACGATGTTCCCGGTGCTGTTTGCGATTCCACGAACGTCAGGGTGGATCGCGCAGTGGGAGGAGATGCTGCTCGACTCGGAACAGAAGATCGCGCGGCCGAAGCAGATCTACATCGGTCCGAAGCGGCGGGACTACGTTCCGGTGGAGAAACGACCATAGCCGCCATGCGCACGGCCCTCGGTGCGACGTTGCTCGGATGCGTGCTGCTTGCCTGCGCGGCTGAGACGGTGGCGCCAGTTCCCGTACAGAGCCCGCCGCCAAAGTTCGACAGCAGCCGCGCCTACGAGGACCTGCGGCGTCAGGTCGGCTTCGGACCGCGCCCTGCCGGGTCGTCCGCGCTCGCGCAGTGCCGGCAGTACATCCTGGCGCAGCTCAAGAGCGCGGGAATCGCCGCACGCGAAGACGCGTGGGACGCCGACACCCCGCTCGGGCGCGTGCGAATGGTCAACATCGTGGCCACGATTCCCGGGCGCCGCGCCGACCGCATCGCGCTGGCCACGCACTACGACACCAAGCTGTTTCGAGAGTTCCGGTTCGTCGGCGCGAGCGATGCCGCGTCCTCGACCGCCGCCGTGCTGGAGCTCGGCCGGGTTCTCAAGGGCCGACAGAACGAGTACACCATCGAGCTGCTCTTCTTCGACGGCGAGGAGGCGGTTGTCGACTGGTACCGCAACAACGACAACACGTACGGCAGCCGCCACTACGTGGAAACAGCACGCAAGACGGGCTCGTTAGGGGGACTGAAGGCCCTCGTGCTGCTCGATATGATTGGCGATCGAAACCTAACGATCCGGCGCGACACGACCTCTACCCCGTGGCTGACCGAGGCGGTGTGGGCTTCCGCGGCGAAGCTCGGGTATCGGACGTCGTTCCTTCAGGAGGAAACCACCATCGACGACGACCACGTGCCGTTCCTGAAGGCGGGAATACCCGCCGTCGACATCATCGACCTCGAGTACCCGGCCTGGCACACGGCGCAGGACGACCTCGACCGCGTGAGTGCACGCAGCCTGCAGATCGTCGGCGACGTCGTGCTCGACGCGATCCCGCAAATCGAGAAACGGCTCGCTGCTTCGAAATAGCACTGCGGGAACTGCAGTTCTGATTCAAGCATCCAACCGCGTGAACGGCGGCCGTCCCTGTTCGATTTCGGTGCGGATTTCCTCTTCGGTGAGTACGTGGGTGGAGGCTTTCGCGCGCCGGAATAGCCGTTCCACCAGCTCTTCATGGGGCTCGATGCCGTGCTGCTCGAGCCAGAACAGCACATTCGATTTGCCAGACATCGGGCCGATCTCGATCTCCTGACTGCGCCCGACCAGCCGCGCCGGCACTCCTGAATACACGCCGTCGGTGAGGTCGGGATCGTGCTTGTGAAATGCCTTGATGACGGCGGCTGCGTGAACGCCTGTGGCAGTGCGGAACGCATCCCGGCCGAATACGGGGTAGTTGTCGGGAATCGGCTCGCCCGTGGCGCCCGACACGAACTGGACGAGCTCGTTCAGGCATGCGAGGTCGCGCTCCACCCAGCCCATCAGCACGAGGTTCACGAGCAGCAAATCGAGCGGGGTGTTGCCCACGCGCTCGCCGAGTCCCAGGATGGTCCCGTGCACGCGCGATGCGCCTGCCTCGAGCGCTGTCAGGCTGTTGATCGTGCCCATATCGCGATCGCGGTGGCCGTGCCAGTCGATGCCGATGTCCCCAGCCCCCGCCTCGTCCATCACTCGCCGCGCGAACCGGACAACGGCGCGCGCACCCGCCGGCGTCGAGTGGCCCACCGTGTCCGCGATGCAGATTCTCGACGCCCCCGCCCGGATTGCAGTCACGAACAGCCGGCGAAGCGTTTCGGGATCCGAGCGCGTCGTGTCTTCAGTGACGTACATGACCTTGAAGCCTTGACGCACCGCAAAGCCAATCGCCTCCTCCGTGCAGCGCTGAAGGTAGTCCACCGTCCAGTCTTCCGCATACCGCCGTATGGGACTCGAGCCGATGAAACAGCAGCACTCGATCGGCAGGCCGGTCCGCTGCTGAATGTCTGCGATTGGCTGAATATCGGAGACGACCGTCCGCGCGGCGCACTGGGCGGCGATCTTCAGCTTCGACGCGACGATCTCGCGCGCCAGCCTCTCGGCGTCGTGCACGATGTGCGGCCCCGCGCCGGGAAGCCCGATGTCGGTCGTATCGATGCCAATGCGGTCGAGGAGGTGCAGGATGCGAATCTTCTGCGCGATGGACGGCGTGCGAACGGAGGGCGACTGCAGACCGTCGCGAAGCGTTTCGTCGCACAGCATCACGCGCGGCGGGGCCGGTGCGGGCGCAACCAGGTTCCAGTCGTAGATCAGCCCGGCGTTCATGCCTGCCTCCGTCCCCCGACGACAGCCACACCGAGTCCGGCGACCAGCACGACCGCTCCCCACATCAGTCCCTGCCGTACCGAGCGTTCGACGGAGGGGCGCATCACCTGATCGATGGTCACCTCGGGCCCCTGTCCGGACATGGCTCGACGCTGGAGCGTCACGTAGCGACGTGCCCCTGACGCGGTGGCGCGATCCTGAACGTACGCAAAGACCATCACCGCGGCCGTGATCGTCAGCAGCATCGTCGCGCGGATGCCTTTGCTCATGTTGCTTCGATTATACGGCTGGGCCTTCATCAATCGTGGAGCGGCCCATCCCTTGCTAGACGGCCTGTGAACGCTTGGCCGTGAACCCTCACTCGCTGCTCATCAAGTGCTCGGACCAGCGTGGTCCGTGTGCGATCCGGAGAAGCCCATGAATATTCGTGACGTGATGACACCCAACCCCCGCACCATTTCGCTACAGGACAGCATCCAGAACGCCGCGCGCATCATGCGCGACGAAGACACCGGCGTGGTGCCGGTCGTCGACAACGGAAAAGCTGTCGGCGTCATAACCGACCGCGACATCGTCGTTCGCGCGGTGGCCGAGGACCGACAGCTGAACCGTCCGGTCCGCGATATCGTCACCACGGACCTGGTCGCGGCACGCCCGGACATGTCGACCCGCGAAGCGTCTGAGCTCATGAGCGAGCATCAAGTGCGACGCCTCCCGGTAGTCGAAGGCGACCGTCTCGTGGGCATCGTCTCGATCGGGGATATCGCCGTGAAGGAAGGCAGGGACAGCCGCGTCGGTGACACCCTGCAGCACATCTCGGAGGGCGTCAAGGAACGCGGCTAGGACAGCAGGAGGAACGCCAACACCAGCAGCGCCACCAGGACAATCACGATCAGCGCGATCGACGGACGTCGCGCACGCCGGGGACGGTCGAACAACGAGCCCGTTTCCGGCACTTTCACACGCGGCTCCGTCGTCGCGTGGCCGCATCGATAGCAGATGAGCGCCTTGTCGGCGATTTCGGTACCGCAATGGGTACAAATCATCGTCGTTCAACCCATCTTAGTCGTCCGGAGCGTTCGAATCGTTCGAATCGTTCGAATCGTTCGAACGTTCGAATCGTTCGGACCGTTCGGGCTTTCGGGCCACGGCTTTTTGCGAGACGCTGGCGTGGCTCTGGGTCGACGCCACGTCAGCGGGCAGCACTTTGACGGCGACGGTCCGATCGAGCCGCGTGCCCGCGCTCAGTGACATGTTCTTGAAACGGCCGAATCATAGGGGTGAACTTGCGGAACTGAGAACGATCCGAACGATCTTAAGATTGCTTCCTAATCTCCTGTGCGATTTTCGCGAGCTCGACGAAGATCCTCTCCAACTCCGCCTGATACTGCTCCTCCGACATTGCAGTCCTGCGAGCCTTCAGGTCTTCGAGCTGTCGCTCGAGCGCGACGCGCTGTCGCTCGAGCGCCGCACGTTCGGGGTTGGCGTTCGCCGGTTGTGATTCTGCATTGAGATACAGGGCGCGCGCCATTGCGCCGTCCTCGCCAGGCGCTTCCGCCTCCCGTCCGACGCCGTCGCCGTTGTCGTCCAGGAGCGGTCGCTCGGTCGACAGCTGACCGCGTTGCTCGTAGTGCTGCTTCACGCCGGCGCTGGCAACCGCAAACGCCTCCCAGATCGAGACTCGCCCGTTCTTGTCGAGATCGCTCGAGAGATCCGCAAGCGAGCGAATGAAATATTCGGGGAAGACGGTAGCGAAGCGCTGCTGGGCGGAGTCGGTGGCGGTGATGACAACGCGGCCCACCCGGGAGAGCTGCTCGAGAAACGGAAAGCTGGACTCGGTGGTGTTGACGAGGACTACCCGCGCTGCGATGGCGTCGAGCAGATCTTTCCAATCGGCGGCGCTGAGATCGGGTCCTACGAGATTGAACTTGGCGTCGATGCCGTCGTACGTGCCGTGGCCGACGAGAAGGATGAGGAGGGTATCGTCGCGCCTCACACGCCGTCGCAGATCGCCCAGCAGACGACGGACGTTTTCGGCGGTCGCCTTCGAAGTCCCGTCGCTGCTTTCATCGAGAACGACGACGTTCGCATCGGGAAACGCAAAGTTCGTCGCCAGGAAGGCTGCAAGCTCGGACCGCCACCTCTGCTGCTGAGCGGCATACTTGTCCCCGCCAGACGCCCCGGAGATCAGAACCGCGTATCGCTCCTGAGCCGCCGCA
>DATCJA010000159.1:0-36978 GCA_036507475.1 Vicinamibacterales bacterium
TGGCAGTGAGCGTCACGCCATTCTGAAGGGAGATGTGCACGGCTCTGCCCACGCGATCAATGACCGGTTTCCCGACCTTCGCGCGCTCTGCGTAGGGACTCGTGAAGTAACCGACGTTCTCCGCAGCAAAGTCGGGATCGAGACCGGTAATGAACACGGCGGAGCACATCACCTTGGCGAAGCCTGCCGTGTGGTGCTCGAGCGGATCGCCCGGCGGCGGCACGTACGGTGTGTCGAGCTCCAGCGATTTCGCCCGTGCGATGAGCGCATCGCGCGGCGAGAGTGAAGCCTGCTCTGCGGCCGACGCTTCGGCGTTGGTGGTGGAACCGTCTCTCTGACAGCCCACCAAGGCCACCACGAGAACCATGAGCAGAAAGACTGTTCGCAGCCGATCGAACCCAGCAAGCATCGACATCCTCCTGCGCTATCCGAACGCGGCGTGGCTTCTTGCTATGGCGCGGCCGCAGTGTAGCGCAGGCCGGCCAGATTGCCTCCTTTTCGCCGCCCAAATTCAGATCGCACCCCGACGTTCGATGACCATTGGCATGCCGAATCGCGGACGAAGCGAAATGAGAGGCCACGGCTCAACCCTGTGTCGTGGCACGAGGTGAAGACGATAGCCTTGCGCGAGCGTCGCAAGAATGAGTTGCGCTTCAATGAGCGCGAACTGCTTGCCGATGCATTGTCGCGGCCCCGCGCCGAACGGCAGGTACACGAATTTCGGCCGTTCCGCGCTTCGTTCCGGCAAGAAGCGCTCGGGATCGAACGCTTCCGGGTGCTCCCAGAATGCGGGAAGCCGATGCAGAACGTACGGGATGACGAACGCGAGCCATCCGCGCGGTAGACGGAACCCGCCCAATTCATCGTCGGCGAGCGCCTGTCGCGAGAAGCCCCACGCAGGCGGGTACAAACGCAGGGCTTCGTCAATCACCATGCGCGTATACGGCAGATTCATCAGATCGGCGTACTCGGGCGGACGTCCGTTCAGCACACCGTCGATCTCCTCCTCGAGTCGCCGTTGCGCACCTGGGTGCTGCGACAGCAGATACCAGCTCCACGTCAGCGCCAACGACGTCGTCTCCTGACCCGCCAGCAGAAACGTCGTGACCTCGACCCGCAGCTGCTCGTCGGTCATGGCCTCGCCGGTCTCCTCGTCGCGCGCCGACAACAGCATGGAAAGCAGGTCGGCGCTGTCAGACGGGTTGCGCCGGCGTTGGCTGATGACGTGATCGACGGCTCCCTGGAGCACGGCGCGTGCGGCCTGAAACCGTCGGTGCTTCGAGGTTGGCAGCCGATCGGTCAAACCGAGCGACCAGAAGCTCTCGCCGATATGCTGATTGATGATGGCCCAGGCATGGTCGATCTTGGCCGCGAACGGACCGAGGTCGGCGCCCAGGAGAGCACGGAGCACGACCGTGCGCGTGAGACGCATCATCTCTTGATCGACATCCACCGGTTGGTCGCCTGACGCGATCGTCCGCCACTGTACAGCGGCGTCTCTCGCCGCTGCGGCCATCACGCTGGCCAGCGCTGCGATGCGCTGGTGATGAAAGGCAGGCTGCGCAATGCGCCGCTGACGCAGCCAGAATTCATCCTCGCTCGTCAGGAGGCCATTGCCGAGCCACACACGCAGCTTGTCGTAGAGTGGGCTCTTGTGATAATTGCGCGCGTTGTCCTGCAGGACATGTCGAACGTCCGCCGGGTTGGTGATGAGGTAGCCTCGACGCGGGCCGATCCTGAAGTAGACGACGTCGCCGAAAAGCAGGGCAGCGCTCATGAACACGCCTGTCGGATTGCGTCGGACAGCCGGCAGCACGCCGAGAATCGGAACCCCGCGAGGGCCCGGCGGAAGGATACGTACCGTGCGTGTCACCTGGACAGACCCACTGACCCCTCTAGCTAGGCGCCCAGCCGATCGGCGAGCTCGTTGAAGTCAGCGGCCGCGACATCGACCGATGAATCTGGAGTCAGGTCGGGTGTTCGGCTCGGTCCGTATTCGAGCGGCCTCACAACGAAGGCGGTCCTCAGTCCCACCTGTTTGGCGGCACGCAAGTCGCCCACATGTGCTGCCACCATCATGACCTCGACCGGCGCGAGATCGAGAAAATCTGCGGCCGACTGGTACACCTCGCGGTCGGGCTTGTAGTGACGCACAAGCTCGGCTCCGAGGATGCAATCCCACGGCAACCCGGCATGTCGTGCCAGGTTCGTCATCAACGCGATGTTGCCGTTCGACAGTGGAGCGATGATGAATTTCTTTTTCAGCCGGGCGAGGCCGCGAACCACGTCGGGCCAGGGCTGGAGCCGGTGCCACGCGCGATTGAGCGCGACGGTCTCAGCCTCGGACAGGCCGCTTATGCCGAAGTCGACCAGAAGCCTGTCGAGCGTCATCCGGTGGAGATCGTCGAGTCTCGTCCAGGGCAGCTCGCCGCTTCGAACGCGGTTCATGTTCGGAGCATATTGGGCGCGCCAGGCGTCGGCGAATTTCGCCCCGTCCACCTTCAATCCCTTCCGCTTGGCGAGCGCTTCGACTTCACGGGTGACAGAGCTGCGCCAGTCGACGACGGTGCCGAACACGTCGAATACGAGTGCTTTCACGGAAACGATCTCCGAACCTGACGGCCCGCGGCTCTGCGCCGGTTCGGAAGCCAATGGACCGTCAGCGAAAGCCATGCCTGCTCCGATACTTCCCACGGCTCCGAGAACATCGCGACGCGAAACGGCTCTGGACCAATCGCTCATGGGTTCTCCTCAACCGCTCAATTGGAGGTGTTACCGACTATGGCCAGGACGCGCCGCCCGAGCAATGATATCGACGTTCAGGCGACAATGGCCTGATGGATTACGGGCTGGCGCTCCTGTCCGGAGTGCTTCTTGCGCTCAGCTTCCCGAAATTCGGGTACCCGGCGTTTGCCTGGATCGCTTTAGTTCCGCTCCTTATCGCGTTGAGCGGGCGGAGCCGCCAGAGCACGCTTCGTGCCTTCATGCTCGGTCTCATCAGTGGCGTCGTGTACTTCGTCGGCACGACGTATTGGACCGGCGCGGTCCTCCAGCAGTTCGGTGGCGTGCCGATCGTTCTCGCACTGCTCGCCATGCTGCTGCTCGCGCTCTACCTGGCGTTGTTCCCGGCGTTCACGGCCCTCATCATGGCCCGCCTGATCGACGGCGCCGGGCGGCGTGCCCTGTTCCTGACGCCTGTCGTGTGGGTGGCCACCGAGTACCTGCGCGGATACCTCTTGGGCGGGTTTCCCTGGGTGCCCCTCGGCAACAGCCAGGTGGCCGTACTGCCGGTGGCACAGCTCGCAAGTATCGTCGGCGTCTACGGCCTGTCCGCGCTGGTTGCGTTCGTGAGCGCGTCGCTCGCGTACGCGGTGCTCTCGACTGGCCGCGCGCGCATTCTCGGATTCGGTGTTGCCGCGCTCGCGGTGGGTGTCGTTGCCGTGTGGGGGCTGGCACGGATTTCCGACGGTTCGCTCACGCGTGAAGGAACAGCGATACGCATCGGTCTCATCCAGGGCAACATCGCGCAGGAAGACAAGTGGAATCCGCGCGAGGCGCGGCGAATCTTCACGACCTACATTGCCATGACCCGCGACGCCGTACGACGCGGCGCGGAGTTCGTCATCTGGCCCGAGTCGTCTACGCCGTTCATGTTCGAAGAAGACGACGTGGGCGAGTCTGCCCTGCGCGACCTTGCCCGCGAGCTGCATGTGCCGATTCTGTTGGGCAGCGACCAGGTCGACCGCAGCGGCGACATGGTCCGTCTGTACAACGCCGCCTTTCTGGTTACTCCGGAAGGCGAAACGGCCGCGGTCTATCGGAAGATTCACCTGGTGCCGTTCGGTGAGTACATTCCGTTCAAGAATCTGCTCTATTTCGTCTCGCCGCTGGTGGAGCGCCTCGCCGACTTTGCTCCCGGTACGTCGATGGTGATGCTTCCCGTCGGCTCGCATCAGGTGAATACGGCCATCTGCTACGAGGTCGTCTATCCCTCGCTGATGCGCCAGGCCGTTCTCGAGGGCAGTCAGCTCTTGACGACGATTACCAATGACGGGTGGTACGGGTATTCGTCGGCGCCGTATCAGCACTTCGAGCTGGCGTCGATGCGCGCCATCGAGCAGGGTCGCTATCTTGTCCGCGCCGCCAACACCGGCATCAGCGGCATCGTCGATCCGTACGGACGCGTGGTGCAGCGGTCGGCTATCTTTGAGGAGGCGGGGCTCGTCGGGGAGGCGCGCCTCCTGACGGGTCGTACAATCTATGCGGCCATCGGCGACGTCGTCGCGTATGCGGCGATCGCATTGACCGTCGTGGCGCTCATAACTGTGCGGCGGGTCCGCGGCTCGATGCGAGGCGCTTGATAGCTCTGCGGCGGGTCCACGGCTCGATGCGAGGCGCTTGATAACTCTGCGGCGGGTCCGCGGCTCGATGCGAAAGGCACTCGCCGCGGAACCCGCCCCACGTACACATTGACGAATTTACGGATTTACGAATTGACGAATTTGAAATGCGTCAATCCGTAGATTCGTAAATTCGTAAATTCAGAAGGGTGGTTATTTTTGGCGGTCGAATTGGAAGACTTGGTGCGGCGGTACGAAGGTCTCAGCAGCCGGGCGGCGGAACTGCGGAGGCATCTTTGAGGGGGCTCGCCTGGACGAGCAGCTGTCCGAGATTGAAAAGCGCGCCGGCGAACCTGGGTTCTGGAGCAACCAGGCCGAAGCGCAGAAGATCATGCAGCGGCGCAGGCGGCTGGAGGAGGAGCAGACGCTGCGGCTGTCGCTGCAACGGCGCGCCGATGATCTCGGCGTGCTGATTGAGTGGGCGAACGCCGGCGAGGACGTTGGCGCCGATCTCGCGCGCGGCCTCGACGAGCTGCAGATGGAAGTCGACGCCGCCGAGACGAACAAGATGCTCGGCGGCGAGCACGATCGCGCCAACGCCATCGTCTCGATTCATCCCGGCGCCGGCGGCACCGAGTCGCAGGACTGGGCCGAGATGCTGCTGCGGATGTATCTGAAATGGGCCGAGCGCCGCGGCTTGCGGCGCGAGATCATCGACTATCAGCCGGGCGATGAGGCAGGCCTCAAGAGCGTCACGCTCATGTTCACCGGCGACTATGCCTTCGGTCTGATGGCAGCCGAGGCGGGCGTTCACCGGCTCGTTCGCATCTCACCGTTCGACCAGGCGGCGCGCAGGCACACATCGTTTGCGTCGGTGTTCGTCTGGCCCGAGCTTCCCGAGGATGTCGACATCGAGATCGACGAGAAGGATCTGCGCATCGATACCTACCGGTCGAGTGGCGCCGGCGGCCAGCACGTCAACGTCACCGACTCCGCCGTTCGCATCACGCACCTTCCCACCGGCATCGTCGTCTCATGTCAGAACGAGCGGTCGCAGCACAAGAATCGCTCGTCGGCGATGAAGGTGCTGAAGGCTCGACTGTTCGACCTGAAGTTGAAAGAGCAGCAGGCCAGGCTGGAACAGATTGCCGGCGCAAAAAAGGAGATTGGCTTCGGCAGCCAGATCCGCAGCTACGTGCTGCAGCCGTATCAGATGATCAAAGACCACCGCACCAAGGTGGAGGTGGGCGACGTCAACCGCGTGCTGGACGGCGACCTCGACCTGTTCATCAAGACCTACCTGATGCAGAAAGCCAGCGGCACACTCGGCGCGCCCGCCGCTGCCGACGACGAAAGTACGTAGGGTCCGGCTTCAGTCGGACCAGTGCGAGCGGCGCGATCGCTCCCAGCGTACGTAGTGTCCGGCTTTAGCCGGACCAGGGCGCGGTGCTCGAGAACGCTAGGGCACCCACGCGATGCAGCCTGGTCCGGAACCGGGCCCCATGGCGATCTCGTTGGTCACCTCGAGCGTCTTCAGATCGACCACCGATACTTTGTGCGCGTCTCGAAGGCCGAGATATACACGTGAGCTGTCGCGCATCACCATCATGCCGCCGTCGCCCGTGTCGCCGGGAGCCAGCTTGATCCGCTTGATCTCCTTGCGACTCGGCGCGTCGAGTACGACCAGCGATCCGGTTCCGCCGTCGAGGATGAGGGCCAGCCTGCCGTCGGGTGTGAGCTTGAGGCGGTTGGCGTCGGTCATCCCGAGATTGAAGCTCTGAACGACCTTCTTGCTGGCGACGTCGATGATGGAGACGCCGCCGTCGCCTCTCGTGGCCGTCCATAACTCTCGGCCATCGGGCGAGAGGTCGATGCCCTCGGGCGTCTTTCCTGGCACTGGAATCGCCGTGATCCGCCACTTGGGCGGCCCTGCCGATATGGCCTCGATCATCGACACGCTGTTCGAGCCCCTGTTCGGCACGAACATCGTGCTCCTGTCCTTGCTGAGCACGAGCATGTGCGTACCGTCCTGGCCGATGCCGAGCATCCACTCGACTCTGTTGGTCGACGGATCGTAGCGTCCGATGGTCTTGAAGCCCTCGGCCGTGAAGTACAGCTTTCCGTCGGCAAAAAGAACGTCGTGCGGGGCGCTGCGTTCGCCGGGATTGACACGTCGCAGTTCCTTCTGAGCCGCGAGATCGATCACCGCGATGCCCTCGCTGGGGCTGGCCACGAATGCCGTCGTGCCGTCTGCCGACACCGTTACCTCATGGGGATCTTTGACGGTGGGCACGCGGCCCAGTTCCTTGCGGCTCACCGGATCGACGATGGCCAGCGCGCTTGCGTCCCGGAGCAGCACGAGCAGCCGTGCGGGCGGCGTCGTTTGCGCGGCGGACAGGGCAGCCGTGACGCTGAGAGCGCCGAGCGACATCACCCACCGAACCCACGTCTTTTCTGAGCCCATGCAGCACCTCCCTCACCGCGCAGATTCTGCCACGAAAAGCGGCGCGCCGTTGGGCAAGAACGACAATCACCAGAGCGCTGCCTGTCCGCTGAGCGACCAGAAATCGCCCATAGCACGGGCGACCAGCGCGCGCGTGCGCGCGGCACACGTCGTGCTGATGACGACGATGTACAATCGGGCTGCGACGGCCCGATCGGGAGGCGTCGATGGCGGGCCTGGACGAACGGGTCGCGTATCTGGAAGGTCGGATGGAAGATCACACCGCACTAATGGCCGATCTCCGCGCCGATATAAGGGGTTTGCGCTCAGACATACGGTCGGAGATGACCGAGCTGCGGTCGGACATACGCCGGGTAGACCAGAAGATCGATCGTCACTTCATGTGGCTCGTCGGGATTCTCGTTGGCGTCGTTCTGGGGCTGGTCGGTCTGGCGCTCCAGGTTGCCCGGTTGCAGGCGGCCTAGAGCCCGCCGGCGCAAGTCCGGCTGAGGCCGGACACGACGTGCTCTCCCTACTGGCCGGACACCACGTACTCTCCAACCGTCAGCGCGCTATACTCCGAGCCGATGAGGCCGCGGCTTCACACGCGCGTTGCTGGTGCGTGCCTTGCGGTGCTGCTGCTTCTGCTGTCCGCTGCGACATCGGGACAACAGCCCCCTGCCCCCGACTGGACCCGTATCGAAGAAGAAACGCTGCGCCATTTTCAGGCGCTGGTGCGCTTCGACACGAGCGACCCGCCGGGCAACGAGAAGCCCGCGGCCGACTACCTCCGCCAAGTGCTCGAACAGGCCGGCATTCCCGTCCAGACGTTTGCGCTCGAGCCGAACCGCCCCAACGTAGTCGCCCGCCTGAAGGGCAATGGCAGCAAGCGCCCGCTGCTTCTCATGGGCCACACCGACGTCGTCAACGTCGATGCCGCGAAATGGACGCATCCGCCGTTCAGCGCCGCGCGCGCAGATGGCTACGTGTACGGGCGCGGTACGCTCGACGACAAGGACACCGTCACGACCGGCCTCATGGTGTTGCTCATGCTGAAGCGGCTGAACGTCCCGCTCGAGCGCGACGTCATCTTCCTGGCCGAGGCTGGCGAGGAAGGCAGCACGCGCGTCGGCATTCAGTTCATGGTCAACGAGCACTTCGCCGACATCGATGCCGAGTACTGCCTGGCAGAAACGGGCGGCATGGTGCGCGAGGGCGGGCAGATCAGGTACGGTACGGTGCAGACGCTCGAGAAGATCCCGCGCGCCGTGGAATTGACCGCCCGCGGCATTTCCGGCCACGGATCGGTTCCGCTGCTGACCAATCCCGTCGTTCGCCTGGGTGCGGCGCTCGGCCGCCTGGGCGACTGGCACTCGACCATCCGCCTCAACGAAACGACGCGTGCGTACTTCACGAGACTCGCGGAGCTGTCGTCGGGTGACGCGGCGCAGCGGTACCGCGATGTGCTCGATCCGCAGAAGGTGTCGCAGATTGACCGGTACTTCCACGCCAACGACCCGTCGAAGGCCGCGCTCCTGCACGCCACGGCGTCGCCGACGATTGTCGCCGGCGGGTATCGTCTCAACGTCATCCCGTCCGAAGCGAAGGCGCAAATCGATGTGCGCATCCTGCCCGATGACGACCCCGAGACTGTGCTGGAGAGCATTCGAAAGGCCGTCAACGACCCTTCGGTGACGGTCGCGTTCGCGCCGCGCGACGTGCGGCCTGGCGGGAAGACGGGGCTTGGAACAGAGGCGTTCAAAGCCATCGAGGCGGGCGTGCGTCGACAGTACGGAGCTACGACGCTGCCGATCATGAGCACCGGCGCGACCGACATGGCGTACCTGCGTGCCAAGGGCGTCCAGTGCTACGGCGTCGGCCCCGCGATCGATGCCGAGGACGCGCCCAAGGGCTTCGGTTCTCACAGCGACCAGGAGCGCATTCTGGAGAGCGAGCTCCATCGATTCGTGCGGTTTACATGGGATGTGGTAACGGAACTGGCGAGCAGGAGATAACAGAACATGCCGTTCACGCTTCTCGGTTCTCGGTTCTCGGTTCGTGTTCAGGTTCGAGTTTTCGCCGCCCTTGCGGCGCTCCTGCTATGCGCAACCACGGCAGCGCGGGCGGAGGTGACGCGCGTCGAGATCATCAGCCGCGCTGACCTTTCGTACGCGGGATACGAAAAAATCGTGGGCCGCGTGTTCTTCGCCGTCGACCCGGCCGATCCGCGCAACGCGGTTATCGCCGACATCGACAAGGCGCCACGCAATGCGAACGGTCGCGTCGAGTTCTCTGCCGATTTCTACGCTGTCCGGCCGAAGACCGGCGGTAACGGCGTCGCGATCGTGGACGTGGTGAACCGGGGCAACCGGGTCACCCGCATGTTCAATCGCGTGACGGCCGGGAGCGACCCCGACGTGGGCGACGGCTTCCTGCTTCGTCGCGGCTTCACGGTGATTGCCATCGGCTGGGAGTTCGACCTGCCGGCGGGCGGCGATCTGCTGCGCATTCGCGTGCCGGCGGCGGACGGCGCAACCGGCATCGTCCGTACGCTGATGGAAGTCGACCGCCGCGCGCCGACCGTCCGGTTGAGCGAGGATCTGCCGGCGTATCCGCCGGTCGATCCCGCCGGCTCCGACACCGCGTTGACGGTGCGCGACCGGCTCTCGGACGCGCCGCAGGCGATTCCGCGTACCCAGTGGCAGCTCTCGGGCGACGTCGTGTCACTCGACGGCGGGTTCGAGCCGGGACGTGTCTACGAGATCGCGTTTCGCGTCGCCAATCCACCGGTCGCTGGTCTCGGCCTCGCCGCGGTGCGCGACATTGCCAGCTGGGCCAAGCACGCCCCCGACGCCGTGACGCCCGCGAAGTATGTCTACGGCCATGGCCAGTCGCAGACCGGCCGGTTCCTCCGCGAGTTCCTGTACCTCGGGTTCAACGCCGATGAGCAGGAGCGGCTCGTGTTCGACGGCGTGATCGCGCACATAGCGGGCGGGGCCAGGATCGATATCAACCGCCGCGGGTCGACCCCAACCGCCGGCAACGCCCTCGTCGGAACGTTTCCGTTTTCGGATCGCGCCCAGCGCGATCCGGTGACGGGTGTGACCGAAGGCCTCCTCGAGAACGATCGCGCCCGACGCCATCAGCCGAAGCTGTTTCTGACCAACAGCAGCGTCGAATACTGGATTGACACCGGCCGCGCCGCGGCGCTCATCCACACCACGCCCGACGGGACGCGCGACGCCGCGCTTGGTGACAACGTCCGCGCCTACCTGTTCGCGGGCGCCCAGCACACGCCGGGGCCATTTCCGCCGGCGGCCGGAGGCCGCGGCCAACAGCGCGCGAATCCGCTCGACTATACGCTGTCGCTGCGCGCGCTCCTCGTTGCCCTCGATCGCTGGGTGAAGGATGGCGTGGCGCCGCCGCCGAGCCGCCACCCGCGGTTTGCCGATCGCACGCTCGTGCGCGCACAGGCTCTCGCGTTTCCGGCCATTCCGGAAGTCCAGTCGCCACGCATCGTCGCGCCGGGCCGCCGCGCCGCCAACGCGCTGCTGCCGTCTTCGGGCGGGGAAGGCGCGGTTCAGCCGCTGCTCGTGTCGCAGGTCGACGCCGACGGCAACGAGATGGCCGGGATTCGCCTGCCTGAAGTCGCCGTGCCGCTTGCGACTTACACCGGCTGGAATTTCCGCAACCCGCAGCTCGGCGGGATCGGCCGTCTGGTGGGGAACACCGGTTCCTATGTTCCCTTCGCGCGCACGCAGGCCGAGCGCGAGGCGCGGCGCGATCCGCGGCCGTCGATCGACGAGCGCTATCCGAGCCGCGGCGACTACTTGGCGAAGGTGCGGCAGGTGACCGAAGCCCTCGTCCGCGATCGCTACATGCTGGCGGAAGACGTCGACACAGTCGTCAACCGCGCGTCCGAGCATTGGGAGCTCCTCACGCGAACCGCCACCACCTCAGCCAGCGCGAGGTAAATGATGAAAGTTGTGCTCGCTTCGCTCGCCGTAGCGGCTTGTCTCATCACATCGGGCCAGGCCGCCCAACGTCCGCCGGTGATTGGCCGAACCGCTGGTGCATCGGCCGGTCACCCGTTGACGACCGCAGCAGCGATCGACATTCTGCAGAAGGGTGGTAACGCCTTCGACGCCGGAGTGGCGGCGCTGCTTGTTGGGGGCGTGGTCGAACAGGATCTGTACAGCCTTGGTGGCGAGGCGCTCGTTCTGGTGTACCCACGCAGCACCAAGAAGGTGGTGTCGGTCGTCGGCCAGGGGTGGGCGCCGAAGGGCGCAACGATTGCTTCTTACGTCGCGCAAGGCAAGACGCTGGACGGCGCAGGTCTGAATCCAGCCGTTGTCCCGGGCGCGCTGCACGCGGCGCTCACGGTGCTGGAACGCTGGGGCACGATGAGCTTCGAGCAGGTGTCCGCACGCGCCATCGAGTACGCAGGAGAGGGGTTTGCGCTGCGGCCGCTGACGGCGCAGGCCATCCGCGGCAATCTGGAATTCTTCAAGAACTGGCCGCAGAACCAGAAGTACTGGCTCAAGCCGGATGGCTCCATGTATGTGCCGGGCGATACGGTCAAGCTGCCAACGCTGGCCCGTACGCTGCGGCGGATGGTCGAGGCCGAGCGTGCGAACAAGTCGAAGGGGCGCTCCGCCGCTATCGCTGCCGCGCGCGACCGGTTCTACAAGGGCGACATTGCCGCCGAAATGGTGGCGTTTCTCCAGCAGCACAAAGCGCCCTTCGAGCTGGCCGACTTCGCCGAGTTCTTCGCAAAGGTCGAAGAGCCCGCCGTGACCAGCTACCGAGGCTACGACGTATACAAGCACGCGTTTGGCAGCCAGGGGCCGGTCTTGCTGCAGGCGCTCAACATCCTGGAGCAGTTCGATCTCCGCTCGATGAAGCACAACAGCGCGGACTATCTGCACACGGTCGTGGAGGCATTGAAGCTGGCGTATGCGGACCGCGACACCTATTACGCGGACCCCGCGTTTGTCCAGGTCCCGGGCGAAGGGCTGCTGTCGAAGTCGTACGCTCGCGACCGTGCCAGGCTGATTACGCCAGCGCGCGCATCGAGGGGGTTCATTGCGGGCAACCCGCTCACGTTCGATTCGAAGGTCAAGACGTGGTCGTTCTGGGTTGCGAACATGGCCGACGCGGTGCAGTCTGGCGCCAAGGCGCCAAATGCCGAGCCGATTCGAGGCACGTTCAAGGACACGACCCATATCGCCGTCATCGACAAGGATGGCAACGTGTTCGACAGCACGCCCAGCGGCGGCTGGATTGGCGGGGCGGTCATTCTGGGTGAGACCGGAATCGGCATGAGCGTGCGGGGTGAGCAGTTCTGGCTCGACACGACCCGCGCCGCGCAGCTCCGGCCCAGATCCAGGCCTCGCTATACGCTGACGCCGAGCATCGTGTTGAAAGACGGCGAGCCGTTCATGGCGCTTGGCACGCCGGGCGGCGACAACCAGGATCAGACCATCCTGCAGGCCTTCCTCAACGTCGTCGAGTTCTGGCCCGCGTGGTACCCGAACCTGCACGAGGCATTCGAATGGCCGCGCGTGCAGACGCTGCACTTCTACGGATCGTTCTGGCCGCACGATGCCGGATTCAACAAACTGAACGTCGAAGCGACGATTCCAGACGCGGTATTCGAGGAGCTGCGACGACGGGGTCATGATGTGGGACGGTTACCCGCCTACGGAATGTCCGGCTGCGCGACGGCGGTCCTCGTCGATCCCTCGACGCGCAACCGCATCGCCGGCGCCGATCCCAGGCGCGACTGCTATGCCATGGCGTACTAACGCGTGCAAGGCCTCAGGCCCCAGGCGTCAGGGCCCAGAGTGCGGAGCGTGGCGTAGAGCGGCGCCCTACGTACTCTCCGCAGTTGTCATCTCATCATTCGGTATCTCAGGCCAGGCGCCGCGATCTTTCACCGTCGTCGAAGCCACGATTGCCGACATGCAGAAGGCGATGGCGGACGGACGCGTCACGTCGCGCGACCTCGTTCAGCAGTCGCTGACGCGCATCGCGCTCTATGAAGACCGGCTCAACGCAGTGATTACCGTCAACCCACGTGCGCTCGAGGAGGCCGAGGCGCGCGATCGCGAGCGTGCAGCAGGGAAGGTGCGCAGCGCTCTCCACGGCATTCCAATCGCGCTGAAGGACAACATTCACACCACCGACATGCCGACAACGGGCGGCGCGCTGGCGTTCGCAGGGCTCATTCCGCCCTACGAGGCGACGATCACGAAACAGCTTCGCGACGCGGGCGCCGTCATCATCGCGAAGACGCAGATGACCGAGCTGGCCAATTGGGTGACCATCGGGATGCCCGGCAACTACAACAGCCTGACGGGCTACGGCTTCAATCCGTACGACCCGCGTCGCGATCCGCGTCATCCGACGGCCGATGGTCGTCCTGCACTCGGGCCGGGCGGATCCAGTTCAGGTGTCGGCACCGCGGCCAGCTTCTGGGCTGCCAACATTGGCACCGAAACGTCAGGGTCGATTCTCAATCCTTCGAACCAGACGATGCTGGTCGGCATCAAGCCGACGGTCGGGCGCGTGAGCCGCTACGGGATCATTCCACTCACTGCCGACCAGGACACGGCCGGCCCGATGGCCCGAACGGTTGCAGATGCGGCGCTGCTCCTCGGCGTCATCGAGAGCGACTCGCGCGATCCAAACGACCCCGCGACGGGTGCGTGTGCACGCCAGCGGGACTACACACGGGCGCTGGATCGTGGCGCGCTGAAAGGCGCACGCATCGGCGTGCCTCGCACGTTCTTCTACGAGCGCGCGTCGGTGCCGGGTCTGATGGACGCCCGGGGAGGCTTGAGCCCGCATCAACACGCGGCCATGGAAGAGGCGATTGCCGTGTTGAGGCGCGAGGGCGCGGTCGTCGTCGATCCCGCCGACATTCCAAGCGTCGTCGATTCCGACCGAGAGCGGAATTTTCTGGCGTGGGATGTCTGTCGCGGCTTCGACAATCGGAAAGGACGCGATTCCGGCTGCTCCGTTGCCTTCAAGTACGGGATGAAGCGCGACTTCAACGCGTGGCTCGCCTCCCTCGGCGGCGCCGCGCAGGTGACATCGCTCGCTACGCTGCGCCGCTGGAATCTCGACCACAGCGCGGCCGGCGCGCTGAAGTACGCGCAGGAAAATCTCGACGTGTCCGACGAGATGGACGTCGACCGCGACCGCGCCCGATACCAGGCGGACCGCAAGAAGGACATCCTGTTGAGCGGCGCTCAAGGGATTGACGCCGCGGTAAAGGCACACCAGCTCGACGCGCTACTCTTCCCGGGCGCCGCCGGCGCGTCGATTGCCGCGAGGCCTGGCTATCCGACGGTGATCGTGCCGTTCGCGCTGATTGACAATGCGCCGACGCCCCCGTTCCCCGCAGGCTTTGCCGCGCGGCAGGCGCCTTTTGGCGTCAGCTTTACCGGGTCGTCCTGCAGCGAGCCCCGGCTGATCGCGCTTGCGTATGCCTTCGAGCAGGCCACCCGTCGGCGCGTCGCGCCTCTGTTGTTCCCCTGAGCGCGCCATCCGACGCCGGATCCCGGATCCCGGATCCCGATCGTCTTTAGGCTTTAGTCTCTGGACTTTGGGCCTGGGCCCTGGGCCCTGAGCCCTGGGGCCTTCTGATTTGGTGCATAATGCCCTGCGTCTAATAGGTAGTAGGGTCCCGGCGGACCTGGAGGAGGTAGGCAGATGCCCGCCCTTGGCTTTTTGACGCTGCTTCGCGCGCTCCTCGCCTACATAAGGGATCACGTCTCCGCGGATGGCGCATGGTGGATCCTGGGGCTGAACGGCACCCTGCTCATTCCCCTGATTTTTTCTGTGTTCTTCTATCCGACGGAGGTCTTGATCGGCGTTGGAGTCGCGTTTGTGCTGACCGTTGCCGCTCTCGTGGTGAACCGGATCGTCCGCACGCGCTTGCATCGGGCACGCGTAAATCAATCCCGGTCTTTAGTCTCTGGTCTTTAGTCTCTAGTGAGCCGACCCCTAAGACTAGAGACCAAAGACCAAAGACCCTTTACTCCGACGCGGGAATCGCGGCCGGGCCTTGGGGCTGTGTCCCGTTGATGAACGCTTCGGTCGCGCCGGTGTCGAGCGTCACGAACACGATGTTACCGGGCGGCTCGAACTCCGGCGGGTTGCTGCGGTCGCCGCGCAGCTCGATATACACACGCATGAAGTCGATCCAGATGGGCAGCGCCGCTGTCGCGCCTGTTTCACCGTTGCTGCTGCCGCCAATCGGCTTCTTCTCGTCGTAGCCCACCCACACACCCACCGTGATGTTCGGATCAAACCCGACGAACCAGGTGTCGGTGTAGTCGTCGACCGTACCTGTCTTGCCCGCAAGCGGCCAATCGAGCGACGCAGCGGCGGCGCCGGTGCCGTGCTGGACGACGCCGCGCAGCAGGCTGGTCATCACGAACGACGTGTCCGCCCGAATCGCTTCGTGCGCTTCGGGGCGGTTCTGCTCGAGCACGTTGCCCTCGCGATCCGAAATGGCGCTCACGGCAAACGGCGTCATTCGCACGCCTTGATTGGGAAACACGCTATATGCGGCGGTCGTATCCACCAGCGTCGCTTCGGCTGAGCCCAGCGCAAGCGACAGAACCGGCGGGAAGCTGCCAGGGAAGCCGAACCGCGCCGCGTAGCTGGCAACCTGCTGCGGACCCACTTCCAGCAGCGCCTTCACCGCGGGAATGTTGCGCGACTGCTCCAGCGCATGACGCAGCGTCACCGGCCCTTCGAACTTGCGGTCGTAGTTCATCGGTTCATACAGCGGCTGGTTGGGCCCTGGCTCGAGCGACAGCGGCTCATCGACGAATATCGACACCGGTGTGAAGCCGCGGTCGATTGCCGTGGTGTACACGATCGGTTTGAACACCGAGCCGAGCTGCCGCCGCGCCTGCGTCGCGCGGTTGAACTTGCTGCGGTCGAAGCTGAATCCGCCGACCATTGCGAGGATCTCGCCCGTGCGGTTGTCGATGGCCACGAGCGCCCCTTCGAGCTCGGGCGACTGTTCCAGCGTGACCGCCTGCGGCGCTCCGTCGCGAACCTCGCGTACCTCGACTTCGATGAGATCGCCAACGCGAAAGAGGTCGGCCGCCGATGTTCGGCGCGTCCACGCGAACGCAGCCGCAGGAAGGTCCAGCACGTCCGCGCCGATGCGAATCTGGGCGTTCCCGCGCGTCCGTGCAGGCAGCGACGTCACGACCGCCGGAACGATGTCGCCGGCGCGAAACGGCTGCGACCACCGCGGAATGCCGAACCGATCGAGCTGATGTCCTTCGGCGACGATATTGCGGGCTGCGCGCCGGTAGCCGCTGCGCCGCTTGTCGACGCGCCGGAGACCCCGATCGATCGCGATATTGGCGGCATTCTGCAGCTCGGCGTCGAGCGTCGTTTGCACGCGCAACCCGGCCTGATACAGCGCGTCAGCGCCGTACTTCTGCTCGAGCATCTTGCGGACATCCTCGACGAAATATGGCGCCATCGACACGGGGGGTGTGGGCTGTCCCGGCAGTTGCAGCGGACGCGCCGCAGCCTCCTCGGCTGCCTGCTGCGAGATGAAGTCTTCCTCCACCATTCGCGCCAGAACGTAGTTGTTCCGTCGCGCGAGCGTCTGATCGGGATTGACGAATGGGCTGAGACGCGCGGGCGTCTGAACGATCGCCGCAAGCGTGGCGGCTTCGTCCAGCGTCAGATCCGTTGCGGCCTTGTTGAAATAGAGGCGCGCGCCCGACTCGACGCCGTACGCGCCGTGCCCCATCGTCACGTGGTTGGCGTAGAACGTGAAGATCTCGCGCTTCGTGTACCGCTTCTCGAGCTGAATGGCGACGATGGCTTCCTTGATCTTCCGCTCGAAGCCGCGAACGCCGGATCGCTGGAACACGCCCCCCTGCATGTAGTCCTGCAGGAAGAGCATGCGCGCCACCTGCTGCGTAATCGTGCTGGCGCCGAACCGCTGGCCGTACAGGATGTCGTTGATCGCCGTGATGACGATCCGCGAGATGCTGAGGCCGAAGTGTTGCTCGAAATCGGCGTCCTCGCTGGCCATGATCGCCTGACGGAGAACGGGAGCGATGCCGTCATAGTCGATGACCACGCGCCGCTCGATCGCGAACTCGCCGATTTCCTGACCGTCGCGGGCGAGGAGCCGCGTGATCGTGTTTGGTTGATACGAATCGAGCGCGCTGATTTGCGGAAGATCGTCCGCGTACGCGAAGAGCACGCCGCTGACCGTACCGAGGAGCGCGGCAACCAGGAAAAGTGCGGCTATGCCCGCCTGCCACGCCACGCGAACAACGACGCGGCGCCCCCCGGGATCGGACGTGCCGAATTCAGTCATCGATGTGGAAGCTCAGTATAACCTTTTGAAATCCTGAGCCTTACCGCTACGGGGCGTTCGAAATTGCGATCAAAGATTGAGTATATTACACTCAGTTTTAATAATGCGGCGTAGCTAAATGACGGGGTTCCAGGGCCCCGGGACCGCGCGAAGGACGCGACGACCATGAGCAAAATCATCGGCATCGATCTCGGCACGACCAACTCCGTGGTGGCGGTGATGGAGGGTGGCGAACCTGTTGTCATCACCAACCCGGAAGGCAGCCGCCTCACCCCTTCGGTCGTGGCATTTACCAAGACGGGCGAGCGGCTTGTCGGCCAGGTTGCCAAGCGCCAGGCGGTCACGAACCCCGAGAACACGGTGTTTTCGATCAAGCGGTTCATGGGACGGCGCTTCGACGAGGTCACCGAGGAGATGAAGATGGTGCCGTACCGCGTTGCCGCGGTCCCGAACGGCGACGTTCGCATCAAGATTGGCAACGAGGAGTACGCGCCTCCACAGATCTCGGCGATGGTGCTGCAGAAACTGAAGCAAGCCGCCGAGGAGTATCTCGGTCAGCCGGTCACCAGAGCCGTCATCACCGTCCCCGCGTACTTCAACGACGCGCAGCGGCAGGCCACCAAGGAGGCCGGCAAGATCGCGGGCCTCGAAGTGATGCGCATCGTCAACGAGCCGACCGCGGCGGCCCTGGCGTACGGGCTCGACAGGAAGAAGGACGAGACGATCGCCGTCTACGACTTCGGCGGCGGCACGTTCGACATCTCGATTCTCGAGGTTGGTGAGGGCGTCGTCGAGGTGAAGGCGACCAACGGCGACACCCACCTTGGAGGCGACAACCTCGATCAACGCATCATCGACTGGATCATCTCCGAGTTCAGGAAGAGCGACGGCATCGACCTCGGCAAAGATCGGATGGCGCTCCAGCGTCTGAAGGAAGCCGGGGAAAAGGCCAAGATGGAGCTCTCCACGGTCATGGAGACCGACATCAATCTTCCCTTCATCACGGCCGATCAGAGTGGTCCGAAGCACCTGCAGATGAAGCTCACCAGGGCCAGGTTCGAGCAGCTCGTGGACGACCTGCTCCAGAGAACCGTGGGACCGACGAAGCAGGCGCTATCCGATGCCGGAGTCGATCCGTCGAAGATCGACGAAGTGGTGCTCGTCGGCGGCTCGACGCGAATCCCGCGCGTGCAGCAGATCGTCAAGGAGCTGTTCGGCAAGGAGCCGCACAAGGGGGTCAACCCGGACGAAGTCGTCGCTGTTGGCGCGGGGATTCAGGCGGGCGTGCTGGCAGGTGAGGTGAAGGACCTTCTGCTGCTCGACGTCACGCAGCTCTCGCTCGGCATCGAAACGCTCGGCGGCGTGATGACGCCTCTCATTCCCCGTAACACCACCATCCCGACGCGTAAGAGCGAAGTGTTTTCGACCGCCGCCGACAGCCAGACGAGCGTGGAAGTGCATGTGCTGCAGGGCGAGCGGCCGCTAGCGCGCGACAACCGCACCCTCGGCCGCTTCCAGCTCGTCGGCATTCCGCCCGCGCCACGCGGCATCCCACAGATCGAGGTCACTTTCGACATCGACGCGAATGGCATCGTCAACGTATCTGCGAAGGACATGGGCACCGGCAAGGAGCAGAAGATCACCATCACCGCCTCGAGCGGCCTGAGCAAAGAGGAAGTCGAGCGGATGATGAAGGACGCCGAGTCGCACGCCGAGGAGGACAAGAAGCGGCGCGAGGAAATCGAAGTCCGCAACCGTGCCGACCAGGCGGTGTATGCCGGCGAAAAGATGCTGCAGGACATGGGGGGCAAGCTGGCGGCCTCTGACAAGGCGGCCGTCGAGGCGGCCATCGAGTCGCTGAAGAGCGCGATGTCTGCCAACGACATCACGGCAATGAACCGCGCGATGGAGCAGTTGACGCAGGTGCAGCACCGGGCTGCAGAGGCGCTGTACAAACAAGCCGGCGCCGGGGGCAGCACCGGTGGCGCTGACGCCTCGAGCTCGGCTGGCGCCGGGGCCGGAGGCTCAACGGCCGGGGGCGGTTCACAAGGCGACGTGATCGACGCCGAGGTGGTGGATGAGGAGAAGAAGTAAATCATCGATCATCGATTAGCAAATTCATGGATTTGTACATCGTGCTCGGGTTGTCGCACGGCGCCAGCGAGTCGGACATCAAGCGGGCGTACAGGCGTCTGGCGCGGCGGCTCCATCCGGATGTCAATCCGGGCGACCGCACCGCAGCGGTGCGTTTCCGCCAGATCGTCGAGGCGTACGAGACGTTGATGGATCCGCAGCGCCGTTCGCGGTACGACTTGGGCCAGACAACCGACGAGCAGGACGCGCGTCGGACCAGCGGGTTCGAGGGGTTCGATTTTTCCACGCGCGGCGTGGACCATTCAGCCACATTCGGCGACCTGTTCGCCGAAGTGCTGAGCGCCAGAGGGGCACGCCGTCCGTCTCCCGAGCGCGGCGCCGATCTGCACCAGAATCTACAGCTCGGCTTCGATGAAGCGTTCGCGGGGATCGTCCGTGCGGTGACGATTACGCGCCGCGAAACGTGCCGCACATGCCTGGCAATTGGCCGGACTCGCGTGAGCCCTGGTCCATGCCCCGCCTGCCATGGAGATGGCTGCGTTCAGTCCGTCCGCGGGCACATGGTGTTCTCACGCAGTTGTCCTGCGTGCGCCGGCACCGGTCAACAGCGGCCCCGGCCATGCGAGCGGTGTGGCGGCGCCGGACAGGAAACGCGGAGCGAGACCGTGCAGGTGCGGATTCGGCCTGGCATCAGCGACGGCGACCGTGTGCGTGTGCCTGGTAAGGGCAACGCGGGTCTGCACGGCGGTCCCGCAGGCGATTTATACATCTCCGTACAGATCGCGCCCAACCCGCTTTTCCGGCGCGAGGGCGACGATTTTCACTGTGTCCTGCCGATTGCGGTTCACGAGGCGGCCCTGGGAGCGCGAATCGACGTGCCGACGCCCGACGGCGGATTGACGCGCGTACGCGTACCACCCGGGACGCAGTCGGGGCAGCGTTTCCGGCTGCGCGATCGCGGCGCCGCCTCGGCGCGCAATGGGCAGCGCGGCGATCTCGTCGTCGAAGTGCGCCTGATGCTGCCGAAGATCCTGGACGAGCGCTCGAAGGAGCTGCTCCGCGAATTCGGTCGCATCAATGGCGAGAGCGTCAGGGAGCAGTTGCCGGGAGCGACAGGACACAGAGACACAGAGTCACAGAGGCAAGAAGGGTAATGGCGAAGCGTGCTGAACGCGGGAAGGCGTATTACATGATCAGCGCGGTGTCGCAGAAGTACAACATCCATCCGCAGACGCTGCGCCTGTACGAGCGTGAAGGGTTGTTGAAGCCATCGCGCACCGACGGCAACACGCGCCTCTACTCGGAAGAGGACCTCGAGCAGCTCGAGACCATTCTTGCGCTGACGCGCGATCTCGGCGTCAACTTGGCCGGTGTCGAGATCATCCTCAACATGCGCCGCAAGATGGAGCAGATGCAGGGCGAGGTCAACGAATTCATGGAGTACGTGAAGCGCGAGATGGCCCGCGGCATCGACGACTGGGAGCAGCGCCTCAGCACGGCGCTCGTCAAGTCGACGCCCACCGATCTCGTAAGGCACACGCCCCAGACCGCTGACGCGGAAATTCAAAAATCAAAAACCAAGATTCAAAAATAGTTTTGCATTTTGCATTTTGAATTTTGCATTTCAGCGTTACGATCACTCGTGCTCTGCACAATCTGCGACGGCACCGGTTGGAAGCCGGTTGAGGAAGACGGCGTCTCGCGCGTGGTGCGGTGCGACTGCTGGAAGCGCGCGTCGGCCGATCGACTGGCGCGCGATGCCGATATCCCTCCTCGCTACGAGAAGTGCGACCTCGACAACTTTCACGACTACGACGATTCATTGAGCAAGGCCGTGGGTCGCGCACGGCGCTTCGTCGAGGAGTTTCCCGCCGTCGAGCGGGGACTGCTGTTCTACGGGCGGCCCGGTCTCGGGAAGACGCATCTGGCGATTGCGTGCCTGAAGCTCGGGGCGCATTCCCGTGGGCTGCGTGGCATCTTCTACGACACCCGGGAGCTGCTTCGACGGATCCGCCAGTCGTACGACCCCGTTTCGAGAACGACCGAATCCGAGCGCGATGTCGTGAACGCGGTCGTGAATGCAGATCTGTTGGTGCTCGACGACATCGGTGCTGAGCGTGCCACCGAATGGGTCGAGGAAATGCTCCACCTCATCGTCAACGCGCGATACAACGACCGTCGCCCGACGGTCTTTACGACAAACTATCCTATCGAGCCGCCGTCGGAGGCCAAGCACGCGGAAACGCTGCTGGAACGAGTTGGATTTCGGATGTATTCGCGGCTGCAGGAGATGTCGGACTTCGTGCACCTCGAGGGCGTGGATTATCGCGAGGCCGGCCCGAATCCGTCGGCTGAGCAGCTGGCGCGCCTCAGCCAACGCGGAAGTCGGACCCACAGGCACCTTCCCGGTCCCAGTTCGAAATCGCAGATCAAAGCGCGCTTCCGCAGCACGGAACCGGCGCCGGACTTGAAGTGGCCAGGTGGACGGGCTGGATCCTAGTAATTCAAAATTCAAGGTTCAAAATTCAAAAGTCAGAGTGCAACGGTGCAAGAATGGATGTGCATTCGCATTTTGAATGGTGTTTTGCATTTTGAATTTTGCATTTTGAATTAATGCCTCTCGGTCTTTACATCCACGTTCCGTTTTGTTCGGCCATCTGCAACTACTGCAATTTCAACCGCGGCCTGTTCGACGCTGCGGTGAAGGAGCGGTATGTAGCTGCGCTGCTCGCCGAAATCGATCGCGCGGCCGACGGCGCGCCGGCCGACACCATCTACTTTGGGGGTGGCACGCCGTCGCTGCTGGAGCCGGACGAGGTGGCGGCAATCGTCGAGACCTGTCGTCGCTCGTGGGCGGTGGCGCGCGATGCTGAAATCACCCTCGAAGCAAATCCCGAGACGGTCACGCCTGAGCGTCTCGCGGGTCTGCGTGCAGCCGGCGTGAACCGGCTGAGTTTCGGCGTCCAGTCGTTCCGAGACGCCGAGCTCCGGCGTCTGAGCCGGCTCCATTCGGTCGACAAAGCCGTCGCGGCGTTTCAGAGCGCGCGGCGCGCCGGATTCGACAACATTTCGCTGGACCTGATGATGTGGCTGCCGGAGCAGTCGGTGGCACAGTGGCTCGAATCGGTCGACGGACTCATCGCGCTCCGCCCTGAGCACGCGTCGATGTACCTGCTCGAAATCTATCCGAACGCGCCGCTGCGCGACGCGATGGCGCGCAGCCGATGGTCCCTGGCCCCCGATGACGACGCCGCTGAGATGTATCTGTCGGGTTTCGACAGGATGGACAAGGCTGGCTACGTACAGTACGAGATCTCGAACGCGGCGCTCCCCGGACGCGAGGCGCGCCACAACGTGAAGTATTGGACCGACGGCGAGTGGCTAGGGTTTGGCTGCGGCGCGCACTCCGCCCGGCAGGGCGTTCGCTGGAAGAATCTGTCGGCTACCGAAGAGTACATTTCGACTGTGGCTGCCGGAGGACGGGTGGCGACCGACCGGCGGCCGCTCACCCACGACGAGCGACTCGAAGAGGCGCTGTTCATGGGGCTTCGCCTGACAGCCGGCCTGGATTTACAGGCGTTGAAAGATCGTTACGGTGTGGATGTCTGGGGCGAGTATGGCTCCGAGCTTCAACCCTTCATAGATTCGGGACTTTTGGTTTATGATGGCCGGTCGCTGCGGATGCCTCGTCCAGGAATGCTTCTTGCTCACGAGATGATGACCGTTTTCATCCGCTCGACTGTACGGTAGATTAACCGCCTTTGTTTCCAGGAGGCTTGACGATGCGACGACTGTCCGGGTTACTACTGGCTGGCGCGATCATGTTGCTGCCGGCGTTTTCGCAGGGCCACGGTGGCGTCCGCGCTCAGGCTGCACAGGCGCTGACGTTCGATGGCGACACCGCGATTCTGACGGTCACCATCAAGCCGGACAAGACCGCCGACTTCGAGCAGATTATGGCTGATGTCCGCACCGCGCTCATGAAGTCGGAGAAACCTGAGCGCAAGCAGCAGGCCGCAGGCTGGAAGGTCGTGAAGAGCGCCACCCCGATGAAGGACGGCACCATCGTCTACATGCACGTGATCGACCCGGTTGTGAAAGGCGCCGACTACACGATCCTCGCGATCCTGTACGAGGCGACTTCCGATCCGGCCGCGCAGCGGGCCATCTTCGAGAAGTACCGGGATGCGTTCGCGGCGAGCCTGGGAGGCGGCGCGTTTACGACCGTCGTCGACCTCTCGAAGCCGTAATTCCCCGTCCGACGGGCCGTTGGTCACGAGCCACGAGCGGCACTCCGCCGCCCGTGGCTCTTTTTGTATAGAGTAGCGTTCATGCGAATGGTTGCTCTCGGCGGGTCCGCTTCGCGGAACCCGCCCTACGTACGTAGGCCGGGTGCCGCAGCGAGGCGATGCATCGGCTGCGGACCCGGCATCATTCTCGTTGCGGCGCTCATGAGCGCGCACCCGTCGGCGCAGGTTGCCTCCGCACCCCAGCAGCCGCCCGCAATTCCGCCGCCGCAGCCGGCGCAAGGCGTTTCTCAGCAACCTGCACAGCCTGCCGCTCCGCCGGTCGTGCCCGCACCGGTTGTGCCGCCCGTTGCGCTCGGTGCGCGGACGTTCACGACGCCAACGGGCGTCATCTTCAACGTCGTTCGACCGGAGCGTGTCGTCGATTTCGAGATGGTGGTTGGATACCTGCAGGCAGCGCTCGAAAAGTCGACGGACCCCAAGGTGCGCGAACAAGCGCGGGGCTGGCGCATGTTCAAGGCGAGCGAACCCGGTCCGAACGGCACCGTCATGTACGTCTTCTTGATGGATCCTGCCGTGGCTGGCGCCGACTACGCGCTCGGACCGATCCTCAGCGACGCGTATCCGGATCAGATCGAGCAGATCTGGAAGTTGTATCAGGGTGCGTTGGCGGGCGGAGGGAGCCTGCTCAATCTCACTCCTGTGAAGCCGCCACCTCTTCCGCCGGCCGGCGCAGCGCCTGCGACGGCGCCATCTCCTGACCCGCGTCCGGGCCCGCCGGCGGCGCCGTAGACATTGACGAATTTACGGATTGACGGATTTACGAATTTAGGAGTTGCGCAGATGAAATCCGTCAATTCGTAAATCCGTCAATCCGTCAATTCAGAATGCGAGATTGAGCCCCGCGTAGATCCGATGCACCGTTGAGTGCAGTGGCTCGCCGCGCAGGCTGAAGACGCGATAATCCAGCCTGGCGCGGATCGGCCCCAGCACAGAAATCTTCGCGCCACCTCCGGTGTTGAATCCGACGTGGGTTTCCTGGAGCGCCTCGAGGCGCTCTCGATATATGCCGGCTCCGGTGGTGAAATAGAACTGTATGCCCGCGATTGGAAACGGCGTCTGCAGCAGGACGTTCCCCATCCCCGTGCGCAGGGATGGCGCTGCGTCTTCAAGCGATTCGCCAGTGTCCGAGAATTCAAACTCGAAGCCGACCACGACGAGCCCGGCGCCGAGCGCGAGCCCTTTTGCGGTTCGGTTCGTCGGCGTGACGGTGCTGCCTACAAACACCGTCGCATCGGCGAAGACTGGAGTCGAAACAGCGAACAACAGCGCCAGTACCAATAACGTCGGGCGTGGGGGCGGACATGCGGAAGGACGCGGCCGAATGCGAAGCATGCTGAATGATACGATCGGTTGGTGGTTGGTGGTTGGTGGTTGGTAGGCCACCAACCAATAACCACCAACCACTCACTGATCGAGCATGGACCTTCGATTTACACCTGATCAGGAGCTCCTGCGCCGCAGCGTCCGCGAGTTTGCCGAGACGGAAATTCGCCCGCACGTGATGGAGTGGGACGAAGCGCAGCACTTTCCGCCCGAGCTGAGGCCGAAGCTCGCAGCGCTCGGGCTGATGGGCATCCAGGTTCCCGATGAGTTTGGCGGCGCCGCCATGTCGGCGGTCGACTACTGCATCTGCATCGAGGAGCTCGCGCGGGTCGATCCGTCGATTTGTCTCTCGGTTGCCGCCCACAACGGACTGGGAACTGCGCATGTCGCTGCTTTCGGAACTCGCGAGCAGAAGCTCAAATACCTTGTGCCCCTTGCGCGCGGCGAGAAGCTGGCGGCGTGGGCACTCACCGAGGCGTCGGCGGGTAGCGACGCCGCGGCGATCCGGACGACGGCCGTGCGCGAGGGCGATGGCTGGATGATCAACGGCTCGAAGCAGTTCATCACGCATGGACGAACTGGCGATCTGATCGTCGTCATGGCCGTGACCGCGCGTGGCAAAGGCAGTCGCGGCATATCCGCGTTCGTCGTCGAGCGCGGCACACCGGGGTTTCGTGCCGGCAAGAAGGAAGACAAGCTTGGGATGCGGGCGAGCGAAACGAGCGAGGTGATCTTCGAGAACTGCCGTGTCGGCGGTTCACAGATGCTCGGCGTCGAGGGACAGGGGTTCATCAACGCAATGCAGGTGCTCGACGCCGGCCGCATCGGCATTGCTGCGCTCGCCGTGGGGCTGGCACAGGGGGCGTACGAGGCGGCGCGCGACTACGCGTTCGTACGGAAACAGTTCGGCCAGCCGATCGGAACGTTTCAGAGCATCAGGGCCAAGCTCGTCGAGAATGCGGGCCTCATCGACGCCGCGCGGCTGCTGACCTATCGGGCCGCGTCCATGCGCGAGGCCGGGCGCCGGACGACGCTGCAAGCGGCAATGGCCAAGCTGTATTCGAGCGAAGTGGCCGTGCGCGTGGCGGACGATGGCGTCCAGATTTTTGGCGGCTACGGGTTTGTGAAGGACTATCCCGCCGAGAAATACTTCCGCGACGTGAAGCTCACCACCATTGGCGAGGGAACCAGCGAGATTCAGCGGCTGGTCATCGCCCGTCAACTCCTTGCCGCCTGATTCGAAGCTGGTCGCGGGTGTACTCGCCGGCGACAGCCGCGCCCTCGCGCGCGCGATTTCGCTTGTCGAAGACGAGGCCCCCGCAGGAATTGAGCTCTTGCGAGTCCTTCATCCAAACACCGGGCGCGCCTATTTCGTCGGTGTGACCGGACCACCTGGTGCGGGCAAGAGCACGCTGGTCGATCGGCTGACGGTGGCGGCGCGGCGCGAAGGCCAGCAGGTGGGTGTGATTGCCGTCGATCCTACCAGCCCCTTCACTGGCGGCGCCGTACTGGGCGACCGCGTTCGGATGGGACGGCACGCGATGGACAGCGCCGTTTTCATCCGGAGCATGGCGACGCGCGGTCAGCTCGGTGGGGTGGCGCGCGCGACCGGCGATGTCGCTGCCATCCTCGACGCCGCAGGCAAGAACGTCGTCATCATCGAGACCGTGGGTGTGGGTCAGGACGAGATCGAGATCACTCGAACCGCAGACATTTCAATCGTCGTGCTGGTGCCCGGCGCCGGAGACGACGTCCAGGCTCTCAAGGCGGGAATCATGGAGATCGCCGACATCTTTGTCGTCAACAAGGCCGACCACGAGGGAGCGGACCGCCTGGTGCACACGATTGCCGCCAATCTGGCCCTGCAGACCTACGGGCCCGGCGAATGGAAGCCGCCAATCCTGAAGACGATTGCGACGACGGGGGAAGGCATTCCGGAGCTGTGGGACGCCGTCGCACAATTTCGATCGCAGTCCACACAGGCCGGGAGCCGCCGGCGCGCCCGGCACGAACATCGGTTGCGCGAGCGGCTGGGGCATCAGTTCCTGCAGCATCTCGAACGTGCCTTGCCCGAGGGCGAGCTGAGCCGTACTATCGATCGCATCGCATCGGGCGACATCGATCCATACTCCGCCGCTGCCGAACTGATAGAAGAGTACGTGGGGCGGGTGCCGCGCAGCGTTGGGGAGCAGGCGCAAGCGGACCCACCGGAGCGACACGGTACGTAGGGCGGGTGCCGCGAAGCGTTGAGAACAGGCGCGAGCGGACCCGCCGAACGACGATGAAAGCAGCGTTGGATCATATCGGTATCGCCGTCAGGAACCTGGACGAAGCACTGGCGTTCTACCGCGACGCGCTCGGGCTCGAGATTCATCCGCCCGAGGAGATCGCATCGCAACGGGTGCGCGCGCATTTTGTGCCTGTCGGCCAGTCGGCGCTGGAACTGCTCGAGGCAACAGGCCCCGAGTCGCCGATCGCGAGATACCTGGAACGGCGTGGGCCTGGTCTGCATCACATCACGCTCCGCGTCGAGGACATCGAGGCCGCGCTCGAACAGCTGCGCGCCCGCGGCGTCAGGCTCATCGACGACCGTCCGCGGGCCGGCGCAGACGCAGCGCTCGTCGCGTTCGTTCATCCGTCCGCCGCGCACGGCGTGCTGGTGGAGCTGAAGCAGGCAGCGCGGCCACCCCATGCGCTTGCGGTGAAGCGGATTCCTTGGGGCAGCCTCGGCCTCACGAGCCTGCACGATGGAACGTTTCGCCTGGACGGCGGGGCGATGTTCGGGGTGGTGCCGCGTCCGCTGTGGGACACCGTTGCGCCGCCGGACGACCGCAACCGCATTCTGCTCGGCATGCGTCCTCTTGTCGTCGAAGCGGACTGGGGCCGGATGATCGTCGACTGCGGCGCTGGCGACAAGATGAATCCGAAGCAGCGGGATATCTATGCCCTCGATCGCGCTCAACACCTCGACCACGCGCTCTCGGAAGCAGGGCTGACGGCGGATGCCATCGATATCGTGCTTGCCACGCACCTGCATTTCGACCATTTTGGCGGCGCAACGAAGCGGGTGGACGGAGAGATCGTGCCGCGGTTCGCGCGAGCGCGGTACGTCATCCGAACGGCAGAATGGCACGATGCAACCCACCCGCACGAGCGGAACCGGGCCAGTTATCTGCAGGAAGATTTCGTGCCGCTGAAAAGGGCAGGCGTCATCGACTTCTTCGATGACGATCAAGTCATCAAGCCGGGTGTCCGCGTCGTTCGCACCGGCGGTCACAGCGGCCAGCATCAGATCGTCTTCATCGAGTCGGGCGGGAAGACGGCAGCGTTCACCGCAGATCTGATTCCGACGACGGCTCATATCCGTGACGCGTGGATCATGGGGTACGACCTGTTTCCCATGGACACCCTTGCGTTCAAGCGGCGTTTCATCCGCGAGGCGATCGAACGCGAGTATCTGATCTTCTTCGAGCACGATCCGATCGTTGCGGCGGGATATATCCGCGAGAAGGACGGCAGGCGCTACGTCGAACAGGTCCTATAGGCTGGTTGGTAGTCGGTAGTTGGTAGTTTGCAAATCCGTAGTAGCGCGCAGGCTTTAGCCTGCGCGGCGGTGACGGTAGACCGTTGCCTGCGCGCCGTCTTCGGCCCTCGCGACACTCGCTATAATCAGCCCACATCTTCATGGCACTGACGCCTGGCATGCGAATCGGCCTGTACGAAGTCACCACGCTTCTTGGCGCCGGCGGAATGGGGGAAGTGTACCGGGCACTTAAGGCGCGCGTGACCCTCAAGTAACGTAACCACCAACTACCAAGCACCAACCAACCATGGAACGAGCTCAAATCGGCATCATCGGCGGCAGCGGTTTGTACGACATGCCTGGCGTCACGAACCGCGAGGAAGTGAAGCTCACGACGCCATTTGGTGAGCCATCCGGCCCATACGTGCTGGGGACGCTCCGCGGACGGCGCGTGGCCTTCCTGGCGCGCCATGGAGCAGGGCATCGAGTTCTTCCGTCGGAGATCAACTTCCGCGCGAACATCTTCGGCATGAAGCTGCTTGGCGTCGAACACATCCTGTCGGCCAGCGCCGTCGGCAGCCTGAAGGAAGAGTACCGGCCGCTCGACATCGTGATTCCCGACCAGTTCTTCGATCGCACGAAAGGGAGGGCGAGCACGTTTTTTGGCCGCGGCCTCGCCGCACACGTCGGTTTCGCGCATCCGTTCTGCCGCATTCTGAGCGGGCTGGTGTACGAGAGCGGGCGGTCGGCTGGCGCCACCGTACACAAGGGTGGCACCTACGTGTGCATGGAGGGGCCGCAGTTCTCGACGCTTGCCGAATCGAAGCTGTATCGCTCGTGGGGGATGGACATCATCGGCATGACGAACCTGCAGGAGGCCAAACTGGCGCGCGAGGCGGAGATTTGCTACTCGACAATCGCACTCGTCACCGACTACGACTGCTGGCATCCCGATCACGACTCGGTGACGGTGGAGATGATCATCGGCAACCTGACGCACAACGCAAAAACGGCGCAGGAGATCATCGCGGCTGCGGTTGCGAGACTGCCGTATCCACGGACCTGCGAGTGTGCGTCAGCGCTCAAGTACGCGCTCGTTACGCGTCCTGATGTCATTCCCGATCAGGTCAAGAAGGAACTGGCGCCTCTGGTGGGAAAATATCTGGCATTGACGGATTGACGCATCTACGAATTTACGAATTGCAATAAGGCAATCAAATCCGTGAATTCGTAAATCCGTAAATTCGTCAATTCATGTCTCTATGAAACTGATCGTCACTGGTTCGATCGCCTACGACTATCTGATGTCGTTTCCGGGGAAGTTCACCGAGCATTTCCTCGCGGAGCACATGCAGCGCGTCAGTCTCAGCTTCCTCGTGGACTCCATGGACAAGCGTCGGGGCGGATGTGCGCCGAACATTGCGTATACGCTTGCGCTGCTCGGCGAGCGACCGTACCTCATGGGAACCGCCGGGCAGGACTTCGGCGAGTACCGTCAGTGGCTCGAGGCGGCCGGCGTGGATACGTCGCTGGTACACCAGGTGCCCGACAAGTTCACGGCGTCGTTCTTTTGCAGCACCGACACTGAAAACAACCAGATCGCGTCGTTCTACACGGGGGCGATGTCCCACGCGTCGGAGCTGTCGTTCCGCACGATTCAGGAGCCCGGCCTCGTCGTCATCTCCCCGAACGATCCCGCCGCGATGGTCCAGTACGCGGAGGAGTGCCGGACGTTGCGGATTCCGTTCATCTTCGATCCGGGCCAGCAGTGCGCCCGGATGTCGGGACCCGAGTTGAAGGACGGCATCCTCGGCGCCCGCGTCGTGATCTGCAACGACTACGAGCTGGAACTGATTCGGCAGAAAGCGGAGATGGGCGAGGGGGATGTCCTGAAAGTGGCCGACGCGTTGATCGTCACGCGCGGCGAAAACGGTTCCTCCGTGTACGAGAAGGGCAACAAGGTCGACGTCGGGGCCGTGCGGCCCAATCGGATCGTCGATCCGACCGGCGTCGGCGATGCCTTTCGTGGTGGCCTGATGAAGGGAATGGCCGCCGGCGCGCCGTTGCAGGTGTGCGCCCAGCTAGGCAGCGTCGCGGCCACCTACGCGCTGGAGCACCTGGGCGGCCAGAGCCATGCCTACACCTTCGAGGAGTTCAAGGCGCGGTACGAAAAGCACTTTGGCCCCCTCGAACTTGAGAATCGTTCGCAGTCACGGGCCACAGAGACACGGAGACACAGAGAATGAGTCGCTGGCGTGCCGCCACGAGCCGCGTGACGCGGCGGAGGGCGGCGCGCGATTGCGGTCTTGAATCACATCCCGGCTTCCATGAGAATCTCTAGGACCGCTATACGGCTTCATCACAACGGGTACGAAATTCTCGTTTTGGAGCCGTACAGCGGTCCAGAGGAGGGTGCGATGAGATACCCGGTCAATGAATTGCTGCTGGGTGCTGTGCTGATGTGCGCCCTGAACCTCACGGGTCATGCCCAGGCGCCCACGCCCACGCCTGCGCCCCCACCGACGAAGACGGTTCGCGCCGTGGCGAATTTCGTGACGGTGACCGACCAGATCATTCGTGCGCCCAGGCCCGAGGATTGGCTGGTCTACCGCGGAAACTATCAGGGCTGGGGGTACAGCGCACTCAACCAGATCAACAGGAGCAACGTCAAGAGTCTGCAGCTGGTCTGGTCGCGCGCCATGGAGCCCGGCACCAACCAGGCCACACCTCTCGTTTACAACGGCGTGATGTACCTGGGGAATCCTGGCGACGTGATTCAGGCAATCGATGCCGCCACCGGCGACCTGATGTGGGAGTACCGGCACCCGCTTCCGCCGCTGACCTCGATGCGCAACCAACTTGGGCAGCGGAAACGCACTATCGCGCTGTACGGCGACCTTGTCTATACGGTCACCTGGGACAACATCGTCCTCGCGCTGAACGCCCGCACCGGCGAGAAGATCTGGCAGACCGATCGCGGCGGCGACCTGTACGTCAGCAACTCGAGCGGTCCCATCGTCGCCAACGGCGTGGTCGTCGCCGGTAGCACGTGCCAGTATGCCGGCTACGGGTGCTATGTCACGGGCCACGATGCCAGGACGGGCAAGGAGCTCTGGCGCAATACGATGATTCCCCGCCCGGGCGAGCCGGGGGACGAGACGTGGGCCGGCTCCCCGTTCGAAAGCCGGTGGATGACGGGCGTCTGGGGTCACCTCACCTACGATCCCGAGCTCGACCTCGTCTACTACGGATCGAGCGCCGTAGGCCCCGCCTCCGAAGCGCAGCGCAAGATGCCGGGCGCAACCATGGCCGGCACGAACACGCGCTTCGCTGTGCGGCCAAAAACCGGCGAAGTCGTCTGGAAGCATCAGGTGCTGCCGCGCGACAACTGGGATCAGGAATGCACCTTCGAGATGATGATCATCAACACGCCAGTCAACCCTCAGGCCGCCGGCATGCTCTCAGTCAATCCAAACGCGCGCCGCGGGCCACGGAAGACGCTGACGGGTGTTCCCTGCAAGACGGGCATTGCCTGGAGCTTCGATGCCGCGAGCGGTGAGTTTCTGTGGGCGCGGGCGACCAACGAGCAGAATCTGGTCGCCAGGATCGACCCGAAAGGGCTTGTCACGGTCAATGAAGATGCCGTGCTCAAAGAGATCGGCAAGACCTATCACGTATGTCCCACGTATGGCGGCGGTCGCGACTGGCCGTACGGCGCCTACAGTCCGCGGTCCAACGTCATGTTCGTGCAGTTGACGAATCTCTGCATCGATTCGACGGCGCGCACAGATCGAGGTCCGCAGCCGCAGTTCGTCTACAACACCACCAACGTAGGAAAGTTTGCGACCGGCAAGGACAAGGTGGGCCGCATCGACGCGATCTCGGTGGAAACCGGCAAAACCTTGTGGAGCTGGGAGACACGGGTGGTGAATTACTCACCGATCCTTGCGACCGGCGGGGGGCTTTTGTTCAACGGCTCGATGGACCGTTACCTTCGGGCGCTGGATGCCGACAATGGACGAGTCTTGTGGCAAACGCGGCTGGCCGCGCAGGCGGTCGGCGGTACCGTGACGTATTCAGTCAACGGCCGCCAGTACATTGCCATCACGGCCGGTGGCGGCCCGATCGCGGCACTCTCGGTGGGCATGACTCCTGAAGCGGACACGACTAGCGGCGGCAACGCTGTGTACGTTTTCGCGTTGTCGCAGTAGAGATCGAATCGTTCGAGTCGTTCGGGCGGGTTGCGTCGCCTACGGCTTCGCGGCCCGCCCAGGATCGCGGAATTCTTTGTTGTAGCCCTCGACTTCGTTCATCGGCGCGCAGATGCCTTCCGTGATGCCTGCGTACAGCCCGTACCATCCAAAATACGTGATCGCATCGTCGGGCATGCGCTTGTAGGTCTTCTTGGAACCCACGTATGGAGCGGTGTAGTACTCAGGATCGTAGAGCGTCAACTGCAGTTCCAGGGTGTTGGCGTCGACCCGTCTCCAGGTTTCTTCGATCCGCGCGCGGAAGCTCTTGGGATTGCCCTGGTTGTCGAGCCATGCGCGTTCGTCAAGACCGACTGTGTTGACGACAAGCGTGTTGCCATTCCACCTCGCGACCGAGTGCCCGTACCACGCGGGCCCGAGGTTTTCGAGGTGCTCACCAGACGGCACGTTTCGGCCATCGGTCCAGAGGACCCGTACTCGGTGCTCCCACTGGAAAAGCTGGAGGATCCTGTTGGGCAGCATGACGAGTTCCATCGGCTCATCGTCGTTCAGCAGCCGCGGAAATCCCATCGGGTTACACGCGTACCACGGGGCGTTCCCGAACGCGCCAGGGGTGTCGGCCCTACGTCCGGCCTTTGCCGCCGCGCCCGCAGGGGTCAGGGGTGGGGCCGGGGTGCCCAGACTGTGATCGTTTCTGGTCAACGTCCAGATTCCAGAGAGATCGCGCGGATCGAATTTCTTGTCTCCAACGTTGGCCTCATAGCGGGTCACGACCCTTTGCCTGTCGTCCTGCGCATACGCGGCCACGGCGAGTGGAAGTACGAGGAGCATCAACGAGACGATTCGACCTCGCATGTGCGATCTCCTAATTCGCCGGATTTGCTCCGGTTTCGCGCGACATGATTTCCGACCCATCCGCGAGGATGACTTTCACGACAATCGCCGTGGGCCCGCCGTTGGCCGCGGGGTTGACGATCGCGGTGATTTCCTGGCCAATTGTCAGCGTATTCCGGTGATAGCCTGCCTGCGCCAGCTGGCTGACTCCGGCGTTCTCGAAGCCCCACGTCATGACGCTGCCGTCGGCACCCTTCACGTCCATGTAAATCACGACATGCGGATTACGCCAGTCGATTCGGGAGACGATGCCCTTCAACGTCACCCGCGTCTTCATGTCGTAGGTTGCGCCCCGGCCATGATGGGCGATGAGCGATTCGGGCAACGCAAGGACCGCGATCAGGATCCACAGTATCGGCAACTTCTGCATCGGTACGGCCCTCTCTGATTTGGCTGCTTTTTGGGGAATGGTAGGGTCCGATACCTGGGGTGTCAACTGCCGCAATAACCTCCCACGGGTCCGGCTGAAGCCGGACACTACGTGTCAGCCGTCAGCGGTCGAACGACTCGCGCCGGCTCGATTCGGTGAGTTTGATCACATAGCGCTCGGGGTCTTTCCGGAACATCTCCTGCATCTCGCTGAGGGTCCGGGCGCCGCTGTAGCTGATCGCCGAGCACAGGTGCTTGATGATGTCGCGGAGCAGCGGCCGCACGGAGCCGCGCGCCGGAACGCTCACTTCCATCCCTTCCGCCCCGAGCGCTTCCACGTCGGCGGCCTCGGCATCCTCGACGTCGAGCCGATCCACGATCGCCTGCAGCGACGCCATTCCGCGAAACACTTTGAAGGGCACGTTCACCGTCTTGTTGGAGTCGGGCACGACCACCGGTTTCTGCACGACCTCGCCCGGCGTTTCCGTTGTTCCCGCGAGCATGCCGCCCAGCATGACCGCGTCCCCGCCAAACGTCAGCGCCTGCACGAATGCGCCGTGGCGCTTGACGCCGCCGTCGGCGATGAGCGGCACCCGTCCCCCGGCTGCGGCCCGACACTCGGCCAGCGACTGCACCTGCGGCACGCCGTAATTCGTGTTGAGACGGGTCGTGCATCCACCGCCGGACCCGATGCCGACCTTGATGCCGTCGACGCCCCGCTCGAGCAGAAACCGGACGCCATCCGCGGTGGCCACGTTGCCGGCGATGAGCTCTGCGTCGCCAAACCGCTTGCGGAAGGCTTCGATCGCGCGTGCCATGACGGCGGAGTGACCATGAGCGATGTCGATGACGACGACATCCACGTCAGCGCGCAGCAGCTCGGCGGCGCGCTCGAGGTAATCGCCCGTGGCACCAATTGCGGCGCCCACGCACAGGCGGCCCTGTCCATCCCGCGTAGAGAACGGAAGCTGCCGCTGCGCGAGCAGATCCTTGGCCGTGATGAGCCCGCGCAGCGTGCCGTCGGCGTTGAGGAGCGGAAGCTTCTTGATCTTGTGCGTCCGCATCAGCTCTTCGGCGCGGGCAGGGCCCACATCGCCTGAGTGCGCGACGAGCCGATCGCGCGGCGTCATTCGCGATGCGACGGCGCCGCGTTCATCGGCAAAACGCAGATCGCGAGTGGTCAGCAGCCCCTGCACACGCCGCTGCTCGTCCACGACAACTAGCGTTCCAACGCCCGTCTCGCGCATGCGGATCGCAGCCTCGTGCAGGGTTGCATCGACGGCGATGGTGTACGGATCGCCGATGACGCCGTGCTGTGTGCGTTTGACGATCTGGACCTCACGAACCTGCGGCTCGATTTCGCCGCTGCGAAAGCCTCGGTCGATGATGCCGATGCCGCCTTCCTCGGCGACTGCGATCGCCATCTCGGACCGCGTCACGGTGTCCATGTTCGCCGACACGATCGGCCGCTTGAGTGTGAGACGGCGTGAAAGGCTCGACGTCAAGTCGATGAGCGCCGGATCGCGGCGCTCGACGACGCTGAACTGAGGTGTAAAGAGGAAGTCGTCGAACGTGCAGCCGCGCACGAGAGAGAGCAGGTCACTCATGAGACGAGCCACGGAGCCACGGAGTCACGGAGACTAAATTACTTCCTTTTGGATCTCCTTGTCTTTGTGTCATGCGGGGTCCGCCGCGGCCCGATCTTGCCAGCAGCGGAATCAGGCCTACGTACGCTCCCACTTCGGACCATCGTACGTGGGGCGGGGTGCCTCGAGCGTCGTGAAAGCGGGCGCAGCTTGTCCGCCGTAGCCTCGGCGAAGGCGGAAGCGGACCCGCCGTGTGCGTTACAGGCCCGCCGCGTAGCGGGTTCGTGCGGCAGCGACAATCTGGTTGTACTTGGCCTGCATCAGCTCCCATTCGGTTTCGAGAAGAGAGAGCCGGGCGTCGTTCAGCTCCGTAGCCGTAATGACGCCGTTCTCGTACGAGACCTCGGCGATCCCGAGGACCTCGCGCGCGAGCTCGACCGCCTTCTGCTGCGTGGCGACGATCTCGCGGGCCGCGTCGAGCTCCGTCGCCGCAGACGCCAGTTCGAGGCGGGCGGTGTCGAGCGCAGCGTTGGCGCTGTGTTCCGCCTGGAGCACGCGTGCGGATGCAACGGCGCGTTTCGCCGCGACGGCCGGCGCACTGAAGAGCGGGACACGAACGGCCAGTCCGAACTGAAAGCTCCGGTTCGAACCGTCGAAGAGACGGTTGACGCCATCTTCCTGGTACTGAAGATTGCCGGTGAACGCCACGGTCGGCTTCAAGTCCGCGTTGGCCAACGAGACGAGCCGTTCGGCGGCTTCGCGTTGCTGTCCGATCGCGCGGATGTCCGGCCGCGTGCCGACCGCTCGCTGGAGCTCTGCCGTGGGCGGAAGGGCCGGTACCTCATCAAGCGTCGCGGAAAGCTGCAGCGGCTCGCTCTGGGGCAGCGAGAGCACCGTGCGCAGCGATTGGTACGACACCTCCGCGTTGCTGCGGGCACGAATCAGTCGAGCGCGCGCATTCGCGAGCTCTACTTCGGCGCGCAGGACGTCGAGCCGGGCCGCCGACCCTGCCTGGTATCGCACCTGCGCCAGCTCGAGATGCCGCTCGGCAATCCTGACGCCTTCGTCAGAGGTCTGTACGCCCTGATCTGCCATCAGAGCCGCATAAAACGTCTCGTACACCCGCAGCGTCAATGAATGCCGCGCACGCTCGAGCTCGAGGCGACTGCCTTCCTGCGCTGCCGCCTCGGCGCCGTACGCGTGGGCCAGCCGGCCGCCGGTGTAGATCGGCTGTGAGATGTCGAAGCGGACGACGTTCTCGCGAATCAGGTTCGCGCGAAACGTCTGTTCGTTCGGACCAAAGATGCCCGTGGGAATGCGCAGGACCGGCGACGCCTGAGTCGGGGTGTACAGAAAATTCAGATCGAGCGACGGCAGGAACGCCGCGCGCGCCTGAGCGACGTGGGCCTGGCTTTCGCGAAGCCGCTCGTTCGTGACCTTGAGCCCTTCGTTGTGCGTGATGGCGAGTTCCAGCGCGCGATCAATTGTCAGGGGTTCGCCTGCCAATTGATCG
>DATCJA010000160.1:0-2045 GCA_036507475.1 Vicinamibacterales bacterium
GCGGAAGCCTGGAAGCCATGCAGCGGTCCGCCGTTTGCCTCCACGTGGCCGCCGTTGCCAATCACCTCGTGGCCCGGCGAGCTTTCGAAGAAATCACTGTTGAAGATCTCGCGCCACGTGCCGACGTGCGGAAAGCCGAGCTCATAGCCATACAGGCTCGTCTCGCTCAACGTGCCCACTACGAGCACGTCGCCGCCCGACCTCTCGAGCCAGCGTTGGAAGGCGATGACGCGCGAGCCGTTATTGACATGAAAGGCGTTCACGTTCGGGCCGCTCAGCGCGGGCCGTTCCTGGCGCAGCCGGATCGCCGCTTTGGTGAACTCGAGAAAATCGCGCATGACCGCGTCAGTGGCGAGCCCATCCCACCAGATGAGCGTGTTCGGCGAGTGCTCGGGATTATCGCTCCAGTTCTTGTCCTCCAGGATTTCCTGCCCCATGAACAACATCGGCACGCCCGGTGCCGTAAGCAGGATAGCCGTCGCGAAGCGGGCGCGGCTGCGCGCGTACCAGGAACGGCGGTTCAACGGGTCGGCGAGCCACGCAACGCGCGGTTGCCACTCGTACGCCTCTCGATCGGCATAGACGATGTCGTGATTCTCGATGCACTGCACAGTGCGCCACGCGTCGTCGAAACCATAGGGCACGTAGAGCCGGTCGCGCACCGCGTCCAGGTTCATAAACGCTTCGCGTCCCGAATTGGCCTCGGCGAGTACCTTCCGCAGGGCATCGCGAAGCCCGTCCCCGAGCGCGGCGTCGAAGCCCATGCCGGATGAAGGCGCTTTCACGGCGAGCTCGCGCGAGGGGTTCCAGTACTCGGCGATTTGAATCGCCTCCGGCTTCACGAACCGGCACGTGCCAGTGAGATCCTGGCAGAACAACCAGCCGCCGTGATTGTCGATCACGCTCACCTCGTCGTAGCGAGCACCGTCGGTGTGGTACTCGCGCAAGAAGAACTCCGCGTTGCGGATCAAGAAGTCGCGCACGAAGTCGCTCCAGTACGCGAAGACGAGACCGCCGGCCCAACCACGATCGGTAAAGTACAGGCTGTTATTGTTGTTGGCATTCGCACGCCGGTCGAAGAAGTACAGGCTCTGATCGTCGAAGCCGCCGCCCGCGTGGTTGTAGACGAGGTCGAGGATGACGGCGATGCCGTTCAAATGGAGAAGATCGATGAGCGCCTTGAGCTGGTTGGGGCCCGGAGCAAGCTGCTCGAAGGTAAGGCGCGGCATGCCCTTTTCCACAAGCAACGCGTTCACCGTGTGCAGATACGGGCCGAGCTCGGCGGCGCTCACCTGGTAGGCCATCTCCGGCGAGAAGAAGTCCAGGTTGTTGTATCCCATGCTGTTGTCGTAGGGAAACTCCTGGATGGGAAGCAGTTGCACAGCATTGACGTTGAGCTCGCGTAAGTGGGGAATGCGGGTCACAACGTCGAGGAACCTCGCGACACTGGTCCGCGTGTCGCGCCCCTCCCCGTCGACGCCATAGAAAACGCCGACGTGCAACTGATAGATGACCAGCTCGTGGAACGCAGCCGCACGGAACGCCAAATCGTGCCAGGGATAGGAGTCGGAATCGCGGATGAGGCAGTCGCAGTCCGGGAACGGCGGATCCGTACCGAGCTCGCGCGCCCACGGGTCGCGCTTGAGGCCCGAGCTGCCGAGACCAACCACGTAGAACCGATAGGGCGAGCCGTCAGCCAAGCCCGGGACGAAACCCGCCCAGGTGCCGTCCGGGCGCCGCACTAGGCGGTCCGCCTGGCGCGGCGTCCAGCCCGGTTGACGCGCGGCCGGCAAGTCGCTGGTGACGACGTACACCTCCGTGGCGCCGGGCGCCCAGACGCGGAACGTGGCGCCGCCTTCGACGAGGGTCGCGCCCATGGGAGTGTTGTCGCTGATGTGGAGCTGCGACGTGTGAATCAAGAGTTCGGTCACGGCGGAGGACATGGGGAAACCTCCTGTTGTCGTTGGTGCGACTGCTCCTGATACTGTACCGATGCAGGTAGCTTTGTGCTCTTCGCGATGCACGTAAATTGGTCGTGTCAGCCA
>DATCJA010000161.1:0-16667 GCA_036507475.1 Vicinamibacterales bacterium
GGACGAAGATCGACTACGGGTGATGGCGTACCTCTTGGCGAACCCCTTGCGGGCGGGTCTGGTTGAGGATAGCCGGCGATACCCCTTCTGGGGCTCTGGTGTGTGGAATCGCGATTCGTTGCTCGAGGCGGTGCAAATGCACCTGTAGAGCGCACGCTTTAGCGTGCGCGATCAGGATCGTTATTCGTACCGCAGCGCCTCAATCGGATCCAGCCGCGCGGCGCGGATGGCCGGCACCATGCCAAATGCGATGCCGACTGTCGCCGAGAAGCCGAGCCCTAGCGCGAACGACCACCAGGGGAGCGACACGGGAAAGCCTGTCGCGAGGTTGATCGTGACGCCAATCGCGCTGCCGAGCGCAATCCCCATCACTCCGCCAACCGTCGTCAGCACGACGGCTTCGGCCAGGAACTGGAACAGAATCTCCTTGCGGCGCGCACCGAGCGCCTTCCGAAGGCCGATCTCGCGGGTGCGCTCCGTCACCGAGATGGTCATGATCGCCATGACGCCTATGCCGCCCACCATCAGCGCAATCGACGAGATGACGACCAGAGCGAGAAAGATGGCCTGGCTGACCTGTCCCCACACTTCCAGCGCCGCGTCCTGACTCACCACGTCGAAGTCGCTCGGCTCGTCCACGCGCAGTCCGTGCCGGATGCGCATGATTTCCTCGACTTCAGCGATGAGCGCCTCGCGCGTGGCGCCTTCGCGCGGCGCTGTTGCAATGAGCACGCTCTGGTGTGTCTGGCTGCCGCGCCCGAACACCTGGATGCCGAACTGCCGGCGGTATGTCGTCTCGGGAATGACGACGAAATCGTCCTGCCCGAGATTGAACCCTCCGGCTGCCGGCCGTTTGCCGAGCACGCCGGTGACCGTGTATTCCACTGGGCCGACGCGCACTTTCTTGCCGATCGGATCGATGCCGGCCCTGCCAAAGAGCGCCTCGTACGGGGTCTGGCCGAGGACGACGAGATTGCGCCGCCGATTCACCTCGGTCTCGGTGAAGAAACGTCCCGTCTGGAGCTCCAGGAAGTTGATGTCGGCAAACTTCTCCGTTGCACCCAGCACGGCCAGCATCTTCGTGCTGTCGCTGCCGTAGGACACACGCGTCTGCGTGGGCGGTCCGCCTGCTCCAAGCCAGATGTCGACGAGGCCTGCGGAGGGCGCGAGCTTCTCTATTGCCCGTGCATCGTCCACGGTCAGATTCGGCCGCCGCAGCAGCTCGGCGAAGTCACGTCCGGCCGCGAGGCTCACGCCGCTGAACTTGGCGACGAAGATCGTGTTCGGTCCCAGCTCGCTGATGCTGTCGCGAAGCGAATCGTCGAACCCGCGAATCAGCGACGTCATGCCCACAATTGCCGTGATGCCGATGACGATGCCGAGCACGGTCAGCCCGGACCGCAGCTTGTTGGTGCGCAGCGTGTCCAGCGCAAGACCAAGAATCTCGCGCAGCAGTGTCGCAATCATTCGCGCCTCAATGCTTCGATTGGATCGAGACGGGCGGCACGTGCGGCTGGGAATGCTCCGAAGAACAGGCCGACTGCAGCCGTGATGCCGATGCCGAGCATGATCGACCACGGCTCGAGCCGCGCGGGGAGCGGCGACACCATCGAAATGCCTTGCGCCGCAAGAAATCCGAGGAGGATGCCCGCCAGACCACCACACGTCGAGAGCGTGATCGACTCGGTGAGCACCTGGGAGAGGATGTCTTTCCGGCGGGCGCCGAGCGCCTTTCGGAGACCGATTTCGCGCGTCCTCTCGCTGACGACCATCAGCATGATGTTCATGATGACGATGCCGCCGACGACGAGCGACAAGGCGACGATGCCGACCAGAACGGCGAAGATTCCTGTCGTGGCCTGCTGATACAGTCCGAGCAGCGTGTCGGACGTGTAGATGCCGAAGTTGTCGGGCTCGCTCGGTTTGAGCCGCCGCGAAACCCGCAGCGCGACGGTGGCGTCGTCCATGGCGGTCTGCAGCAGATCGGGCGATGCCGGCTTCACCATCAGCGAGAGGCTCTGCCGCGCGCCGAACAGCTTCACGTGGGCGCCAAGTGGAATCACGGCGAACCCATCCATCGATGCTCCGAACACACCGCCTTTTCGTGCGCTGACACCAACGACGCGGAAGTGCACCCCTTCAATCTTGACGACCTTGTCGAGCGGGCTGATGTCGGCAAAGAGCTGGTCGGCGACGTCCCAGCCAAGCAGCACCACTGGACGGTTCCGGTCGACCTCCGTTGGCGTCATCATGCGACCGCGTTCTGCATCGAACGCCGCGAAGTCGATGTATTCGCTCGTGACTCCCTGGATCTGGATGTTTTCGAGAACCTGGTCGCGATAGGTGACGGTGCCGCGCTGCTGCGCCTGCGCAACGACGGAGGCGACGGCAGGACTGAACGCACGCACCGCGTCGGCTTCCCCCACCGTGAGGTTCGGGTTGTTCCGCGTGCGCTCCTCTTCGTCCTCCGTCAGCGTCGCGCGCGGTGCGACCCGTTGAATCGTGAACGCATCAGCGCCGACGTCGGTCAGAATCGCGCTCGAGACCATCGAGTTGACGCCCTGAATCAGCGATACCACCGTGACGATCGACATCACCGCCACGATGTTGCCGAGCAGTGTCATGAACGATCGCAGCTTGTTGGCCCAGATGGACCGGAGGGCGATCGCCACCGATTCGAGGATTTGATGCACTTAGTGGATCGTCTCAACTGATTGCATAGCACTCACAACTGGCCTCGGACTCCAATCTGCCGGCCGCGACAACGGCGCGGCCGGTACTGATTCGGGAAGGGCATACCACTAAGGGCGTCCACGCGTCGCCTGGAGCCTCACCTCGGAGCCATCTGCGAGCTCGCGGACCGACGCAAACGGGCCCGTGATCACCTGGTCGTTCTCTTTCAGACCTGATACGACTTCGAAAAACCGCTCCCCGGCGATACCGACTTTGATCGGCACGAACACGGCGCGGTTGGCGCGAAGAACGAACACGCCTTCGGTTTCGCGACGTGTGTGGCCGGGCGGCTCCGGCAGTGGCGCCGTCGGTACCGGCTCGCTGCGCCGGAAGACGCGAAAACGGCTTGGCCTCGGCGGCGGCGGATCCCGAACCAGGGCTCCGCTGGCGTCGTACAGCAGTTCCCGCACGGTCAACGCCTGAATCGGAACAGCCAGCACGTTCTTCCGCGTCGCGGTGGTGATTTCCGCAGTGCACGTAAAGCCCGGCCTGATACCCGGAACTTCCTCTTCCAGCGTCACCACCACCTTGAAGTTCGTCGCCTGTGCCGTATTGCTCGCGGCGCCGCTCCCGGCATTCTGGATCGGGCTGTTGCCGATCTCCGTGACGCGCCCGCGGAACATCCGGTCAGGAATCGCGTCGATGGAGACCCGAGCTTCCTGAGCGAGCTCCACTTCAGGGATGTCTGTCTCGTCCACTTCGATTTCGGCTTCGAGGATCGACATATCCGCCACCGTGAGCAGCACCGTGCCGGCATTGTTCATCGTGCCCACGACGACGTTCTCACCTTGCTCGATATTCCGTCGCGTCACGATGCCGTCCATCGGGGAGGAGATGATCACCTGGCTCAGGTTGTAGCGGGTCGTCGTGAGCCCTGCCTGTTCCTGCTTGATCTGCTGCTCGCGGGTGCGCACCTCCTGCTCGCGCGTCTTGAGCTCGGCCTCGCGAATCTCTACTTCGTTCTGCGCTCGCTCGAGCGCCTCGCGCGTGGTGAGACCGCCGCCCCACAGCTCGTCCTGCCGCTTCAGGTTCTGGCGGGCCAGATCGAGCGTGACTCGCGCCTGATCGACCGCCGTTCGTGCCTGTTGCAGCGCCGATTGCGCCGCCGCAACGCTGGCTTCGCCGCGCTGCAGCGGGCCCTCGAGCGACTTCGGGTCGATTTCGAGCAGAAACTGTCCGGCGCGGACGCGCTGGCCTTCCTCCACCGCCAGTCGCGTCACACGTCCCATCGTGTTGGCGGAAATATTGACCTGCCGCTTTGGTTGAATCTTGCAGGACGCCGAGACGATCGCCTCGAGATCGCGGCTGCGTGCCGCTTCCACGGCAACAGCGGGCACGTCCGGCGGACGCAGCCATAGCGCTGCGCCTGCGCCTGCGACCACAAGGATGACGACGCCCGCAATCCACGGCCACTTCCTCCTCACGCCGTTCCCCCAGTCAATGCCATCGCCATGGTCAGAACGCCCGCCAGCGCCACGTACGTTCCCATGAACGCCAGCGCCAGCCGGCGAGCCGGCTTTCGGTAGAGCACCGACATGCCGAGTGCCAGCACGACAATCCACCACATCACAAACAGGTCGACAATCCCGAAGAAGCGCGCGAGAGGCGACGTTTCATCGAGCATCGTGAAGAAAAGACTGAGCGTCATCGGGCTTGCCAGCGTCTCGCGTGCGTAGACGACCGGTGTGGCGACGACCTGTCGCACCATCAGAATCACGCCGGCATGCACAACAATTGCGAGCACCTGCCGAAATGTCGCGCCACGGCTTCCCGCCAGTCGAAAGGCGCCAAGAAGGGCGGCCGACAAGGCGACGGCCAGCAGCGGCCCGCTCGCGAAGGAGCTTGCGATCGCATACGCGGCGCCGTTGGTGGTGGCTTGTGCCAGCGCTGCGTATTCCGAATCCCCGACGGTCCGACCGAAGGCCAGGGCGGTTCGCTCCCACTGATCGAGCAGTGCCAGACGGCCTGTCTCGGTTTCGAGGAGAAACGCCGATGAAAGGGCAGTGACCAGCAGCGTCACGACCAGGACGTCGGCCCAGCGCGGCTCGGTGGCAAGGCGCTCAAAGGTGGAGCGCGGGGAACGAACTACCCCAAGTATTCGGGCTGACAGGGAATTGGCGATGCTCACGCAAGCTCCTGGTAGGATTAGTTTTTCTTCAGCAATTCCGGGCCAGACGCGACGCTTCCACAAGAATTTTGATTAATCAAAATCGTAGAAATTATAGCGTGTCCTGGTGCCGGTGTCGGCTCACGCGCGTGGCCATTCTGTGCACGTGTGTGGTCGTGGCGCGGGCGTCGGTGTCGGCCCAGACGGCCGAATCGGTTGGCAGTCGCGCCCTTGGAATGGGCGGAGCGTTCGTGGCGGTCGCCTCTGACAGTAGCGCGACCTGGTGGAATCCTGCCGGTATTGCCGCAGGGCCATTTCTCGACATGACGCTGGCGCGGGACACCGTCGAGGTGAAGGACGTGCTCCCGGCCTGGCGGCAGACGATCTCCTGGGTCGCCCTGGCGACACCACCTGTCGGCATCAGCTATTACCGCTTTCGTATCACGGACATACGGCCGTTTGACTCTACAGCGCAAGTCAGTCCCGACCGAGAAGAGAGACGAGCGGGAGTGCCAGTTAACTCGCTGTCGGCAAGTCATTTGGGCATCACGCTCGTCCAGACGTTGATCCCCGGAGTGCACGCTGGCGCGACGTTCAAATACATCCGCGGAACGTTCCATGCCGGACGCGAGGACGGTCTGTCGGATCCGGCCGACCTGCTGGATCGGGGCGGTGCGCTGCGCGGGGGAGAGACGAAGGGTCGCTTTGATCTCGATGTTGGCGTGCTCGCGGTGAGAGGGCCGCTGAGGCTTGGCGCGCGAATGCGAAACGTCATGGAGCCCGAGTTCGGGCACGTGCGTCTTCCGCGCCAGACGCGCCTTGGCGTGGCGTTCGATCCGGAGCCGGTCACGGGAGTACCGCTGACGATTGCGTTCGATTGGGACGTGGAGACCTTCCCGGCCGCATCGGGACCGCGCCGCACGGTCGCGCTCGGTGCGGAGCAATGGTTTTGGAACAAGCGGCTTGGGATACGGGCCGGGGGACGCGCGAACACAGCGGGGGCGGAGGAACGCGCCGCGACCGTTGGTGCGAGCCTGGCGATCCGTCCCGGGCTCTACGTCGATGGACACATGGTGCGCGGCGGTGCCGCTGACGAGCGGGGCTGGGGCGTCGGGGCGCGTGTTTCGTACTGAACGTTAGGAATCGGTTTATCGAATGGCCGTCCGCATAGGTGAGCTCCTCCTCAAGGAGAAGCGCATCACCGTCGATCAGCTCCAGGAGGCGCTGAACCATCAGCGCCAGCACGGGGGCAAGCTCGGTCTGAATCTGATCAAGCTCGGGTTCGTGAAGGACTCCGACATCACGGCGCTTCTCAGCAAGCAGTACGGCGTCCCGTCCATTTCGCTGGCCGATTTCGAGGTCGACCCGGCCGTCATCAAGCTCGTATCCGCGGAGACCGCACAGAAGTACCAGATCGTGCCGCTGGCGCGCTCGGGCGCGACGTTGACGATCGCGATGATCGACCCCACCAACGTGTTCGCCATGGACGACATCCGGTTCATGACGGGCTACAACGTGGAACCGGTCGTCGCGTCGGAAATCGCCGTGCTCGACGCCATCCAGCGGTACTACACCAAGGCGGGAGGAAACGGGGCGGGGAGTACTCCCACTGGCACGAGTGCGCTCGAAGTCGCGAGCAAGGCACTGGAGCAGATGCCGCTCGAGGCCGATGCCGCCAACGTCGAGGTGCTCGAGGAACTCGAGGAGATCAGCGCCGAGACGCTCGCCAAGCAGGGCGAAGAGGCGCCCATCATCAAGCTGGTGAACGTGCTGCTGATGTCGGCCATTCAGAAAGGCGCCAGCGACATCCACATCGAGCCGTACGAGAAAGAGTTGCGCGTCCGCTACCGCATGGACGGTCTCCTGTACAACATCATGTCTCCGCCGATGAAGTTCCGGGATGCGATCACGTCGCGCATCAAGATCATGGCGAAGCTCGACATCTCGGAGAAGCGCCTTCCTCAGGACGGTCGCATCAAGATCCGCTTTCAGGACAACGGCAAACCGAAGGACATCGACTTCCGCGTCTCCTGTCTCCCGACGCTCTTTGGCGAAAAAATCGTCATGCGCTTGCTCGACAAGGACAAGTTGATGCTCGACATGACGAAGCTTGGTTTCGACAGCGACTCGCTGACGAAGTTCGAGGCGGCAATTCTGAAGCCGTGGGGCATGGTGCTCGTAACGGGTCCGACCGGATCCGGTAAGACGAACACGCTGTATTCCTCGATCTCGCGAATCAATACGACCGATACGAACATCATGACGGCTGAGGACCCCGTCGAGTTCAATCTCGTCGGCATCAACCAGGTGCAGGTCCGCGAGAACATCGGCCTGACGTTCGCGGCGGCGCTTCGCAGCTTCCTGCGTCAAGACCCGAACATCATCCTCGTTGGCGAGATCCGCGATTTCGAGACAGCCGAGATTGCCGTGAAAGCGGCGCTCACCGGTCACCTCGTCCTGTCGACGCTGCACACCAACGATGCGCCAAGCACCGTGAACCGCTTGATGAACATGGGCATCGAGCCGTTTCTTGTCGCCAGCTCGCTGAATCTCGTGTGCGCCCAGCGCCTGGTCCGGCGTGTCTGTAAGAACTGCGCAGAGCCGCATCCGACCCCGGAGCAGGCGCTCGCGAACGCCGGCTTCGACCCCGACGACGCCAAGTCCGTGGTTCCACAACGGGGGAAGGGTTGTGAGAAGTGCAACAAGACCGGCTTCAAAGGCCGGGTCGGCCTGTACGAGGTGATGGAGGTGACCGACGAGCTGCGAGAGCTGGTCCTCGTGGGCGCCTCGGCGCTCGAACTGCGCCGCAAGGCTGTTGAAGACGGCATGCTCACGCTGCGCCACAGCGGTCTTCGGAAGGTGAAAGAAGGAGTCACGACGATCGACGAGGTCGTCAGAGAGACGGTGAAGTGATGATGACGCTACCGGACTTGCTTCAGAAGGTTGTCGAGCTGGAAGGATCGGATCTGCACCTGGCCACCAAATCGCAGCCGCAGATACGCGTGCACGGTCACTTGGAGCGGCTCGAAGGACCGGATCTGGCGCCTGCCGACACCAAGCAGCTGACCTACAGCATCCTCACCGATGCGCAGAAGAAGCGATTCGAGGAGACGCTGGAGCTCGATTTCTCGTTCGGCATTCAGGGCGTGGGCCGCTTCAGGTGCAACATGTTCCATCAGCGCGGCAGCGTGGGCGCCGTCTACCGATTGATCCCGGAAAAGATTCGGTCGTTCCAGGAGCTGGGCCTGCCGCCGGTGCTGGCGACCCTCGCGGAAAAACCGCGGGGCTTGATCCTGGTGACCGGCCCTACCGGCAGCGGCAAGTCGACAACGCTCGCCGCGATGGTCGACAAGATCAACAAGGAGCGGCACGACCACATCCTCACCATCGAGGATCCGATCGAATTCGTGCACACGCATCAGAGCTGCCTGGTCAATCAGCGCGAAGTGCATCAGGACACGCAGAGTTTCTCGAATGCGCTCCGCTCCGCCCTTCGCGAGGACCCCGACGTCGTTCTGATCGGTGAGATGCGCGACCTCGAGACGGTCGAATCAGCGCTGCGCATCGCCGAGACCGGCCACCTCACGCTCGGGACGCTCCACACGAACTCCGCGGCACAGACGATCAATCGAATCATCGATATCTTTCCGGCTCACCAGCAAAGCCAGATCCGCACGCAGTTGTCGCTCGTGCTCGAGGGCATTGTCTGTCAGGCGCTGCTCCCGAAGATCGGCGGTGGACGCGTGGTGTCGCTCGAGATCCTCATCCCGACGCCAGCCGTCCGGAACCTGATACGCGAGGACAAGGTCCATCAGATCTACTCCGCGATGCAGACCGGCCAGGAGAAGGTCGGGATGCAGACCGCGAACCAGTCCCTTGCCACGTTGTACCAGAAGAAACAGGTGACGCTCGAGTCGGCGATGTCGGCATCATCCAATCGTGAAGAGCTTCAGGACATGATCAATCGGGGCGTCGGCGTGGTGGCCGGCGCAGGTCTGGGTCGGCCCGGAATGCCGGCGCGTCCCGTTGGGAGTAGTCGGTAGTTGGCAGTTGGCAGTTGGCAGTTGGCAGTTGGTAGTTGGTAGTTGGTGGTTCGTGGGTGGTCGGTAGCGGGTACGAACTACCAACTACCCCACCAACCACCAACCGCCAACCATCAACCTGGAGTGAGTAGCAATGGCGACGTTTGCATATACCGGACGGTCACGCGCGGGTCAGACGATCACCGGCGAGTTCATGGCCGACACCATGGACGCCGCGGTGTCAGCGCTGCGGCGAGACCAAATCCTGGTCACCCAGATCAATCCGGTCAAGGAGGCAGCCGCGAAGTCGCGCCCCAAGAAGGCGCGCGAGAAAGCGGTCAAGGCGAAGGACCTCGCCGTCTTCACACGCCAGTTCTCGGTGATGATCGGGGCGGGCTTGCCGCTGGTGCAGTGTCTCGACATTCTCGGGAACCAGGCGGACGACAAGAACTTCGGTGAGGTCATCCTGGCCACGCGGGCCGATGTCGAAGGAGGAATGTCACTGGCCGACGCGATGCAGAGACATCCGAAGGTCTTCGATTCCCTCTTCACGAACATGATTGCGGCCGGCGAGGCAGGCGGCATCCTCGACGCGATTCTCAAGCGGCTGGCGACCTACATCGAGAAGGCCGTCAAGCTGAAGGGCCAGGTGAAGTCCGCGATGATCTATCCCATCGCGGTCATCGTGATTGCGACGATCGTCGTCGGCGCCATTCTGTGGAAGGTCATCCCGACATTTGCGCAGCTGTTTGCCGGCCTTGGGGCGGACCTGCCGCTGCCGACTCGCATCGTGATCGCCTTGAGCAACGGCCTCGTGCGCTTCATGCCGTTCATCGTGGGGGGAATCGTCGTGTTCGCGTTCGCCTTCCGCACGTACTACAAGACGGTGGGCGGACGCATGGTGATCGACCGCGTGACCCTCAAGATGCCAATACTCGGCATGGTGATGCGGAAGATTGCCGTCGCCCGTTTCTGCCGGACGCTCTCGACGCTGCTTGCCTCGGGCGTCTCCATTCTCGAAGCGCTCGACATCACCGCCCGCACGGCGGGCAACGCCGTCGTCGAAGAGGCGATCTTCACCACGCGTACGAGCATCGAGCGTGGCGAGACGATTGCGGGACCGCTAAAGCAGACCGAAGTGTTTCCTCCGATGGTCGTTCAGATGATTGGCGTCGGCGAGGCGACCGGCGCGCTCGACACGATGCTGGGTAAGATTGCCGACTTCTACGAAGAGGAAGTCGACGTGGCAGTGGCCGGCCTGCTCACGCTCCTCGAGCCGCTCATGATTGCGCTGCTCGGCGGCATTGTCGGCGGCATCGTCATTGCTATGTACTTGCCGATCTTCAGCCTGATCAGCCAGCTGACGGGTGGAGGTTAAGTCTGGATCGCCGCTCGCGCCTCGCCAGGCTCATTGCGATCCGCGTCGTCGTCAGCACGCTCCTGCTCGGCTCGGCGACACTCATTCAGCTGAACCGGCCAGGTGCGTTCCCGATCGATCCGTTCTTCTTCCTGATTGGCGTAACCTACGCGCTGAGCATCGCGTATCTGGCGACCCTGAGACGAATCGAGCGGTTTCCCTGGCTGGTCGATCTGCAGCTCGGCGCCGACGCCATCCTGGTGTCCGGGTTCATCGGCCTGACGGGCGGTATCGTCAGCTATTTCTCGTCCCTGTATCTGCTGCCGATCATCGCGGCGAGCATCATCAGCTTTCGCCGCGGAGCGTTCCAGGTGGCGGTCCTCAACGGCGTGCTCTATCTCGGGCTGGTTACCGCGCAATACCTGGGACTGTTTCCAGATTGGCTTGGCGGCGACGCGGTGCAGCTTCCCAGCCGCCAGTTCGCACAGTACACCATTGCCATCAACCTGTCCGGCTTCGCGGCAGTAGCGCTTCTCTCGGGTTCGCTTGCCGAACGCCTGCGCTCCGCGCAGTCGCGCCTGCAGGACGCGTCCGACGAGATTCAGGATCTGCGCGCCTTCAACGAGTACGTGATCGATGGGTTGCTGAGCGGCCTCGTCACGACCGACGCGGACGGGCGTGTCCTGACGTTCAATCGCGCGGCATCCGCGATCACAGGCATTCCCAAGGAACAGGCACTCGGCCACGACGCAGGCGAGGTCCTGCAGTTGCCGGACGACGTTCGTGCCAGGCTCCACACGCCGCTCCAGACACGCAGCCTTCGCGTGGAGCTCGAGTACCGTACGGGCGATGGACGCCAGCTCGAGGTTGGTCTGATGGTGACGATGATTGCCTTGCCAAACGGCCGGAGCGGGTACCTGTTCACGTTCCAGGACGTCACCGAGCTGCGGCGCCTGGAGCGTACGGCACGCATGCAGCAGCGCCTGGCCGCTGCGGGTGAAATGGCCGCCGGCATCGCCCATGAAATCCGCAACCCGCTCGCGGCGATGTCGGGATCGATTCAGGTTCTCCGGCAGGAGCTTCAGCTCAGCGACGACCAGGCGCAGTTGATGGATATCGTGCTGCGCGAATCCGAGCGCCTGAACGACACGATCAGGTCGTTTCTCGCGTACGCGCGACCGCAGAAGTTCTCGATTGCCAATCTCGATCTCGGGAAGGTGGTGGGCGACGCCGCGCTGCTGCTTCGCAACAGCTCGGAGGCGCACGACAACCACGTGGTCGATGTGAAGGCGCCCCCGCAGCCGGTGTGGTTCGAAGCGGACGAGAATCAGGTTCGGCAGATTGTCTGGAACATCGCGTCGAACGGGTTGCGCGCCATGCCAAACGGAGGACGTCTCCTCCTGTCGGTGGACATGGAGTCGGCGAACGGCCGCGACGAGGTGACGCTCAGCGTCAAGGATGAAGGGCACGGCATCCCGGCCGACGAACTGGACAACATCTTCCAGCCGTTTCGGAGCTCATTCGAGAAGGGCACCGGACTCGGGCTTGCGATCGTCCATCGCATCGTCAGCGATTACGGGGGCGTGATTCAGGTGTCGTCGACGGTGGGCGCCGGCACGACCGTCTGCGTTCGCCTGCCGGTGCGGACCGCACACGCGCTCGCGCCCGCGAAGGCCGAATCTGCGCGAAGGAAGTCCGCGCGATGAAATCGCAGTCTGCACGCGCGAACGCCGATCCCGGGCGGTCCGCACCGGCGGCCTCCGCCAGCAGGCCGCGGATACTTGTGGTCGACGACGAACTGTCGATGCGCGAGATGCTGCGCATCGTGCTCCGCCGCGACGGCTACGACGTTGTGCTGGCAGAAAGCGGCAAGGAGGCGGTCAAGGAGCTCCAGACGGAACCGTTCGATCTGCTGCTCTCGGATATCCGGATGCCCGACCTCAGCGGCGTCGACGTCCTCCGCGCCGCGAAGGAAATCAATCAGGATCTCGTCGCCTTCATGATGACGGCATTCGCCTCGACTGACACGGCGGTCGAGGCGATGCGGCTCGGGGCCGTCGATTATTTCGTCAAGCCTTTCAACATGGACGAGCTGCGCTTGAAGGTGCGCCAGCACGTCGAGACTCGTCGTTTGAAGCATGAAAATCTGTTGTTGAAGCGTGCGCTCAATACCAGGTACGAATTTTCGAACATTCTTGGCCGCAGCGAGGCGATGCAGCACGTGTTTGCCACCATCGAGCAGGTCGCCCCGACCAACAGCACCGTGCTGATCAGCGGCGAGTCGGGCACCGGGAAGGAGCTCGTCGCGCGCGCCATTCACTTCAACTCGCTGCGGCGCGACTGCCCATTCGTGGCGCTCAACTGCGGGGCTGTGCCGGAAACGCTGCTCGAATCGGAGCTGTTCGGATATATCCGCGGCGCGTTCACGGGTGCGCACGTCAACAAGAAGGGGCTCGTCGAAGCTGCCGAGGGGGGGACCATCTTCCTGGACGAAATCGGCGAGATGGCGTCCTCGATGCAGGTGAAGCTGCTGCGTGTGCTCCAGGATCACCGATTCCGACGCCTCGGCGGCACCGACGAGGTGCAAGCGGACGTGCGGGTGATCGCCGCCACCAACCAGGACCTGCCGAAGATGGTGGGGGAAGGGCGGTTTCGGGAAGATCTCTTTTATCGACTCAACGTCCTTTCGATCAAGCTTCCACCGCTGCGCGATCGCGCCGAAGACATTCCGCTGCTGGCCGACCAGTTCCTCGAGCAGTTCACCTCGCAGATGGGCAAGCGCGTCAAGACGATTTCAGCCGAGGCCCACGCGCTTCTGCAGCAGCATCCGTGGCGTGGCAACGTGCGGGAGTTGCAGAACGCAATCGAACGTGCGGTCGCCCTGGAGCAGACAGAGGCCGTTCTACCGGAGAGCCTGCCCGAGGACGTCCGGCTGGGTCGACCGACGGTCGAGGCGCTCGGTGATGTCACCCGCCCAGATCTGGGGGAGGGGTTCGACCTGGAGGCACGTGGCGAGGCGTTCTATCGGCACTACATCGCCCTGGCACTCGAGCGTGCCGGTGGCGTCCAGGTGAAGGCCGCCGACCTGCTTGGTATGAGCTTCAGGTCGTTTCGGTATTACGTGAAGAAATACAATCTGAAGTAGGGGCCACGGACTGACAGTTCGCGGCAACTGCAGTTGACACTATTTGTCAGTTCGAGGCTGCCTTGCTCGTCCTGTTGTGCATCGACGTAACGCTAAATCGCGCGCTATGAGATAGTTATATGTATCCACGAAAGCTCGACGGTACCGGCACAGCAGTTGCTCCTAGAAGGGCGTTCGCTGCCGGTGCCTCAGCGGCAAGGCACCCCAACGCGCAAAGGCCGCGCGTTGGGGACCCCGCGCTATCGGCGGCCCGGTTTCAACCGAGCAGACAACTCTGAGGAGCGACCAAATGAAGATGAACGACAACAAGGGTTTCACACTGATCGAGCTGCTGATCGTCGTGGCGATCATCGGCATCATCGCCGCCATCGCCGTGCCGGGGCTTCTGCGCGCCCGGATGTCGGGCAATGAGGCATCGGGGATCGGGTCGATGAGGACCCTCAGCAGCGGCGAGGCGACGTTTGCGTCGAGCTGTGGCGGCGGCGGCTATGTTCTCGACCTCGCCGATCTCGGGCTGTCCCCGACAGCGGGTGGTCCCGGGTTTATCCCTGGCGACCTTGCTGCGGCGGTCGACGCTGCCAACGCGAAGAGCGGCTATTTCTTCACCATCGCCGCGCATCCGGACGGCCTCGCCCAGACGGTGCTCCTGGCAGCCGACGCCTGCAGCGGCATTGCGGCCGATACCGAGAGCGAATACTTCGCAACCGGCGATCCGGCGTCGGCCGGCAGCACAGGTACGCGCTACTTTGCGACCGACCACTCGGGGCAGATCCGTCAGAAGGCTGATGCGACGTTCGCCGACATGACGGAAGGCGTGCCGCTACAGTAACGAGGAGCCAACACCTTTCACCAAGGGGGGCGCTCTTGCGAGCGTCCCCTCTTCTTGTATTAGTGCTATGAGCGCCGACCCTTCATCAGACCCGCGTATCGGGAGCCGTCAAAGCAGCGGTTTTACGCTGGTCGAGCTGCTCTTCGTCGTCGCGATTATCGGGTTGCTTGCGGCCATTTCGGTGCCCGGGCTGATGCGCGGTCGAATGTCTGCCAACGAGGCTTCAGCCGTTGCGTCGATGCGAACGCTGACGAGTGCACAGGCGGCGTTTGCGTCAACGTGCGGCGGCGGTGGGTATGCGAACTCCCTGTCTGACTTAGCTCAGCCTCCGCCGGCAGGCAGTGCCGCGTTCATTTCAGCGGATTTGGCGGCTGCCGATCCTGCCGGCGTTCCGAAAAGTGGGTACGTCTTCACGATCACCGGAGGCGGATCGTCGGTGATAGCTGCCGCCGACACGTGCAACGGTGCGGCCGACGATTCGGTCACCCAGTTTTTCGCGCAGGGGGATCCTTCGGGATCGTCCACCGGAAGCCGTTTCTTTGGGGCAGATGAATCAGGTCAAATTCGCCAGGATACCGCCCAGTTGCCCGACATGCTGGCCGGCATCCCTCTGAAATAATCGAATAGCAGCCTCCATTGTCGCGTGCGGCGTCCCGAGTGACACGTCCCGAGTGGGGCGTTGACAGTCGCCTAATCGAACCGTAGGATGCGGCAGAGCCATGAAAAAACACGCCCGCGCCCTCATTGTCGGCTTTGCCGCTCTCGCGTTCGCAGCGTCCGTGGCCTCGCTCTACGTCCATTACCAGCTGCTCGCGGACCCCTCGTACACGAGCTTCTGCGACGTCAGCGAGACGGTGAGCTGCGAGGCGGTGATGACGAGCCGGTTTGGCTACGTGTTCGGCGTCCCGGTGGCCGCCGGTGGAGCAATCTGGGCCGCGCTCGTCCTGATTCTGGCCGCCGTTGGCATGCGTCCGGCACCGGTGTCGTCCGGTACGGCCAGAGAGCCTGCAAAGAAATCGTCTGCGACCAGCAAAGCCGAAACCGACAATCGCACGGCGCGCGTCGCCGGCTACATCTTCATTCTGTCGACGGTCGGTCTTGCTGCCGTCCTGTACCTCGGCTACGCGTCGTTCTTCGTGCTCCGGCAGATGTGCCCGCTCTGCCTGACGATGTACGTCGGAGTCATCGGGCTGTTCGTGGTCTCCGGTGGCGCCGCATCCGATCTCTCGGGGCTGCCGGGTCGACTTGGTGAGGACCTTCGCTCGGCCGTCGGAAGTCCGATGGCTGCGACGCTCAGCCTCGCGTGGGCGATCGCCGCGATCGGGCTTCTCGTGCTGTTTCCGCGAGAGGAGGTTGTGGCGGCAAGCACGCCGGTGGATCCCGTTGCAGCGCCAACCGAGACGCTGGGGTCCGAAGAAGTTGCGCAATTCGAATCGTGGCTGGCGGGGCAACCGCGGGTCGAGCTGGGCGTGCCTGCGAACGGGGCCCGCGTGGTCGTGGTGAAGTTCAACGATTACCAGTGTCCCGCGTGCCGCCAGGCATACATCGCATACAAGACAATCCAGCAGAAATACGAATCACAATATCCAGGGCAGGTGGCGTTTCTGAACGTCGACTATCCTCTCGAATCGGAATGCAATACCGGCGGCATCCATTCCGCCGCCTGCGAGGCGGCGGTTGCCGTACGGCTCGCGCGCACCCGCAATCGCCACCGTGAGATGGAGGAGTGGCTGTTCGACAATCAGGCGACGCTGACGCGAGACCGCGTCAAGGAAGGACTGGCCGAGATTGCGCAGGTCACCGATTTCGATGCGCGTTACACGGCCGTCCTGCAGGACGTGCGGACCGATGCCCAGCTCGGGCAGAAGCTGCAGATCAATGGGACGCCAACGTTCTTCATCAACGGCATCCGGATCGCCTCGACGCTGCGCCCCTCGTACTTCGACGCCGCCATTGCGTATGAGCTTAAGAAGGCCTCAGGCCTCGGGCCTCAGGGCTCAGGGCCGTCTCAGGCCCCAGCACGCTGAAGCCCCGGAGCCTAGACCAGCCCTGATTCCCGAGGCCTGAGCCCTGAGGCCTGGCATGGATGCGATCCGTACGGAAGCCCTGACCAAGCACTACCGCGTTGGCTTCTGGCGTCCCCGCCCGTACGTGGCGCTCGATGCGCTCACGTTCGAAGTCCACCAGGGGGAAGTCTTCGGCTTCCTCGGGCCAAACGGCGCGGGAAAAACCACGACCCTCAAGCTGCATGCAGCTGATCTACCCGACATCCGGTCGAGCGGAGATTCTTGGACGACCGGTCGGCGATGTCGAAGTGAGGCGCCGCATTGGATACCTGCCGGAGAACCCGTACTTCTACGATTACCTGACCGCCGAGGAACTGCTCGAGTACTTTGCCGGCCTGTTTTGCTACCGTGGCGCCGAACGGGGGCGGCGTGTGGCACGACTGCTGGACGAGGTGGGCATTGGCGCCG
>DATCJA010000162.1:0-17052 GCA_036507475.1 Vicinamibacterales bacterium
ACGACGAGCAAGGCCGTGCACTTCCAGGTTCGGCCCGATCCGCTCGCAAAATAAGACGCACGTGATGGAGGCGGGGTCCGTGTTCTCTCGAAGAACGGTGCTCCTGAGCCCACTGGCGGCGGTAGCGGCTCGAGTTGCCGAAAGCGCTCAAGGTGCATCTGTCCCCTCCGGGAAGATGGTCCTCGCCATTCACCAGAACACGTCCGCTGGGGCGGGTTATCGCAGGTCGCTGGAAGGCTGGTCGCGCGCGGGCATCCGGTACGTCGAGCTCACGGCGGCGCTTCTGGATGAGTTCCTGAAGACCGATTCGCTGCCGGCCGCCAGGCGGGTCCTCACCGACAACGGACTGACACCCGTCTCCGCCGCGTGCGGCGTGGGGGGCCTCTGGGAACCCAATCCCAACCACGCCGCCGCGCTCGACGACCTCAAGCGTCGCTGCGAGATGTTCGGCACCCTGGGGTTGACCCGGATTTATGCCCCGACGGGGACGATGGGAAAATTCACGGAGGCCGACTACAAGACGGGCGTGGAGAACATGCGCAAAGCGGGCGACGTGGCCCGGCAGTTCAAGATGACGATGATGGCCGAATTCGTGCGGGCGTCAACGTTCATTTCCACGCTCACCACACTGCTGCGGATGATGCGGGAGGCGGCGCATCCGAACCTCGCACCCTTGGTGGATTTCTATCACTTCTGGTCGGGTAACAATAAGCTCGAGGACCTCGATCTGCTTCGTAACGGCGAAGTCGGGCACGTGCACTTTCAGGATGTCCCCGACATCCCTCGTGAGCTGCTGGACAACACGAGCAGGTTCATCCCGGGCGACGGGAACGCTCCGCTGAACGCGATTATCCGCAAGCTGGTGGACAAAGGGTATGCGGGTCCGCTTTCCGTTGAGCTCTTTCTGCCGAGGTTCCAGCAGGGCGATCCCTTCGAGGTGGCGCGCGAGATTCGCCAGAAAGCCGAAGGCGTGATGCGTCAGGCGCGCGTGTTGTGACGGGCGCCTCTTAGACCGCTTTCAGCTCCACGGAACATCGAGACACTGAGGCCAATTCCGCTCAATTAGTCGAGGACGGGCATTCGCTCCGACAAGCGGCTCCGCAGGCCGGAAAAACGCCGCTCCGGCTTATCGTCCTCAGCACGGAGGCTTATCGTCCTCAGCACGGACGCGGGGAGCCCCAACCCCACGCCGCGTCGCAGGCCTACGCTGCGTTTTTCGTGCGATCGGAACGGCCTGCTCCGAACGCTTGTCTGCGCGAGCACCCGTCCTCGACTGGACACGACCCGGCGCTCACGTGTGGTGAGGAGCGCCCGTCCGGGCGCGCGCGAGGAGCAGCTCGCGCTCGCGCGCGTTGCGGGTGAGGGCTGCCGCACGCTCGAACTCGCGGCGCGCCTCGTCGATCCGTCCGACTTTGAATAGAAGATCGCCGCGAACGCTCGGCAGCAGATGGTAGGTTCGGAGGGACGGTTCCGACACCAGCGAATCGACGATCTCGAGGCCGGCGTCGGCTCCGTAGGCCATCGCCACTGCGACGCCGCGATTCAACTCCACGACCGGCGAGGGCGCCACACCCGCGAGCCGCTCGTAGAGCGCCGCAATTCGTGTCCAGTCGGTTTCCTCAGCCGACCGCGCCCGGGCGTGACAGGCAGCGATCGCGGCCTGCAGTGTGTACGGCCCGTTCTCGCCCCCGAGCCGTTCCGCGCGATCGAGCGCCGTCAGACCGCGCCGAATCAGCAACTGATCCCAGACTGTTCGGTTCTGATCCAGGAGCAGAATGGGGTCTCCCGATGGGCTCACGCGTGCACGCGTCCGAGAGGCCTGGATTTCCATCAGCGCCACCAGACCGTGGACTTCCGACTCCTGCTGCATGAGTTCCGCGAGAACACGACCGAGTCGCAATGCGTCCTCGCAGAGGGCAGGCCGCATCCAGTCGTCGCCGGCGGTGGCCGAGTAGCCCTCGTTGAAAATCAGGTAGATCACTTCGAGCACTGACGACAAACGGGCGTTGAGCTCGGGCCCGCGCGGAATTTCGAAGGGCACCCGCTTTGCCGACAGGGTTCGCTTGGCACGCACGATGCGCTGGGCGATTGTGGACTCCGAGACGAGAAAGGCTCGCGCGATCTCGTCGGTCGCCAGGCCGCCCAGCATTCGCAGCGTGAGCGCTACACGGGCGTCGGTGGAGAGAACGGGGTGACACGCCGTGAATATCAGCCGCAGCAAATCGTCGCCCACGTCATCGTTGAGAACGGCGGCGAGATCCGGCGCGTGCTCCCCCTGGGAAACCGCCAGCTCGTAACCAAGCTCTTCATGCTTGCGCTCGAGGCGCTTGCTGCGTCGGAAATGATCGATCGCACGGTGTTTTCCCGTGGCCATCAGCCAGGCGCCCGGGTTGCGTGGGATGCCGTCCACGGGCCATCGCTCGAGCGCGGCAACGAGCGCGTCGTGAGCGAGATCTTCTGCCAGTCCAACGTCGCGGACGATTCGCGCGAGCCCGGCAATGAGTCTGGGCGACTCGATCCTCCAGACCGCGTCGATGGCGCGGTGCGTATCGGTAGCCGTCACGGCGTCACGGCTACCGATCACATCACCAGGCGTTTGGACCACGCAAGCGCGACGGCTCACACCGGAAATCGGTTGTGTTAGTCATGGCGAAGCCCTGTGGAGGTGAACACAACCGATCTCCGGGGTCTACTGGCGGCTGGCGATCTCCCTGCCGAGCTCGCGGTGCCGTTCCACGGCCTCGCTCGGGCCGAAGTCGTCCAGCTCGAAGACTTGCCGAATCTCGATCTCGCCTTCCTGGAACGGAACGCGCTTCGCCCATTCGATGGCCTCTTCCTTCGACTTCACTTGAATCAGCCAGAAGCCGGCGATCAGCTCTTTGGCTTCGGTGAACGGGCCGTCCTTGACAGTGGGCTTGCCTCCCGAGAAGTGGATTCGTGCCCCTTTGGAGCTGGCCTGAAGGCCTTCGGCCGCGAGCATCACACCCGCCTTCACCATCCCTTCGTTGAACTTGGCCATGTCGGCGAGGATCTTCTCGTCCGGCAGGATGCCGGCCTCCGAGTTCTTGTCAGCCTTGACGATCATCATGAAACGCATGAGTTTGTGCCTCCTTGTGACTTGCCCTCTCACTATGACGTCGAACGAGGAGACGCGAAATCGACAGGCAGATCGGTCATCGTCGTCATGCATTCATGAATCACTCCGCGCGTAGCGCGCGTGCAACAATGGACGTGATGAGTCGACGTATCACCCAGCGAGAGCTCCGCAACGAAAGCGGGCGAATCATGCGGGCCTTGGACAAGGGAAAGGCATTCATCGTCACACGCAATGGCGTGCCCGTCGGTGAGCTGATTCCTCTGCGACAGCGGGTGTTCGTACCGACCGAAGCTGCTCTTTCCGCTTTCGCCGGCGCTCCACGCGTAGCGCTCGGACGTTTTCGGAAAGACGTAGACGCCCTGATCGAACAGGATCCAACGCCTCGTGGCTGATCCACGCTATCCCCGCGGGCTCATCGACACTTCCGTTGTCATCGACTTGGAGCTGATCGAATCGGCGGATTTGCCTGGGGAGGTCGCGGTCTCTGCGATCACGCGGCAGGACCGCACGCAACTACCGATCCGGCAGAACGCGCCCGCCGCCATGACCGGTTGCAGCGCGCTCAGGCAACGTTCGAGCCGCTGCCGGTGGATACCTCGGTGGCTCGTGCGTACGGCCGTGTCTACGCAGCCGTCGCCACGACAGGCCGCAAAGCGCGCGGCCGGCGTGCAGTAGACCTGTTCATTGCGGCCACCGCGGTGGCGGCGGGTCTACCCTTGTACACCCGCAATCCGGACGATTTCGCTGGCTTGTCGGAGATGCTTGAAATCGTCGCAGTCTGATCGGACAAGGGAGGAGTTCTTTTCTTCGAGAAAGCGGCGCACCGAGCTCAGCGTGCGCTCGACTGACTCTCGGGCTATGCGATTGACGATAGGCTCTGCAATCGGCCGGACGAGAGAAGGCACGTCACGGCTGAGGGAGATCGACTCCAGCTCGACCCGAACGTCGCCGCCCACCTGCGTGTAGCGCCAGTACGAATTCAGCCGCCACAGAAAGCCGCGATCGCCGCCGCCCAGTTCCACGATTCTGGTCGACACGCTGCGGCTCGACGCCAGGCCGGCAGATTGCCGCCGGAACACTACGTCGTGCTCGGTGTCGTATACGACCGTGACAATCGCGCTTCGCGAGAGCTTCAAGTACACACGAAGCGAGTTGCCATTTCGACCCAGCACACGTGACTCCAACACGTCCTCTTGGGGCGGTGGAGTGCCCGGATACATCAGGGCATTGACTACCCGGTCGACGGTCGTTCGATGAACGAGCGTCGAGCCCTTCCAGTGGTGGATGGTGCCGCCCGCGATGTCGATGGCCCGGCCGTGGGGCTCGGCCTGGCAGCAAGCGGCGTGGTATTCGTGGAGGTGCGGAGTGGCTGCCGCCACGTAGCGATTCCAGGCTGCGATGGTTTGGGCCGAGAGCTCGATCGCTGCGGTCGGCGACACGGTGACCGCGACGAGCAGCAGGGCGAGAAACGTCCTAATCCCGAGCTTGCTTGTATCGGGTATTGCCGGGTGTGAGAGCAGGTGTCTCGCGGAGCCGGCCGACGCGGTCGCCGGGGAACCGCCGGCCCGAATGCCGACCGAAACGTTACGCCTCGAGGTGGGCGTGCCGCGCGGCTGGCGGAGTCGAGATACCTGTTCTCGCAGCCGGCAACACCAACCGAACTGAGCTCGGGAGGGAGTAGTACGGTTAATGGCGCCGCTCATGCTGTTGTCGAGGCGCCGAGGCGCTTCGGAAGGCCCACCTTCGCCAAGGCTCCGGTGGGCAGGGGCTCGGCGGCGTACAGCGCGCGAGTATTGCGAACCGCTGACGCGATGAAGACCGCCACGAGACCGATGGACGCGATCACTGCCCCGACGTCGAACAGCTGCATCGGTTCGACGTTGCCGAGAAATACCCAGGGATCGTAAGCGGCCTTCAGTGCCCCGACGGCAAGCACGATCCTGAGCTCTGTGGGTCCGAAGCCCAGAAACGACATCCGAAACACGCCGCGGGCGTGAGTAGCCAGGTAGGTTTCCGCCGACACCAGGAGGTACGCCGCGAGCAGGAGGATCGCCAGCAGCGGATTCATGAGACCTGAACAGGCCAGGCCCGTCATCAGGAACGTCGTGCCTGCCAGGTCGATGACGTGATCGACGTAATAGCCGTACCGTGGACGCTGCCGATCGCGAACCCGCGCGACCGTCCCGTCCAGACTGTCACCGAACCAGTTGAGGGCCAGTGAAATGACGACGCCGGCAGCGGCCCACGGTGTCAGCCGGAAGGCGGCAAACGACAGTCCGACGGCGAGCATCGCTCCCAGCCCGAGCGCGGAGAGATGGTCCGAGTCGATCGCGTCTGGTAGCCTGTGGGCAAGCCAGATGAGAGTGCGTTTCTCCGCTCTGGCCAGCAGACCGTGGTTCTCTCGTGAATGGGCGCCATTCGCCTGGGCTGTGGAATGGGACATATTGCCTCCTAGCCCTTAATGCGAAAAACACAGGGCCCAGGGCTCAGGGCTCAGGGCTCAGAGGGCCCAGTCTCAGGGCCCAGGGCTCACGCCAGAGCCCAAAGCCTAAAGCCTAAAGCCTAAAGACAAGAGACCAAAGACCAGAGACTTACGTCAGTGACGCCGACGTGGTGGCGGGTTCAACAAACAGCTGAGCAAGGGCGACGCCTACGCCGAGGGCGATGGTGAGGACGCCCGCCAGCGGCTGGGTGGCCGCGAGAAGCACGCCGTCAACGGCAAGCGCCACCGCGAGGAACATGTCGGCTGCGAGCAGAATCGGCGCCGCCCGCCGGTGCTCCGCGGCGAGCCGAGAGGTGTTCACGCGCTCGGTGAAGAGTAAATGCCCCCGAAGCACCCCGGCAACCGTTGCGGTGACGCCCAGGGCGATGAAGATGGCGGTCGTCATGCCGGGCCGCCACTCCTTGATCTGCCAGCCAAGTCCGCACGCGATGAAGTACAGGGCGACGACCACGAGCTGATGTGTCTGCCACCAGGCCGTCAGGCGCCCTCGTCTTGAATCCACACGATGCAGGGCTCGGGCGATCTCGGTTGCCGAGGCGAAGCGATCGGGCGGCGCCTTGTAGAGGCAGCGCTCGATGACGAGGACGACGGAGGAGGGCAGGTCCGAGCGCCGGCTGTCGATTGGGTCGGCAGCGCCCCCGAGGATGCGTCCCCACACGGCAGGCAGCGTGGCCGCCGCGAAGGGATGCACGCCGCACGCGTATTCATAGATCAGCACTCCGAGCGCCCAGACGTCCGAGCGTGCATCGCCGCGCTGGCCATTGAGCTGTTCGGGCGACATGTACCCCGGTGTTCCGATGAGCGCGCCCGGCTGGGTCGCGTGCCCAGTGACGTCGGCCGCAGGCGTCTCCGATCGCGCCAGGCCGAAGTCCAGGATCTTCAGCCGGCCATCCCGCGTCCGCATCACGTTTTCCGGCTTCAAATCACGGTGCGTGATGCCGTTGTCGTGTGCGTGGCCGAGGGCCGAGGCGAGCTCCTGCGCCAGGCGCAGTACCTCGCCGGCCGACGGGCGAGGGCCGTTGATCTCTTCGCGAAGCGTGTGGCCGTCGATGAATTCGCTTGCGATGAACAGCTCGCCGTCGAACTCCTCGAACGCATGAATGGTGCAGATGCCTGGATGTGTCAGCGCGGCGGCGGCCTGCGCTTCGCGCCGGAACCGATCGCGATGTGCGGAATCGGCCGTGAGATCGGGCGAGAGCGCCTTGAGCGCCACCACTCGCCCAAGGCGGGCGTCCTTCGCGAGGTAGACCCGGCCCATTCCGCCGCGTCCGATCTCGCGAACGATCGTATACGGGCCGACAACCTGCCCCGGCTCGAGCGCGCGACCGCCGACCATGAGGTCCGACAGCCGGTGGCCAACGGCTTCGGCGAGAAAGCCTCCCGCGCTCGCGTGATGCTGCAAGAGCGAAAGCACCTCCTCCCGGAGCTGCGGGTCGCTCACCCCTTCGAGGTCGAGCCACGCACCGACATCTGCAGGCTCCTCCTCGAAGGCTCGCTCGAACAGATCGCGAACGCGCCGCCAGCGCTCGACGTCGGTCATCGATGGTCGCTGAGCTCTCTGAACAGCCAGGCACGCGCGAGCGCCCAGCGCCGTTTCACGGTTGCCGGCGACAGGCCAAGCGCCTCTGCCGCCTCTTCAATCGCAAGTCCCGCAAAGTAGCGCAGCTCGACAATGCGTGCCTGCTCGGGGTCGATCTGCTCGAGCCTGGCGAGCGCGTCATCCAGGGCCGGCAGCATCGCGTCTTCATGCACGCCGCGGATGAGCGACTCCGTCAGCGACACACGATCGAGGCCGGCCCACCGCTTCTGCGCGCCACGCGCTCGCGCATGCTCGACGAGAATCTGTCGCATCGAGCGCGCCGCGATGGCCAGGAAGTGCTTGCGATCCGTCCAGGGACGGCCGGCGCCCGCCAGCCGGAGGTACGCTTCGTGGACGAGCGCTGTGGCCTGCAGCGTCTGCCCTGGACGTTCGCGGCGCATGTACGCGGCCGCAAGCCGCCGAAGCTCGTTGTAGACCAGCGGCACGAGGTCGCCGGCATCAGGTCGATCGGGGGTGGAGGACACCGCTGGCAGGAATTGTAGCCGCGTAGGGCGGGCCCTTACGGCCCGCTTTGCGCAGGCTGAAGCCTGCGCACTACGAGCGCACTCGGCCAACCACCGCCGGTTACCGCCGCCTTTGTAGAGCGCACGCTTCAGCGTGCGCGGCCTTGTCAACGTGCTTCCACGTACCAGCGAGGCACCGAGGGATTCATTTCTAATCTGGCCTCGGTGCCTCAGTGTCTCGGTGGTACGTGGAGGTGAAAAACGCACGTAGCCCTCGCCCGTTTTTCCGATCGACCTGTTCGCTTTCCCCACCAGCAGCGTTTTCCGAGGTGATGTCCCAACTGCATCCCTCGGAGCTGGTGGCGGTCCGTACGCCACGGGCTGACCTTGACGTCGCCGCTTTCGGTGGGGGAAACACAGACGACACTTCACGACTCTTTCTCGATTGCGCAAGCCCGATCGCGTTCCAGCGGCGCATCTTCGAGGAGGCACGCGACACACGAAATCCACTGCTGGAGCGTGTGAGATTTCTAGCGATTCTTGGCGTGAACCTGTCGCGGCTCGACTCTCGCGGAGGCCTTGCTGATGCTGCGAGACGGCTCTGGAGCGAAGCCGACACGTACCTGACGCGGAGCCTGCGTCCGGAGCTCGTCACCCACGGGATTCATCTCCCCGCCGAAGTCGCTTTCACGACCTCCGGTCTCGATCACCTTTGGATGGTCAGCCAGCTCGATCGGCCGGATCTACACCATCCACCGTTCCAGCCGCGAAGTCTTCCTGCAGGCGCAGCCGATGGCCTCTTCGACGCCATTCGCGCCCGCGACATCCTTCTTCACCATCCGTACGACTCGTTTCATCCGGTGATCGATCTGATTCGCCAGGCAGCTGCGGACCGTGACGTCACGCGGATCGCGCTCACCCTGTACAAGACGGATCGTCACTCGCCGATTGGAGACGCGCTGCTCGACGCCGTTCGATGTGGCAAACACGTCCAGGTGATCGTCGAGCTGAGGGCGAAGCACGACGAGCTGAATCGTGAATCTGCACCCGCTGAAGGACGGCCGCCCCGGCGGCAGCTACGTGACCCTCGTCACGGCTGACGGAAAGACGTACGAATAAGCAACCTGCTTTCGCGAGACGAGTCATGATGCGCGCACATGTGACCTCGATAGCTGCGCTGCTCGTCGGGCTTTCGCTGTCGGCGCCGGCAGCCGCGCAAACCACCATCTTCAACACTACCGACTTTCGCCAGGACCGCGAGCTGTGGACCGACCCGGCTTACTACCGGAACAACACGGTTGGTCAGCTCAGAGGCATGGCGATCGATTTCGACAGCGGCGGGAAAGGCAGCGGCCGACGCGTGGCTCGAGGAAGCGCGTGGCGGCACCAAGCATACGAGGGCCACGATTCCCGATTGGAGCGGCCGGTGGGCCGGCGGGCCCGTCGGTCTGAACCGCGGACCAAACCCGGCGAGCTCCGTTGCCGCGATGCTGACGCCGCAGTACCGGGAATACTTCGTCCAGGAAGTGAAGGCGTACGCCGAGGGACGTGTGTGGTCGGCAGGATCCTTTTGCCTTCCGGGCGGGTTCTTTGCCTCGCTCGAGGCCGAGGAATTCATCGTGACGCCAGAGCGGGTCTGGACGCTGGGCGCGGGCAACGGCTCCAACACGACGCGTTGGATCTACACCGACGGCAGCGGACACAGTGCGAAGGAAGCCGAATTCGCAAAGTGGCACGGTGAGTCGATCGGCTTCTGGAACGGCGACTCCGGAGATCCGCTCTATTGGAATGCGGCGGATCCGCGCCCGTGGGGCACGTACCTGAATGAAAGCGATCGCAGGTACGAGCAGTACCGCAAGGCGCGCACCCGTTAGAACCACGAAGATCACGAAGAGCATCTATAGTTCTTGCCCTTCGCGATCCTCGTGGCCTTCGTGGTTATGTCGTAGGCTTGATGTCCCACGCGATCTTGAAGTTTTCGAACGGCACCACGCGGCCGTGCACCGGCGCGATGCGTTCCGGGTTGAGCTTCAACTGCTGAATCTTGTCGTACATCTGCAGCGCGAACTCGGGCCCGCGCTCGGGCGTCCGAATCTCGTTACCCGCGGGCGGATTGTAGCCGTCGCCGTACATCAGGATCCGTTCCTTCGGCAGATAGGCGATGAGCTGCCCCGTGTGATGTGCGCTGGTGTCGAGGTGATAGAGCTCGAGGGTTCGCGTTCTGTCGGACATGACTCTCTTGTCGGCCACTGCTTCGATCGTCGCCGGCTTGGGCGACTTCGCCAACAGGTCCTGCTGGACCGTCCAGGGCCGGGCCCAGACCTGCTCGTAGAACGGCTTGTTCACCTCTTGCGTGATCACCGTGATGCCCTGGGCGACGTAGGTCCGCAACCCGCCGGCATGGTCGTAGTGAGCGTGCGTGTTGACGACGTATCGGATTGGTTTGTTGGGCACCATCTTGCTGATCGCATCGTTGGCGGCGAGCGACCGCGCCTCGCTCGTGGGACCTTCGAGCATCACGATGTGATCCGCGAACTCGACGGCGAGACTCCGGGTGTTGGCGGCGTTGATCGACCACAACCCCTCGCTCACCTTCTGCACCTCGGCGGTCACCGGCGCGGGCGGCGGTGCGGAAGCGACGTTGGCCGGCACCTCGATCGCAACCGGCGCGTTGGGCTTCACATCCTTGATCGTGACGTCCAACGTCTCGAAGCCGTCCTGCTTCTCCACGATGTGCGTCGGGAACTGGACGCCGCCAAAGTCCATATACTCCGAGTACGTAATCTCCACTGGCACATCGCCCACCACCGAGTTCGTCGACAGGTATTCGACGCGGTCGACGAGGTTCTGTTCGTTGAGTGTCACCTTGACGTCGCGATCCTCCACCTTGAAGGTGACGACGTTGCCGGCGGCGGTCGCATTGGCGGCGAGGGCCGCCTTGATCACGCCGTGAGGCGTGAGCCAGAGCTGGCGCAGACGGTCGCTGACGGCGCCGGGGTTGGGAGTCGGCTGGGCGGCCCCTTCGGTCCAGGCGAACTTGCCGCTGACCACCTGTCGCGTCCGCACGTCGGTGGCAAACGGCTGGGCGCCTCCGCCGCGCGGCGGGTTCTCCCCTTGCGCGCGCAGCATGTCGAGCCGCATGGCCGGCGCCTGATAGTCAATGGCAATGTCGTACGTCTTCACCACGAAACGCGGCCAGCGCACGCCAGGAGCCGCCGCCTGGCCGAAGGCGAAGTTGGACCCGCTGCCTGAAAACTGAATCGAATTCAGGTTCGTTGCTCCCATGGCTTCGGCCGCCGCCGCGATCCCTGTCGGCTGTCGCGCACAGCCGGATAACGCAATCGCCAAAGCGACGCTGATAACGGCTAGCCAGCCGCTTCGTGGCGCGCTTCGCGCGCCCAATATTGGAATGGTGTGCATGATCGGGCTCCTTGGACCGCTATATACGGCCCCTGACGAGAATTTGTGCCCGCTGCGCGGCGTTGGTGGGCGCCGTATAGCGGTCCTAGCGCGCGAAGCGCGCCAAGAGACACTGCCAACCAGTCATGGGCTCTGCGGGATATCAAGGGCATTCGCCCGTGACTGGTTTGCTCCGACATTCAACCACGAGAAGGACCGCGAGATAACTGCGGCATGGTGCAGCATGTCACGAAATTGGTCAATGGTGTTCGGCCACTCGCAGTCCGACCTGACGGCGCGCGTACCCGCCTCCCGGCGCCGTCCGAATCATCACCGAGCTCGGCCCGCGGCGAGCCCGGCCGCAGGCATGCGAGGGGCGGCGACGCCGCAGCTCGACCGCGCCCGAACTGCGCCGTTCGTGTCGCGCGTCACCGGGTACAGCGTTGGCATGTTGCTTATTGGTGGGTGTCACACTCGGCGCTCTTCATCGCAGTCGAGCCTGGGTGCCATATCGCCGACCTGTGACGTTGGGTTCTTTAATGCGATCACTTGTGAGGTTCCCATGAGCTCATTCGAGTCGGTAGTCTCCAACTTCTGGTGGACGCTCCTCCTGCGAGGCATCGTCGCCATTCTGTTCGGCGTGGTAGCGTTTCTCTGGCCGGGCGTGACGCTGGGCGCCCTGGTGCTGTTGTTCGGCGCCTACGCGCTGGTTGACGGCATCGCCGCAATCATCCTCGGCATCAAGGAGTACGGCGATCGGGAACGGTGGTGGGCGACGCTGCTTGTCGGCATCGTCGGCGTGGCCGCCGGTCTCGTCACCTTCTTCATGCCGCAGGTCACCGCGATTGCACTGCTCTGGGTGATCGCGTTCTGGGCGATCGTGCGCGGGGCATTCGAGATTGCCGCGGCCGTCCGTCTTCGTCATGCAATCGAGGGAGAGTGGCTGCTGGCGCTGAGCGGCGCGCTGTCAATCGCCTTCGGCGTGTTGATCCTGGCCTTCCCGGGCGCGGGCGCACTGGCGGTCGTGCTGTGGATCGGGGCCTTCGCAATCATGTCGGGTGCGGTGCTCATCGCTCTTGCGTTCCGCGTGCGGGGGGCGACACGAGTCGTTCATGCGTAGAGCTGCCACACGACCCGGATCCTGCCGCACTTCGCTTTATCTCTCAATGCGGCAGGACCAACATCGGCACGACCGTCCCACGTTGATATCGATAGACGAGAGCGGAGTCTGTCGAAGCTGGCGCAGCGTTCGCGATCTCGCCCGTCCAGTCGCTTCCGACAAATAACGAGACGGCGTCGGGAAAGAGCCCGCCGAATGTCGCCTCCAGATTGAACCGCTCGCCGGGGTCGTCCACGAGGACGATGCGACCTCCTGCGGGGCGGGTCGAGGCGGCAATCTGAAGCGTCTGCATTACTCGAGTCGAAGTGTCGGCAAGCTCGACCCAGCGGACATTCCGGATGCGATACACGGGAATCAGCGCGAGCAGCAGCGTCAGGAGTGTGGCTGCCGCCAACCGAAGACGATCGGGTCTCGTGCGAAGCACCAGCGAAGCGAACACCGCCATCGCGATGGCGCTTCCACAAGACGGCAGGAGCGCGTACAGGCTCGAGCGCCCAGGGAGGAACACGGTCAGCGCATACGTTCCGACAATCCAGAGCGCCGCGAAGCGCAGCGACCTTCGCTCATGATCCTCGAGTGGGGACGGCCTCCGGCCAAGAGCGACAGCGAGAATCAGCGCGACGACGCCCGAGACGGTCCCGGCGCGGTCTGCGTACTCGAGCACGTTGCGAAGCACCAGCGAGGGTGAAAGAGAGAAACGATAGTCAAGTGGCGCGTCGAGAGGGCCCATGGCGCCACTCTGAACGCGAAGAATGGCGTAGACGACGAGCGACGCCCAGAGCGGCCAGGTTTGAACGGCAGCGCGTCTGAGGCTCGTTCGCCACGCTGTGGCGCGATCCTCGCTCAACACGAAGCCCGTCAAGATGGCCGGCAGCATGACCGCTTCTTCCTTGCACAACAGCGCCGCGAAGCACAGCACTCCTGCCGTGCGCCAGCGCGCGCCGAGGAACGCGTACACGGCGGCGAGAGCAAAAATCGAGACGAGCAGCGCCGTGCGCCCGCTCAGCCACAGCAGCCCCATGTTGATGCCGTGAAAATTGAACGCCCACGCGGCCGTTGCCAGCACGGCTGCCGGGACGGGCATCGAAAATCGACGCACGACTGCGAACAAGAGAAGCGCGGCAGCGATGCAGAGAAGGAGGTTTGTCAGACCATACCCGAACGGATCGAGTCCCCATATCGCAAAATCGGCTGCAAACGTCACCGACACGAGCGGCCGATAGAATCCGACGTTCTGTCCGAACAAAGCCAGCAGCTCGCTGGGGCTGTGCGTCGCGCTGGTGCGGATCCACGCGAAGTCGTCCTTGATGAATCCGTGGCCGAGATCGGGGACGTAGATCGTCAGGAATGCGGCTGCTAATACAGCAGCCGTCGATCGCAGACGCATCGACAGTTCATAACACAGACGCCGCTTCCCGCGATGCAGCCATCACTACAATTGGGCATGGCCGGTCGAGAGTGCTACCACTGCAGGCAGTGGATCGAGGACGGAGAGGCGCACGACTACTGGACGACAACCGAAGCAGCTCTTACGCAGGATCTCTCGGGCGATCTGCGGGACGCGTGGGAGCGCCTGCGCGAGACCGCGGTCGCCTTCGGAGATCAGCGGATCTACGCCTCGCACCAATCCATCATGTTCTCGCGGAAGTCGTGCTACTTCTTCGTGCGTCCGAAGAGGAACTTTCTCGAAGTCTGCGTGTTCCTTGGACGCGCGCTGAAGGCTCCTCATGTGCGGCGCGTCGTTCAGGCCTCGAAGTCGAAACTGGTGCATCTCATCCAGATCAGACACCGGGACGAGGTGGAGCCGCCCATCACCGACTGGCTTCGGGAAGCGTACGAGCGTACGAGCTGTCTGACGCGATGGCCGGAAAAGTCGAAAGAAGGCGTGTCACGTCGAAGCCGAAACCCAGACCAAAGAAGAAGCAGCCGACAACCGCCGTGTCGAAGACCCGCGCCGCCAGAAAGTCAAAGAGACGGAAATCCCGAGGCGGCCGGTCGCGCTGAACGAGAGGATGCTGTGAGCGAAACCAACAAAGCCACGGTGACAGGTCGGGGCTCGCTTCGCGCTTACGCTGATTACGGTTTTGCTTCGGACACTTCCCACGTCGCTGCCGTTACTCTCAGGAGCGTGGGGCGGGGCACCTCCGGATGCAAACCGTAGACAGGCGAAAGATGGCGGAGCGAGACGGAGCATTCGCGTATGGCCATGCGGTAGATCGAGCGGAGCCGGTTTGCGGAGGAGGTGCCACGTCTCACGCTCGTGGGTTGCGAACTACGTCACCGATCGCGCAAACCACGCGAGCGCCAGCACGAGCCCGGCAAACGTGACGAGCGTCGGCCGGTGACCTGGTCCCGCCTCGCCGCGGATGGTTCGGTACATGGCGACTGCACCCACGATCCACAAGACGTGGACGCCCGTGGCCCAGAGCGCCAGACCAATCACGCCCAGCACCATCCAGCGCTCCTGACGCGAGAGCGCATGGAACCCACGCGCGCCGTCGAGCTGCCAGACGGGGATGAGGTTGAACAGATTCAGAAACCCCGTCAGCTCGGCGATGGCGAGCCAGATGGCCGCTCCAGTGACCAGATATGCGACCCAAGCGGCGACGGCCGCGCCGAGTCCCCACACAGGACCGGCCAGGCCGATTCGCGCATCGATCACGGGGTCGGTGACGTGTTCCTTCAGCATGACGAGGGCGCCCACGCCCGGGATGAACAGCGGCGCGCCCGCCTGGATACCCAGACGCCTGAGCATCGCGACATGACCCATCTCATGGACGTAGATCGAGCCCGCCAGGCCGACGGCGAGCGGCCAGCCGTGGATGGACCAGTACACAGCGATGAAGCCGAACATCGAGACGAAGGTGCTGAGCTTGCTCAGGCCGAGCAGCAGGAATTTCAACTTGCTGGCGAAGAGCAGGCCTATGGCCGCCGCCGCGCCGAGGCCACGCGTCCACCACGTCTTGTTCCCGTTTTGCGCCGCCGCCGGGCGCGGCGACTCGTCATCCACGAGCGCTGTCAGGCGCGCGCCGATGATCTGATGCTGCTCCGACTGGACGGGGACGAGGGCGCGCGCTTCCTGCCAGAGAGCGCGCGCGGTGGCGCGGTCGCCCGCCGCATCAGCAGCCGTCGCACGTTCGGCAAGCTGCTCCAATCGATCGCGATGGACCAGCGCGGAGCACGCCGGGCACGCGAGGGCCAGGGCTGGCAACTCGGTGGCGCAGCGTGCACACGCCCGCGGCGGGGCGTCACGGTTCAGGTCGAGCATACCGGCATTCAGGCCGAAGCCGCGGCACCTGGAGCGATCCGATACGGCCCCGTGATCTGGAGCTGGGGTGCGCCGGTCATGCGCCAGGCCTGGTGCATGCCGAACGCGATGATGGCGGCGCTGATGAGTCCACCGGGCATCGACCCAAGGACGGACAACACAGGCAGCGCCAGCGAGATCCCGAGAAGGATGGCGACGGTGAGCGGGATATTCATCTGCTCGGATGCACCAGCCGCATCCGCGTCGGCGAGCGCCGGTGTCGTCTGTGCTGTCTGTTCGTTCTGCTCGGACATTTCGCTGAACGCGAAAGGCGTGTATGCCAGTCCGACGGCCCAGTACGTGAGCACAAGTGCGAGCACCTGGAACCGTCGCCCGCCCCGGCCTTTCGCGCCCGCGCGCACCGCGTAGCCCACCATGTAGCCGATCGCGATGGCAACGATGCCGATCTCGAAGTTGCTAATCGCGATGACGGCGTAGTAAAGGACCGCGCCCAGGACGGCGGCGCCGAGCCCGAAGACGCTTGTGCGCGCCAGCACGCCCAATCCCCGCGGCGTCTCCGCGTGTTGCGCGATCTGATCGCGGCAGGATTCGCACACCGATTGTCCGTTGACGTCGAAGTACTCGGCGGCGATGGTGCGCTGACAGGCGGCGCACGTCACGCCGTGCGGGGCGGCTCCCACCTCCGACGGCACGACAGTGGGGTCGACGGTCTCGAACTGGAGCGTCTTGGCGCCATCGGGGGCAGAGTCCATGAATCCTCCTCCCAGTCCGTTATGCGGCTTCCGATGCAACGAGTACAAGAGTACGTTTCGAGCCGCATAACGGACTATAGCCGCGCGCGGACGTCTACGCACCACCCAACTCGCGCGCCAATTTCACGGATGCGCAGGGATCTATATACTTCCGGCGTGCCTTGGAGGGTGACGATCATGACTCGTGCAACACGCAAGTGTGGTTCCGTGCTGTTGGCGTTTGGGACGATGTTCCTGTGGGGTTGTGCGTCAGAACCGCGCGCATCCGAAACGGAGCAGGCAGCACCCGCCTCGACGCAAACGCCGGCCCTTCCGGAGCAGGCCCTGCTCGAGGATCTGGCGCTGGCCAACCGCATTCTGGCGCGCGAAGCGGACATCCTGGACGCCCAGGGCCACGTGACCGCACGAAGCGCGGTCAATCCGAATCATTACTACATCGCGCGGTACCTGTCGCCCGGCGGCGTCACGGCGAGCGACTTCATTGAAAACGATCTCGACAGCAAGCCGGTCCACGGTCCCCGCAACGACCAGGCCCGCGAGATCTATCTCCACGGCGAGATCTTCAAGGCCAGACCGGACGTGATGGTAATCGTGCACGCCCATACACCGGAGTTCGTGGCCTTCGGAATGAGCTCGGTGCCGCTGTGGAATGGCGACACCAAGGCACCCGTGTGGGACATTCGCGAGTTCAACAAGGGCCGGTCAGGAATCGTCAATACACCTGAGCTCGGCCATGCCATGGCAGCGACGCTCGGCAGCGCCGAGGGCGTCCTCCTGTGGGGGCATGGGATCGCGATGACCGGCAGCTCCGTCAAAGACGCCGTAACCGGCGTCATCGAGCTGCGCGACAGCGCTCGGTTGCAGCAGGCC
>DATCJA010000163.1:0-17955 GCA_036507475.1 Vicinamibacterales bacterium
CGTCACACCCTCCTCTGGCGAACGCGCCGCCGCCGACACCGCAACCAGCGTGCCGTCCGTCGGTTGTTCGGGCCTCGCGATGACCGTAACGCATTGATTTCAGATGTCTCGGTAGTCCCACCGGCTGCGGCGGCCGGGCAGCCTGGCCGCGCGCGCAGCGCACCCAGCTTGCCGCCGATTTCGCACGCAGGGTTACGGAAGTGTCAGAGCTCTGAGGCATTAGGCGCTTAGGCCGTTATGCGGCTCGAATCGCGAATTTTGCACTCGTTGCCTCGGAAGCCGCATAACGGACTAGGGCGCGCGAAGCGCGCCAAGGAGATACTGGCCAACCAGCCGAGGGGCGTTGGGGGATATCAAGGGCGGAGCCCCTTGGCTGGTTGAGGTGGCCCCGGCGTTGGCGCGGCGATCCGCGGGCGCCGCGTCCATCACGGCTGTTTGTAGAAGCGATCGAAGATCCGGACGCCCGACTCGGACAGCGGCCGCGCGCCAAGTGTCAGCAGGAGATCGGAGGTGCTCTGGCGAACCACGCGTGAGCTTTGATAGTACGCGTCCTTGCTGTCGACGGTAATGATGGCGTTGGCGATGCTCAACGGCGTCTGCCCGTACTCGTCGAAGTCGTCCATCCGTGCGCCGCGTTCGATCAGAAACTGCACCGCTCGGTCTACGCCCTTGTAAGCCGCACCGTGCAGCGCAGTCCATCCGTGCTCGCCGGCGGAATTGACATCAGCCCCCAGTTCGACCAGCAGCGTCGTGACGTCGAACAGATTTTTCTTCTCCTCTTCTGTCCAGTCCCTGAAATACGGATCCCCTCCCCACGTGGCCACCTGCAGCGGTGCGGTGCCTCTCTCCGTCGTCATGAACGGATCGGCGCCGCCGGCAACGAGCGCGCGTACCGTCTCGATGTTACCGAGGGACGCGGCAAGGAACAGGGGAGTCGCCCCTTGATTGCTCACGCCCGACGTGGTGTTCGCCCGCGTATCCTTCGTGGTCCGCGGATTGGGGTTGGCGCGGTGCGCGAGAAGGGCCCGCACCATTGGCGCTCCGCTCCTGTTTGATGCCGCGTAATGGAGTGCCGTATAGCCACGTTCGTCGGTCAGGTCGGGATTGGCGCTGTGGTCGAGAAGAAAAATGGAGAATGCCTCGTTGCCGCTGGCGGCTGCCATCATGAGCCCCGTCATGTGATCCGTGCTCCGGCTGTCATTCACGTCGGCACCAGCCTGCAACAGAGCGCGGCCCGACTCGACGTTTCCCTGCTGCGCTGCAAACAGCAGCGCCGTGAAGCTGCCTTTCGAGCGCGCGCCAACGGCCGCCCCGCGGCGGACGAGCAGCTCGACGATGTCCGCCGATTTGTTGGCGGCCGCCCACATCAGGGCCGTCTGGCCACCCTTGGTTTCCTTCGCATTCACGTTCGCCCCACGGTCGAGCAGCAGGCGCACCGCCTCGATCTGGCCATTGTCCACGGCGGTCATGAGGGGTGTCTCACCCGACAGCAGGGGCGCGTTCGGATTCGCGCCGGCATTCAGGAGCACTTTGATTACGGCGACGTGACCGCCTGCGCTGGCAACCCACAGTGCCGTTGCACCGTAGTCGTTCGCCGCGTTGACGTTCGCGTGCGCGCGTATGAGCAGGTCGGCGATCCCCACCTCACCGCGCTCAGCCGCAAGCATCAGCGCGGTGGAGCCGTCGGGCTGCGCCGACTCCGGATCGGCGTGGTTTCGCAACAGCTCGCGAAGGGCGTTGCGGTCGCCCTTGAGCACCGCGTCGAGCACGCGCGCATCCGCGCGCGCGGCCGTCGGCGCGGCCAGCGATACCAGCATCAAAAAGAGAAGCGCTGCGACCCGCTTCATAGATCCAGCCTGCCCGTGCTGTCTCCGAAGCTCTCGAGGTGGATGCCCAACCGGTCGAGCAGCGTCAGATACAGGTTGGCAATCGGTGTGTTCTCCGGGTATTGCACGTGACGGTCGCCCTGAATGCCCGTGGCAGCGCCGCCGACGAGCAGGACGGGGAGGTCCTTATATAGGTGCATGTTGCCATCGCTCAACGGGCTGCCGTACACGAGCAGCGAACGATCGAGCAGCGTCCCGTCGCCTTCGGGAATCGACCGCATCCGTTCGAGAAAATGCTGGTACAGCTTTGCGTGAAAGATGTTGATCTGCAGCACCTTCTCGATCTTCGCCTTGTCACCCTGATGGTGTGTCAATGAATGGTGCTGGTCACCGAACCCCAGCTCGGGGTACGCCCGGCCTCCCATCTCGTGTCCGACCATGAAGGTCGCGACACGCGTCATGTCGCCCTGGAACGCCAGCACCTGCAGGTCCAGCATCAGCTTCGCGTAATCCGAGAACGTGTCCGGTATGCCGATCGGCTTCGGCATATCGGGCAGCTCCTTCGGCGATTGCCGTTCCGCGAGTTGGATCTGCTGTTCGACACTGCGCACCGCGTCAGAATACTGATCGAGCTTCAGACGATCCGTTTCTCCTACCGACCGCATCAGGCGCTTCAGGTCCTCGGAAACGAGATCGAGGATGCTGCGGTTTTCCCTGAGGCGGGCCGCCCGCGCCGCCGGGTCCGTGCTGTCGCCCACCAGCCGCTCGAATACCGCACGCGGCCGGTTTTCCATCGGCAGCGGCGTCGCCGCATTGCTCCACGAGAGGGTGTTGTAGTAGACGCAGCTGTAGGCGGATTCGCACGCGCCCACCATCGGTGTCTCCAGCCCGATTTCGAGCGACGCAAGCTGCGTCCGCCTGCCAAGCTCCTTCGCCGCCACCTGGTCCACGGACACGCCGCAATGAATGTCGGCGCCCGATGTCATTCTCGGGTGCGTGGCCGTGAGATAGGCGCTGCACGCGCGCGGGTGATCGCCGGCGATTTCGAACTCGAGCTTGCGAGCCTCGTTGTTGGCGAGGCCGCTGAGCACCACCGTGCGATCCCTGAATGCGGCGAGCGGCTCCAGGACGGGTGTGAGGGGGAAGCCCTTGCCGGCCGCGCCGGGCGTCCAGCGGTCCATGATGATGCCGTTCGGTACCGCAAGAAAGGAGACGCGCGTCGCCATCAGCGACGCGGTCTGCGCTGGCGAGGCGAACGCCGGAAACATGGAATCGAGCAGCGGCAACGCCAGTGCCGTGCCCGCTCCGCGGAGGAACGTGCGCCGGGGGATTGCTTTCTGGAAGACCATCATGGTCAGCGGGCTCTCCTCATCTGGAACGGCACACTATTGACGATGCCGACGATCAACGATGACCAGCGGTACTCGCTCGGGGCCGCGTCGCGAACGATCCTGCGCACGGCGGGCATGTCGAACGGCTCGACGCCTCTGCCGAGCGCATACGTCAGCAACCGCTCCGTCGCCGTCATCACGAACTGTTCTTCCCTGGCCAGCAGCATCTTCCGCAGCCCCACCGGCCCGTCGATCGTCGTGCCGTCGGGAAGCGTACCGGACGAGTCTACGCCAGTGCGCCACCGACCGAGACCGTCGAAACTCTCGAGCGCAAAGCCCAGCGGGTCCATGCGCGAGTGACAGCTCGAGCAGACGGGACTCGCCTGGTGGAGGTCCAAACGCTGCCGCATCGTGAGCTGGCTCATATCCTTGTCTTCTTTGAGCGACGGCACATTGGGCGGAGGAGGAGGCGGCGGCGACCCCAGCAGATTTTCGAGGATGAACTTGCCGCGCAGCGTCGGTGACGTCCTGTTCGGATACGACGTCACCGTGAGCACGCTCCCTTTTCCGAGCAGCCCTTTGCGCTCCTCGTTGGTCAGCGTCACGCGCCGGAACTCGGTGCCGTGGATCCCCGGGATGCCATAGTGCCGCGCGAGCCGTTCGTTCAGGAACGTATAGTCGGCGCGCAGCAGGTCGAGGAGACTGCGATCCTCGCGAAGCACGCTCTCGAGAAACATGGCCGTTTCCTTCGCGAGCGCCGCCCGGAGGTTCTCGTCGAAGTCGGGAAACGCCGTCGGGTCGGGCAGCACGGCCTCGATGTTCCGCAGGTACAGCCACTGGCCCGCGAAATTCGACACGAGCGTGTTGGATCGCGGATCGGCAATCATGCGCGCGACCTGCCGTCGCAGGACGACGGGATCTTTCAGCCTGCCCCGCTCGGCAAGGCCGAGCAGTTCCTCGTCTGGGCTGCTGCTCCAGAGAAACAGCGACAGGCGTGACGCGAGCTCGATATCGCTGACGCGGTACGCGGAGCCCGACGCCGCGCGTGGAGGATCGACTTCGACGCGGAACAGGAAATTCGGCGACACCAGAATCCGCTGCACCGCCAGTCTGATGCCATCCTCGAACCCGCCTGTCGTCCTGGCGGACCTGTAGGGGGTCATCAGCGAGGGAATTTCCTCGCGCGCGATGGGACGACGGTAGGCGCGCCGGGCCAGCGTGGTGATGATCGTCGTGGCGCACGTCTCCTCGTCGGCGGATCGTTGCGGACGGCACACGAAGATCTTCCGTCGTGGCGCGGTGTCGCCCGGACCTGTTGCGGCATATGGACCGGCAATCGACACGCTGCCGACGCCTTCGAAGAACGCCTGCTCGCCGGATGTGTCCAGCACGCCTTCGGGCTTCACCGTGTCCTTGAGAAACGTCGCGGCAACCAGGTGAGATCCCGCCCGCACCGGAATACGAACCTCGAGACCATCGTCCGGTTCGCCTCGGGCGCTGCTGGCGCTTGCCTCGTTCCGACCCCCGACGGTGAACAGCTTCAGCCTCCGGCCATCCAGGCGAATGTCCAGCTCGCGCGGCTCTGTCATGCCCACAATCGTCGTGGCGTCCTTGCCTCGCTGCAGCCGAACCTTCACCACGTATTCGGCGTCGAGCGGAAAGTGGTGGCGGACGGCAATGCCGCCGCGTGAGCCGATCGGCAGATCCCGACTTTCACGCTCGGTCTGGACGGTGGCGGGCGGGACCTGAAACTCGGTGGCCGTCGGGGCGAGCGCGGAATCACCAACGGCCAGCCGGCTGATCGTCGCCGCCGCGGATAGATATTTCTCGAGCAGCACCGGCGACACGGTGAGCACGTCGCCGATATTGTCGAAGCCGTACCCGGAGTCGTCTGCCGGCAAGAGCGACGCGGCGTCAATCTCCAGCGCGAGCAGATCGCGAGTCGCGTTCGCGTATTGAAAACGACTGAGGCGATACGCGGCAGGTCTGCCGGGATTCGGCCGCGCGGCCGCAGCAGCGTCGAGCGCGGTTTCGAGGTCGCTCGCGAGCGACTCGTACGTCGCGTTGTCCGGATGCGGCACGCCTGCCGGCGGCATCTCGCGCGCGCGAAGCTTGTGCAGCACCTTCTCCCAGACCGCCGCGTTTGCTTCCGGATGAGCGAGGTCGACCGAATCCAGGAGAAGCCCCGCCGCACGCAGCTTTGCGTTGTGGCACGTCACGCAGAACTTGTCGAGAGTCGCCCGATGAGGTGAAGGAGAAGGAGACCGAGCGGCCGATGTCGATTGAGGTCCCGCGGCCTTCATGGAGGGATTTTCAGAAGGCACGAGCGAGCCTGCGGTCGTCAACAGGACGACGATCCAGACAAGCAGGGTTGTCCGCCGCTGCTGCATTGACACGCGATTATGACTGCGCTGGAGGGCGTGTCAAGGCACGCCGTGAATCGGACGCTGGGCAGTTCGAGCCGACCTTCAACCGGCCTGGGAAAGCCGCTTTTCGGCCGGATACTGCTCTCTGTCGGCTCTCGTCAATGCAGCTCGTGCGGGGAATGCGCGAAGTCCCAATGACAATTGCGTTCGTCGGAGATGATACTGATTGTCCAAGCGTCAACGGGAGCACATCGCATGGACAAGAAGGTCGGCATCGTCGGATCGGGCATAGTCGGGCAAACGCTCGCCAACGGTTTCGTCAAGCACGGCTACGACGTCATGATCGGAACCAACACGGCCGGCAAACGTGAGGAGCTGAAGTCAAGAACGAACGGGAAGGCGAAGGTCGGCTCGTTCGAAGATGCAGCGAGGTTCGGTCAGATCGTTGTCCTCGCAACGAAGGGGACGGCGGCCGAGGCCGCGCTGAAGGCAGCCGGCATAGTCAATGTCAATGGCAAGACTGTCATCGACACGACAAATCCAATCGCCGCTGCGCCCCCAGTGAACGGTGTCTTGCAGTACTTCACGTCGCAAAACGAATCGCTCATGGAGAGGCTGCAAAAGCTGGCTCCCGAGGCTCACTTCGTGAAATCGTTCAGTTGCATCGGGAACGCCTTCATGGTCAATCCCGATTTCGGCGGCGTCAAGCCGACGATGTTCATCTGCGGCAATCATGACGGGGCGAAAAGCGAGGTGAAGACAATCCTCGATCAATTCGGGTTCGACGTGGCGGACATGGGAGCGGTCGAAGGAGCGCGCGCAATCGAGCCGCTCTGCATTCTCTGGTGCATTCCCGGTTTCCTGAGTAACAGCTGGACGCATGCATTCAAGCTGCTGACGCGCTAGCGCCCATCCTGACGCTGGCCTCATCAATGGGTGCAGGCTACGAGTACCTGTTCAACTTCGATCGCCATGTGCGGAAGCATGGCGTCCGCGATCGCGTCCCGATCACCTGGGTCACTCCGGAGCCGACCCTCGGGCACTTCGGAATCGGTGGTATCCGCGGCGGCGAGCTGATGTTGAAGGCGTTCCTAAAGTGGCAGGGCATCGACTACCGCGTGAATGCCGCCATCAAGGAAGTCTCCGAGGACGCCGTCATTCTCGACAGCGGCGAACGCCTTCCGGCAACCTGGAAAATGCTCGTGCCGGCGTTCAGGGGCGCCCGTGTCGTGCGTGAGTCTCCCGGCCTTGGCGATGAAAAAGGGTTCGTCGTGGCCGACGACACGTATCGCCATCGCACGTATCCGAACATCTTTGCCGCCGGCCTCGCCGTGCGCGTGGAAAATCCGTTCCGCGTCACTGTTCCCTTCGGCGTGCCCAAGACCGGTTTCCCGACGGACGAAATGGCCAAGACAGCCGTCGAGAACATCAAGCGCGTCGTCGAGGGACATTCCGGCCTCGCGTGCAAGCAGTTCGGAAGCATCCCGGGCGTCTGTGTGATGGACGCGGGGAACAAGGAAGTCTGGATCCTGACCAGCCGTCTCTTCCCGCCGCGTGCCTTTGCCATGATGGTCCCGAACCTGTTCGGCGACTGGCTGAAGGTCTCGGTGGAGAAGATGCTGATACTGAAATATCGGCACGGCTGGTCATTCCTGCCCTGATCGGGTCAGTGCTTTGACGCCTGTCCGATCTGCAACGCGAGCGCTACTGCCCCTTGTGTCGGCGGGACCAGCGCTCCGGCCGCATCAAGCTGCCGCCACACTTCAAAGTTCAGATCGCTCTTGAGTGTTCCAGCCGTCGTCAGATGTTTCGTGCTCCACACCTGGAGCTGGAATCGCAGCGCCGCCAGTCCGGCCTCGACAAACTCCACCTCCGGTGGTGGCTCGCGGAGCACGACGGGGTGCCGGACGGCCGCAGCCAGCAGTACCCGGCGCACGAGTTCGGGGTCCGACACGTGCGACACGTGAAAAGCGAGTACATACGCCGTCAGCGCGCCGGGTCGGCTCCAGTTCGTCACGCGTTCTGAAATGAACTGGGAGTTGGGAATCACGATCGCGACGTTCTCGTCGGTGACGATCGTCGTCGCCCGCGCGGCGATTTCGCGCACTTCGCCGATAGCGCCGGCAATCTCGATGCGATCTCCGATCCTGATCGGTCGCTCGAACAGGATGATGAGCCCGCTGAAGAAATTGCTCATGATGTTCTGGAGGCCGAAGCCGAGCCCCACTCCGATGGCGCCTACCAGCACATTCAAGGACGTCAGGTTGATCCCGGCACTTTGAAGGATCACCAGGCCGCCCAGCGTGATGACCCCGTAGCGCAGGATCGCGCCGAGCGCCTCTCGCATGCCGATGTCGACACCACGGCGCGCCAGCACGTTGTCGACCAGCCAACGCGTCACGCGTCGTGTGACCCACACGAGCGCCGAGATCAGCGTGATGACGATCAGGAGCTTCAGTGGCGTGAACTCGCTGCCAGCGATGCCGGTGTTGAGGAAAGCCCCAATACTGGTCAGAGCGTCGAGCGCAGGTGGCATACGGCGGCAATCCAAGCCGCAAAGCGGCTGCCACATCCGGACGCGGTCGAGCTGGCGTGGACGATACGTCCATTGCCTCAATGCTGAGTTGGAGATAGTCGGCGCTGCAGAGTGTCACGACTCTTGCTACCACTTCCGTGCTGACTCAAGCATTGGAGGTGCGCACATGACGTTTGGTAAAGGGGCCGTACTCGCCACGGGCTTCGTAGGTGCCATGGCGCTCGGAGTGTGGATTGGTCCGTACATCACAAGTGACCGGGCGATCGCCACGCTTACGCCCCGGGCCTATCGCACGGAATCGCCAAGGGCGGCGGCCACGAGCCGGCAGCCGGTGTCCGCAGCGCGCGTCACGACTCGAGCGACGACGCCAGCGATCGCACCGTCCTCAACGGAGTTGCAGAACCATCTGAAGCCACTGCTCAACAAAGGCGCGGATATGACCGTGGCCTCTGAGGGCTTCCGCAACGCCGAGCAGTTCGCGGCCGTGGCACACGCGGCGCGGAATACGGAAGTTCCATTCATGCTGCTCAAGCATCGTGTACTCAGTGAACGCAAGACGCTTGCGGCCGCCATCCGCGAATCGAAGCCCGACATGAACGCGGAGATCGAGGCCACCCGCGCCCTGGCCGAGGCCAGATCGGATCTCGCCAAGCTCGCCGTTGGATAGCCGTTTCACGCGCGACCGGTCCGAGGATCTCCCTCGGATTTGTGGGGCGAGCCTTCAGGCTCGCCTCGCGAACCCCCAAGGGTTCGCGCCACACGCACGTGAGATCCGCGCTAGTTCCCGCCGCGACCGCCTCGACCCGCGGCACCGCCCGGCGCGCCCTGTGGTGCGCCGCCGCCGCGTACGGGCGGAGGCTCCTGCTGTCGGAGGCCGTGAATCGCATTCGAATAATAGTCGGTGTAGCGGATGCTGTTGCCATTGGCATCGAGGAACCCGACGGACCCCTGAAACAGCCCCGGCTCCGGATACCCCTTTGGAGTCGTCCCCTCGAAGATGTAGAGCCGGTTCTCGTGCATGGTGATGTAGGCGAACGTGCGGGACTCGTCCCGGTTCGTCAACTGCAGGAAGTAGCCTTCGACAACCTGCTGAAACTGAAGGTTGTAATCAGTGACCTTGGCATCGCGCTGCAGGAACTTGAGCGTCGCATAGGCGAGGGCGCCACGGATGTCCATCTTCCAGTAGCCGAGGCCGATGATCGCGCCCTGGCGGCCGTCCTGGGTGCCAATGCACGTCTCGGCGCCGGGTGGGCACTGCTTGGCGCGTTCGGTTCCCTGCTTCTCGATGCCGCGGTAATCGACGACGGTCGCCGAATAGCGCTCGGCTCCGCGTGAAGCACGATAGATCCGCGCGGGCAGCGTGTAACGGTACTGCGACATCCAGGTCGTGTTCTCCACCTGGGGGCGGCCCGGAAAGTTCACTTCGAACCCGTCTTCGAGGAAGGCGAAATTCTCCCATTCCTGGGCAAGAACAGGCGTCGTGAACGACATGACGAGAGCCGCTGCAATCCATGGAATCTGGCGCATGAGGCCCAATATAACCCGCCGTGTGAGAGAGGTGTCAACGAAAGACGCCCGCCGGATCCGCGCCGTGGTTCGCGGTGGACATTCGCGGTGGTTCGCGTTGACAGACCCTCAAATGCGGTCGTAGACTGCGCTCCGCTCCTCTCGTAATGTCACGGAATCTCGTTCGAGCGCAGGAAGGTGTGCTGTGAGCGTGAAAAGGCTTGCGGTCGTGACGGTGCTGGCGGGTGCCGGCCTCGTCCTCGCGACGTACTTTGCCGTTGTTGCCTCACCCCCGGCAGCGGCCCAAGTGCGCCCATACACGCCCCCCCAGTCGCAGAAGGGCGCTGACTGGACCGAGCGGATTGGTGAGCTGCTCCCGCTTGGCGTGGAAACCCGCGCCGAGGCGACCGAGCGCGTCGTGAATTACAAACCCGACCCCGTTAAATACCCGGTGCCTCGCACACCATGGGATGGAAAGCCGGACTTCTCAGGCGTCTATTGGCCCGACGCGACCATTGCCCCGCCGCCGGTGCCGCTCGAATCGTTGTACCGCCCCGAGGCACGCGAGTACCGGGAGGGCGGCGGTGCCGCACGGGGCCTGATCGATTGGCGTGGTATTGATACGCCGAACTACCACTGCTGGCCGCCGTCACCCGTCAACGGCTCGATGGGCGGAACCATCCAACTGGTGTCAGCGCCGGGATACCTCCTGTTGCTCAACGAGGGCAGCAGCAACTTCCGGATCATCCCGATCGTTGGCGAGAACGGACGACGACCGAGCGCGGCGCGCAGACCGTCCTTTCAAGGCTCGTCGGTCGGCCATTGGGAGGGCGACACGCTGGTGATCGACGTGACGAACTTTAACGGCAAGCCTTGGCTCGGTCCCGCCCGCCCGCCGAACCAACTGCCGCAGACCTCCTCCGACGCGCTGCGCATCGTCGAGCGCTGGAGCCGGCCGGACGCCCAGGTCTTTGAGTACCGGCTGGTCGTTGAGGACCAGAAGATGCTCACTGCCCCATGGACCGGAGCGACGGAACGCCGGGGCATCATGCCGTACGACACGGTCCTGGAATCACTTTGCTTCCTGGATCCCGAGCTGGACGCGCGACACCGGGACTACGCCGCCCAGCAAGCCGCGAAGAAAGGAGCTGCTGCCCGATGAGCAAACGTACGCTCACGCTTGTCATCGGCGCCGTGATCGTCGGAGGAGCCCTGTGGGTCGGTCTGCGCCGGGGAGCAAATGAGAATAGCGCCGCCAACGGCACGCCGACGCCTGTCTCGCCAACTTCATGGGGAGAACCGGACCTGACTGGCGTTTGGAAGGGCGAGGCTCTTGGAGCAAGCACCGAACGAGACTCGTTCAATCTGACGACGCTCGAGGGACTTTACAAGCCCGAGGCGCGCGCACGAATGCAAAAGATGTCGACGAAGGATGATCCAAGTTTGCGTTGTGCTCCTCCCGCCTTTCCCCGCGCCGCGATGCTGGGCCACGCGGTCCAGATTATTCAGCGCCCTGGATTCGCGTACGTCTTCACCGAGGCGTATCCGGTCTTCCGCATCATTCAGACGACCGGAAGGCCCCACACCGCGGAGCAGTATTTGTATCCCACTTACATGGGCGACTCGACAGCACGATGGGAGGGCGATACGCTGGTCGTCGACGTGAATTCCTTCAACGGCGAGGGATGGCTGGCAGGCCCCCTGGACAAGCCGACCAGTGCCAGCACCGGTATCTGGCTGACGTCCCCGGTGATGCACGTTGTCGAACGATGGCGCCGCATCGATGCCGACACGCTCGAGTATCAGGCGCGAGTCGAAGACCCGGAGATGCTCACCGTGCCCTGGGAGACACCGACCGTCACTTTGAAACGACAGCCGGTCGAGACAATCGAAGAGGCGCTGTGCCGGCCGGAGGATGGTCCGGACACGTACCTTGCGCGCCTCGGATCGTGAATTCATGACTAACGAGGCTCGCCTCAGACCGTGCAGGCTCCGCCTCGCTAGTGGCAGTATCTTCTTGCCCCGCTCCGCGGGGCGAGACGTCTTGAAAGGGCGGTCGAAAACTTGACTGATTTGTCACGAGTGTGGCCTTTCAAGACGTCTAACTAAGGAGTCGCAGTCTTACAGCAGGGAGGCAGGTATGGCGCGGAAGATCGGAATGCTGACGGTGCTTCTCGGGTTGGTGTCGATGACGACGCTGCTGTCGGCCCATCATTCGCGGGCGATGTTCGACACCGAGACGTTGGTGTCCGTCGAGGGAGTGGTCACGGGCGTTCAGTGGAGAAACCCGCACATGTGGGTGACGCTGGATGTGCCGGGTCCCGACGGCAAAACGGAAAGCTGGGGCTTTGAAGGCTCCGGGGCCGCGTCGATGGTGGCAGCCGGGATCTCACCGCAGATCCTCAAGGTCGGCAACCGAGTCAAGATCATTGCCCACCCCGGACGCGACCGGTCCAAGCGGACGGCCGAGTTCATGGGCATGGAAGTGAACGGCAAGTATTACTCGCGAGGAACGGGAAGTAATATTCGGAGCTCGGGGAAGAGTTAGCGCCGCGGGGCTTCAGCGGAAGCGGAGGTAACGATCACCTAGCCGCTCGAACGCAGCGCGATCTGCACCCACCACGTCTGCGTCAATCGACTCGGCAGTGGCAACCAGCCAGGCGTCGTTCTCGCCCATCCGTCGCGCGGCGCGACGTTGCAGCAGCGCGCACCGCCGCCCTTGCGCCAGGTGCAATCCTTGAATCGCAAACCGTTGCAGTGCCGTGAAGGCGGCTGCTTCGTCGTCGGCGCCCTCCAGCAGTTCCTCTACACTCACGACTGAAACGACAAGTTGGCGCCCGCGAAGCGACGACAGGAACGCGCGCGCGGGTCCCTTCCTGCCACTGGCCGTCTCACGCTCGAGGGCGACCAGATACGACGTGTCCAGCAGGACCGGGCGGCTCACGATTTTCTCTGCGCCAGGCCCAGGCCTTTACCCGTCGCGCTGTCGACCCATTCGATCAAATCATCCCCGGTCTCGATCGGCCCGGCTCGATCAATCAGCGCGCGGATTACGTCCGACTTGGGGATTTTGCTCCGGCGTGCCCAGCGTGCCAGGCGCGCGGCACGCTTTCTGTCCAGTTTGACAGTGATCGTCGGCATGGTAATACGCCGATATTACCATGCCGACGATCGAGGCTCGCGAGGCGGGAGTGGTTGAATCAGCGAATTCGATCCCGGCGATCTTCCCGGCGATCCCAGCGATCCTCGAGTCGATCGACGCGATCCTCGCGACGGTCTCGAACGTCCTCGATGCGGTCTCTGAGGCCCCCGTTGAACCGCGCGTCGCGCACGTCCTCGCGTCGATCGCGAACGTCCTCCCTCCGGTCCCGCCGATCTTCGCGCCGATCGATCCTGTCCTCGATCCGGTCCACCCTGTGCCGAATCGAGGACGGTGCGGCCTGTGCGGCCAGCGGCGAGCTGACGGCCAACGCAACGCCCATGATTCCAATCGCTTTCATCATCGTGCGACCTCCATTGCGGGTAGGCCCCGTCAACCTGCGAGCGACCTACGCACGCGGAGCACAGCAAGCCACGGACCGTCGCACGCGCCAGCCCCGTGACATTTCTGTGACGCGATTACCGAAATGAACACTTTTCGGAGGTCCGGCTAAAGCCGGCCGCTACGTACGACGATTTCTACGTACGACGATTTTCGCTGCTACGCTAGGGCTAGGCCGCGACCACGCGCTGGAGCTCGCCGATATCGAGTTTCTTCATGCGAAGCAGCGCGTCCATGGCTCGCTGGGCCCTGGCGGATTCGTGATCCTTCAGCATCTCCGGCAGCACCGTCGGAACAACCTGCCATGACAGCCCGTACTTGTCCTTCAGCCAGCCACACTGCTGTGCATTGGGATCTCCACCCTTCGACAGCTTGTCCCAGTAGTAATCCACCTCGGTCTGCGTGTCGCACTGCACCTGCAGCGAGACGGCCTCGTTGAACGTGAACACCGGACCACCGTTGAGCGCGGTGAATGGCTGTCCGTCGAGCTCGAACGACACGGTCATGACGGATCCTGGCGGCCGCCCGTGAATCTCCTGGCCGGCCTTGCTGTAACGGGCAATGCTGGTGATCTTCGAGTTCTTGAAGATCGAGACGTAGAAAGTGGCGGCTTCTTCGGCTTGGTCATCGAACCACAGACACGGCGTTATTTTCTGGCTGATATGCATTAGGTCTCTCCCTCAGACAACGCTGCGACGATTTCTTCGTACGCGGCTGCGCCTGTCAAGCACAGCCGCCGGGTTCGAGGGGAGCGGGGTGGGGGGAGCGGGAGGAGACGTTCAGCTTTCCGACGCTGGCGCACCGAGACACACGGTGTTCAGGCGGTAGTAGAGCACCTCGTTGAAGACGCCCCGCTGCACGCGCGGCCACAGCGGCTCCACGGTCGTGCTGACGACGCGAACCTTTCCAGCGGTTTGATCCAGGCAGCGGAGCACCGCGTGCTGATCGGGGCACGTCATCTTGTCGACGTCGTGAAGAATGAGTGTTGCCGTCCGGTCGGGCGGCGGAAACTGGAGCGGCTGCCCTGGACGCCACCTCAGGATGGGTTCGCGCACGTCCAGCTCCAACATGTCGAGGACGATTCGAGTCGCGCCGGGAGCTCCCAGGAGCAGCATGTTCGTACGCTGCCGCCATACGATTTGCAGGTCTCTATGTGCTTCGCGAAGGAGGCGCCAGTCTTCCCTGAGCTGCTGGAACTGGTTGGCACCGGCGGCGGCTCCCGTCATGCCGACGCCATTCGATCGAGACCCCATGAACCTGCCTCCTTTCTGGAACGCGACCAAAGGTGGGGGGAGTGGTCTCGACTGTACGCGCGCCGCGGCAGGCGCGCTATCGGGAAGAAGGTGGGGACGACTAGGGAAGATCCCTAATGCAAAATTGTTACGTCTTGTCGAGCCAGCCTTGCAGCACCGCGTACTTCACGATGTCGATGCGTCCGCTCAGACCCAGCTTGCGCATGGCGTTTGCCTTGTGCGCTTCGACGGTCTTGACGCTGAGCGAGAGCTGACCGGCAATCTCCTTGTTGCTGTAACCCGATGCGATGAGCCGCAGGACATCCGATTCGCGGTCGCTCAGCGTCGCGGCGGGTCTGTTCACTCTGTCCGCGCGCCCGAGGACGCGCGCCGTCACGCGTGCCGTGAGGGTGGAGTCGAGGTATTGCCCGCCGGCGGCAGCGGCGCGAATGGCCTGGAGCAGCTCGGTTGGCGCGCTCTGTTTCAGCACATACCCTGAGACCCCGGCTCGCAGCAGCTCCTGCACGTATGCATCGTCGCCATGCCTCGTCAGGGCGACGATGGCGACGGCCGGCCGCTGCTGTTTCAGGGCGCGGGTCGCTTCCAGCCCGTTCATCCCGGGCATCGAAATGTCCATGACGACGACGTCGGGCTTCAGGGCGACGGCGTTCTGCACGGCCGCGCGACCGTCGCTCGCTTCCGAGACGACCTTCATGTCGGCCTGGCTGTCGATGAGGAGCTTCAGCCCATGACGCATCGTCACGTGATCGTCGGCCAGAAGAATTCGAAGTGAGGTGGCGCGTTTACGCATGGTCGGGAAAGCCGGCCCGGGCGCCGGCGTCCATGCGGACGAAGACGGTTGTGCCCTTGCCCGCAGACGACTCGATTTCGAGCATCGCGCCAACCAGTCCGGCGCGCTCCTGCATGCCGACCAGGCCGAATCCCTGTCCCGCCCCCGCGGAAGCCGCAGGATCGAATCCAACGCCATCGTCCTCGATGATCAGCAGCACGGAATCGGCGCGGCGCTCGAGAATGACGTCGACATTCGCCGCCCTGGCGTGCTTCGCCACGTTCGTGAGCGCCTCCTGTGCGATTCGATAGAGCGCCGTTTCGGCGTCGGAGGGGAGGCGATCGTCCAACAGGCCCGACGTGTGCAACGTGGCCGAAACGCCGACACGACTCGACCAGTTCTCGACGTAATTCGCGAGCGCCGCGCGCAGGCCTAGATCGTCGAGCGCGGTCGGACGAAGCTCCCAGACGAGGTGATCGACATCGCGGTCGAGCTGCCGCGCAATGTCTTCGATGGATTCGACGTGCGCGCGCCACTCGTCGTGGTTGCCGCACGCCTCTTTGAGGGTCCGAATCCGGACGGCGAGAGCCGTCAGCTGCTCGCCGAACTGATCGTGCATTTCGCGTCCGATTCGCCGCCGCTCGTCCTCCTGCGCGAACACCAGGCGCGTCAGCAGCTCGGTGCGGGCCCGTTCGGCCTCGGCACGCTTCCGCGCGGTGAGATCGAAGTGCGTCCCTACGATACGTACAACCGGTCCAGCCGGATCGCGGCGGACGGGATATCCGCGCGAGAGCACATGAACGTAGTGGCCGTCCTTGTGGCGCAGGCGGAACTCCCCTTCGTACGTTGCCGCACCCCGTTTCACGCTCTCGTTCACCTCATGGGCGCGTTCCACGTCGTCGGGATGGAGGAGTCGCTCCCACGCGCTGACGTGCGGCTCGATCTCCTCGTCCGCGTATCCGAGCATCTCCTTCCAGCGCGACGAGTACACGACCGCGCCGGTTTCCAGGTTCCAGTCCCACACGCCTTCCTGGGCGCCGGCGAATGCCAGCTTGAGCCGTTCCTCGTTCTCGCGAAGCGCCCCGTCCGCCCGCTTCTGTTCGGTGAGATCGAGATGGGTGCCGACGATGCGCACGACCGGTCCGCCGGGCTCGCGACGTACAGGAAAGCCACGCGAGAGGACGTGTACGTAATGACCGTCTTTGTGACGGAGGCGAAACTCCGCCTCATAAGTGACCCGCTCGCCGCGTGCGACGCTCTCGTGTGCCTGGTCGGCGCGCGACCGATCATCGGAATGGACCAGACGTTCCCACGCACTGACGTGCGGCTCGATCTCGTCAACGGAATAACCGAGCATGTCCTTCCATCGTGCCGAGTACACGACGGCATTGGTTTCCAGATTCCAGTCCCAGACGCCTTCCTGGCCGCCGGCCACCGCGAGCGCGAGCCGCTCCTCGCTTTCGCGCAGCGCGCGCTCTGCCGCCTTTCTCTCGGTAATGTCTCGAAGAATCACCTGGGCCGAACCGCCTCCCTCGTAAGCCGGTGCACCGGTCATGGAGACGTCACGGATATGTCCATCGGGTTGGACGACCTTGACGTCGAGCAGCAGTGTCGGCAAGCCGTCCTGCCAGCTCAGCAGTTGCGCGCGGACACTGGCCCGACTGTCTGCGTCGAGATAGCTGAAGAGCGGGTCGCCGAGCAGTCGATCGGGTTCGCCGACGCCAAACAGGTCGGCCGCCGCCCGGTTCGCGTACGCGATTCGCCCGTCCTCAACGACGATGATTCCGTCGGGTGATGACTCCACCAGACGGCGATAGAGGTACATCCTACGAGCGAGTCTAGCCTTTGCGCATGTGGAAGCAAAAGTCAGGCAGCGGACGCTCGCCTGGCTTTCCGGGTCGAAGCTCTCGACGAGCGATCGCCAGAGAAGCCGATCGGGGCCGCCGCCCGAACAGGTCGACAGCCGCAGGGTTCACGTATACGATTCGCCCATATTCGACGACGCCGATTCCGTCCGGTGACGATTCCACCAGACGACGATAGCGTTCCATCGGTACGACGGCGCCTAGCAGGCCTGATGAAAAAAGCGCGCTGGCCGTAATTCAAAATGCAAGCGTCAAAATGCAAACCGCTGAAATGTTCCGAAATCTCCGCGTTTGCATTTTGCACTTTGCATCTTGCATTCAGGTTGGGGACTCGGCCGTGCCGGTGCTGCTGCGCTGCTCTGGATGTTCCGAAAACATCGGTATGCACACGTCGGTCGCGGGCGCCACGCGCCCTCCAACCGGCCAAGGTTGAACGACTGGAGAAGCACATGCGAAGACTCGTTCCAATCGGCGTGGTCCTGCTGATTCTGTCGGTTTCTGCGCCAGCCAGCGGGCAGGGCATCGACCCGCAGTTTCAGGCTGATGTCGAGAAGCTGATAGAGGTGACCGGCGCCGGCCGAATCGGCGCCCAGATGGCGAGTCTGGTCTCAAGACGGCTGATCGACAACGTCAGGAAGGCACAGCCCAACATTCCCGAGCGGGCGATCGCGATCATCTCGGAGGTCCTGGACTCGGAATACTCCAAGGCGTTTACCGCGCCCGACGGACTGCGGGCAAAACTGGTTGGAATTTATGCCAAACACTTCACGCACGAGGACGTGCTGGCGCTGCTGGCTTTCTACAACACGGATGTCGGCCGCAAGCTGATTTCCGTATTGCCGGCGCTGGCTCAGGAAGGCGCGGCGGCAGGGCAGGAGTGGGCCGCGGGAAACATGCCCAGAATCGCCGCCCTGATGGAAGAGCGCCTTCGAGCGGAGGGGTTCACCAAGTAGGGCGCTAGT